>JAHEEA010000016.1 GCA_024640945.1 Candidatus Methylopumilus sp.
GGACGTTTAATACTTAGAACAAAAGAAGCTAAATCTGCATGACCAACCACATTCTCGTGAGATGGCTCATTCTTCTTACATTCTTCAATGAAATTCACCATTTTCTTTGGGTCACGGTTATAAACCGCAATGGTGTAGCCATGATCGGCAATATTAAGGGCTAAGTTTTGCCCCATAACAGCAAGGCCAACGAGGCCAATATCAGCATTTTTGGTGGTCATTTTCTTCTCTTTTGGAGTTGTTTAATTATTATTTAATAGCATAAACATTATAAATGTGTTTTCAATGAATAACACATCACTTACAGAGTCTTTTTATCAAAAAAGTAAGCTATCCTTTGAATGATTTGAATAGCCTTTCATTTTAATGACATAATAAGCCTGTATATTTAAGTAACCGATTAAAAAGAACTTAATCCTGAACACAAAACTTCACATTAAAGTTTTCATTTTTTGGCTAGTAGCGCTACAGCTAATCTCGCCCTTTTTGCATGCCCATTTATTCGGCTTAGGCACTGTTTCTAGCGCTGGAATACACATGCATATCGATGAACTAGAAGCAGCTTCAAGCAACTTTAAAACTGCAACCATTCATAAACAAACCATTCCTGAGCAAAGTGTGGGAATGATTACAGGCTTTGCTGAAAAATTACAATTTAAGGCGCTTTTGCCTATTTTGCTTTTAATCATTTCACTCGATTTATTTTTAGCCACACGCCGCCGTTTTTACAATCCATCAAAATCACCTTTTATTAAACCGCCGCCGCAAGATTTACATGCGGCTCGCGCCCCACCCTTTTCCAGTTAAGCGCCCACGCAGCGATGCTGCATTTGTTTTCTACAATCAAGTAGAAAAATTAGCTTTATTTGGAGTTCTAATGTTAAAAACTATTCATCGCAGTACTTGGATTTACTGCTTATTAAATTGTTTATTGTTATCAACTGCTCACGCAGAAAAAGCATCTCACGAAGATGAAATGTTATTGGCTAATCCACAGCTAAGCTTGCATTCCGTACTCGAAAAAACAATAACACGCTATCCAGACAGCCAGATGCTAGAAGCGAAGCAATTAGAAATTGAAGCGCGAAGCAAACATGCAAAAGGACTTTTACCACACGCACCAGCTATTGGACTATTCAGTCAAAATGACAGCATGATGAGTGGCCGAGGTGAAAAAGGATGGGAGGCAGAATTGGAATTGCCTATCTGGCTACCAGGACAACGTGCAGCAAGGGAAGCTATCGCAAAAGATGCTGCACTTGGATTTACTGATTTACGTGACAATCTTGCATTACAAGTTGCTGGCTTATTACGCAATGCGTTATGGGATATCAGCATGGCAAACAGTCAAGCTAAGCTCGCAAACAGTCGTTATGAAACAGCGCAAGCATTAGTTAATGACGTTGAAAAACGTTTTAAAGCTGGCGATCTCGCAAAGACAGATGTGATGTTGGCGCAAAACGAAGTCTATCAAGCTGAAACTTTTAAATTACGTGCTAATGCCGAAGTTAAGCATGCAGAGTTCCGCTATCAATTACTCACTGGTCTTAATCAACTCCCAGCGGAATATTCAGAAAAAGAATCAACAGCAACATTAAATGACAGCCACCCTAGCTTACGTGATGCGGCCAAAAAATTATTGCTTGCAGATGATGAACGCAATCTTGTCCGTGCTGAACGTCGTGAAAATCCTTCGATCGCAATTAATACAAGAAGCCAACGTGGCGCATTTGATAATCAATCTAATGAAAGCGTAGGACTAAGAGTCAGAATTCCATTCGAAACCGAATCGAAGAGCGCGCCTCTAATTGCAAATGCAGAGATGAATTATGCAAGGAATCAAGTTGAAGCCACTCGCTTACGTTACACCCTTGAAGCAGCCTATCACGAAGCAGAACATAATCTGGAAGTGACGCGAGCAGAACTCATCATTACCGAAAAACAACAAGCAAATGCACAAGAGAATTTACGTCTAGCCAAAAAGGCTTTTGCGCTAGGGGAGAGCGACTTAGTCAATTTGTTACGCGTACAAGCTTCGGCCTATGAAGCCGACCGTGCACTTCAACAACGTCAAATTCAATTGCAATGGGATATCGCTCAATACAATCAAGCAGTAGGAGAACTTCCATGAGCATCATCAATACAATTCAAAATACAAAAGTAAATTTCATGAAACATAAAAAAACATTCATCGCACAATTAGTTTTAATGGCTGTAATCAGCAGTCATTCTTACTCAGCAAATTCAGCGCAAACAGCTAAGCTGATTAAAATAACACCGGCACAAATCAAAACACTTGCTATTCAAACAACTCAAATTCAATCAGCGAATAACATGACGAGCCAACGCTTACCTGGTGAAATTGTGATTCCTGTTGAACAGTCTCGTATTATTAGTGCACCTCAGCCAGGCTTGATTGATCATGTTTTAGTTGCGAGTGGTCAGATGGTCAGAAAAGGACAAGTACTAGCACATTTAAGTAGTCCCGAATTAGTCGCCCTACAGCGTGAACATTTACAGGCATTATCTCAACAACGCCTCTCACAAAATTCATTTAATAGAGACAGTGAATTATACAAAGACGGCATTATTGCTGAACGCCGTTACCTCAGCTCAGAAAGCAACCACAGCGAGATTAATGCCTTATTAGCTGAGCGTCGGCAAGCATTAAAGTTATCTGGCATGAGTTCGCAAAGTATCCAACAATTAGAATCTAGTGGACGTTATAGCAACGGCATGGATTTAATCGCGCCCATCGATGGAATGGTATTAGAGCAAATGGTAACAGCAGGGCAACGTGTGGATGGCTTCGTTCCAATTTACCGCATAGGAAAACTTAATCCACTTTGGCTAGAGATTCACGCACCAGCACAAATCTTAAGTACAGTCAGGCTAGGCATGCAGGTCAAAATTGCACAGTCTTCCGCATCGGGAAAAGTGATTGCAATTGTGCCTAATATTAACAAGCTAGATCAAACGGCTTTAATTCGCGTGTTAATTAACAATAAGGATGCTTCGCTCGCTCCAGGTCAATTAGTAGAAGCTGAAATTACTGAAGCTCTTAACAAAAAAACAAATGGATTTAGCATTCCTAAAAGTGCAATTATTCAAATGAACGAGACAAAAGTCGCTAACCAAACTTATGTTTTTGTTCAAGTCAAAGAAGGGTTCGAAGCACGCAATATTAAAGTACTTGGAAACAACGGTACTCAAGCATTAGTAGAAGGTGATTTCACAGGTGATGAATATATTGTGACTAATGGCACATCAATGCTCAAAGCTAAAATGCAAGGCATAGGAGACGAATAATGCTTAACGCTTTAATTCAAGCCTCTATGCGAGGCAGGCTACTCATTATGTTGCTAGTCGTAGCACTAATAGGTGGTGGTATTTATGCTATGCAAAATTTACCTATTGATGCCTTCCCTGATGTTTCTAGCACCCAAGTAAAAATTATTATCAAATCTCCAGGCCTGACACCCGAGGAAATGGAGGCAAGAATTACCGCTCCTGTTGAAATTGAAATGCTGGGCTTACCAAAACAAACCATGCTTCGTGCAGTTGCAAAATATGGCTTAACTGATATCACTATCGACTTTGCTGACGGCACAGACATTTACTGGGCACGACAACAAGTCACCGAACGATTAAATAACGTGTGGGGAAATTTACCTAGCGACATCTCTGGCGGCATTGCACCAATGACTACGCCACTCGGAGAGATGTTTATGTTCACGATTGAAGGTGGCAATTTATCTCTAGAGGAACGTCGCAGCTTATTAGATTGGGTCATTCGACCTCAACTTCGCAGTGTCCCTGGTGTAGCCGATGTTAACTCCTTAGGCGGATTGGTCCGTAGTTTTGAAATAGTGCCCAATCTTGCACTTATGAACGCAAGAGGAATCAGCTTAGAAAACTTACAGCAAGCACTAGAACGCAATAATCGTAATGATGGTGCAGGCAGATTAAATGAAGGTGAAGAATCACTCATTGTTCGGGCTGAGGGGCGCTTCAACACATTAGATGATGTCCGTAACACAGTCATTCGCACACAAGGCGGCATGCCTATTCGAATCAGCGATGTCGCAAATGTTAAAATTGGCGCGCTTACTCGCTATGGTGCAGTTAGTCATAATGGCAAAGGTGAGGCTGTTGAAGGTTTAGTACTGGGGCTACGTGGTGCGAACGCCCGTCAAGTCGTCGAAGGCGTAAGAACACGTTTGTCAGAAATTCAAAACACCTTACCCAAAGGCGTAACAACCCAAGTATTCTACGATCGCGGAAGCCTTGTAGATCGTGCGATTCATGGCGTTTCTAAAGCTTTGTTAGAAGCGATTGTGCTAGTCATTATTTTACTCATCTTATTCTTAGGTAATTTACGCGCCGCACTCACTGTAGCACTCGCACTACCTCTTGCTGCTTTAGTGACATTCATCTTGATGAGAGGTTTTGATTTATCCGCTAACTTAATGAGTTTAGGTGGACTCTCTATTGCGATTGGGATGTTGGTAGATGCCGCTGTTGTAGTTGTGGAAAATATTGCAGCCCATTTGGCTGTGCATGATGATAAAAAAGATCGCCTAACAACAATCATACTCGCAGTAAAAGAAGTTGCTGTCCCAGTGACTTCAGGCATTTTAATTATTATCACAGTCTTCCTACCTTTACTTACGCTACAAGGTTTAGAAGGTAAATTGTTTAGCCCTGTTGCGCTCACTATTGTATTTGCACTTGCGGGATCACTCATCCTTTCACTCACCGCGATCCCTGTACTGGCTTCGTTTATTTTAGGCGAGGTTAGTCATGAGGAACCCTGGTTAGTTCGTAAAGCGCTTAAGGTTTATGAACCAGCATTAAACTGGGCACTAAACAACTCCAGAAAGGTTGTACTTAGCGCTCTGGTTGGCTTACTTGCCACCGTCGTTATTTATACGCAAATCGGCAAGATTTTCATGCCAACGATGGATGAAGGCGACATTATTATTGGTACAGAAAAATTGCCATCCATTAATCTCAATCAAAGTTTAATCATGGATGGCAACTTACAGCGCGCAATTTTGAGTCGGGTTCCAGAGGTCAAGCAGGTGGTGTCTCGTGTAGGCTCTGATGAATTAGGTTTGGATCCAATGGGCTTAAATCAGACTGATCAATTTTTAATTTTGAACCCACGCGAAACTTGGCGCTCTCCTGATAAGAACGTATTAATTGATCAGCTTAGAAAAGTTATGCAGGATCTACCAGGCATGGCTTATAGCTTTACACAGCCAATCGATATGCGTGTAAATGAAATGATATTAGGGGTACGTGGGGATTTAGCGATTAAGATTTTTGGCCCTGATTTAAATACACTAAACCAGCATGCTCAAAACATTAAACATGTTTTAGAAAGTATTAAAGGCAGTCAAGATGCGTACACACCACAAAATAGCGGCGTGCAATATTTGCGCATTGAAATCGACAGGATGGCAGCTGGTCGCTTGGGTTTCGATGTTACGCAAATTGAAGATATTTTACGTGCCAATGTCGAAGGTAAAACTTTAGGTGTCGTTCAAGAAGGACAACGACGGACGCCTTTATTGTTAAGAGGCGAAGAGTCATTACGCTTCTCACCAACCGAGTTTTCTAACATGCGTCTCACTCTACCAAGTGGTGTAAGTGTGCCACTTACTACAATTGCAAAACTAGTGCGAACCGACGGTCCAGTTAAAATCGACAGGGAACGTGGCAACCGAATGGTTGTAGTCACAGTCAACGTTCGTGATCGGGATTTGGTAAGTTTTGTAGAAGAAGCAAAAAAACGTGTAGGCTCAGAAGTAAAACTAGGTGAAGGATACCATTTACTTTGGGGTGGGCAATTTGAAAATCAGCAACGCGCTGCACAACGTTTAGCGATTGTGGTGCCAATCGCGTTACTGCTTATTTTCTTACTGCTCTATACGACATTCAATTCAATCAAACAAGCTTGTCTTATTCTCGCCAATATTCCATTTGCAATGATAGGCGGTGTATTTGCTCTATGGATATCAGGTGAATATTTATCCGTACCAGCCTCCGTTGGTTTTATTGCACTATTAGGAATAGCAGTCTTAAATGGGGTAGTAATGGTCAGCTACTTTAATCAACTTGCCGCTACAGGAATGCCTATCGCTCAAGTGGTGGTTGAAGGTGCGAAGCGAAGATTAAGACCTGTCTTAATGACTGCTAGCATCGCCGCTTTTGGTTTAGTGCCTTTACTATTTGCGACTGGGCCAGGCTCTGAAATTCAACGCCCATTGGCCATTGTCGTCATCGGTGGATTAGTAAGCGCAACACTTCTCACCTTAATTTTGCTGCCTATGCTTTATCGCAAATTCGCAACATCAAATTGATAAACAATGGCACTATTCAAAAATACATTCAAACAAGAAAGCGTTCAAAGGCAATATGGACAAAATAAAACTCAGTAGTTATTTAGTGATTGCGGCATTATTGTTTTTAGTACTCACTATGCACCTTGCTCCTGCTGCACTGATTGGCTTATTGCTTTATCTTTTATGCAAACGTCTAGGTGATTGGTTTGGTCGGTATATGCCTGAAATGAGCGCCAGACTCATTTCGGTCCTTCTTATTGTGACAACAATCACCGCCAGCATCACGGCAATAAGCATCATCATTAGCAATCTAATTGGTCATGGACAGAGCCTTTCTGGACTTGCGAACATGCTCACAACAACAATCAATGATTTAAAAAATGATATTCCGCCTGCCTTATTAAATTACGTACCTGAACACTGGCTTAACTTTGATGCGCCTTCAATATTAACCATCATTAAAGAACATACAGATGAAATCAGTATCGTAGGCTCACAAGGCTTACATACTATCGCTCAGATACTGATAGTTATAGCCATTGCGCTATTACTAACACTCCACCGTTTTGAATCAATCAAACGCAATAAGCCTTTTGCTGCTGAAATGCGTCAACGCTTAATGCTATTTGGTAAAGCATTTGAAAATATCGTGTTTGCACAAATAAAAATCTCAGCAATTAATACCTTGCTTACTGGCTTGTTTTTACTGGTCCTGCTGCCTTACTTTGACATTCACTTACCCTACAATAAAACCATCGTAATACTTACCTTTTTCACAGGACTTATTCCGGTGGTAGGCAATTTAATTTCCAACACATTAATTACCGTCATTAGCATCAGTATTTCATTTAAAGTTGCAATTGCTGCACTCGCTTTTTTAATACTCATACATAAACTTGAATATTTTATTAATGCCAAAATTATTGGCACACGAATTAATGCTTCTGCTTGGGAGCTGCTATTAGCGCTATTTGTCATGGAGGCATGTTTTGGCATCACAGGCATTCTTCTTGCTCCTATTATTTATGCCTACGTAAAATCAGAGCTTACCCAAGCTAAATTAATTTAAGTCGCCACATGTCCGAACTTCGTTACCAAAGCCTACTTTGCTTATTGTTAAACGACCCTACTCTTAAAGTAGCATCTGTCACGACGCTTTTAAAACACTTAGAAAGTGGCGAATGTTTTATTGATTGCAGCCAAAATTTATTAGCACTTAATTTAGATTTAAGTAGCATTCCAGGCCGTCCAGAAAAACCAGAATTAGTGTCGCCCAAGCATGTAAAAAGACGTGCAATGAATACGCCAGAAGGACGAGCCGCACTGATTCATGCTTTAGCGCATATCGAATTTAATGCCATCAATTTAGCCCTCGATGCAATATGGCGCTTTCCAAATATGCCAGAACAGTATTACGCAGACTGGTTAAAAGTAGCCGCTGAAGAGGCTTATCATTTTTCATTGCTTAATCAGCACCTGATTGAAAAAGGATTTAGCTATGGTGCTTTTAATGCACACGATAGCTTATGGGAAATGGCAACTAGAACTACGGAAGATGTGCTGGCTAGAATCGCTTTAGTTCCTCGCACCATGGAAGCTCGAGGACTCGATGCATCTCCTTCTTTAAGAGCAAAATTTGCGCAAATCGGTGATGCCGATGTTGCCAGAACTTTAGACATTATTTTGCGTGATGAAATTGGTCATGTTGCAATCGGCAATCATTGGTTTAACTTTTTGTGTGACTTACGTGGCCTGGAAGCCATTAGCACTTACGAACAACTTGCAAAGCAATATGAAGCGCCAACGCCTCGTAAGCCTTTAAACCACCCTGCACGACTATCAGCTGGCTTTACAGAAGCTGAACTTGCGTGGCTAGAGAATCAACCTTAAGCCCTTGTCATCTTGCCACATCGACATCCATTATCTCAAGCACTCGCACTTCATACCTATCCAGAAGGCTTTAAAGTTGCACGCAGCTTAAACCGAAAAATTCATTTCCATTTAGGCCCAACAAACTCTGGCAAAACATACGAAGCGCTCATTAAATTACAAGAAGCGAAATCAGGCGTTTATTTAGCGCCTCTGCGCTTACTAGCAATGGAAATTCGAGACCGATTATTAGAAGCTGGCATTCCTTGTAATCTCATCACCGGAGAAGAAAGACAATTAATTCCAGGTGCACGACACACTGCTTGCACCGTAGAAATGATGAACCCTAATCAGCATGTAGATGTAGCGATTATTGATGAAATTCAAATGCTACAAGATGAATCACGTGGCTATGCATGGACAGCAGCCCTGATAGGCGCGCCAGCAAAAGAAGTATTTGTATGTGGTGCAAATAGCGTCACAGTACCATGCATCAGAGCGATTGAAGCTTTGAATGAAGCCTATGAGATTACTTATTTAGAACGTAAGACACCGTTAATTTTGGAACAGGATGCAATTAGCGGCAAAAAATATAACCGTCATAACCTTAAAGGTAAGTTACAAAAAGGGGATGCTGTTATCGCATTTACCCGCAAAGATGTGCTCACCTTAAGTGCTCGATTTAGGCAGTGGGGATTTGGAGTTGCTTCTATTTACGGGGCTCTTTCACCAGAAGTAAGGCGAACTGAATCGAGACGTTTCTGTGAAGGAGATGCAGACATATTAGTCGCCACTGATGCGATTGGCATGGGACTTAACTTACCCATCAGACGTGTCGTATTTTCCAGTGTAGAGAAATTTGATGGTCTTGCAGGCCGCAAAATTAATGCGACTGAAGTGAGGCAAATTGCAGGGCGCGCTGGACGTTTTGGTATTTACCCGACAGGTTACGTCAATGCATTTGAAGATGATGAACTGATTCATCTTGAACACATGCTCACGACTTCGGATGTCGCAGATTTAAAAAAATTGCCTGTTGCACCGAGCTTTTCGCATTTAGATGAAATCTCTCATGCATTACATACCAACAAAATTAGTGAGATTCTGGATTTTTTTGCTGGGCGTATCGGCATTGATAGCGATTTATTTGAAATTGCTCAGTTACAAACACAATCGCAACTGGGCCTACTGATTGATGAACACGCACCTCAACTCAACCTCAGAGATAAATTCACTTTTGCTTGTGCACCTATTTCTTGGGACAAGCCAATTGAGCGAGACTATTTTTTAACTTGTTTAAACACTGTTACTCATGACAAAAAACAATCTCTACCATCGGATAACAGTTGGTTAAACTCAACCAGTCCTAAACACTTAGAAGCCGCAGAAGATTTAGCAAAAGAAATTAGTTTATATGCGTGGTTAGCACATAAGTTTCCAAAGCATTTTTATGAATTTGAGTTAGTAGCAAGCTTAAGAAATCAAGTCAGCCGTTATATTGAACGTGCTTTATTAATTCAAGCTGGCTATCAAGATACATCAAAAGAACTGATGTATAAGAATGGGTATCGCTAGATTAGTATTTGCGGAATTGTCCAACCACTACACCAAAAATCTCAAGGCGACCTTCTGGCTTAATAGTAGGATAGGCTTGATTGGCAGGATAAAGTACAAACTGCCCAGCTTCACGACCTAATGTTTTTAATGTGAATTCATTATCAACAACGGCCACCACAATATCGCCAATATTTGCATTGTGGGTTTTTTCAACGATGACAACATCATCTGGCATGATGCCTGCATCAATCATCGAGTCACCTTTAACGGTTATCAATAAGGTTTTTGAAGGCTGTTCAATTAAATAATCATCAATACTGAGCGTGTCGTTTCTATCACTCAATGCTGCTGTTGGAAGACCTGCTTGAACCGTGCTTTCTGCCAAGATTCGTTCAAAGAAACGACGGCCAGGCTTTAAACGACCATCAGGTGCTGACTCAATAAAGCCCAATAATTTAAGCCTTGCAACCAATGCTGTCACAGCATTTTTAGACTTAAAGCCTAATAAATCTGCAATTGCGGCGTAAGACGGCAAAATTTTATGATCGGCATAATAATCTTGCAGCGCACCTAAATATTCTTGATCGTTTCCCATAGACAGTAAGATACTGTACGAACGTACACAGGTCAAGCTTTATACTTCATATAATGTTTAAGCAATAAAAAAGGCCGCTTACGCGACCTTTTTTTAAACCCAAACACTAACTAAATAATGCCCAAGCTTTTTGCAGGGTACTCCAAATACCGTAGCTAATTGGAATCAAAACAGCGACCCAAGCAAACACAGCAACCCAAGATCCTGAAATATTCTTAGCTTGCGATGCTTTGGTTGTTTTTGGAGCCGCTTGTTCATGTGCAATTTTCTTTTCAGCTGCTAATTCAGCATCCGTCATGAAATACTTATCAGCCACTGGACGCACAAGTAAATTAGCAATAAAGCCAATCCCTAACATCGCAGCTAACACATAAAAAATTGGGCCATAGATTTGGTCAAATGGCACTTGTGCTTCTAAACGCATGTCATGCATGTAATTGACAATCACAGGCCCTAAAATGCCAGCGGTTGACCATGCAGTCAAAAGTCGTCCATGAATTGCGCCAACAAACTGTGTACCAAACATATCTGCCAAGTATGCAGGAATGGTTGCAAAGCCACCACCGTACATAGAGACAATGATACAAAGGGAAGCAACAAATATCGCCATAGACTTCATCCCTGCACCCCAAGCAGCTACTGCATAAAGCAAAGCGCCAAGTACAAAGAAAATGAAGTAAGTTTGCTTACGCCCAAGTTTGTCAGACGAACTTGCCCAAGCAATTCGACCAAAAATATTAAGTAATGAAATTAAACCAACGAATCCTGCAGCAACCGCAGCTGCCGAAGCGGTTAACAAATCATCTTTCTTAATATCAGCAAAACCTAATTCAGGTTGGTTAATCAAAATGCCACCGAAGGTTTCTTGCAACATAGGCGCAGCAGCACCGATGATGCCGATACTGGCTGAAACATTCATACACAACACCAACCAAAGCAACCAAAACTGTGGCGTTTTATGTGCATTTTTAAGATGCACATGCTTAGTAGCAATCATGCCATGCGTTGCTTTAGGTGCTGGCGCTTTCCATCCAGCGGGCTGCCAACCTGATGGTGGCACACGGTAACCCAATGAACCACACAACATGAATACTGCGTAAATCAGAGCTAACACAACAAAGGTTTGCCATACACCTGGTGCTGAAGGTGTTGCAAAGTGTGTCATCAATTTTGTGGCAATTGGGGAACCGACTAAAGCGCCTCCACCAAAACCCATAATCGCAAGGCCCGTTGCCATGCCACGCTTATCAGGGAACCACTTAATTAGCGTCGAAACTGGTGAGATATAACCCAACCCCAAGCCTACACCGCCAATCACCCCTGACCCCAACCACATCATCCATAACTGATGGGTATAAACGCCAAACGCTGAAATTAATAAGCCGCCTGCCCAACATAAGGTTGCAACAGAACCGGCTTTACGTGGACCCGCACGCTCTAACCACCCACCCCATAGCGCAGCCGAACAGCCAAGTAAAACGAAAAACAAGGTATACATCCAACCCAAGTCAAATTGGGTCCAGTTGCAGTCCGTTGCAAATAATGCGCGACCAGTACCGCTGAGTTTTTCAATAAATGTAGATGCTCCAGCAGCGCAAGCTGCCAAAGGCTTACCATCTTCGCCCATTAAAGCGTTGCCTAAAGGTTTCCAGAAAACTGAAAATCCGTAAGCCATACCAATACATAAATGTACCGCCAATGCTGCAGGAGGAATCAACCAACGGTTATAACTTGTTGGCGCAACAATCCTCTCTTTAGAAAAAAAACCAGCCATGTAATTACCCCTCGTGAATTATTTTTATTCAGCATTTCGCTGATTTTTATTGAGCATATTGAATATGCTACTTGAATCAAACTATATATCGAGTGGGGAGGTTTTGCTAGAAGAAAAAAGAAGGGCTAAAACTGAATATGTATCAAAAATCAAAACGACTAAAAAAGCTTAAAGCGAACGCTTAGCTTTGCTGTTTGGTACTTCTTTGAATTTGCGCTTAACAAGCTCAGGCTCAACAGGCTCAACACGAGCAGCCATACGTTGACGTTCCATGATTTTAAGTTGCAAAGCTTCAAGCTCTTCCAAAGATACAAGATTATCAGAATTCAAATCAATCATACTAAAATGACGCACAATTTGGGGCATTCCTTCTGCCGCCTCTTCTCGAGAAATAGTGCCATCATCATCTTTGTCTGTTTGTGCAAACCGCTCTTGCAAACGCTTATGCATAACACGGCGCCGCTCTTCAATCTGCACATGCGCAGGATCAACTAATCGGGAATATTCGTCCAGTGCCCGGCGTAAGCGAATATTCTCATCCAAGTTGACGCCCACGGCATCATTAGGAACAATCATCGGTTTGTTCATATCAGAACCTAATGATTTTGAGATTTCTTCAGGGCTTGCCTGATTTTCACGCGGGGCCGCCATAAGCAATTGTGCTGAGGTCAGTACTAAACCAAAACCTAACAAATAGCGCAACAAAGTAGCCAATAGCTTAGGCACTTTAGGCAGGGCAGCGCTCACCTCGTAGAGACGGTGTTTTGACTTAATGGTTTGAATGTGTGATTGAATTAACATCTTAATTTAATATTTTTTACTTTTCTCAGACTCAGAAACTCAAACTGAGTTCGCTTAATCAAACATTAATTATTTTTTATACAAAAATACGATTCTAGCAATTGTTTTAAAACTGAGCACATAATCATGCGTGATGAATGTAAATTGAGTGTTTCAATAGAATTGAGGTTTGTAAATAAATGTAACGAATTTAAATTTAAATTCCAACCAAGCAAATCGTATAATAAGCGTATATTTTTAAATAGAGCCACGGACTTAATCGCCATCATGACTGCTGCTGCATTGCAAAATAAAAACGCCACTAAAATTCTTATGGTGGATGATGACATTCGCATGCGTGATCTCTTGCAACGCTACCTAACCGACCAAGGTTTTAGCATCAAGGTTGTTGCCGATTCGACCGAAATGGATGCAGCGCTTCAAGAAGAACAAGTTGACCTATTAGTCCTTGATTTAATGCTTCCTGGTGAAGATGGCTTAGCTATTTGTCGCAGATTACGTGGAAACGGCAGTACATTACCAATCATTATGCTGACAGCACGTGGTGATGAAGTTGATCGTATTATTGGTTTAGAAATGGGTGCCGATGATTATCTACCTAAACCATTCAACCCTAGAGAGCTATTAGCCCGCATCAACGCGATTATGCGAAGGCAAGTACGCACTCAACCTAGCGCGCCAGGCTTATCTAACAACACTTTTAACTTTGGTGAATTTGTATTTGATCCATCAACCCGCAGCTTAAGCAAAAATGGGGAAGGCATTACCATCACCAGCGGAGAATATGCATTACTCAAAGTATTTGTTGATCACCCGCGCCAACCATTATCCAGAGATCGTTTAATGCAGTTAGCACGAGGTAGAGAATTAGATGTATTTGATAGAAGTATAGACGTTCAAGTTTCACGCTTACGCCGTCTGATTGAAGCTGACCCGGCACATCCTCGCTACCTACAAACCATGTGGGGCTTTGGTTACGTGTTCGTGCCGGATGGCGAGGCTAATAAAGCATAATCTAACGCTTATCAACCATGAGATTGCTTCCCCGCACACTGCTCGCACGATTGATGCTGCTGATCGCTATTTTATTGACAGTAGGCCAGTTCGCAGCGCTTCAACTATTCGACTATTTTGAACGAGAGCCTCGTGCAAACGCTGCTGCCCTGCAAGCAATCACCATTGTCAATTTCACCAAAGCATCACTACTCGCCTCACATGAGAATCGCCGCGTTGCTTTACTTTCTGAGCTGTCAGGGCGAGAAGGTGTGCGTATTTACGCAGCTGATTTGCTAGAAGAAATTGAACCGCTCCCAAACGATCCTTTCATCCACATTCTCGTCAAAAAAATTAAAAGTACACTAGGTAGCGATACCTTGGTCGCGATTAATCATTTTGGCGTTCAGGGTCTTTGGATTAGCTTTAATATTAATCAAGACGAATATTGGGTCGTGATTCCACGCCTACAAGCAGAGCGACACTTTCCTTGGCAATGGCTAAACTGGGGCGCACTTGTCATTTTGCTATCACTGATTGGCGCTTACTTAATTGCTATAAGAATTAACCGCCCACTCAATTTACTAGTTAAAGCAGCTGACCGTATTCGTAGTGGTCAATCAGCTATTCATCTACCAGAAGAAGGTGTTGATGAACTACGTGCAGTGAGTCACACCTTTAACCAAATGACAGAATCTTTAGCCTTATTAGATTCCGAAAGAACGTTACTATTGGCAGGTGTTTCTCATGATTTACGCACACCACTTGCCCGACTACGCCTTGCTATTGAATTACTGCCAGATGAGCAATGTGCGGCATACAAAGAAGGTATGGTGCAAGATATTGCTGATATGGATGGCATCATCAATCAATTCCTAGACTTTGTACGTGGTATTGAAGGTGAGCCCGCACAAATGGTCGATTTAAATGGGCTACTTAAATCTTTATATGAACGGCATGTGCGCTCAGGCAGAAAAATAACACTAAAACTCGCGCCAACGCACTTAATCGCACTTCGGCCATTAGCAATGCAACGCTTACTGGGCAACCTCATTGATAATGCATTTGCTTATGGCAAAGGTGAAGTCATACTGGCGACTAAAATTGAAGCGGAATCTATATTAGTCAGCGTAATGGACAATGGCCCAGGCATTCCTGATGGCCAAAAAGCAAGGCTGCTAAGGCCATTCGAACGTCTAGATACTGCACGAGGCAATACGAAGGGAAGCGGCCTAGGCTTAGCAATTTGTGATCGAATTGCTAAACTTCATAAAGGAAAGTTGGAATTAGTGAATCGCCCAGAAGGTGGGCTAGAAGTCAGACTGACGCTACCGCTTAACAACTAATCTTGCATGGGCTCAAACCAAGCCAATTTCTCACGCAATTTAACAACACCGCCAACAATAATCAAACATGGTGGTTTCAAATCAGCTAATCCTGTCTTTTCAGCCAAATTAGTAAGATCGCCAACCACTACTCGCTGCTTTAATGTAGTCCCTTGCTGAACGACTGCCGCCGGTGTCGTAGCTGGCAATCCATGCTCGACGAGTTTAGCGCAAATTTGATCTAAGCCAACCAAGCCCATATAAATCACAACCGTCTGGTTAGGTCGCGTCAGCGCAACCCAATCTAATTCAACTACATTTTGCTGTGTGCCATTTTTAGGCTTCAAGTGCCCCGTCGTAAAAATACAAGATTGTGCATGGTCCCTGTGCGTCAACGGAATACCTGCATAACTGGACACACCATTAGCAGCAGTAATGCCAGGTACAACTTGGAAAGGCACGCCATTTTCCATCAAGGTTTCAATCTCTTCACCGCCGCGTCCGAAAATAAATGGATCACCGCCTTTAAGACGTAAAACACGCTTACCTTCTTTGGCGAACTTCACCAGCAAATGATTAATTTCTTCCTGCGGCAAAGTATGTTGATCACGCGCCTTACCAACATAAATCAATTCAGCATCACGGCGCACCAACTCCATTACTTCTTTACTGACTAATTTATCGTAGACGCAGACATCACACTGCTGCATGAGACGCAAAGCTCTAAATGTAAGCAAATCAGGATCGCCTGGACCGCCACCAACCAAATAAACTTCACCATGCTGCTGATCCAAGCCCGATGCAATCTCGGCCTTTAAGGCCGACTTAGCAGCACGCTCTTGTCCAGAAAACATCAACTCAGCGATGGGACCTTGAAATACTTTTTCCCAAAAAATTCGACGATTTTGGGTAGTCGTAAATTTAGCTTTTACATCATCTCTAAATTCACGCGCCAAACTTGCTAAACGGCCATAGGTGGCAGGCACCATTGTTTCAATCTTCGCACGAATTAAACGTGCCAATACTGGCGCAGAACCGTTACTGGAAATAGCAATCACCAGAGGAGATCGATCAATAATCGCGGGCATCGTAAATGTACAAAGTGCTGGAGAATCCACGACATTGACAGGGACATTACGGACTTTAGCTTCAACTGAAACTTGTGTGTTAACCGCCTCATCATCTGTCGCAGCAATCACTAAGACTGCGCCATCTATTTGCGCTGGAGAAAACTCAGCACGTGTAATTTTTATCTGCTGCTCAGCTTCAAGCGCTAACAGCTCGGAACAAACTTCAGGCGCAACAACTTCAATCGATGCCTCTGCCTTCATCAGCATCGTCACTTTACGTAAAGCCACATCACCGCCACCGATCACAAGGCAGCGAGAATGAGCAATCCGCATAAATATTGGTAAAGATTCCATAGCAACATTTTACCCTTTATTCCTGCAGCTACGATTGTTACTCTTCAGCAAAATTTCCATCCCTATTCCCATGGGATGCTTTTTGCTAAAATCGATGCCACGCTTACTTAATTAAGGACCTTCACTTGCTACTCTGGTTTGTTATGCTCTACTGGGTGCTATCTATTGGCATCGGCTTATATGCCAGCACCAAAGTTCATACGGCCAAAGACTTTGCGATTGCAGGTCGCCATCTACCTATTCACATAGTCATTGCAACAGTATTTGCCACATGGTTTGGCTCAGAAGCTGTGCTTGGCATACCAGCGGTATTTTTAAAAGAAGGCCTACACGGCGTGGTGGCAGACCCATTTGGGGCATCCCTTTGTTTGGTTTTAGTCGGCCTACTATTCGCTGCTCCGCTATATCGTATGAATCTACTCACGATAGGCGATTTTTACCGCAAACGTTTTGGTCGCATTGCCGAATCCATGACATCGATTGCCATTGTGATTTCATACTTAGGCTGGGTGGGCGCTCAAATTACTGCACTAGGATTAGTTTTTAATGTGCTGTCTGCTGGCGAAATCAGTCAAATCACCGGCATGTGGATAGGCTCCATCACAATTCTGATTTACACCATGGTCGGTGGTATGTGGGCAGTGGCGATTACAGACTTTCTGCAAATGATCGTGATTGTGATTGGCATGCTATTTATTGGTCACGAAATTAGCGGGCAAGTCGGCGGCGTGGGCGCTGTGATTAAACATGCAAGTGAAGCTGGCAAATTTGAGTTTTGGCCAAATATGGATTTGAAATCCATGATTGGATTCTTTGCTGCATGGATTACCATCATGCTCGGCTCTATTCCACAGCAAGATGTTTTCCAGCGAGTACAATCAGCAAAGACTGTGAAAATTGCGATTTGGGGTAGCGTCATTGGTGGCGTCATGTATTTCTTATTTGCTTTTGTGCCAATGTTTCTGGCTTATTCAGCAACGCTGATAGACCCAAAAATGGTCAATGACTTAATAGATGTTGATCCACAAATGATCTTGCCAAGACTTGTGCTTGATCACGCACCGCTTGTCGCACAGGTGTTATTTTTTGGTGCCTTATTATCCGCAATCAAGAGCTGCGCTTCCGCAACTTTATTAGCACCATCAGTCACATTCACAGAAAATATTATCAAACCTTTACTCATCAAACGCTTAGCGGGTCAAAAACTAGCTGATCATTTATTGCTACGTTATATGCGTCTAGTCACGCTAGCATTCACCCTGCTAGTCACACTGTACGCAGTGAATTCAAAAGCCAGCATTTTCAGCATGGTCGAAAATGCCTACCAAATCACATTGGTCACAGCCTTTATTCCATTAGCTTGCGGTGTTTATTGGAAACGCTCAAACAATCAAGGCGCCCTATTTTCGATATTTGGCGGCCTACTAACTTGGTTACTTATGCTCATCGCTGGCCCAGCAGACCCCTTAATTCCAGCACAACTTGCAGGCGTGATAGCAAGTGCATTCGGGATGGTGATTGGGTCTTTATTGCCTAGCTATATTAAAGATGAATTACCTGAACATGAACGCGGCTATTTGCATGAGCACGCTTCACAGCAACACTAGCATCTAACCTTTCAACGCTGACATTCTGCGCAATAAAAAGTAGAGCGTTGACCTTGTTTGATTTGCTTAATAGGCGACCCACAAACATGACAAGGCTGTTCAGTCCTGCCGTAAACGAAATAGGTTTGCTGAAAATATCCAGGGTTGCCGTCAGCACCAAAAAAGTCTCTTAGACTGCTCCCCCCTGCTTCAATCGCGGCAGCTAATGTTGCTTTAATTTCCCCAACCAAGCGCTCACATTTTGCACGGCTTACTTTATTCGCTGCAGTTTTAGGATTGATACGCGCTCTAAACAAAGATTCACTAGCGTAGATATTGCCAACCCCAACTACCAAATGGCCATCCATGATAGTGGTTTTAATAGGTGCTGTACGCGTTCGCATCTGCTGATAAAGATAATCGCCCGTAAAGCTCGGCTGCAAAGGCTCAGGGCCTAAGCTTTTAATTAGCGAGTGGTCTTCTACTAAGTCTCTTGCATCCACCCACAACACAGCTCCAAAACGTCTAGGATCGCGCAAACGAAATAAGTGGCCACCGGCAAAATGAATTTCAAAATGGTCATGCTTAGCAGCAGGCTCATTTTCTTCAAGCAAACAAATACGCCCCGACATACCTAAATGTAGAATTAATGTACCTAATAACTGATCTTGAGCATCTACAAACTCCGCCAAAATATATTTAGCACGACGATGTAAACTTCGTAGCGTTGATTGAGGTAAAAGCTGGGGGAGCTGACTAGGAATTGGCCATCTAAGGGTTGGATGGCGGATGACCACCTGAGTGACCTTACTGCCCACTAGCGGAGACATGCCCCGCATCGTGGTTTCTACTTCTGGGAGTTCTGGCAATTACTTCCCGAGATTAATCGGTGGATTTAATAGAGCAAACCCGATATCTGCAGGCACATGGTACATCATGCCTTCATCTGGGCGGCCAAGTAGCAGCTCTGGGGATTCTTGCAATTTATCAAAGTGTATTTTGCTACCATCGGTAAGCTTCACTTCAAATGATGGGAAAGTGGCTTTACGATCAGGCGTATATGGCTCAACACGTTGCACACTCATAAAACGCCAATAAGCATCAAACCATTCCGCCATTTCTTTTTGATTAGGTTTTGCTTTTTCAACAGAGACTTTCCATTGACCATTCACCAAATCAACATTTAAACGTGCGCTTTCCCACTGCTCTAAATTAGAGAAATTGAAACCAGCGATTTTCTCTTTAGGCTTAAATGGGCTTTTGTCGATAAATTCAGAAATTTGCGTCTCTGCATATTCTGAATAACTCACAGGCAACAGATAAACGAAATGATTGTAAGAAACGTACTGCTCTGCCGTAACTGGATTAAATGTGCCAAAGAGAAACTCTTCGTTATCAAGTTTCAATTTAAGTTTGGGTTGATCCAAACCAAAACGTGACAAATCATCTGCAGGAAATCGTTGAGCACTTTTTGCTGCAATAATGGACAATACTTTTTGCACAGCCATCTGGTCAGCACGGGTTTTGAGTGGCTTTTGGATATACCAATAACCATCATTTTTCTCAAAAGCAACAGCTGCTTTTGCTGGAAACTCAACGCTGATATTTTTAATCGTGCCCAACTTGAGTGTTGAAACCTCAAAGTCTTTAGCAACAACTACAGCTTCTTTAGGACGCAAATAAAGAACACCTGTAATCCCTACCACGAGAACCAGCAAAAATAAGTTAACTAACCAACGAGACTTCATGCATTTTCCTTTTAGGCTTCGTTATGCCTTACGGCGCTTGATCCACATGCGCAGGCCTATAACAACCAATCCCAATGGGATTAATCCTGAGAACAAGCCTAAAGGAACTCCGAAAATAGGAATCCAAAGAATCAGCGCTAAAAACTGACCCCACCCATGATCAGGAATTGTCATGCTCATATCTTTTAAAGGCTTAGGCTGTATAACAATTAAACTTTCATCACCAGCTAGCCAATTAACAATATTGACGCCCAACTCTCGATTGGATTCACTAGTTACAAAAATATCAGAAAGGAAACTAGAATTGCCCACAACAACCACTCGTTGACCTTTTTTTCCATATTTGCGCTCTAATGCTACGGCTATGTTTATTGGCCCAGGAATATCTTCTTTTTCGTCATAACTAACTTTATCAACATCGCCAGAGAGTTCTGCTTTATTAGTTTCAAGCCAACCTCCTGAAGCCACATCCACCAAATTACTTACGACCCAACCATTATCTTCAGTCCCTTTTGCAGAAACCTGCCTTGCTTCATGAAACATAGTGCGAGACATTAACTTATTTGTGATTAAGTGCTCGCCATATTGGGTTGCAAAAACATTCTTGGGATCACCGCCATATTTAATCAGTGACTTATCAATAACCATTCCAGCAGAAACATTCAAGCCCAGATAATTAGCAATGTCATTAAGGCCATGATAGTTATTATCATCTAGCAACCAAAGTAAATTACCACCCCCATCTAAGTAAGCTTTAATCTTTTTAACTTCAATTGAAGACAAATCTTTCTGAGGGCTAGCTATCAATAACATAGCGCCATTAGGCGGAACATCTTTACCCGTTACCAGGTCCGGGTTTACTAATTTAAAACCTTTTTCCTCCAAGTGCAGACCAAAGCTATTCAAATCATTAGGTCTAGTTCCTCTTAAATTTCTTTCATCATGTCCGTCCAAGTACATTATTGGCTGTTGATGTGTTCTGGAAAGTCGAACTAATAAATTCGTTAACTCGTGCTCAGAGTATGGAGGGACTAAATGCTCACTACGTTTTTGATATTCAACAACAAGCTCACCCTCTTTAGTAATACCTTCTTCCTGAACAATCTTAGGTTGCTCAGCGGGGCTTATAAACTCGATAGTTATATCAGCCTTCGCGCGTTTAAAACGTGAAATAAAATCAACAAGACCTTTTCGATACTGTTCACCACTGGAAGTATTATCAGCTGAAGCAAAAACTTTAATATTCACCGGGCCATTCATTTGATTTAAAACATTAACACTTGCCTCGCTCAAAACGTTACGATTACTTTGCGTAATATCTCGCACGACATGATATTCATGGCTGATATAAGCAATCAACGATACTAAGACCAAAAAGAGAATGACAAAGAAACTGTTTTGCATTAACAGTTGCAGGCGCAGTTTGTGATTAATTTTCATAATGATAAGACCCGATTAGCCACGAAGACGGTCAGCATCTAAACGACGCACCGTTAAAGTTAAGAATGTGACAATGAATAATAAAAAATAAGCAACGTCAGCTGTATCAATTAGCCCACGTGCAAAAGGTTGAAAGTGGCGCATTAAAGACAAATAATTGGCAACATTACGAAGCAAGCTTCCATCATCGCCAGTTAAAAAGAAATCAATAATCATCAAGCCAACCAATGCAACAAAAGTAAAAATGGCTGCAACAACAGGCTGTGCAGTCAAACTTGAGAAGTAAAGGCCAAGCGCTGAAAAACTAGCAACTAATAACCACAAACCTAATAAATTAGAAACCAAATATCCAAAATCAATATCAGCCCAAAAATTAAGTGTCGAGAGCATAATTCCAACAAAAACAAGCAGGATAGTCAAAAATCCGACGAGCCCTATAAACTTCCCTACAACAATATCAATTAACGATAGAGGCCCACTAAACAAAAAAGTAATAGTCTGACTTCTTCGCTCTTCACTAATCAAGCGCATAGATAAAAGAGGAATTGCAAAAAGCATCATATATGTTGGTATACCAAAAACACTGCGGCAGACAAAACTAGTAACTCCAAGTCTTTCGGCAGGTCTAATTGCACCAGACATCACTTCAAAATATTGATTCTGACCATGAATAAAGAAAATACCAAAAGCCGATAATAATAAAGCTAGAATGACCCAACCCATCGGTGAAGCAAACACACTTTTAAGTTCTTTTCTTGCCACATTTAAAATCATGAGATTCGCTTTCTTAAAAACTAATGTCTAAGGCGCGCAATTAAGCGGCAGTATCTTGATAAGTTAATTGAACAAACACATCCTCAAGACTTGTTTGATCTGGATTGATTTGATGTAAACCCCAGCCCTTTTTAACAGCGGCTTGAATAATCGCTTCTGTTGGTGCTTGACCTGGCTTGTAACTTATACGCAACAAACCGTTGTCCAACAGCTCAACCGTTTCCACGCCAGCAACTTTAAGAAGGTCCTCTTTTATTGAAAGATTATTAAAGCCAACCAATAATTTGTTGCCGTGGCGTTGTTGTTTCAATACGTCGATTGAACCATTAAAGACCAATTTGCCTTTATCAATGATTTGGACATGATCACAAACCATTTCAACTTCAGGCAAGATATGGGTAGACAAAATCACACTATGTTCGCCGCCTAACTCTTTAATCAAAGCGCGAATATCACGAATTTGAATTGGATCCAGACCGACAGTCGGCTCGTCCAAGATCACAACCATCGGATTGTGAATAATTGCTTGTGCAATACCGACGCGCTGTTGATAGCCCTTAGAAAGGTTCTCGATTAAGCGCTTACTCATTTCTGTAAGACCGCAACGCTCTTTAGCACGCTGAACAGCAGCCTTAATATGCTTACCACTCACGCCATGCAAACGAGCAGCAACAGATAGATATTCATCCACTGTAAATTCACGGTAAAGCGGAGGAGTTTCTGGAAGGTAGCCAATCAATGCTTTGGCCTCTTTAGGATGCTCTATCATATCCACACCACAGATTTTGACGCTGCCTTTACTTGGCGCCAAGTTGCCTGTCAGCATTTTCATGGTAGTAGATTTACCAGCGCCATTTGGGCCAAGGAACCCAAGCACTTCACCTTTACTAAGGGTGAAGCTTACGTCGCCTACCGCTTCGCGGCCGCCATAAATACGGGTTAAATTGTTAGCTTCAACGGTTAAAGTAGTCATAAGAAAATTTAAAACACTCCACTTAAATTCGGAATAAATTGAAGCTGAATAAACCAAGCCTAATTTTCAATCGCTTGGTAAGTTAAAAAAACGCCTGACAAATGTCAAGCGCTGTAATTTATCTCTTTAAGCTTAATTCCCAGAAACACGAGTAGAAACCCAAGCCTATTGGAAAGTTCCCAGTAAAAAGCTATAGTCAAACCTCATTATGGATGAACTTGCATCCACTGTCACGGACTAAGGGTTTACATCCTTATTACTTAAGAGCAATGAAAGCCCACAAAACCATGCGTAATCATTCACACATTAAAGCTAGCTTATTGATTGGACTATTGGTTTTTATGAGCAGCTTCCAATCTGCATCAGCGCAAGAAGAAGCCGTGACTCAGCCGCTACAACAAGAAACGCAAGAAGAATCAGAATTCAATAGCGACTTCATATTCAAATACCTGGCCGCCGAAGTAGCGGCGCAACGTGGGGAAGTAGGATTATCGAATCAACTGTTCTTTGACTTAGCCAAAGCCACCCATAACGAGCGCCTTGCTGAACGCGCAACACAACTTGCCATTTTTACCCAAAACGCAAAAATAGGCCTTGATGCGGCGAATTTATGGCTATCAATTAATCCTGAAGCGCTCGAAGCAAGACAAACACTCACACAACTATTAGTGATGTCTGGAGACTTAAACGCAGCAAAACCGCATCTACAAAAACTGTTAGAAAAAGCAGATACCCGCGCTAACGGCTTTTTATACCTTAATAGCCTGCTTGCACAACAACCCGATAGATCAGCAGTATTAAGTCTAGTTCAAAACCTTGCCGAGCCTTACCCTAATTTAGGTGAAGCGCACCTTACAATTAGCCAAGCAGCTTTACAAACGGGAAATCCCGAACTCGCATTAAAAGAAGCGACGCTTGCCAACAAACTAAAACCTAATTGGGAATTAGGTGCCATTCAACAAGCAGAAATCCTCTATGCACAGTCTCCAGAAAAAGCCATTAACTTTTATCGTAGCTTTTTGAATAACAATTCAAATGCTAACGATGCAAGATTGAGCCTTGTAAAAATGCTTGTGGAACAAAAACGCTACAACGAAACTAAATCAGACTTAACTAAATTAGCAAAAGCTGCCAACGAAAAACCGGATGTATTAGCAGTCATCGGCGCCCTCTCTTTGCAATCCAATCAATTGGAAGAGGCTGAGAAATATTTAAAACAAGCACTCACATCAAAACTAAAAGACAAAGATCAAGTTTATTTATATCTAGGCCAGCTTGCCGAAAAGAAAAAAAATGATGATGAAGCGCTCAATTGGTACGCTCAAATTCAAGCACCTCAAGCTGACAATGAAGTACCATCAAAACAAAATCATTATCTAGAAGCCAAGATTGGCTCAGCCTACATCATCTCTCGCACGCAAGGCGCTGATGCTGCCGTGTCTATGCTAGATGACCTACAAGACCTAACAAACCTACAAATTGCATTAGTTATCCAAACCCAAGCAAACTTAATGATGCAAGCTAAGCGCTATCAAGATGGCTTCGATTTACTAGATAAGGCCGTATTGAACGTACCCAACAACCCAGAGCTTATGTACGACCATGCAATGGCTGCTGAACGTTTAGAAAAATTCGACATTGTAGAGTCACAATTGCGAAAAATCATTAAACTCAAGCCAGACTTTGCCCAAGCGTACAACGCGCTAGGTTATTCATTTGCAGATAGAAATATCAATCTAAAAGAAGCGCATGATCTAATTCAGAAAGCGCTGTCTTTCAACCCGAATGATCATTTTGTGATTGATAGCATGGGCTGGGTTCATTATCGTTTAGGTGAGCTAGATAAGGCTGCTGAATATTTAAAAGCAGCTTATAAATCTCAAGCAGATGCAGAAATTGCAGCACACTTAGGTGAAGTTCTGTGGCAACAAGGCCGCCAAAAAGAAGCTGAAAAGATTTGGGATGACGCCCTCAAAAACTCACCGGAAAATGAAGCGTTACTTAAAACAGTGAAGCAATTCAAACCGTAAATATGGGTGTGTTTAAAACCTTATTCCGACTTTTGTTGATTGTTTTGTTGGCATCACAAACAGCCTGCACCAATATCAAAACAAATCAAACAACTTTGCCTAGTAATCCATCAGATGCAAGCGCACACCTTGCACAAATCTCATCAATTAAAGATTTTAAAATTGAAGGTAGGCTTGGCGTTCAAAGTGACAAGCACGGAATATCAGGCACGGTGCATTGGCATCACCTGAAAGTCAGCGATGAAATGAATATTTATTCACCGCTAGGTGGGAAAATCGCAGAAATCATCAACGGCAATAATGGCGTGACGCTAACCACCAGCGACAATAAAGTTTTTAACGCTCAAGACCCTGAAGCACTCACAGAATCAACCTTAGGATGGCGCCTTCCAATCACAAAGCTTTCTGACTGGATTGTCGGCCGTCCTGCAAACGGTGCAATATCAAACGTCCAATGGAACGAAGATGGAATGCTGAAAAAGTTCAATCAAGAAGGCTGGGAAATCAGCTATCTAGAATACAAAGAAAGTAATCAAATTGTGCTCCCTAGCAAAATGAACATTCGCAATAGCAAATTAAATCTCAGATTAATCATCGACCGCTGGGAACTTCCAAGCGCGCAAGAAACAAGCTCTTTAAACGTAAACTAATTCAAATATGTCAGCGCATCACATTCCCGCAAACATTCAAAATCTCATTGAGCAAGGCTATAGCCCATTCTTAGCGCCTGCAAAAATCAATCTATTCTTGCATGTAACGGGGCGTCGCGATGACGGCTATCACCTTTTACAAAGCGCATTTCGCTTGGTTGGTTTTTACGACACAATTTATCTAAAAGTCACCTCTGATGGAAAAATCACAAGAAGCGCAGAGATTGAGGGCGTTCCAGCGGAAAAAGATTTGTGTATTCGCGCGGCAAAATTACTTCAAGCACATACCCACTGCATGTTGGGCGTAGATATTGCCATCGACAAACGTATTCCTATGGGCGGCGGCTTGGGCGGCGGGAGCTCAGACGCAGCGACGGTATTAATCGCATTAAATCAACTATGGAAGCTGAATTTAAGCCGCACAACATTAATGCAATTGGGGCTAAAACTTGGCGCTGACGTTCCATTCTTTATTTTCGGAAAAAATGCTTGGGTAGAGGGTGTCGGTGAAAAAATGCAGGCATTGGCTTTGCCACCAGCCCACTATGTCATCATGACCCCAAAAACACAGGTGCCAACTGCTGAAATTTTTAATGCAGAGGAATTGACAAGAAACACGTTTCCCACGACAATAGCGGCCTTTTCCGAGATGTGGTTCGGAAAAACGCAACAAAGCAATGGCAAGTGGGGTGAAAAACAAGTTTTTCACAACGATCTTGAAGCGGTAGTTTGCAAAAGATACCCATCAGTAGCCTCTTGTTTAGAATGGTTAAATCAATTTTCAACAAGCTACATGAGTGGATCTGGCGCATCAGTTTTTGCAGCGTTTAATGACGAAGGTCAGGCGATGCAAGTAATTGAAAAATCACCAAAGAAAATCGAAAGCACTGAAGTTTTTTGTTGTGTAGCACTCGGATTAGATCAGCATCCGCTGTATAATTTGCTTGCTTAATAGCTACAAAGATTAAATGGGGAGTCGCCAAGCTGGTTAAGGCACCGGATTTTGATTCCGGCATGCGAAGGTTCGAATCCTTCTTCCCCAGCCAGTTTTACAATACGGAGCGTGTAAGCATTACACGCTTTTTTTGTTTTTATAGACTATAAGGAATCCCGACTGTGGCCAAAGGCGACATGATGGTATTTACAGGCACAGCGAATCCTACGCTGGCCAAAAAAGTGGTCAAACACCTCGGCATGGAATTAGGTCGCGCAACTGTCGACCGTTTCAGCGATGGTGAAGTGATGATTGAATTGCAAGACAACGTGCGTGGTAAAGACGTGTTTGTGTTGCAATCAACTTGCGCACCGACTAATGACACCCTAATGGAAGTCATGGTCATGGTTGACGCTCTACGCCGGGCATCAGCTGGCCGCATCACTGCTGCGATTCCTTACTTTGGTTATGCACGACAAGATCGTCGTCCACGCTCTGCTCGCGTTGCGATTACCGCAAAAGTAGTAGCCAACATGCTTACCAGCGTTGGCGTTAATCGTTTATTAACGATGGATTTGCATTCAGACCAAATCCAAGGATTCTTTGAAATCCCAGTAGACAACATTTATGCATCACCAGTGTTGCTTGCAGACTTAACAAAACAAAATCACCCGAATTTACTGGTGGTTTCACCTGACGTTGGTGGTGTAGTGCGTGCACGTGCACTTGCTAAACAAATGGGCTCTGACTTGGCGATTATCGACAAACGTCGTCCTAAAGCAAATGTTGCTAAAGTCATGAACATTATTGGTGATGTTGCTGGCCGTACCTGCGTCATCATGGATGACATGGTCGACACTGCAAACACACTATGTGAAGCAGCCGCAGCATTGAAGAAAAAAGGCGCAGAAAAAGTTGTTGCCTACTGTACGCACCCAGTTTTATCAGGGTCAGCAATTGAACGTATCAATGCTTCAGAATTAGATGAATTAGTCGTTACTGACACGATTCCTCTCCGCGCTGATGCAGCAGCATGCAAAAAAGTACGTCAACTAAGTGTTGGCGAATTGATGGCTGAAACGATTAGACGTATCAGCAACGAGGACTCTGTCAGTTCTTTATTTGAAGACCTCGAAAATATATATATTTAAGTATTTATGTAATCGCCCATGGCGCTTACATATTCCCCTGCTATCTGGTCGCGGATAGCAGTTTTTGAAAAACCAAAAGTTTTAATTTTGGTTAATTTTAGGAGCAGTAAAAATGACGATTGAAATCTCAGCAGTAACACGTGCAGCGAAAGGTACGGGTGCGAGCCGCCGTCTTCGCCGTGATGCAAAAGTGCCAGGTATTGTTTATGGCGCAGGTAAAGACCCAGTAAGCGTTGAATTTGATGCAAAAGCACTATTCATGGAATTCCGCCATGAAGCTTTCCATGCTTCAATCTTGACACTAAGTCTTGATGGTAAAAAAGAGTCTGTATTATTACGTGACTTCCAAATGCATCCAGTACGTAATACCATCCAACACGTTGACTTCCAACGTGTAAGCGCAACTGAAAAAATTCACGTTAAAGTGCCATTGCACTTCGTGAATGGTGACATCGCTCCAGGCGTTAAACTTAACGGCGGTATCGTTGCTCACATTGCAACTGAAGCCGATGTAAGTTGCTTGGCTAAAGATTTGCCAGAGTTCGTTGAAGTTGATTTGGCTAATCTAGAAATTGGTCATTCAATCCACTTGTCACAAATCGCATTACCAAAAGGCGTTGAATTCGTTCAATTAGCTCACGGTAACGATTTAGCAGTAGCAAGTATTGCTAAAACACGTGGTAGCACAGCTTCAGCAGCAGATGACGCAGCTCCAGCAGGTGAAGAAACTCCAGCAGCTTAATTTATTAAGTGGCTAACAATAACGCGCGCTTGGGGTTACCTAAGCGCGCGTTATGCTTTTTAACGAAGGCAATTTTATGAGCAGCATCCAACTTATCGTCGGCCTAGGTAATCCAGGCAATGAATACACGGGTACCCGCCACAACGCTGGTTTTTGGTGGGTGGATCAAGTATGCGCGGAAACTGGAAGCAAGCTAAATTTGGAAGCCAAATTTTTTGGACATGCTGGCAAATTAAAAAACAGCAGTGAAGTCTGGCTACTCAAACCAATGACCTTCATGAACGCTAGCGGTCGCTCGGTGGGCGCACTCGCTAAGTTTTATAAAATACCGCCTGAAGCTATTTTAGTTGTCCATGACGAACTCGATTTACCCCCTGGCACCGTCAAACTTAAAAAAGGCGGCGGACATGGTGGCCACAACGGCTTAAAAGATATTGCTGCTCAGCTGGGCACGCCTGATTTTTGGCGTTTGCGTTTAGGCATCGGCCATCCAGGTGATAAAAATGTTGTCGCAAATTACGTACTTAAAGACCCAACGCGCGATGAAATGCGTGCGATTGAAGAAAATATTGACCAAAGCACTACGCTTTTACCTTTGCTATTAAAAGGCGAATTCGAAGCAGCAATGTTAAAATTGCACACTAAAAATTAGCCTCAAATTACCGAACAGGAAAAATTATGAAATGCGGAATCGTCGGCCTACCAAACGTAGGTAAATCAACGCTCTTCAATGCCATCACTAAAGCTGGCATTGCAGCAGAAAACTACCCTTTCTGCACCATTGAGCCTAACGTTGGTATCGTCGAAGTGCCAGATCCACGTATGCAATTTCTAATCGATATCGTCAACCCGCAAAAAGTACAACCTGCGATTGTTGAGTTCGTCGATATTGCAGGCTTAGTGGCTGGCGCATCGAAAGGCGAGGGTTTAGGCAACAAGTTTCTAGCTAACATTCGTGAAACGGATGCGATTGCGCACGTTGTGCGTTGCTTTAACGATGCTAACGTAGTGCACGTTGCCAATAAAGTTGACCCGCTTTCTGATGTTGAAACTATCAATACAGAACTTGCGCTTGCGGATATGGAAACTGTTGAAAAAACTGTGCAACGCGAAAGCAAAAAAGCCAAGTCTGGCGACAAAGAGGCGATTGCACTATGCGCCGTATTAGCTAAGGTTCAAAAAGGCCTAGACGAAGGCAAAGCTGTTCGCACTTTGGGTCTAGATGAAGACGAATTGCACTTACTCAAACCACTTTGCCTCATCACAGTAAAACCTGTGATGTACATCGCCAACGTGGATGAAGGTGGTTTTCAAAACAACCCGCTGTTAGACAAAATCGTCGAACTAGGCAAAAAAGAAAACTCACCCGTGGTGAGCATTTGCGCAAAAATCGAAGCTGAAATTTCAGACTTAGAAGACGAAGACAAAGCTTTATTCTTAGAAGAATTAGGCCTAACAGAACCAGGCTTAGACCGTGTAGTACGTGCGGCCTACGCACTTCTTGGTTTGGAAACCTACTTTACTGCAGGCGTTAAAGAAGTTCGCGCTTGGACAGTGCGTAAAGGCTCAACAGCGCCACAAGCTGCAGGCGTCATTCACACCGACTTTGAACGTGGATTCATTCGTGCTGAAGTGATTGGCTTCGAAGATTTCGTTGCCAATAAAGGTGAACAAGGCTCAAAAGAAGCTGGGAAAATGCGCTTAGAGGGCAAAGAATATATCGTGAAAGATGGCGATGTCATGCACTTTAGATTTAACGTGTAAGGGTAAAAACCAGTAATAAAAAAGCCATCCTCGTGATGGCTTTTTTATTAGGCTAACCTCCAATCAATACCAAGACTTAAGAGCAAAGCAATTAGCCTCGCTTCAAGGTATAATTTAGCCATTATTCATCTTTACAGAACGTCTATTTGTCATGCAACAGCAGTATCCATTTAAAGAGATCGAACAAGCCGCCCAACAGTACTGGGAAACGCACCAAACTTTTAAGGCGACTGAGAAAAGCGATAAGCCAAAATACTATTGCTTATCGATGTTTCCTTATCCTAGCGGTCGCTTGCACATGGGTCATGTGCGCAACTACACGATTGGCGATGTGCTGAGCCGTTTTCATCGAATGCGTGGCTTTAATGTGATGCAGCCTATGGGCTGGGATGCGTTTGGCTTACCTGCTGAAAATGCCGCGATTAAAAACAATGTGGCGCCTGCTGGTTGGACTTATAGCAATATCGAACACATGAAAGAGCAGCTCAAGTCTTTGGGCTTGGGCATTTCTTGGGATAGAGAAATCGCGACTTGTACGCCAGAGTATTACCGCTGGGAACAATGGTTGTTTACAGAGCTTTTCAAAAAAGGGCTGATTTACAAAAAAACGTCGACCGTTAACTGGGACCCTGTTGACCAAACAGTTCTTGCGAACGAGCAAGTGATTGATGGTAAAGGCTGGCGTTCTGGCGCCGTGGTTGAAAAGCGCGATATTCCCCAATATTTCATGAAGATTACGGCTTATGCCGATGAGCTTTTAGCTGACCTCGATAAGCTTGATGGCTGGCCTGAGCAAGTCAAAACTATGCAACGTAATTGGATAGGTAAAAGCTATGGCTGTGAAGTCGAGTTTCCTATCGTTAGCGGCAATGGCAACCTTAAGGTTTACACCACTCGTCCAGACACATTGATGGGTGCGACTTATGTAGCAGTTGCCGCAGAGCATGCACTTGCCACACAAGCTGCGGAAAACAATCCAGCGCTACAAGCCTTTATTCAAGAGTGCAAAATGGGTAGCGTAGCAGAAGCCGATGTAGCGACAGCCGAGAAAAAAGGCATGGCGACAGGCTTGTTTGTTCAGCATCCAATCACTGGTGAGCAATTGCCAGTTTGGGTGGCGAACTACGTACTAATTAGCTATGGCGAAGGCGCTGTCATGGCGGTACCAGCCCATGATGAACGTGACTTTGAATTTGCCAACAAATACGGCTTGCCAATGAAGGCGGTAATTAAGCCTGCAGATGGCGAATTTGATTCACCACTTAACACTGCATACACAGAACATGGTGTTCTGTTTAATTCAGGTACATTTGACGGCTTAGATTTTGATGGTGCATCCAGCAAAATTGCTGAAGCATTAAGCGCGAAAAACTTAGGCAAACGTCGCACGCAATATCGCTTGCGTGACTGGGGTGTTTCACGTCAGCGTTATTGGGGCTGCCCTATCCCTATCGTGCATTGCCCAAGCTGTGGCGAAGTGCCTGTGCCTGCTGAGCAATTGCCTGTGCGTTTACCAGAAGATGTTGTGATGGATGGCGTAGGCTCTCCAATTAAAAAAGACCCGAGTTTCTACGAAACAACTTGCCCAACTTGTGGTGGCAAAGCGACTCGCGAAACTGACACCATGGACACATTTTTTGAGTCTTCATGGTACTTCGCTCGTTACGCTAGTTTTGACTGTCACACAGGCATGGTAGATGAACGTGCGAATTACTGGTTACCGGTTGACCAGTATATTGGTGGTATCGAGCATGCGATCCTGCATTTACTTTACGCACGCTTCTTTAACAAACTGATGCGCGATGTTGGCTTGCTTAAAAATGACGAGCCATTTACCAAGTTACTCACACAAGGCATGGTGCTAAAAGAAGGCACTAAGATGAGCAAATCTAAGGGCAACACGGTTGACCCTCAAGCACTTATCGACACTTATGGTGCAGATACGGCACGTTTGTTCATGATGTTTGCAGCGCCGCCAGAGCAAAGCTTGGAATGGGCTGATAGTGGCGTGGAAGGTGCGCATCGTTTCTTACGTCGACTATGGACTTTTGTTGCAACGCATTTAGAAAATGGGGCTGTTGAAGCCTATAAATCTGGCGAACTTAATACGGAACTTAAAACCTTGCGCCGCCAATTGCATCAAACGGTTGAAAAAATTACTGATGATTATGGCCGCCGCCAAACTTTCAACACTGCTATTGCTGCAGTGATGGAGCTTATGAATGCTTATGGCAAAGTTGAGGGTGACGATGCAGTCACACGTAGCGTACGCCAAGAAGTGCTTGAGAATGTGACCTTGCTACTATCTCCTATCGTGCCCCATATTTGCCAAGCACTATGGGCAGAGCTACGTAAAGATGGCGTCATTGAAGATGCTACTTGGCCAAGTGCGGATCAATCTGCAATGGTGCAAGATGAAGTGGAGTTAGTGGTGCAAGTGAATGGTAAGCTGCGCGGTAGCATTACTGTGGCTAAGACCATGGCAAAAGAAGCCATTGAACAACATGCTGTTGCGCAACCATTTGTGCAGAAGTTCTTAGAAGATGGTGCTACTGTACGTAAAATCATTGTAGTGCCTAACAAGCTCGTTAATATTGTAGTGGGGTAATCATGCAACACTTCTTTGTACGTAGACTTTTCATCATGCTCATAGCTTTAGCTGTTGCTGCTTGCGGCTTTCAGTTACGTGGATTAGCTGATTTGTCTTTTGAAAATTTATACATTCAAGGCAACAAGCTGACTATTTCTAAAGACCTTAATAGCTCGCTCAAAACCAACGGTGTCAAAATTGTGAGCGATCCTGAAAAAGCTGATTACATGCTTGAGCTTATGAATGAATCGACTGAAAAACGAATTCTTTCATTAAGTGGTGGCGCTGGTGTGGTTCGTGAATTTGAGCTTTTCTATCGCGTAGCTTTCCGGATGCGTGAGCCAAGCAATGAGCTTTGGGGACCAGTACAAACAATTGAAGCGAGACGCGATTTTTCATACAGCGATGATCAAATTTTGGCGAAGTCTTATGAAGAAGCAATGCTGTACGACAATATGCGTCAAGATGCGGT
>JAHEEA010000029.1 GCA_024640945.1 Candidatus Methylopumilus sp.
CGACGGCACTATCGATAATAATCCCAAAATCCACAGCACCTAATGAAATTAGATTAGCTGAAACTCCTCGCATATCCATAATGATGAATGCGAATAATAAAGAAAGAGGAATAATGGCTGCAACAATAAGTGCGGCTCTCCAATTGCGCAAAAATATGATTAAGATCGCAACAACAAGTAGGGCGCCTACAATCATATTTTCTGTCACTGTGTGCACAGTATGATTAATTAGACTGGTCCGATCGTAAAAAGGTGTGATTTTTACGCCAGGTGGAAGTTTGGCATTTACGTCGTCCACTTTTTTACGTAAGGCTTCAATGACTTTTGCTGGATTTTGTCCTTTATTCATTAAGACAATACCTTCGATGACGTCGTCACGGTCATTGAAAGCCACGATGCCTGAGCGTGAGCGATTGCCGATATTCACTTTACCAATATCACTGACTAATATTGGTTTGCCATCATGTGAGGTAATCACTGTTTGAGCGATGTCATCGAGAGAGCGATAAAGGCCGATTGATCTAACAACTAGCGCTTCATCTCCACGGTGCAGAAAGCCGCCGCCAACGTTACTACTGTTATGGTTAATCGCTTGATTTACTTGGTCGATACTGATGTTATATTTTTTAAGTAAATAAGGATCTAGATTAACTTGATATTCTTTAACTGCCCCGCCAAAACTGGTGATGTCAGCGACTCCAGGAACAGTGCGTAATACAGGAATAATTTGCCAATCTTGGATTGCACGTATTTCACGCTGAGGCATGTCTTTTGGGGCATCAACTAGGTATCTAAAAACCTCACCGACAGCAGTGGTAAGTGGCGCTAATCTTGGTTGGTAACCTTCAGGTAAGTTGATTGCCTCAAGTCTTTCTAAGACTTGTTGGCGTGCAAAGTAATCATCAGTTTTTTCAGAAAAGGTGAGCGTTACAACTGATAATCCAGTAATCGATACTGAGCGCATTTGCGTTAAATGGGGAACACCGCTCATGCCATGTTCAATTGGGAGGGTGACGACACGTTCAACTTCTTCAGGCGCTAGCCCTGGAACTTGTGTAACGATACCAACGTGCACGTCTTCTACATCTGGAAATGCCTCAATTGGAAGATTCTGAACAGCCACAACCCCAGCGATGATTAAAATCGCTGTGGTAATAAGAATGAAAGTTCTTTGTTGCAGTGAAAAGGTAATCAGCTTTTCTAACATTATTTACCTGCCGCTAATTCAGAGTTGATTAAGATTGCACCTGAAGTAATGACATGTTCACCAGCTTGTAAACCTTCTTTTACAGTAGAGTATTCATGTTCTTGAACATCAAGAATTACTTTACGTTTTTGAATGTGTCCTGGTTTTGTTTCGACAAATACATAGTTATACAAACCTTCCGTGATTAACGCGCTATTGGGTAGGCGGATTACTTTAGCTTTTCCGGCACTAAGTGGCGTGATACGGGCATACATTTCTGGTTTTAATTTATTTTTACTTTCTACAGTGCAGCGAACTTGGATACGTCTTGAGCTTGAGTCAACAGCGGTGCCAATTGACTGCACTTTCCCCGCAAAATGTTCGTTAGGAAACGCGTCTACTTCAATATTTAGTAGCTGACCAAGGAATACTTTATTTAAGTCACGTTCAGGAAGATCTATCGTTGCCCATAAATGTGATGGGTTAGTGATAATGAAAAGGGGAGCACTTGCATCTGGCCTAACTTCAATCCCTGGATTAATTTGTCTGTCTACAATAATGCCGTTGATTGGCGATCTTAGTGCGTAATTTTCACTTCCGCTTAGGCTACTTATATCAATATTGAGGTTATGAAGTCTCGCTTTAGTTCGTTGAGCCTCAGCTTCGGATTGGCTGAATTCTGATTGAGAAAAGTCATATTCTTTTTGGGCAATCACACCACCTTCAAGCAGTAACTTGCTGCGCTCTAATCCTTTGCGCTTTAATTCAAGATCGGCATGTGCTTTCCGATATTCCGCAACTGCAGTTCCTAAATCTGGAGAATCAATAGAAGCCAAGGTCTGACCTGATTTTACTTGATCACCGATTTGGGCGTTAATTTTAATAGCGCGACCAAGGATAGGAGAGGTAATGCGGGTTGTGAAATTTTCATCGAATGTGATTTTGCCGTTTAGCGCTGCAGTGGCAGGCGCTGGAATTTCATTCAGAGTTTCAATTTTTAAGTTAGCATACTGGGGGCTATTTTCACTGATAACGTATTCTGAAGATGTTGGCTTTGCTATTTTTGGAGCTGCTTGTGCAGAGCCAAAATTTAATCCTAGTAAGATTGATAAGACGAGCGGACTTAGTTTTTTATTGAACATCATTTTGATCGCTTTTAGTTTGAATCATTAATATCTATTGTTTTGTTGGCAGCTTCCAAAGCTGCTAGTGCTTTTGCGTAGTCTGCTTTCACATTTGCAGCATCTAATTCTAGTGTTCTTAAGACCCTGCGAGCATCTAATAAATCAGTAATTCCTGCAGCGCCGTGGCTATAAGCAAATTCAGCAGCATCTGCAGCTTTGTGAGCTTCCAGTAGAATTTGTTGATTAAATCGTTGATTTTTCTCTAAGGTGGATTGAACGTCTGAATGGGCTTTGTTTAAGTCAGTAATAGCGGAGGATTGTGCTTGTTCTTTGTAAGATAAGGCCGAGTTAACTTCAGTTTGGGCGCGAGCAATTTCGCCTTGGTATTCATAATTTGTGAATAGTGGAACGGTTACTGTTGCACCTATTGTATTGACGTCAGCACCTGGCATTTGGCCAGGAAAGTGTTGATACTGCAGTGCAATATTGATATCACGCGTTTTTAATGATTGCGCTAAGCGTTCATTTTCTTCTGCTTGTTTAATTCTTATTTCAGCAGCTAATACATCAGGTCGTTTGTTAATTGCATCATCATTAATCGGCTTTAGTGCATCATTTGTTTCAGGCCAGACATCATCAGCATTGATGCTGTTAGCCTCATTTGATTTGCCAATTAAATAGGCTAGATTGGATTGCGCTTTTTGACGATTGTTTTGAGCTTGTCTTAAATCGTTTTCGGTTTTTAATGCATCCACGCGCATTCTTGAGACATCATTAGATGCAACATCGCCAGCTTTTAATCTCAATTCTGCTGCTTCTATCGTTTTTTTGTATAAGTTGAGATTTTCAATGTTAATTTTTTCTAGTTCTTGGCTTAGCAACAGATCATAAAATGCATTATTAAGTAGAAGTGTTAATTGTCTTTTTGTGTCTTGCAAATCCATCTGAGTGGCTTTGATGGCGTCATTCGCAGATGCCATTCTTAATTCTCTTTTCTCGCCACGTTCAATTAGTTGGCTGATTTGTAGTGCGCTATTTAGGGTTTGATCTTGCAGGCTGTTGCTACCATTGTTTGTATTTCCTTGGCTGCGATTAAGATTAAGATTTGATACGCCAAGAGACAGTAATGGATTCGGTTTTTGTGCTGCAGTCATTGCATCAGCTTCTCTTGCTTTAAGCATGATAGATGCAGCTTTGAGTTCGTGATTATTCAGCTCAAACAGTTGCTGTGCACTTTTGAGTGTTAGGTGACCAAGCTGGTAGGGAAGTTCTCCACAAAAAGCAGGGGCATTCAAAAGAAGCCCCATCGCGGATAGTCCGAAAATGACTTTGCAAAGATTCATAGATTAGTCTTCATTAGTTTTATAAGTGCACCTTATTGCTTTCTTTTATCAGCAATTTTTTTCAGTAAAGCATGAATTTCTTTTTTTCTTCCATCGTCGGCTACTTCTCTGCCTTGGCGTGGTGAAGCTTGTAAAGCTTTATTCAGAATTTCTTCAGCCTTATTAAGTTCACCTCTTTTTAATAAGAAATCACCGTAAAAATAATTCGCATCAATGCCATCTGGGTTTAAAGCCAGCCCTTTTTCTAATAATTCTTTTGCCTTATCGTTATCCCCAAAAGCAACTGGCCAAGGTGGAACTTGGTAATAGAGTGAGCCCAGGCTCGTATAAGCGGAGCCGCGAAGCGCAATAGGATTGATTCTAAGTGCTTCATCAAATCTTGTTTTTGCGCTCTTTACTAAAGTCAAAGCTGCTAATTGCCCACTAATCCCGTTTCTAACGCCAGCAAAAGTACCTTCGATAATTCCTTGCCAGATCAGTGGCTCAGCTTTTTCTGGGTACTGTGCTGAGACCTTTGCTGATTGTTGTGCTAATTCCTCGAAGCCTTTTTCTTGCTGGTTAGAAGGTGTTTGGTATTTAAGTTTTTCCCAAGATTTTTGTAGCTGGAATAAGTCTTCATCCATGTTAGCGAAGCTAATATTAGCTGACAAGCTAGCAAATAGGACGCTGCATAGTAGTAGTTTTTTAATCATTTGCTCTGTCCTTTTTGTTTAGGTAGATATTGTTTGATGATAGGGAGTTGTTTGATGATTGATTTATCAGGTATGGATGGAAGAAAATTATTCATCCATACAAAAAAAGATTCTTTAAATCCAATTTTCATTTCATTAGATGATTGGTTTAAAAACTTCATAAAATGAGTTGCAACTTCAGCTGGGGTGTCCATACTTGTGTTGAGCGCTTGATTCATTTCTACAACTTTGTCATTGTTAAATTTGGTTTGCGTTGCTCTAGGGGCAAAATAGCGAACTTTAATATTTGTGTCGCCCAACTCTCGATTTAAAGCTTGGCTGAATCCACGAAGACCAAACTTGCTAGCAGAGTAGGCGCTAAAACCAGGGTAGCCAATATAGCCAAATATTGAGCCAGTATTAATGATTTGTGCTTGCGGTTCTTTTTTCAGAATTGAAATCATGTCGCTTGTTAATAACATCGGCGCGATGAGATTGACATCCATTATGTTTCCAATGGTTTCTGCTGTTTGATTTTCAAAAAGATTGAAATTATTGGTGCCTGCGTTATTGATAAGTAAATTGACGCCGCCCAATGATTTGGCAAGGTTTTTAATTCTATTTCTTGTTTCCAATTGCCCAATATTTCCTTCAATAACGTGAGCGTTATTTAATTTGAGTTCTTCAATTAATGTTGAAAGCTCATCTGCCAATAAGCCCACCAAAATGATGTACTCGCATTGAGAAGCGAGTTTTTTGACGATCTCACGACCAATACCACCGGTTGCGCCAGTAATAATTGTTTTATAACCTGATGTTTTTTTTATGTTTTTATTATTCATTGGGTAGGCTTCTGAATATGTTGCCGTAAAGTGTATAAAAACGTTTTGCACATTCAATAATGTTAGATTGATCATCCTTATCGGTGACTTGATTCATTAATTCTTCAAAAAATTTCACATGTTGAATATCTAAACTGCCATGAGAATTTAAATAATTGAAAGCGGATTTAGGAAGATTTAATGATATTTGTATTTTTTCAGCTGCGTTTGTAGCAAGCGCTGTACTTGTGCCTTCTAGTACAAACACCATGCCAAAAAATCCAATTGGATTGATGCGATCAATTTGGTGGTAAGCGTAAGCAATCATTGATTCTGTAGTGAGATGAGGTCTGTCGTTTCTCACGACTTCCGGATTGCCTTTGCAAGCTTTGATATCATTCAATATCCATTCTTCATGGCCGATTTCTTCTTCAATATATTCAGCAACAGCTTTTCTTAGCCATTCATACCGATAGTCTAGTCGGCTACCGCATGCCATTAGAAGAGGGGTGGTATGTTTGACATGATGGAAAGCTTGGCTCAAGAATGCGATATATTGATTTGAAGTGATATCGCCTACAGAAGCTTTTTTAATAATAGGTAAATTAAATAAGGCCTGTCGTTCTGCTTCTGTTTCTTTTTGTAATTTTTCAAAAAAGGACATTTTTATACACCTGCCGTTTCGTATAAGGATTCTATTTTTAAAGCGTATTGAGAAGTAATCTGTTCACGTTTTAGTCTGCCATTGGCAGTCGCTAAATGATTTTCAAGCGTGAACGCTGAGCTGGTAAACCAGGATTTGATTTGTGCGTAATCTGGTAATTGTTCGTTAATCTGGTCAATTGCAGTCGTGACTGACGATGTTGGTATTTGGTTTGAAACTGGCACTAATATGGCTGATAAATATGGCTTGCCGTCACCAACTACCAACGCTTGAGCAAATAAGCCTGTACCAAGTATTAATGACTCAGGCCATTCAGGCGATATATTTCGTCCGTAGCTTGTAATGAGTACATTTTTCTTACGGCCATTAATGAATAAGTACCCTTCGTCATCTATGTGCCCTAAGTCGCCTGTTTTTAGCCAGGTAGATGTTTCGGTTTTTATGCCTAAATAACGGACTGATTGATTGATATTAATTTCAATCTCTTCATCTTTACTTATACGAATATTTCTGTTGGGAAGGGCTTTGCCAACGCTACCTATTTTTTCATTTAGAGGCGTATTAAGTGTTGTGACGGAACTGCATTCAGATAAGCCATAACCTTCAAAGACAGGCAAGC
>JAHEEA010000021.1 GCA_024640945.1 Candidatus Methylopumilus sp.
TCAGCGTTATATGGGATATGTATTACAAGAGCTCGCTGAGCCAAATCAAAAAGTTAAGGGGATTATCATCGCCTTAGAGGATGACCAACGTATTCGTCGTGCTTTAGCTGTAGCTCAAAATATTGAGTTCTATCGTTACCAAGTCAGCTTCAAGTTAGAAAAGGCTAGTTAATATGCAAATTAATTGGGATTTAGTTTCAAGAATTGTTATACCCTTTTCAACGCTTATTTTGGGTAAGTATTTAGATAAAATATTTAAACCCAAACCAAATCTGATTACTTACTATAGTCATGTTTCAGCTTTTAAATTACGAACTCAGAATAACTCTGATGTTTTTACGCATAGTATAGTTATAAGTAATAGCGGATCAGTCACTGCCAATAATGTTCGAGTTGGTCACTTGTTTTTACCACCTGATTTTGTTGTTTTTCCAAATAAACCATATAAGCAGATTCCAACGGCAACTGGTGGCGATGAAATTCTGTTTGATAAATTAGTGCCAAAAGACCAAATAACTATTTCTTATCTATATTTTCCTCCCAACACATATAATCAGATTAACAGTTATATTCAGTCAGATGAGGGTTCAGCAAAAGTTATAAATGTGATCCCATCGCCGCTTCCTAATAGGTATGTTTTATTCCTTGCTAAAGCCTTAATGGCTATTGGTGTAATTACACTTCTATATGTAGCTTTCAGCTTGAGTATTTCTTATTTCTCATAAATGGGAGTTTGCTTTGGATCATTGCTATTAAGCGTCGTGTAACGCGACGCTTAATTTTAAAAGATCTCAGCTTTATGGTGCCCTAGCGCATGTCTAAGACACCTATTTAAGCTAATTCAAGTCTACATTCGTAGCAATAAACACAGGCTTGTGATGTCCTAGACTTTTACAGTTGTGAACATCCAATGACCACTCTTCAAAAGTTTGATTATTGGGATCATTGATTTCGATATACAACTCTTGAGTGCTTGGTGAATAAACTGAATACCCATCAACTTTAGTTTTGGTCTTGGTTAGTGGATCGTAATGTACTAGCCAACTAAACAATAAATCTTCATTTTCTGGCATACCTGATCCATCTAGCTTATTGATAATATCCATTTGTTTATTATCCTTGGCTAGTGCTTCCCACTCTGGATATTGATAGTAATCCACTAGATATTTAAGACTTGGATTTCTTAATTCCACACTGCCATTAAATACTGCGCGTCTAAATAATCCTTTACCAAATGTTGTGTTGAATTTCTCGTTAGTAAAACCTCTTACCGCTATTTCTCTCATTTCCTTTCTCCTGTTTAAGTTTCTTAGTTGCGAGGTTGTGCTGGTTACAATAGGAGTCGATCAGAAAAGATCGTTGCTTCGAGTTAGTCGCTGAAGGCAAGAGAAAAAAGTTGCTGTTTGTGTTGCTTAGTCAGAGTTACTCATTTGTAACCCCTAGTGACTTAAGTAACTAACTCACTTAACTCAACTGCAACTTCTTTTTTCTTAATGCGACCTAACTTTGTAACCTAGCAACTCGCAAAAGTATTTATGCCTGTATAAGAAAAACCACTTAAAACTGGTAAAAAATGAGTCAAAACCAAAGATCGCCAATAAATCGGTTGTCCATTCACCGAATCTGACATTAACTTACTAAGTGCCCATTCACTAACAGGAGAAAAAAATGAGCACATTAGGTACTTTGAAACTAACAGCAGCAACTAAACCACAACACATTGCGCCAGCTCAGCAGCGCAGAAACAAACTATCGCATCGCTTATGGGAACAGATACAACTAGCCAAAAGCCAAATTGAAGGCACTGAATTTGTAGTGAAAAAATACCGATCATTTAAAGATCAAGAAACAGGATTGCGGAAACAACTAGAAGTGCCTAAACGCATTAGGCCTTGGTGGTTTATTTCAGCTAATGGGAAAGTGTGTATTTCTATCAAGTACGGCACTAGCGTATTAGAGCTAGCAAAAGGAAAACCTAGCGTTGAAGTTGATAGTCCACAGGACTTAGTAAAAGCATTAGAGACTATCAAGATTGCGGTTGAAAGTGGTGAATTAGATAGCCAGATAGAAACAGCGAGTACTAACTTAAGTGCTGGCTTTCAGCACTAGCGAAGGATGATATAAAAACATAAGCGTCGCGTAACACGACGCTTATGTTTGATAAATAGTTATATGTATCGATATCAAGTACAAGCAAGAGTAAATGGAACATGGTTGAAGACAGTTATCTTTGCTGATAATGATCTTCACGCTCGATTGATAGCTCAATATCAATTCGGGCGCAGTAATGTGCCTTTTACACCTACTAAAATTGGATAACTATTATGCGTTTTTATGAATTTGCTAGTGCTATTAAGAAACCACTAACCCCAGATCAAGCCAAGATTCAGGGAATGAAGAACCAAGTCAAGAACACTCAAAAAGCCATTAAAGCTGAAAAAGCGCGGCAGAAGATTAAGGCTGGACAACAGGATCTAGTTAAATTAGTTTAAAAGCTAATTTAACTGCAGGTTTTAAATGTTAAAATCAGCGTTATATATATGAAAGATAATAAATCCAATGAGTGAATTAAAGTATTATTTTTTCCATTCTGAGAAAAGAAAAATTGTACCCTTTCAAGATGAGACCACAAATCAATTAGCTAAAATCAAGTTAGATCAGATTAAAGTTAGCGAAGTATTTAATAGCATCCCTCAAAAATTTAAGGATAATTGGCTAGATGTCGCCCTTTACAATCCTTCTGGAGACCTGTCAAAAGCAGATGCCCTAATTTTAAACCCAGAGGATGGAGCTTATTCCCTATCAAATAAGATAAACCATCTAACGGGAAAGCACTGGACACGATTCTCAAAAAGTTGGTTCGTTTTCGACGCATTGCAGTCTGATATAAAAGAAGAGAAAGCCATAACTTCAGCGGCAGGGCTCAATTCAGAAGATCACCCAGCAACATATTCACCAACAATGATGATGGACTTCATAAATTTCTTCACTAAAGAGGGTGAAGTTGTTCTTGATCCGTTCAATGGCATTGGGTCGACTATGGTTGCATGTGACAGGACGGCACGAAGAGGAGTCGGGATTGAACTGAACGAAAAATATTATGAAATAACCCGCTTAAGAACAAAACAAAAAGTTTTTCATGGCAGTTGCGAAAATCTTAAAGAAATTCTCAAAAAAAATAGTATTGAGCAAGTGGATTTTTCGATAAGTTCTCCTCCATATTGGAATATTCTTCAACGAAGTACAGGTGACTTCGAGAAGAAGAGAAGTAAGCGAAATTTAGACATTAAATACTCGGATAAAGAGATAGATCTGGGAAATATCGACTCTTATCAAGAATTCATTGATAGAACTGCAGATGTGTATTTTCAAATTTATGATGCTCTTAAACCGGGCGGCTATCTTGTCGTAATAGTGAAAAACGTGAAAAAAGGCGGAGTAAACTATCCGCTTGCTTGGGATCTAGCCAAGAAACTAACTGAAAAATATACACTAAAAGATGAGAAAATTTGGTGCCAAGATCAGGTTGCATTAGCACCCTTTGGTTATCCTTTTGCCTGGACTAGTAATATTGTTCACCATTATTGTTTAATTTTCAGAAAAGAATTGAAGTGAAGTTGCCACCGTTGAAGACACAGTTAGCTATCCTAGAAACACGCCCATGGACAAAGGGGGAATACGCAAAACAAAACTGGGGTGTTTGGATGCATTCCATTTCCGCATATGTCGGGAGAATAAAACCGTCTTTTGCGCATTTCTTAATTGAGATTTTTAGTGCGCAAGGTAACACAATACTCGATCCATTCTCTGGCGTTGGGACAATTCCGCTAGAGGCAGACAATATGGGTAGGATAGCTATAGCTAACGATTTGAATCCTTATGCAAATATAATTACTAAATCAAAATTTGATAGACGTGGCCTATCAAATGAACTGATCTATTTAGAGTCCATAAAAGATCTTGATCTTAAGGCTGAAACTAACCACGTTCCTGAATGGGTTAAAGAGTTTTACCATGAAAAAACCCTTCAAGAAATTCTTGCAATCAGAAAAAGACTTTTGGCCGATGGTAGAGATTTTCTTTTGGGTTGCCTGCTAGGAATAGTTCATGGGCATAGATCAACTCATTTATCTATGAGAACTGGATATATAATTCCTTATATACCAAACCCCAAACCCATTGCTGAATATAGGGAGGTTTTGCCTCGCTTAATTTCAAAGGCGAAAAGAATGTATTCAGACAAGGTTCCAGATACAACTAATGGCACGGTAATATTCGGTGATGCTAGAAGTCTTAAATTGGAAGATAGATCAGTTGATGTAGTTATTTCATCCCCGCCTTATTACCATACATTAGACTATGTTCATTCTAATCGTCTCAGATTATGGTTTGCAGGTGTTGATTTTGAAAATCAATATTTACTTGCTGACAATTTAATTCAACAAAGAAATACCTATCTGTCTGCCATGAAAGAAGTTGGTAAGGAATTAAAAAGGGTGATGAAAGATAATGCGTTGTGCATTTTCATTCTTGGAGATGTCCATCTTAGTGCAAAAAATACACTAAATACCGCCCAAGATATCTCTGACTTATACAAGGATCTTGGCTTCACAACTCATGCTATTGTAGATGATGAAATTCCAGCTTCAAAAACAACAATAGTAAAATATGGTGGTGAAAACGCTATAAAAAATAAAAAACAAAAGCTCGATAGAATTCTTGTAATGAGTAAAAATGTCTCTTGATGCAAATAAAATTTTAGAGCTTTTAGAGACATTAGTTTCAGGGTCAAGAACGGAGACTCCTCTTGGCCCAGGATTAATTGTTAGTCCTAGAGATGCATTTTTATTTAGTGCTATTACAGGATCAACTTATTTTGAAAATCATGTTTACCCTTTTACGCCTAAAGGGCTTCTTAAAATTTTTTATAATGCACTCGACTACAATTTTGTCACGGGCATTTTCGATAATTTAGCATTAAAAAATACTCCCCACTATATTTCAGAACGAAGAAATTATCTTTTAGAGAACAATAAAACTATTGTTCCTGTTGAGATTAATAGTGAGCAGGAATTTAAAAAAACCCTAAAAGAAGCCTTTCCTAACAATGCATTTGATAATGATCTAATAATTCTTAGAGTGGACTTATCAAAAAAAGGTTATGGCCTAGAGTCTTTTTTGGAATATCTAGTTTGCAAATATTTCAATAGACATGGATTTATAACTGAGAATCAAATTCCCCTCTCACATGCACTAGGAAGTCCTGACTTTGGTGGGTTTTCTATAAGCGAAGTTCAAAAATCGGTTATAGAGCACGGCGTTCTATCTGCAGGGTTCAATGTAATTGAGTTAAGTATGATAAGAGATTTCACTGATCATACTAAGGCAATGGAAGAACCAAACATATCATCAAAATTTTTGGTAGGTGAAGCCAAAACATCAACATCAAGTATGGAATTACAACTTAGAAAATATCTCAGAAGTGGTTATTTTGATGAAGCTTTAGAAATACATCCCACAAAATCCAAATCAAGCAGTAATGATCTAGGCATGTTCTTTTTAAAAGATAATAGAATTAGTTTTGTTCCAGGCTCTAATCCAATTAGCTTGAGCGACAGTCCAAAAAAAGAAAATTACAAAAACTGGCTGATTTCCTACTTTAATTGTTATTTGATTTCAAACTATACAAATGATGAATTAAACTTAGTATGTAACAAGTTGCTGGGTAAAAAATTACAATCAAAAAATGATTTAATAGAGCTGGTAAAAAATTTTGACTTTAATACACATCTGGAAACACTTAATAAGTTTTTAAAAAATGGCACTATCTAGCGACGAAATTATTAAACGTGAAATTATTGATCATGTGGGTCCAATCGTAGGTAATTTCTACGCACGCGTGTTTAATGAGGGTTCAAATGATGACCAGCGACTTTTTTCAGAGGGTGGTTTAACTTTTACGCATAATGGTCAGGATTATGGATCTTGCGATTGTGTTTATGTTAAAGAAGACAATAACAGCAATGAAATAGCTGTCTTAGCTATCGAAGGTACTGATTGTTTAGGAAGGGGCTCTTCAGGGAATGCGCAATATCAGAGATTTCACCATGCATTAGGTGCCGTAAAACAAGGTGTTATTGGCATTTACTATTTAAGAGCTGGGAAACATAAAGTTCAGCCAGATCTTTATGGCATGGCGTATAACGCAAGCCAAAAATTTGGAACACCCTATTTGATAGTTCAAGAGCTTAGTGTAATTAAAAAAATACTGGAATTGATGGGGTCTGACTTACAACAATTAGAAAAGTATATTAACGATTATCAACAAAAATGCTATTCAATCTATTTGGACAAATTTAATACACTTTACAAAGGCGATTGGAATATTTTTGCAAAAAAAAGATCAACAATTATTTTTAATGATCACATTGTTAAATACTCATCAAGAAATATAAGAAATTTCACGGATGGATCGCAAAGAGCTGGACACATTGCCGTAGGTGAAATGTTTTTGAGTAGATATTTTTTCCCTGAAAAAGAACTTTTCTATCTATGGCCTAGAATTACTACTGACGAAGTGCTAACTCTAGATAGAACTAAAGGCCACGATAAAGAATGGTCACTACTAAGAAATGAGCCCGGAGTCATAATCAAGACCCTAGATGATATAGAAGATATCCCAGAAAATTTAAAGAACTATTTTTTTGAATCTCGACTTAAGCCAATAACTGGTGAGAACATTAAAATGTGGAATACAGCATCTATAGAGCTTCATAAGCTTATAGAAACAGGAAAAGTCACAGTTCGATGACCTTCCGGACTACACTCATACTTGCTGCTTAGGTAAAGAAAACTACACTTTTCTTAACCAAAAACATAACCAATTGATTTTATTGATCCTTCGCTAGTGCCTTTTTCGGTTGTCCATCTTTGCCAAAGAAAACAAAATATATAAATACTTTTCTTTACAGGAGATATTTATAAATGGCACAAGCAAAGACATTTACTCAATCAGAACTAGATCAAGTTCTTCGTTTTATCAGCACTAAAAAGTACGCATTAAGGGATCGCGCAATGATATTGACTAGTTTCTGGTCGGGAATGCGTGTGGGTGAAATCGCTAACTTGAGAATGCGCGATGTATTAAACGATGACGGTAGTTTGAAAAACGAAGTACGCTTAAGTGCAGCTCAGACCAAAGGGGATAAAGGGCGTTTAGTATTCATTCCACAAAAACTCAAAGATGAATGGGCTAGTTACTTAACGACAAGAAAGGTACGGCATTTAGATGTGCCGTTATTTCATACCGAGAACCGATTAGGGTTTAGTCCTAATGGATTATGTCAGTGGTTCTTTTGGACTTACAAACAAGCAGGGATTAACGGTGCTAGTTCACATTCAGGGCGCAGGTCATTTATTACAAATTTAGCGCAAAAGGGGATTGGTGTTCGTGTCTTAGCAAGTTTGGCAGGTCACAAATCAATTATGGTCACACAGCAATATATTGATGCGAATGATGATATGAAGCGTAATGCTGTTGAATTAATCTAAGTTAGACAAGCGTCGCGTAACGCGACGCTTGTCAGTTATATATTAGGCAGCTTTTTTCCAGCCAGATGATGTAGCTTCAATTTCCATTTTTGAATGGTCATCGCGATCAGTTTCGTTAATTCTATCAATGAAACTTTGAATTTTGACATTCTCGTTAATGCTTTCTAGATAAAGCAAGCGAATGAAGCGATCAGCTGTTTTGGGTACTCTTCCAGTTTTTTCCCACTTCGCAAGCGCTTGATCCGTAACTCCAAGCGTTTTACCTAATCCACTTTGAGACAAGCCCATTTCTTTTCTGATGAAACGAAACTCCGCACCAGTGAGATGTTTTTTTCTACATAAGCTAGAGCCAATTAGTTTGTGTAGCCCTTCAACATCGACAATAGACGTAGCTTTTCCATATGGAGTTTCAACAACTTCATATCCATTTAATAAGTAGATACTTTTTAAGCCTGATTCTGTGTAATGATATTTCATATAATCACCGTAATAACCACGATAAGTTCGCCTTTTTCATCTTTAGAAATTGCTGTAGCTACTTTGATATAGTCGCCGCCAGTAAAGTAACCAACGGTAGCAGACCAATCTCCATGTGCGGTAATGTGCGCGGGTTCTTCTATTACACCTTTAGCAACACAATCGTGAATTTGTTTACTTGATACTTTTCGTAACTTCATTCTTCCTTTTGCATGATCTGTAAGGAACAAAGACCTATTAGCCAATACTGCTCTCATTTTTGAGAGATAGTTGGCGTCGTTAAGTACCAGTGGCAAAGGTTTGATTTTCGAAGTCACCTATACATTATATAGGTCGTTGATTTAATGTCAACGCATTAGGAATAGCGCCTGCAATATAAGCGTCGCGTTACGCGACGCTTATTGTTTGATAGTGTTAAGCCTTTTTCTTAACAACTGACAGTGAAGGTTTAATGGGTTGAGGAGCAGAAGGAATTGGCAATCCGCTACTGTTCAAAAATAACAGCTCATCCAAACAGCGCAGGTACTTACGTAAACTTCCAAACTGCTCCCACTTAGCTAAATGAAACTCGACTTGATGGTCCGGTAAAATCAATCCTTCTGCTTGTAAGATATATTGAGCACGAGGTAAAAATGATTTTGCTGTAACGGCAGGCAAACTAATAACATCACAACGATCACGTACACTTTTATGAATATTCGTTGGCTCGTTGGTAGTGATAATCACCATCAACATATCGCCTAAGTCATCCATCGCAGTCCATAACTTATGTAGCTTTGAACTGTTGTTATCAAACTCGTGGAATACCATATAAAACTTCGGCGCATTAACTGACCACTGATTTATAGAACAAGCATTACGCAGATAATCTTTTAAGTTTTTTTGACCCAATACATCTTCAAAATCCTTGTCCTCAATGACTGAGTGTTGACCATCAATTGCGTAAGGTAACAAATTAGCAATTGTTGTTTTGCTAGTGCCGTTAGGGCCATGTAATAAAATATGGCCTTCCAAATTTTTGCTCGCATACGCTTTAATACGACGCTCAACTGCCGTACTTGGATAAAGCACCTCATTTAAATTTTGAGGTGCGTACTTTTCTTCACACTTCATCATGTTTCTCCAAAAAATGAATATAAAAGGGGCACAGAACGTGCCCCTTGTTTGCCTAATTAAGCAGCGAGTTGTTCAACTAATGTGTTGTCATTGCTAGGCACATCTAGCAAATCATTCACTTCCGTTGCCATTGCTGTTTTTTCAGCTGTCACTTCTACATGCTGTTTAGCAAGCTTTTTCAATAAAGCGTTGTATAGCGCCTCATTCACATCGCCTAGTACACCAATGATGTCAGTGTCTCCATTCACGTTAGGTTTAGCGACCAATACAGCGTAGTCACCTTTGATGTTGCCAAGCTTTACACTAGCAAGCGGTTTAATCTTCGCCACTTCCAAATCAGCAACCACCGCCTCTTGTGCTTTCGCAAGTTCAGCACGTTTAATAAGTGTTTCTTCTTTAATCACCATCTTGCGTTTGATTTCTTCAATGCCACCTTCATCCGCAATGTAAGTAGCAAGAGCTGCTGCTTTTACATCATGCGAAATCGCTGCTTTGATCACATAGGTGTATGCGTGAGCACGTTTACGATCGTTACCAAATACATAACGTACAAACATCGTTAGTGTTGTTGTATTGCGTTGTACTTTTAAGCCATCTGCTTTTAGCTTAACTTCCAAGTCACCACGCAATGTTTTGCGATCATCATCTGTAGCAGTAACAAATTTGCTGTTAAACAAATCCAAGCAATCTGCCAACAAAGCATAGAGACCTTCGTTTGCTTTTTTATAGTCAGTCGCTTCCCACGTAATACGGCGCTCACGCAAACCGTTTAATGTTGCTAATGCTGAGTTAGAGAAAGCTACGTTAGTAGTTGATGCAATAAAAACTGTTTTCATTTTTTTAGTACTTTCTGCCAAAGGCAATATTTAAAAAAGTTGTTAGGCTGAATGCTTAACAACATGGTGACTAACTGAGTTGTTTGTTAATCACCATGTCGAGCATTTTTTCAGAAATTTATGGTTGCGTAATTTATACAAAATATAGTCGTAGTTATTTGATATAATATTTTTATATGAAAAACTTATTCGGATTCGGCTCTGGATGGCGCCAAGTGACAGGTAATGCAAATTACAAACATGAGTACATGTTCTATTACTTGATGATAAGTCCGAGCTATTGGCTTGCGCATCGCCAAGTACATTTGAATGAAGTCATCCCACAAAGCGAATTACCAGAGAACTTTGATCAGGTCTTAGACGTATATAAAAAGTTTGGTGATATCTACTCAACACACTTTATTGAGTGGTGGGATCAAACAGGCAAAGATCTGTTTGCTAACAAGAACACTAAAGATCGTATTTTGATCAGCATTGATCCAACAAAACCTAAACAAGAGTTGTTAGATGACTTTATGGAGTTGTTGGCAAAGTTAGATAGCCGAGAGAAAAAAACACCATCCACAAAGATTCAGTTTGAAGTTAATAAGATCAGAGTCACATCACTTCATAACCGCTTTCAATTGGTATTAGCTAAAGCGGAGTTCTTTCAAAACAAAATCAAAAAAGAACAGTTATGGAAGCTAGCGAAATACATTGGGATTAATTCAACTAAGACCAAAGAGATTAGGCTTAATAGCAAAAAGACCTCTGCCAATTTAGAAACGAGAACTTATTTAAGCATCTTAGCCAGTAAAAATTTAAGTGATGCCTTATGTATCGCTGAGAATGCTGCTAGAGGTAAGTTTCCTAGTTTAGAACCTATTAAGAGTGGGATGAAGTTTGATTATGTGACAATCAAAAAGCAGCAAGATCAATACGCCAAAAGAACTTGGGCTTTATTGGTTGAGGGAGAAAAGAATAAAAAGGATTATGGAAAAATTCTCTCACCATCGAATGCTACTAGAAAAATTAAAATGGCTAATGAAGAAATGCTAGAAAAGAAATCTTAATAATGCTTCAGCATCTTCCTGATTCACAAAAACAAATCTTATTTCTTTTAATACTTTTGATTGTTTAAATGAGCTTGCTGATTGAGCATAAACTTTAACAGCATCCCTCATTGAAAATCCATAAATCCCAGTTCCAATAGCTGGTAGTGCAATTCTTGCTATTTGATGTTCTTCTGCTAGCCTGAGTGTATTCACTAATGCTTTCTCAAGCATGAATAATGGCTCAGCTTCAGCGTGATATCTCGGAGCACTAACATGAATAATGTATCTATTATTGAGATTAAACGCTGGTGTTATGACTGCTTCAGTAAGTTTAAGAGGTGCAAACTGCTTACCATGCGCCTCTAACTCTTTACCCGCTGCTCTATGAATAACACCACAAACGCCAGATCCAGCCAGCATAGATGGGTGTGCTGAATTAACAATTGCGTCGCAATCTGGCTGCTCTATTAGGTTGCCAACTACGCCAGTGATTTTTGTTTGCATTACTTCGAGCATAGTATGACAATAAACTATTGTAAAAGTGACGAGTATATAAGATGGGTAAAAAAATAACATGCCTGACTTTTTTATTAGCTGTTTATTCACAAAATGGCTTTTGTGATTGGATTAAAACAGGCTCTGAAGATAACCGTTCTTATTACGTCGATAGCAACGTCATTGGCAAATACTGGATAAGAACCTATCGCGTTCTTTGGGAGTCACCCACTCAAGAGACGATTAAAATTTCTGGTGTAAATCACCAATATTTCTCCATGATTCAAGAAAAGTCCTTGGATTGCCTATTGGGTAATGCGGCAACTAGAAGTATGGTTTTTTATAGTGATACTAGGGGAACTGGAGAGCGATTTATTCCAACTGATAAGAGCTTCGGAAACAACTTCAGGCCCAATCAAACCTACGACTACAGATGGTTTCAGTTCAATCGTGAATATGACAATGAAGTATTTAAATATGTTTGCGGTGATTTATTTACACTAAGAAACCAGCATCTATTCTGGAAAATCCCTCGCCAGAGCCCTATGTGAGACTTATAAATGATACCCAATAGAAACACAACTTTAATAACACTAGCGATAGCGTTTATCGCTTTATATGGTATAGGCATGCAGCCTTATTTAGATCTGTATTTGTTGATCTTTACACCTGAAGATGGACTACTACTTTTCAAGATTTTTGTTATCTTCAAAGCCCTTTTAGCCTTGTTAATACTGATTACATCGATACAAACTGCAATAAGCAGGCAGATAAAAATCCCGTTTATTATTCTAAATGTAATCTATTCACTAACTGTGGTTTTGATGAATGCATTTGTTATATTCGGATATCAAGAATTGAATAGCTTTTTCTACACCGATGGGATGTTGAAAGTTCGCATATTCCAACAACTAGCTTGGATAGCTATTCTTTGGGTGGTTTTTAGAAAGTCTCATAATGAAAGATCATAGTGCGGCCTTAATCGGGGAGTTTTGTCAGTGGTTTAGCAACTTAGCCGTACAAGGAACGTTATTGCCAAAAGCTTTTAGTGGAATCAATCCTGACGGCAAACAATTTATAGTAATACTCACTGATCTCGGATTAGATACGATGGAGCACCTAGATTTTATGAAGTATGTACTCCATGCTGAAAAATCCATTGCCTTTGTATTCAAGATGCGAATGATTGCCCAGCTCAGCAAAGAGCCTGAAATATTACAAGAGCAACATCAATTTATATCTGGCCAAGAAGGCTCATATCACAACATAGGACTTACCTCGAAAGATGGAGAATCTTGGGAGTCTGGGACAATAATTTGTAATGAATCACATTCAAAAGTGCCTGAGATGTTTTTTCAAGAGCTACTACAAGAGCCCTACTCACCAAGTCAAAGTGATGAAAAGTATTCTGCCTTATGGTCTTCTGTTCGCGATCGAGTAAGGTGGCAAGATAGACCGTGATTTTATATGTTTAAAAACTTAACCGTCGCGTTACGCGACGCTAGTGAAAGCAAGATCAAATGAATCATAAAAAAACATTTTGGATGAATATAGTTGGGGCTATCGCTTGGTTAGGCCTTAGCTGGTTGATGCTGAGCATGTATATATCGGAACATGGTTTTGAACATAACTTTGGATTAGTTGTTCTTCAATACGTATGTATAGTTGCCGCGCCATCTGTTACAGCATTAGCCATTTATTACGCAAACAAAAAGCCTTTACGTAACTTGGCGCTATTCGCAAATTATGCCGCCTTGGTCTGTTGTGTGCTCCTTTCCATTCTTTTCTGCTATATGAATCCAAACATTCTTTTTAGTTGGGATTTATTGGCAATACCACTAACTTTTGTGATGTTTGGATTGCCAGCATTTATAAATCTAAAAGCATTAAAGGTAGCGCAATAGGTTCATAATTTATCGATCGCTCTTTTCCTAATCAGAAAACATAATTAAGCGTCGCGTAACACGACGCTTAATATGCAAAACTTAAACAGCTTATTTCAAACCAATTCTTTATCAGTACCCGAAACCATCAAATTTCATGATGGCAAAATCACGCTCTTTAAACGACCAGACTCTCATCAATGGCAATGTCGTTTTAAATTACCTACTGGTCAGTGGCATCAAGCATCTACTGGAAAAAATAGTGCTGATGCAGCCAAGTCTCAAGCAGCCATTATTTATGAAACAGCCAAGATCAACATCAGTAACGGCTTATCTCTAAGCACTAGGACTTTCGCCCAGATCGCTAGAGATGTCGTGAATGAAATGGAGCGAACTAAAGCTGCTAGGAAGTGGAAAAAGACCTATAACGATTACGAAATAGTGCTCAGAAAATATCTAGTGCCGTTCTTTGGCTCAATAGAGGTGAGTGCTATCAATTCTAAACACATTGCAGATTTTGAAGCTTGGCGTTTAACGCAAATGTCAAGAGAGCCTAAAGGCAGTACCCTTCGTAATCATGCTAGCGCATACAATCGCGTAATTAAAACAGCTCGGCAACAAGGCTATATTCACGACAATAAACCTGTTCCTATATTAAGTGCTGTAGGTGAAAAAGGTAGTCCGCGGCCTGCCTTCAATAAAGAAGAAATTGAACAGCTTTTGGCCTTTATGCCTGAATGGGAGAAAGGTGGATTTATGCCCATCTTCAGTGACTTCAGAAAGCTATGTCGATGCTATGTAGAGTTCCTACTTTACACAGGAATTAGGCAAGGTACAGAGTCATTACCGTTAAGATGGCTGCATTTTCAGTGGCACTGGATTGGGGAAAAGAGATACTTAAGAATATGGGTATCTGGCAAAACAGGTCCGCGCTACTTGATTGCTAGACCTGCTGTAATTGATACATTAAATAGACTCATCCAAATTCAAAAACTCCCCTATCAAAACTTAGATGAAGTAATTGCCGCTAGACTAGATAAGCCAATATTTGTGACGCATGAAGGCCATAAGCCAAGAAGCTTTGAGAGCGTATTTAGGAACTTGATGAATTCATCAGGACTTCGAAAAGACATGGCTGGAAAATTTAGATCTTTATATAGCTTACGTCATACCTATGCGACTTTTGCTCTTACAGAAGGTATAGATATCCATACACTAGCTAAACAAATGGGCACATCAATTGCAATGATTGAACGCCATTACTCAAAAATTACACCAATGCTAAGTGCTGAGAAGCTCGCCTATTAAGCATCGGGCAATGCGACGGTTATACTCATTAGTTTTTACCCTTAACATAAATGCCTCACAGAAAAAACTTATTACATCAAGTCGATTCCCCAACCTTTAACTAGCTTGGCGAAAAGATAAAAGCTCACAAAGGTGATGATGATAGAAATGCCCATAGTTGACCAAAAGCTAAAACGCTTTAGTAACCAAGGAAACGCTAAAAACATTGGAAGGGTTGGGATGACATACCAAAAGGTATACCAAGCATGATTAGCAATCTTCTCGCTGGATTGGTTTTCCATAAAGAGCCAAATCAGCGTTAGAACAGTTACTAATGGCAGAGCGGCAATCAAGCCACCTAACTTATCACTGCGTTTAGCAATCTCTGAGATCAATACAACCATTCCAGCTGTAATCGCATACTTAAAGACAATCCACTGCATTTTTACCTCATTTATTAATAGATGAACTTTACTTATATGAAGCGTATCATAAGTAATATGAAGTCAATTCGTAAATTCGTTGCTTTGCTGTTACTGCTTTGGACGCCACTATTTTTTAGTGGTGCGGCTTATGCTGCAACGCAAATGGAATTAGCGAATGCGACGACGCATGAAGTTGCCCAGAAGACACATTCTTGCCATGAGTCTGATTTAAATGGATCTGCTGTGCACCATGATATTAAGCATCCTGTTAAGAATTCACATTGTCAGCATTGTAGCTTCTGCACAAGTTTTGCAGCACCACTCAATGAGCTTGTTTATAAAGTCGTTCTTCAAGCCCCTTCACTCGCTTATCACGCGATGTGGGTTTCTTCTACTTATCACATCACTCCAGATCATCGCCCTCCGATTGATGCTTAACGCATCGTAATTTTTTAAATTATTTTCGGAGGCATCATGCTTGCAAGATTATCGCTTGCATTGCTGCTATTGATCACATTGCCAGCTCAAGCAGCTGCGCTAATGGGATTCAAAGATAGCGCAATGTTAATGAGTGAGTTCTCGACAGACAGAAAAGAGCTCATGCTGAACTACTCTCCCGCAGTGGGTCACGCTTTTGGCGTGGAAACGATGTGGATGAGAGGAGAGAAGCAAACCAATCTCATTACTAACATCAACTACACGGGACTTATCAAACGCTGGAATATGCCTAGCGGTCAGGCCAACTTATGGTTTATGACTGGCATAGGCGAGGCGTCTGGTGACTCTAGTGGGTTTTCTTATTCACCAAGCGTTCAGTTTGATTATGAAACGACACGTGTCTATTTCTTGGCAAAAGCCAGAATGGTCCGTGCACCACATATTCAATATGACACCTATAGCGTTCAAGGTGGCTTCTCTTTATACGAAACAAGTTTTGAGGAAACTCAACCTTGGTTTGTCGTTGAAGCACGCACCACAGAAAACATGGCGATGCGTAATGAAGTGACGCCAGCGTTAAGACTCATCAATCAAAACTACTTTCTTGAGTTGGGTGTTACAAACCCATGGGATAGCCAATCGCGCACACCTAGACTCAATTTAATGTTCACTTTTTAATAAGGAATCATCATGAAAAAACTATTTGTTATTGCAGTATTAGCAATTTTTACTAACACAGCATTTGCTGCAACTTCTATTCACGCTGAAGTGAAAGGTATGGTTTGTGCATTTTGCGCAAAAGGCATTAATAAGAAATTGCGTGAATTGGATTCAACTCAAGATGTTTGGGTGGATTTAAAAAGCCGTATGGTGGTAGTTGAACTTAAAGACCAAAAAACCATGAGCTTAGAAGCATTCACCAAGTTAATTAAAGACGCTGGCTACGATGTTGCTAGTGTTGAGTATATTAACAAGACACTTGTTGAAATTAAGGCAGATCATACCCATATGAAAGAGGTGAAGTAATGACTGTGAATTCTCAACTTTTATCGATGAAGAAAGTATTAGCAGTGAACTGGTTAATTCTTTTTACCAGCAGTGCGACGCTTATTTGTTGTGCTATTCCGGCGCTGTTAGTAAGCCTAGGCTTAGGGGCAGTATTAATCGGATTGGTGAGTAACGTGCCAGAACTGATTTGGATTAGTGAGCATAAGCCACTTGTGTTTGGTATCGCAGGCACGTTATTACTGCTTGCTGGGCTCATGCAGTGGCGTTCGTCCAAGCTACCTTGTCCAGCAGACAAACAACTGGCGCAAGCTTGTATGAAGGCAAGAAAGATGTCGAATGTGATTTATGGCATCTCGTTACTGTTTTTTGCAGTGGGTTCTTGGTTCGCTTTTGTTGCGCCTTATTGGCTAGACTAATCCGAACCAAGTATCGAAAGTCTGTCGTTATAAGTTTTTTTAACTTTAGGAGAGAATTATGTATGAAATGTTTAATGGAACAATCCCTATGCACGCAATTGCAATGTGCATTTTAATGAATGTTGCTTTGGTGCTATCCATTGCTGCGTTAGTCAAATACCTTATCAAAGGCAAATGTGGATGCAGATGTAATTGCGGATGTTCTTGCTGCAATGGTAAGAAAGAAAGTTGTGGCACAGACACTAATTCTTACTGTAAATAATTAACTTTAAAAATTACATAAGCGTCGTGTTACGCGACGCTTATGTATATTAGTTCGATGCTTAATTGGGTAGTCGAACCATTCATATGATTCTGGTTGTCCATTAAAAAACTCAGAAGTTAAATTTAATTGCGTCATAAGACGTGAATAATTTAAATACTTAGGAGATAAAAATGGAATTAGATAGAATTGTTAGAATGCGTGAATTAGTTTCAATGCTTAGTATGTCGAGATCATCAATATATCGACTTATTTCGCTCAATGAATTTCCAGCGCAACTTAAGCTAAGTACTAGAACTGTTGGCTGGCGATTGAGTGTTATAGAAAAATGGATAGCAGCAAAAGAGAGTAGCGTATAATCAGAACCATTATTAATGGTGTCTCTTGAAATATGCAAGAACAGCACCATCTAGTAATGACTGAAATACAACTAACTGGGGCTGACCAGGTTTCGACGTGGGTTGCAAAGCAGTGCAGGGCATACCGAGGCTCAGTTCCCTCGTAAATACAGCTGAAAAAAGTATAGTCGCAAACGACGAAACTTACTCTCTAGCCGCTTAATCCGGCTGGACGCTGCACCATCATTCCCATGGGGTGGATGACGAAAGTCATGGCAGTGTCATATACATGGGATACGTGATGTGTTGGGTTACTTAGCACTTCATTAACTCTAAGGTAACTCGCTTATTTCTTGCTTGCTCGTTGGTGCGGAATAGGTTAAATCAAACAACACAGCTAAGTATGTAGAACTGTCTGTGGAGGGCTTGCGGACGGGGGTTCGATTCCCCCCAGCTCCACCAATACGAAGTAGATTGATACACTAAACCCGCTTAATCGCGGGTTTTTTGTTGCTTACGTTTCTAGCTATCGCACACACCAATCTGTCGATGTATCACAGCCGCCAAATGGCGCCAGATCAAGCCATTCAAGTCGCTGCGTATATCACGGGTAAATAGGTGTAGAATTAATACAATGAAAAAACTGTTTATTTACAGTCACTTAGAGTTTTGAAAATCCGCGTGTCGGCGGTTCGATTCCGCCCCCAGCCACCAATAATTAAGCCCACAAATGTGGGCTTTTTTTACGGCTATATTAGACTGGCTTAAAGACCATCCAGTAAATGTTGATGAGTGGAAGAAAAACGGCGATGGCTCCGAATATATTCCATTGCTTACTTAACTTCCAATATTCCTCAGGAATAGATTTGCTAATTGCAAAGTCACTTGCCATACGAGCTTGCTTGATTTGGGTTGGTATTAAGACTGTAATCCAAATAATGCCAGATGCAATAAATAGACAACGCCCCCAAGTTAGCCACTGAATATCCCAAGTATTCGCCATAAAGGTATAAGCCATAGCGTCTCCTGCTGTAATGGCCAGTAATGCGCCTGGGGCTGTAAATACAAAATCTGTAAGCGTTACCTGTCTTTGGGCGAAGCTTATAACAATTGGGTCTTTGGTTTTATCTGCCATGAACTTCCACCATGCTGTCACGATAATATTTCCCATCAGTAAGATGACACCGAAGATATGAATAGACTTCAGTATTAAATAAGAGTGTTCCATTTATATCGCCATATAAAAAATATAATGTTTCGAGTTTAATTTAAAAGAAGATTCTGATGTTGTTACAGTAATTTATTAATGATTCTCGGTTGAATTCAGTCATCAGCCACTACTAAAGAAGCACGCAAGTGTCAGATTTCTTTAGTCCTTTAAGCAATTTCCACCATTACTTCATTACGTCTTAAGAATGGCAAAGTCCATGGTGGGTTGTATCTAGCAAGTTCAGGTTTGCCAATAGGATTTAATTTTTTGCTAGTTAGCCATTTTTCTAGCTCAGATATTTTTTTGCACATTTTTTCTTCATTCACCAAGCCTGAAAATCGAATCACTGCAAACTTTTGCTCAGGGATTTGTTTAATGATAACTAGAGGGTTGTTAGGCTTAGGTAGTGTGTCCAAAGTATATTGACTTGGCATTACAAAATATACTTTCCAGCCCTTACTTGCTTGCTGAACTCCGACAGGTGCGGTCATTGATATTTTCTCTGCGCTAGCTTCGACGGATACTGGTGCCGTCATACTGATTTTCTCACTTTTGCCAGATTGCGCTGTATTGTTTCCAAAAATGAAATCAGCAATTAATCGAAATCCTTTGCTAGAAGATTCCCTCATGTTTCCATTTACTAAGACTTCGGCAATGATTTTGGGTGTATATAAGCGCAATTCAAAAGCTTGGTCTTTTTCAAGTAGCGTAAATTTTGGTTCTTCAATAGCCATGGTGGTATTTGTAAAGATGGATGAATGTGAAGTTCATAGTATCACCGCTATCTGATTGGAGTTGATTAAATAAAAAGGCCACCTTGAAGGTGGCCTTTTTATCGATTAAATCTTATTACTCAGCAGGTACTACATCTGGCAATGGCGCTACGCCATCAGGTAATGGCTCGGCTGCAACTTCTGCAGTCGCAGGCTCGTCAGCATAAACAGCAGGAACAGCATTTAAAGCAAATAAAGCGATTAATAAAGCTAATACTTTCTTCATTCTTTTCTCCTAAAGTTTTTAATTGATTTTATGTGTTACGTAGCTTTGCCATGTGCTAAGCAAAATGAATATTGAACCTATTTTTAAACCTTAGCAAGATGTTGCTTGATTCGATTTGAGGTATTAGTGCGTGAGGTTATATTGCAAAATATAAACCGCAATGCCGGCAAAATAGCTGATTAAGGCAAGCCAGCTTATCTTTTTAACATACCAAATAAATTCTATTTTTTCTAAGCCCATCGCAGCAACCCCAGCAGCTGAGCCGATAATTAAAATTGATCCGCCAGTGCCGGCACAATAAGTCATGAATTCCCATAAAAAGCTGTCTGCTGGGTATTGAGATAGGTCGTACATGCCCATCGATGCGGCAACTAAAGGCACGTTATCTACAATTGCACTAGCTATGCCAATAATAGTGACAATCAAGTCTTGGCGGCCTATGGATTGGTCTAACCATGCAGCAAGTGCGTTCAGGATGTGTGTGTGTTCGAGTGTGGCAACAGCTAATAAGATACCGATAAAAAATACAATTGAACTCATATCAATGCGCATCAGTGCATGGGCTAATGTTAGATGCTGTTTTTCTTGATCTTCTTTATTGCGATGAATTAAATCGCCCGTTAACCAGAGCAAACCTAAGCCAAAGAGAATGCCCATAAAAGGAGGTAGGTGTGTGAGGGTTTTAAATGCCGGTACCATAATAAGTACACCAAGCCCCATAAAGAACATGGTATTTCGTTCAAAACTTGTCGTTTGATTGATGCTGTTGTTTTCTTGTTTTAAAGGCGCTGTAATTTTTTGGCCTTTAAGTTGATAGCTCGCTATGGCGAGTGGTACTAAAAGGTTAGCTACTGAGGCAAGGAAAACACCTTTGATGACTGCAGTTGCAGTGATTTGCCCACCAATCCATAGCATGGTGGTGGTGACGTCACCTATTGGTGACCACGCTCCGCCAGCATTCGCTGCAATTACCACAATGCCTGCAAATAGTAGCCTATCTTCTCTTTTGTCTAAGAGCTTCTTGAGAAGAGAAATCATCACGATTGTTGAAGTTAAATTATCTAAAATTGCACTCAAGAAGAATGTGACGAATCCAACCAACCACATCAAGCTAGATAACTTAGTCGTTTTAATTCTTGAGGTAATGACTTCAAAACCGTTATGTGCATCGATGACTTCTACAATCGTCATGGCGCCAATTAAAAAGAAAATAATTTGCGCTGTAGAGGCAAGCGATTCACTGAGTTGATCACCAACAAGGTGATGGTCGTTGGTCGCGATGGCATAAACAGTCCACAATAAACCTGCGCCGAGTAATGCGGAGGCAGACTTATTGATGTTGATCGGATGCTCAAGCGCAATTGCTGCATAAGCAATAACGAAAATAATAATGAGTGAAGTAATCATGGGGTTATTGTAAACAATAACAATATTTGAAGGTAGATTTTTGCGGAGGAATCGCTAAAAACAAAAAAGGCGCTTTGGGCGCCTTTTGGATCATCGTAGCTAATTTATTTAGTGTGTGATTTGGTTGGTATTCGCTTGGTTCAAGTGAATTTTCCAATCTTCTAAATGCTCATCTTCATATTCTAGTTGGATGGCGATTAACTCTTCTTCGCGGATTAGCTTGCTATCAATCATTTTTTGTAACTTTGTTGCAATATCGAAGCCTTGATTCTTGCTAACGTTTTTGACGTACTGTTGCATGTTTTTTCCTTATCTAAACACATTTACTATTTTTGGCTTTTGACCATATTTCAATAATAGTTCTCAAATGTTTCAATATTATGATGAGGATGTAAAAAAGTATTAATCTTCAACTATACTAAATTTGGAAATTTAGCCTGGCTGAATGCGCATGAATCCATATATTACTTATCAGTTATTCATAGGATTAAAAAATGAAACAACCCTAATGGTAGGGAAGTTGGGCGAATTTTATTTTCCGGCTGGCTTATACATTTACACTGGTAGCGCAAAGAAGAATTTTGAAGCGCGCATTCAAAGACATTTATCTCAAGATAAAAAATTGAGATGGCATATCGATTATTTATTAAATTCACCGCAAGCTTTTGTGCTTTCTGTTGAGCGCTTTGTTGAATCTGAATGTAAAATAAACCAATTAACAGATGGTCAGATTTTGATCGAAAAGTTTGGTGCTACAGATTGCCATGCCGGCTGTATCAGTCACTTAAAATATATTACTTAGGAAGAAAAATGCTGCATAAAAAGACGGTTGCAATGAATGTATTAGGAGCGATAGCTTGGATTGCTTTAGGCGTTGCTTTGTTTCCGAACCAGCCAGAGCATGACCCACTTAATATGTCTTTGTCGGCTGTGTTGTTATACGCACTTATTGTGTCAGTACCTTTGAAAACGGCTTTTGTTTTATATAAGCAAAATAAATTTAAGCAAAATACGATTGCACAGGCACTTAATTACGCTTTAGTAATATTTTTTGTGTTCAGCTATGTTGGAATTATTCTGACTGAGAAAAATACGTTTACTCAGATGTTTGATTTGCCATTATTCATTTCTCTTTTTGTGATTGTGATTCCATCACTCATCAATTTAAGAGCATTAAAACAATTGCGTGATTAATCTTATATCAAACTTAATTTATGATTAACAAAAAGATTTTATTGCCGCTGGGACTGCTTTTTACCTCACTTGCTCACGCCGATTGTTATTCAATTTCCGATCAAGATAAAAGAAATTTTTGTTTGGCTAAAACAAAACAGCAGAGTAGTTATTGCTATTCAATTCGTGAATCAGATTCAAGAAATATGTGTTTAGCGCAGATTAAAAATACTCGTAGTTATTGTTACAGTATTCGTAATAGCGATAATAAGAATGAATGTTTGGCACTTCTGAAAAACTAGGACTTATGTATAAATATTTAGATATTGATGCGCCAGCCGTAATGGCAATGATGGCAAACGAAAAGATTCGCTTAATTGATGTTAGGAATCTTGATGAGGTTGTGCGAGGTGTATTGCCAAACGCAATTCACATTCCTTTATCACTCATTCCTGATCAAGAGTTTGATGTAACGCTGGACGAAAAAATTATTTTTTATTGTCATAGCGGAATACGCTCGGCGCAAGCAGCTGCTTTTATAGCGGATAAGATCGATGTGCAAACATATAATTTACGGGGTGGAATTTTAGCTTGGGCGCGTGAAGATTTTCCATTCGTTGAATATCAATCATGAAAGATGACATTGATGCAATTTGATAGAGAACTGGATACGCGAGGACTTAAATGCCCTTTACCAATTTTGCGATGCAAAAAAGGGCTTGCTGAACTTGAGTCAGGCCAAATCCTAAAAGCTTATGCAACTGATCCAGGGGCGGTGAAAGATTTTCAAGCTTTTTGTAAACAAACTGGGCATGTGATGTTGTCATTAGAAGAAACAAAAGAAGCTGATTTGACGGTCTATGTTTTTCACATACAAAAAAAGACAGCCTAGGCTGTCTTTTTTAAACAACAATTCTTAAAAAGAATTATTTGTTCATTACGTACATTGTTACTTCGAAACCGAAACGCATTTCAGTAGCAGCTGGTTTTGTCCACATAATATTTCTCCAAGTTTTTGTTTAAGGTGCTTTGCATTAAGTGCATCGCGTTGAATGAATATTACGCTTACCACTAAAAGATGCGCTATCAGTCTTCATGAATAAAGACTCATGATTTTCATTAATTAGAATTTAAGTTTTAATTTAATTCTGCGTAAGATTTGGGTTAGCGCATTGCCTTCTAATTTGTAATGCTTGTGTAATGGTGACTTTACTTCCCATGTGCCTTTTAATCCTGCAGGGAATGTCACTAAATCACCTTTTCCAAACGCGACTGGCTTTCCGCCTTCTGGCGTAATAACACATTCACCTTCTAAAATATAAGCGATTTCTTGTTCTGGAAAAACCCAAGGGAATACTGAAACTTCTTTCTCCCATGTTGGCCATGCACTCACTTTAAGTGCTTCCAATGCCGATTTTTTTGGCTTTTTATCTACAATAATTTTCATGCTTGATCCCATTTGATGTGCGGCTAAAACCGCAATTTTAACCTATAGCGCTTGGCAATTTTTAAATTGTTGTTCAACACATTTATTTGCTAACTGTCTTGCTTGTGAGATTTGTTCAGTCGTCATTTTTGAGGACAGAAATTTCAGCAGGTTCGTGCGTTTGTTTTTATGTCTTGAATCTGGGTTGTCAGCAGAAAGCATCATCCACATACCCGCTTTGACTAAATCTTCAGGGATTGCGCCATTGCTGTAAATATAGGCGAGATATTGTTGCGCTTCGCTACTATTTTGATTGGCAGCTAATTGAAACCAATAGATTGATGAATTGATATCTTGCTCAATGGCATCGCCACGATAAAAAAGCATCCCCAAATTTTCTTGTGATCTCATATGACCTTGGGCTGCCGCTGCTTGGTACCATTTAATGGCTTGGGTGTAATCTAAATCTTCTAGTTCTTTATTAAATGTCATTACCGCCAGTGCATATTGCGCTTCTCTATAACCTTGATTTGCCGATTTCTTGTACCAGCTTGCAGCTTGAGCAGCATCGTAAGAGACGCCATCTCCACTTGCATACATTAATCCTAAATTGTATTGGGCTTTTGCATCGCCTTCTTGGGCCAATACTTCATATATTTCGCGCGCTAGTTTGTAGTTCTTTTGGTCTATTGCATTTTTAGCTTCTTGAAGGCTGCCAGCGTGCACAATATTAGTGATGAATGTTGTGGTTAAGATTAGTGTTATGCAAAGTTTTTTAATGTTCAAAATATTCTCAGTTTTTAATATCGTTAAGTAGCTCTAAAGCGTCTTCGTCCAGAAAGCTGAGTTGTTGTTGCAACTTAGTGAGTTCAGGTTTGTTGTTTTCTTGTTTAGCCATTTTGGCTAACTCTAGTACGGCCGCGGTATGATGAGGATTGAGTGACAATACTTTTTTAAATTTTGTTTTAGCCTCAACCGATTTACCTAAATTCTGTTCGGCAAGTCCTAAGTAATAATAAGCTTCGGGATCATTTGGATTTTGTTTAAGCCAAGCGCTAGCAATCTGGAGCAGGTCATTCCATTGCCCTCCTTGCGAAGGGAGTACTACTTGCATCCAATATGGTTTTTGATCTAAAGGCGCATCCCAAAATGGCGTGTCAGTTTGTTTCACTATGTCCGTTTCTGGCAAGGACATTGCCGACTTGATCCATTTCACCGGGACACTATAAAAATGATTGCTTTTACTTGGACTTTTAAAGGTATTCATGCCAATTAATCGGCCTTGTTCATCAAACAGCGGACTTCCACTTGCACCAATTTGAAAAGAGGCTGAAGTGCGAATGATATAACTGTCATCCATGGCATAAAGTGCTTTGATTTTTCCGGTGGTTGTAATTGGTTTGGGAGGTCCGCCCGGGAATCCTACTGAGAAAGTTGCAGCCTCATAAAACAGACGTTCACTATCACCTAGTGTTGCTGGCTTTAAAGGTAGGAAAGCAAAGTGCATGATGCAGACATCATGTTTCCAGTCCGCTCTCAAGCCAATCGGTTGGTAAGTTTCCCCCATCGCTGAAATGTTGCTGCCTAATGAATTTGCAAGAACGTGGCAATTGGTCGCCACTAAATTTTCAGCGACAACAACACCTGAACCACTACCTTGGCCTCCCGTACTTGTTACAGTGTGAATCTTAACAACAGTGCCTTTTAAGTTGTAAATGAGTTCTGGTGAAGGATCTGCATGGCTGGTGGTGCAAAGCAAAAGTAATAATAATGATAGGTAATGTAATTGTATTTTCATGGCCTTGGCCCTGGTATTTATTGGGTAATATTTGATGGATTATCAATATCAACTTTGGTTCAATTTTTGCCTATAGACAGAAATTTTTTTAGGTTTATGATGGTGCTTCATTCGTTAGTTTATTAGAAGATCTTTTCTTCGAGATTAGGGATTGAAGGAGTGAAATCATGGATAACAAGTACGCCCTTGGAAGTACCAAGGTTGCAACAGAACATCATGAAGTTACGCACAAAAATAAGCCAAGTTTGGCATGTAAATTTTGTAATAGTGCGCAGTTAGTATTGTGTCCAACCATGCATGACCACAAGTGTTCACATTGTGGAGAGTGGCAGCAAGATATAGAAAATAGTTACGCGACGGGCAGAAGTAGCAATTATTAATTGCCACTTTGGATGTTATTCCAAATGATTTAAATCTAAGTTGCGAAGTTTTGGTGCTAGTTTAGCGGTCGTTGCAACCACGCCTAGCGTCATGAGCCCACCTAAAACAACTGAAGGCACGAGTCCAAATAATTTTGCGGTAACGCCTGATTCAAAAGCCCCCAATTCGTTTGATGAGCCAATAAAAATCCCGTTGATAGATGCTACTCTGCCTCGCATGTGATCTGGTGTTGAAAGCTGCATAATCGTTGTTCTTAAAATGACAGAAACGCCGTCAAAAATGCCTGAGAGTACTAATATGAAAGCAGCAACCCAGAAGTGACTGGTAAGTCCAAATCCAATAATACAAACACCAAAACCTGCCACGGCCCATAGTAGATATTTACCGGCATGTTCTCGAATAGGATTTCGAGCTAAATAAATACCAGTCATAATTGCGCCTATCGCTGGGGATGATCTTAATATGCCAAGTCCTTCAGGGCCTACCTGATAAATATCATGAATAAAAGCTGGCAACATCGCCACCGCCCCTCCTAGCAATACTGCGAACATATCGAGTGCTTGAGCACTTAAAATAACTTGGTGGTTTACAACAAATTTCACTGCTTCTGCAATTCCTGCAAATACCGCTTTTTCTGGTTTTGTTGTTTGGTGTGAGATATTCAACATCAGTAATGGAAGTGCCGACAGTAAAGCAAAACTGGCGGCAACTAAATAAGCAATCGTGACACTCGTCCAGCCAACTAATACCCCACCTAATGCAGGGCCTGTTACCAAGCCAATTTGAAATGCCGAGCTGCCAATGCCGCTAGCTTTTCCATATTCTTTTCTAGGTAAAATAATTGCGAATATCGAGCTATATGAAGGTGCAATGAACGCTCTTCCTAGTCCAACCAGGCCGATGGAAGCATAAATAACCAGCGTTGGATATTTTGTAATCATTCCACTAGCGACTGCTGCAAGTGTGAGCGAGCTAAGCATTAAAACAAGCGATGACAGAATTGCGAAATTTCTTTTCGAGTAGTGGTCGACCGCATAGCCTGCAAATAAGGCGGAGCAAAAGTAAGGAATAATTTCGGCGAGCCCAACTAAACCTAAAGCTAGGGGGTCGTGCGTTAAGCTATATAAATGCCAGCCAACAACGACCGCCATAATTTGATATGAAAACACCATGCATACCCGATAACTGAGTAATTTAAAAAAATTTAAATTACGTAAGGGATTTGCACTTGGGTGTGCTTGATGTTTAGCGGCTTGCTGTGACATTGATAAAGCCTAAATGGCTCTGAAAGTGATTACTAACACATCTCGATAAGCAGGCTGTGTATTGTCTATTGGGACGATGGGGGTTACGCCATGCATGCATCGTTTATCATTCACGATGGCTGAATCCAGTGGTTCCGTGAGCGTAAAACTGTCTAGATTATTTTGCTCTAGATCGTGCATCGTGGTGGTGCCACTGGAAATATTCTGGCGTTTAATCATCATCACTAATACAAAATCCACCCCATCTCGATGTACGCCTTCGGGAGTTGGTTTTGCTAATTCGTCGCTATTCGCTTCTATGCGAAATTGATGGCATTCAATATGCCAAGATTTATTTGGCATGAGTTCACTGAATGTTGCTTGGCAAAACTTCAGTGTAGCTTGCATGCTATTGCTATGAATCGTTTCGGCCAAAATAGGCTCAAAGTTTCGAGCAACGCCACCATTCAGCGTGTTGTAATCCAGACTTTGATAGTGTGGTTGGTGAGGCTCTAAAGTAATTTGATTGCTAGCAGCTTGCGAGCTTAATACTGCATAACGACGTCTACGATAACGACCGCCATCTGCCATATATTCATCAAGTGGCATGTTATTCCAGCTGTCTGCAAAAGTTTGCCAGTCGCTCAAGGCCTCTGATTTATCCTCTAATAACCAAGCTTGCATGAGCGTGCTGGGGCAAAAGCTGAATCCAGAATGTTCAACTTTTGCGATGAGTGTTTGGCGATTGCTAGGGGCTGTTTTCAAAGCATATTTCGATCTAATTATCTTCACCTAATGTGGCTAGCATATCTGCTTGATGTTCGGCAGCGAGTGCGCCTATCAGTTCATCCATATCACCTTCAGTAATCGCGTCAATTTTATAAAGCGTTAAATTGATGCGATGGTCAGTAATACGACCTTGCGGATAATTGTAGGTGCGAATGCGTTCTGAACGGTCGCCAGAACCAATTAAACTTTTTCGTTCGCTTGCAATTTTAGATTGTTGAGCACGGACTTCGGCATCCTTAATGCGTGCTACTAAAACACTCATCGCCTGCGCTTTATTTTTGTGCTGACTGCGGTCATCTTGGCATTCCACCACAATACCTGTTGGTAAGTGGGTGATACGAACTGCAGAATCCGTTTTGTTAATATGCTGACCACCTGCGCCACTAGCGCGATAAGTATCAATACGAATCTCAGCAGGGTTAATCACAACATCACTCACTTCATCTGCTTCTGCGAGCACAGCAACCGTACATGCTGAAGTATGAATTCGACCTTGTGTTTCTGTGTCAGGAACACGTTGCACGCGGTGGCCGCCTGATTCAAATTTTAGTTTTGAGTACGCACCTTGACCTTCAATTTTTGCAATAATTTCTTTGTAGCCACCGACTTCAGATTCACTTGCAGAAACAATTTCAACTTTCCAGCGCTGACGTTCTGCGTAGCGTGAATACATGCGGAACAAATCACCTGCAAATAAAGCAGATTCATCGCCGCCAGTGCCCGCGCGAATTTCTAAGAAAATGTTTTTATCGTCATTAGGATCTTTTGGCAGTAATAATTTTTGTAATTCGTTTTCGACGGCTTCTAATTTTTCTTTGCCACTTTCGATTTCTTCTTGTGCAAATTCTTTCATGTCAGGATCACTGAGCATTTTTTGTGCTTCTGTAATATCTGCTTCAACCTGTTCATGTGTTCTGAATTGCTCAACAATCGGTGTGATTTCCGCATGCTCTTGAGACAGCTTACGGAATGAGTCCATGTTTGCAGTGGCATTTTCGCTACTGAGTAATCTGTTTAGCTCGTCTAAACGCTCGCTTAAAGTAGCGAGTTTTTTAATCATGGATGGTTTCATTGCTTAATCTTTATTTAAATGTGATTGCTAGATACGTTGGTGATACTAACTTGGAGTCGCTAGATTTGGTAAAGTTGCCTGAGCAAAGATTCTAACTGCTCATGTTCACTGCCGCTGCTATGGTTAAGTGCATGACTTGGACCATGAAGTAATTTCTTAGTGAGTGCATTACTCAAGGCATCAAGCACTGCAGCTGGATCTTCACCTTTAGCTAACGCTTTTTGTGCTTTTTCTAATTCACTCAAACGTGTTTTTTCTGCTTGAGCACGTAATGCGCGAATAGTCGGGACTGCATCGCGGATTTTTAGCCAGTGCATGAAGTGATCAACGCGTTCTACGATAATCGCTTCTGCTTCAATCGCCGCTTCTTGGCGATTGCCCAAGCCTTCTTGCACGACTTGTGAAAGGTCGTCTACAGTATAGAGAAAAATATCATCGAGTTCAGCGACTTCTGGTTCGATGTCGCGTGGAACAGCTAAGTCCACCATGAACATAGGGCGACGTTTGCGGGCTTTAATAGCGCGTTCCACCATGCCTAAGCCAACAATTGGCAGTTGGCTAGCAGTGCTGGTAATTACAATATCAAACTCAGCGAGGCGTTCTGGTAATTCAGATAACAGAATCGCTTTGCCGTGCAAGTTTTCTGCTAAATCTTGACCGCGTTCTAAAGAGCGATTGGCAATCGTGATCGAGGCTGGCTTATGCGCAGCGAAATGTTTCGCACATAAAGCGATCATTTCGCCCGCACCAATGAATAAAACGTGCTGATTTTCTAAATTACCAAAAATACGCTCGGCTAGTCGTACGGAAGCAGCTGCCATCGAAAGTGAACTCGCGCCAATGTCTGTGTTGGTGCGCACTTCTTTAGCGACGGCAAATGTTCTTTGGAATAATTTATGTAAAAGTGTACCTAAAGTGCCAGCGCTTTCTGCAATTTTGACCGCTTGCTTCATTTGGCCAAGAATTTGCGGCTCACCTAGCACCATAGAATCTAAGCCTGAAGCGACACGGAATGCATGCTTAACGGCTTCATCGCTCGGAAGTGTATAAGTGTAAGGCTGAATATGTTCGGGATTGAGCTTGTGATAGTTGGCAAGCCAAGATAAAACCTGCTCTGGATGTTTGGTGTTGCAGTAAAGTTCTGTACGGTTGCAAGTCGATAAAATCGCCGCTTCCCTCACGCCATGCGTGGTTAAATCGCGAAGTGCTTGTGCCAGACTTTCGTTTTGAAAGGCAACGTTTTCGCGTATTGAGATAGGAGCGGTGGTGTGATTTACACCGACAGTGATTAAATGCATTTCGTAATTTTCCTGCATCCTTAAAGCTTAAGCAAGAAATTCAAGCGCTAGTATGTTAATTCCTTGCTAAATACGGTTAAAATAATGCTTTTTACTGTATATAGAATCACTATTCATTATGGCTAAACAATTTAGAATTGCTCCAAGTATCCTTTCTGCTAATTTTGCAAAATTAGGTCAAGAAATCACAGACGTCATTACTTCAGGTACTGACCTTGTTCACTTTGACGTGATGGATAACCATTATGTGCCTAATCTAACCATTGGCCCTTTAGTTTGTGAGTCTATCCGTGAGATCTCAAAAAATGCAGGTGCTTTGATTGATGTGCATTTGATGGTGAAGCCAGTTGATCGCATCATTCCTGACTTTGCTAAAGCCGGTGCAAACATCATTACATTCCATCCTGAAGCTTCAGATCATATTGATCGTAGCTTGGCTTTGGTGCGCGATCATGGTTGTAAATCAGGTTTAGTATTTAATCCAGCAACGCCATTGCATTACCTAGACCATGTGATGGATAAAGTGGATATGGTGCTTTTAATGTCAGTGAACCCTGGTTTCGGTGGCCAAAAATTCATTCCTGAAACATTGAATAAACTTCGTCAAGCGCGTGCAAAAATTGACGCTTACACAGCACAAACTGGCCGTGAAATCTGGTTGGAAGTTGATGGCGGCGTGAACGCAGCAAATATCGCTGAAATCGCACGTGCTGGTGCTGATACTTTCGTTGCTGGTTCAGCAGTGTTTGGCGCGGGTAAAGATACAGATCCAAATCGTTATAACACGATTGTTTCTGAATTGCGTGCGCAGCTTGCAACGGTTTAATCTTAGCTAACCACTATGAAAGTACCTCAAATTTTTTCAATTCAAACAAGTTGGCGATGGTGGCGTTAATCACACCATTGTCCAGCGGTTACGTCCGCGCTTACTTGTTAAAATTTGGGGTCTTTTATGTTGCACACAATTAATCAATCAGAATTTAATGCCTTAGCCTCACAAGGCTACAATCGTATTCCACTTGTGGTTGAGACGTTTGCCGATCTCGATACGCCACTTTCGCTTTATCTTAAGTTGGCTAATCAGCCTTACTCTTATCTTTTAGAATCCGTTCAAGGCGGAGAGCGCTTTGGGCGCTATTCAATTATTGGGTTGCCTGCGAAAACACGCATTGTTGCTCATGGCCGTAATGTTGAAGTGTTGAAAAACAATGAGGTGGTTGAGGCCGTTCAGGATACGAATCCTTTAGATTTCGTACAAGATTATCAACGTCGTTTTAAAGTGCCTCCTTATCAAGGCTTGCCAAGATTCACTGGCGGTTTAGCTGGTTATTTTGGCTATGAAACCGTGCGTTATATTGAACGTCGTTTAGCTGATACCGTGAAGGCAGATCATATCAATGTGCCAGACGTCTTACTCATGGTGTCTGAAGAGCTAGCAGTCGTTGATAATCTTTCAGGTAAGCTTTATTTCATTGTTTACGCCAATCCAGCAGAAGCGAATGCCTACAACAATGCGCGCACTCGTTTGGCTGATTTAATCAAGCGTTTGCGCCAGTCGGTAGCGATTCCAGAATCTCATCCTATGCCTGCGAATGAAGCGGTGTCAGAATTTGGTGAGGCGAATTTTAAAGCGGCTGTTGAAAAAGCAAAGCGCTATATTTTTGATGGCGACATCATGCAAGTGGTGCTTTCACAAAGAATGTCACAACCTTTCGCTGCGCCTCCGCTTTCTCTTTATCGAGCGCTTC
>JAHEEA010000018.1 GCA_024640945.1 Candidatus Methylopumilus sp.
GTCATTATGTCGGTTGCCGCAGGCCTAATTCCACTAGGTGCACTTGCAGAACTAGTAAATATCGGAACCTTAGCTGCATTTGTTTTAGTATGTTTAGGCGTCATTGTTTTAAGAAGAACGCAACCCAAATTAAAGCGACCATTTAAAAATCCTTTTAGCCCACTATTTCCAGCATTAGGCATGCTTTCTTGTGGCGCATTAATGGCATTTTTACCACAACAAACTTGGACGCGATTTTTAATGTGGCTGGGCTTGGGCATCGTCATTTACTTTGTCTATTCAATCCGACATAGCAAACTTAAAAAATCTTAATCGGGTTAATTGGAAAGCAAAAAAGCCAGTCTTTTGGACTGGCTTTTTTTATTCTGATTAATCTAAGGTTGTTAGATTACAGTGACAATACCCAATGAACGATAGTTTTGATATCTTCATCTTTAACTTGTGGGCTATTTGCTGGCATTGGAATTGGACCCCAAACACCGCTACCGCCTGCTTTAACTTTAGCAATTAGCTTAGCTTCCATGTCTTTGCCTTTGTACTTAGCTGCAACATCTTTGTATGCTGGGCCAAGAACTTTTTGCTCTACTGAGTGGCAAGCTAAACAGCCGCTTTTTTGTGCCAATGCTTTTGCGCCGTCATCAGCGTTAGCTTGACCAGCTAACAACAACGATGCAGCAGCAACTGATAATAATAATGCTTTCATGACATCTCCTTAAACAATACTACATATAAAACGTTAACTACTGCCAAGTGCAATGATACTCAATATTTTGACGCTTTTGAAAGATTTTTTTAGCTTTTCACTCGAACTTGATATGTATCAAATCCAAGTAATTATTCAACGCATTAATCCGACAGTTGGTTGACAACAAATTAGCCTACTTGTTCAAAGCTTCTAAACTATATTCTGTGACCATAGTATGAGTTTCATTCGGGTAAATCGTCACGCTATTTTCCATGGCATTGGCTGACTCTAAACAAATCATTCTTCGCCATTCATTATCTGCACCCATATCACCCATCTGGCCAGCTTTCTCGCCCCAAGGCGTCCAGATAATTGTCGTATGGCTACAAGATTTGGTTACCCGTATTTTACGTTCATAGCCAGCATCATGAATCACACAATCACGACGGCTATTTAAATAGACGCGATCAAACTCCCCATTAAATTTAATAGGGCCATGTTGTACATTACGTTGATAACCAGCCACTTTGTCTGAGAACATTAAGTTTTCTAAACCAGTAATTTCAATATGATCTACATCGCTAATATTGAAATAAGTATGGAACGCTTCGCCTATCATGAATGGATGACTAGCCAAATTAGTTGTCATCATTTCCAAGCGCAAGGTCTGCCCTACCGTGATTGCCAAAACAAAACGATAGTCATAAGACAATTGTTTTTTAGTGACATCCGTATGCGTCATTTCTAGCAATAGACGTGTCGCACCATTCGCCAAAATACTTGTTTGCAATACTTTCCAAGGAATGACACGCGCAAAACCGTGAGGACAATAACTACTATCCGTTGGATGTGCGCCAAACCAAGGCCAGCAAATTGGTATACCTCCACGTATTGAACGACCTTCGGTGTAACGTGCATTGCTAGACAACCACAATACCGGCTGCGTCGCAGACTTTGGTTGCCAATGCATCACATGCGCACCCTGCAAAGCAATGGTCGCTGTTGCGTGACTATTTTCTACTGATAAAAAATGAAGACCATGCTCATCTTCATATTGAGTCACGCCAGCGCTGATACCCACTTTGTTTTTAGCTAAAGATGTGTGAATCATAAATCGCCTTATTTCTTTTCGATTTGCGATACATCACGCACCGCACCTTTTGCTGCAGATGTACTCATCGCTGCATAAGCACGTAATGCAGGTGAAACAACGCGCTCACGACTCACAGGCTTCCAAGCTTTTGCCCCTTTTGCTTCCATCGCAGTCCGACGTTTGGCTAAAGTTGCATCATCCACTTTTAAATTAATCGTACGGTTTGGAATATCAATTTCAATCGTATCGCCTTCTTCGACCAAACCAATCGCACCACCTTCAGCAGCTTCTGGCGAAGCATGTCCGATACTTAACCCAGATGTACCGCCAGAGAATCGACCATCAGTTAATAACGCACACTCTTTACCCAATCCTTTGGATTTTAGATAAGAGGTTGGATACAACATTTCTTGCATCCCTGGGCCACCACGCGGGCCTTCATAACGAATCACAACAACATCACCTGCAACAATTTCATCATTCAAAATTGCAGCAACAGAATCATCTTGCGATTCAAAAATACGCGCACGGCCTGTGAACTTAAGAATGCTGTCGTCGACACCCGCCGTTTTTACGATACACCCATCTAAAGCAATATTGCCATACAACACTGCCAAACCACCATCTTGTGAGTAAGCATGGGCTTTATCACGAATACATCCTTCCGCTCTGTCAGTATCTAAAGATGGCCAAAGCATCGATTGGCTGAAAGCAATAGTTGTTGCAATACCACCAGGCGCTGCTAAGAATAATTTCTTAGCTTCTTCGTTCCCAGATTTAATAATGTCCCATTGGTCTAAAGCAGCACCCATACTTGGCGCATGGACAGTTGGGGTGTCGCGATGAATTACACCCGCACGATCTAGTTCCCCCAAAATACCCATCACACCACCCGCACGATGCACGTCTTCCATATGATATTTAGCAGTTGCTGGCGCAACTTTACAAACACAAGGCACGCCGCGTGAAATACGATCGATGTCTTTCATCGTAAAATCCACGCCTGCTTCGTGTGCAGCTGCTAATAAGTGCAACACCGTATTGGTTGAACCACCCATCGCGACATCTAAACTCATTGCATTTTCAAATGCTTTGAAATTTGCAATTGAACGAGGCAATACACTGGCATCGTCTTGTTCGTAGTAACGCTTACTAATATCAACAATAATACGACCAGCGTTTAAAAATAATTGTTTACGTGCGGCATGGGTCGCAAGTGTTGAGCCATTACCAGGCAGACTTAAACCAAGCGCCTCAGTTAAACAGTTCATAGAATTAGCAGTAAACATGCCTGAGCAAGAACCACAAGTTGGGCAAGCCGAGCGCTCAATCGCTTCAGACTCAGCATCTGAAACGTTGCTATCCGCAGCAGCCACCATTGCATCCACCAAGTCTAGCTTATGGTCATTACCTTGCCAGTTGACCTTGCCAGCTTCCATCGGACCACCAGATACAAACACCACTGGAATATTCAAGCGCAATGCTGCCATCAACATCCCTGGCGTAATTTTGTCACAATTGGAAATACAAACTAAGGCATCAGCACAGTGTGCATTCACCATATATTCAACACTATCGGCAATCAAATCACGACTAGGCAAGCTGTAAAGCATACCGCCATGACCCATCGCAATTCCGTCATCAACAGCAATCGTATTAAATTCTTTAGCCACACCGCCCGCTTTTTCAATTTCGCGCGCAACTAACTGCCCCATGTCCTTTAAATGGACATGGCCAGGCACAAATTGTGTGAAAGAGTTTGCAATCGCAATAATCGGTTTATCAAAATCACCGTCTTTCATCCCAGTCGCGCGCCAAAGTGCGCGTGCGCCCGCCATATTGCGGCCGTGAGTGGTAGTACGTGAACGATATACAGGCATGACAGCATCCAACAAAAATCAAAAATGTAATTTTAAACTACAGCGCCACAAACGGCATCAGTTATATGGCCTTAATCTAACCAAGGTTTTCGATTCTCGACACCTACAGATTCACCTTAGATGTAAAATGTAGCCTACCGCATTAATTTTTTAGATTGTTATTCCCCATGACTTTTACTCATCCTAGTTTTGACCCCATCGCTATTCATCTCGGCAACTTTGGCATTCATTGGTATGGCCTGATGTACCTCATTGGCTTTATGGCTTTTCTATGGTTAGGTAAATGGCGTGCTAGCAAGCAAGTATGGCGAGGTTGGGAACCAGAAATGGTTGATGATGCTATGTTCTTTGGCGCGTTAGGGGTCATCTTAGGCGGTCGTCTTGGTTATGTCGTGTTTTACCAAGCAGCTTATTTTATTCAAAATCCATTAGAGATTTTTGCAGTATGGCAAGGCGGCATGAGCTTTCATGGCGGCTTCTTAGGAGTATTACTTGCCATGGTATTTTTTGGTCGAAAATACCAAAAATCATGGATGAGCATTATGGATTTTGTAGCGCCACTTGTGCCAATTGGATTAGGCGCAGGTCGCATGGGCAACTTTATCAATGGTGAGTTATGGGGCAGAACGACTAACGCCGACTGGGGCATGGTCTTCCCTAAAGTAGACACTCTGGCTCGTCATCCATCACAGCTTTATGAGTTTGCACTTGAAGGTGTTCTGCTTTTCGCGATTTTATGGCTCTATTCAAACAAAAAACGGCCTGTAGGTGCAGTATCTGGATTATTCCTAATCGGTTACGGTAGCTTTAGATTTTTAGCTGAATTTACTCGCGAACCTGATGCTAATTTGGGCATTCTAAGTCTGGGCATGAGCATGGGACAATGGCTCAGCTTACCGATGATTGTGATTGGACTGGCGATGTTTACCATTGCCCACCAATCTAGAACTGTTTAACGCGATGACTGGCTTTGTGTCTAGTGACTTCAGGGCTACGAAGCTTGGCATGTTTAGTGGTTTGACCATGAGTACGCTCACGCCAAAGCTTAAATGAACTGGCTTTAAGATTTGCTCGCATGAGTTTAATCACGCCATCTTGACCAATTCCAAACTGCACTTCAATCGCTTCGAATGGCGTTCTATCTTCCCAAGCCATTTCAATCACACGTGAAATATCTGCTTCATTAAGCGGGCTTAACAACATCGTTTAATTCCGGTCCATTTCTTATCTTGCCAAGCTCTAAAGAAAGCGGCTTTTGTTAAAGGCGGCTCATTACTATCAGTGTGATGCTCTGCATAATGCTGCAAATAACGTTCATACGCGTCATCACCTGATAGCTGCCTAACGCTAGACCAGATCCGCTTAAATAAATTCACGAGATTAACTCACTCTCGCTTGATAAGGCACTTCCGAGCTTGGCAATACTGGCTTACCAAAATATGACTGTACTGCGACACGTAGCATATCCAGCACCACCACCCATAACAGCACAACGAAGCATATGGTCAGCCAAGCATCCAGATGCTGATTGAAAATAAGTTGTGGTGCAACCGCAGCCTTTTCTGGAGGTAAAACTCCTGCAGCTAATTTAGTTGCCATATCGTTCGCAGCTGCAAAAAAGCCAACACGAATATCAGCACTCGTCAGCTTCTCAAAAGCAGCCGTACTCGTAATCACCACCAACCAAGCCAAAGGCGCACCAGTAACCCAAGCAAACCTCAACTTACCTGATTTAATCAAAATACCCGTACCCACGCTCAACGCGATTGCTGCCAGCATCTGATTTGCTATACCAAACAAGGGCCAAAGAATATTCACGCCACCATTAGGATCAATCACGCCGATATAAAGAAAATATCCCCAGCCCGCAACGACTACGGCGCTGGTCATGAGCACTGAAGGCCACCAAGATGTATCAGCCATCTTAGGCCAAATATTTCCCAGCATATCTTGCAACATAAAACGTCCAACCCGCGTACCTGCATCCAAGGTTGTGAGAATAAAAATCGCTTCAAACATAATGGCAAAGTGATACCACATTGCTAACATGCCGTTACCAAAAGCGCTCCCAAAAATACTCGCCATGCCCACAGCCAAGCTAGGCGCGCCCCCCGTACGAGCAAATAAAGTAGACTCTCCCATTTGCGTGGCTAAAGTTTGCATTTGCTCAACAGTGACAGGAAAACCCCAAGATGAAATCAGCGCCACGGCATCTGCCGCTTCTTTACCAACCACACCTGCTGGACTATTAATCGCAAAGAATACGCCTGGTTCCAAAACAGTGGCGGCAATTAAAGCCATGATGGCAACAAATGACTCTAACAACATACCGCCATAACCAATCATGCGAATACCACGTTCATTAGTAAGTAGCTTAGGCGTGGTACCTGAAGAAATAAGGGCATGGAACCCAGAAATCGCACCGCAAGCAATCGTGATAAAGACAAATGGAAATAATTTACCGCCAAAAATAGGGCCTGTGCCATCGACGAACTGGGTCAAAGCTGGCATTTTGACTTCGGGGTGCAAGGCAAAAATGGCAAGCGTTAATAAAACAATGGTCCCTAATTTCATAAAAGTAGACAAATAATCGCGCGGCGCAAGCAACAGCCAGACTGGCATAATGGCAGCAGCAAAGCCATAAGCAATCACCCACCAAGCAAGAGTTAATCCTTCATGGTCAAAAATCGCATTTAACCAAGGGCTATGATCTACCCAACCACCAGCAACCACGGCTAAGAGTAATAAAACTACACCTAGCGCTGAAGCCTCTAGTACCTTGCCCACTCTAAAATGGCGCATATACAAGCCAACAATCATGGCAATTGGAATGGTCGCCGCCACAGTGGAGGTTGCCCAAGGGCTATGCTTCATGGCATTCACTACCACCAGCCCAAGTACAGCGATAAGAATAATCATAATTGCGAAGGTACCAATTAATGCCGCGGCACCTCCAATAGGCCCAATTTCATCACGCGCCATTTGTCCCAAACTCCGACCATTGCGGCGAGTAGACATAAATAAAGTCACCATGTCCTGCACACAACCACCCAAGACTGCACCAAATAAAATCCAAAGCGTGCCTGGCAAATAACCAAATTGAGCAGCTAGCGTTGGTCCAACTAGCGGCCCAGGTCCAGCAATAGCCGCAAAGTGATGGCCGAAGACAATCCATTTATTAGTTGGAATAAAATCACGTCCATTTTCTAAACGTTCGGCCGGTGTCGCGCGCGTTTCATCCAGCACCAAAACCTTAGCCGCTAGCCAAGCGGAGTAAAATCGATATGCAATTGCATAAATACAAAGTGCAGCCGTGACAAACCAAAGCGCATTAATGCTCTCTCCGCGATTAAGCGCGATGCCACCAACAGCGCTAGCACCCAAGAGCGCAATCAAACCCCAAATCAAATTCTTTATTAACTTATTCTGCATCATCATTCACTTTTATATTGATTAAGGCTTAAAACACTAACCAACCAACCCATACGGCAATCACTTGTATCACTAAGCTAGGCACTACCTGTAACGCAAACGTTTTACCGCCACTCGCAAATGCGACAATCGCTTTAGCAAACACATTAAAAGAAAATGCTGCCAAAATAGGCAAGGCTGCATTGTTCAAGGCAATCTGATGATTTGCTACTAATGAAGCAATTGAAACCACTGGGGAATGTGCATCAACCAAGCCAACGAATGCAGATCCTACAACCAAACCAGCCTGACCAAACCAATGATTAAGTCCTGCTGAGATGACTAGCACCACAGCAATTAATGCTGCCATATAAAGCGCGGTTTTCACACTAAAAGACTGTGTGACTTTCGTAACCTCTGCCACAGGCTGATTTAGTGCACTCAAAGTTAAAATCCCACCACACACCAAAATAGCAATACCCCCAAAAATTAGAGGCATCGCTAAAGTATTCAGAGCCGCTTGGCTGATAGCAGCTAAGATTAAAGTTACCTGTAAAATCGTAGAGAAACTAGACAACACTGCACCGGCTACTGCAGAGCCCGATAAGCTTGGAGTTTCCCGTGAACGATGACCCATGGCGCTAATCGTCGCTATGCTAGAAATGAATCCAGATGCCATACCAACTAAAGGCAATCCAATACGTGCACCGATTAATCGCAAAGCCAAATGACCCAAAGCACCAATCGCCATTACCAAAATCACAATCATCCATAAATTGCGTGGATTAATGGCATCGAATGGCCCAACAGAAGCATTTGGAATCAACGGTAAAATAATCAGCGTAGCACCAGCTAAAATTAAAAAGTCATTCAGCTCTTCTTTTGTCAGCACCCCCAATACAAAACCATGAATCGGCTCTTTAGCTGAAAGTAAAATAGCAGCAGACACAGCAAGTGCCGCTGCCAGTATCGGTGCAGTCATCGACAAGGCGCCCAGCACAATGGTAAATAAGAGCGAAACTTCAGTCGTTAATCCCAAACGCTCATCACGGCGAACATAAAACGCAACAGCCGCAAATATCGCTACGCAAATCACTGTTGCAAATAACAACCAGAAATTCATCCATGAGGTAATCGCCCCCAATATAGAAGCAATAGTAAAAGTACGAATACCAGCTAAGGCATTATCACTTTGCCCATTACCGTTTTGAGTCGTACCGTTTTGAACGGTGCCGTTTAGCCCGTTATTTTTGCTGCGCTCACGCTCGGCACCAATCAATAAACCAATCCCAAGCGCCACACCTAAATTTAATAAAACTGCGTTATCCATTATTCAACCAACTCATCATTCATATAAATCAAAATAGTTTTAAAAATCGAGTTTACAACAATCCTTGCTCAGCAAACGACATGGTCTGATGTCCTGCCACAATAAAATGATCAAGCACCCGAATATCTACTAAATCCAGTGCCTTTTTTAAAGCTTGCGTGATTAACTCATCCGCACGACTTTGCTCTGCAATACCAGAAGGATGATTATGCGCAAAAATGACAGAAGCAGCATTATGATGCAAAGCACGTTTTACCACTTCACGAGGATAGACACTCGTTTGGGTAAGTGTGCCTTCAAATAAGGTTTCTTGTGCTTGCACTCGATTCTGGGCATCAAGGAATAATACGACAAAAACTTCACGTTCTTGCCTACTCAACTTCAACCGTAAGTAATCACTAACTTTTTCTGGGGAGCTTAACGCGTCTTGATGTTTAATCTCTTCCGCAAGTGCACGACGACTCATTTCAAAAATCGCTTGTAGCTGACAATATTTACTCTCGCCCATACCATGTACCGCATTAATTTCTTTAATACTGGCATTAAAAATATTACTCAAACTACCAAATTGAGCAAGTAAATCTCGGGCTAAATCAACCGCAGTTTTACCTGTGACACCAACCCTAAGAAAAATAGCAAGCAGCTCAGCATCCGATAAATATTGAACACCTTTTTGCATTAGCTTTTCACGGGGTCGTTCATCTGCCGGCCAGTCGGTAATTGCCATCGCTACTCCTTACTGAATAAAGCATAAGTGAGGGTTTTGTGTCTTAAAACACGATTTCATATTAAAATGAACGTATTACATGAATTAAGCATTAATTAAGAGACAAGTTCGAACATTACCTAAACCCAAGCACGCATGCAATCAATCAAACATTTAGTCTTAGGTATTACTGGCGGAATCGCTGCTTATAAAGCAGCCGAGTTAACACGTCTATTTGTGAAGCAAGGCATTTCAGTGCAAGTAGTGATGACTGAAGCTGCTTGCCAATTTATTACGCCAGTGACGATGCAAGCGCTTTCTGGCAAACAAGTTTACACACAAATGTGGGATGCAGGCATCGCGAATGGCATGCCGCACATTGAGCTGAGCAGAGAGGCTGATGCAATTTTAGTTGCCCCAGCCAGTGCAGATTTCATGGCGAAGTTAGTGCAAGGCAAGGCTGATGACTTGCTCTCGACACTTTGCCTCGCTAGAGACTGTCCGCTGCTTGTAGCGCCAGCCATGAATAAACAAATGTGGGAACATCCCGCCACTCAGCGTAATGCTCAACAATTGATTGCAGATGGCGTGACTTTGCTTGGTCCAGATAGCGGCGTGCAAGCATGTGGCGAAACCGGTATGGGCAGAATGCTAGAGCCCGAGGCTTTGCTTGCTGACTTATTAGCAACATTTCAACAACAACCTTTACCGCTTGCTGGTAAACGTGTGCTAATTACTGCAGGTCCAACAGTTGAACAAATAGATCCCGTTAGAGCGATTACTAATTTTAGTTCAGGAAAAATGGGTTATAGCATTGCTGAGGCCGCCTTAGAAATGGGGGCTGAAGTCACTTTAGTAAGCGGTCCGACTGCATTACAAGCGCCCGCCGCCGCAAAAACCATCTCGGTCAAAAGCGCGCAAGAGATGCTCAATGCAGTCATGGCGCATGTGAACAACCAAGACATTTTTATTGGCGTCGCAGCTGTGGCTGACTATCGCCCAGCTAGCCCCAGCGATCAGAAAATTAAGAAAAGTGACTCAACTCTCAATATTGAGCTTGTTCCAAACGAGGATATCTTAGCCAAGGTAGCGGCTTTACCTAAGCCTCCATTCTGTGTGGGCTTTGCTGCAGAGAGTGAAAACCTATTGGAATATGCAGAACAGAAGCGCAAACGTAAAAATATCCCATTGATTGCCGCCAATATTGCGACTGAAGCACTAGGGGCTGATGAAAGCACCTTAACGCTTCTAGACAATACAGGCAGCCATGTCTTAGCTAAAACATCAAAATTAAAACTGGCGCGTGGCTTGTTAAGTCACATTGCTAAAATGATTAATAATTAATAAAGAAAGTGAACGTCATGAGCTTACAAGTCGAACTCAAAATCTTGGATGATCGTTTAAAGGAATCAATGCCAGCGTATGCCACCACTGGCTCAGCGGGCTTGGATTTACGTGCATGTCTAGAAGCAGCAATTACTATTCAACCAGGGGAAACAACTTTGATTCCAACTGGTATGGCCATTCATCTAGCCAATCCAGCTTATGCGGCAATGATTTTGCCTCGCTCTGGCCTAGGTCATAAACACGGGATTGTATTGGGTAATTTGGTTGGCTTAATTGACTCGGATTATCAAGGTCAGTTGTTTGTTTCGTGCTGGAATCGCAGCAAAGAGGCCTTTGTCATGAATCCAATGGAACGCATGGCGCAATTAGTGATTGTGCCTGTAGTTCAAGCGAACTTTACCGTGGTAGATGAATTTGATGCGAGTGAACGCGGCGAAGGCGGCTTTGGTAGCACCGGTAAACACTAAATAAATTATTCTATTCATTAAAAATATTCGAATTAACTTGAAAGAAGCCGCGTTTTCATGGTATAAATGCGGTCTTTCGAATTTTGGTATGCTGTATCAGGAGAAGTAGTATGGCGCGCGTATGTCAAGTAACCGGCAAAAAGCCGATGGTGGGAAATAACGTTTCTCACGCAAATAACAAAACAAAGCGTCGTTTTTTACCTAACTTGCAAAACCGCAAGTTCTGGGTTGAGAGCGAAAATCGTTGGGTATCAATGCGTATTACTAACGCTGCACTTCGTACTATCGACAAAAATGGCATTGACGCTGTTTTAGCTGATATGCGCGCTGCTGGCGAGAAGATTTAAGGAATCTCATCATGCGTGAAAAAATCAAATTAGAATCAAGTGCTGGTACTGGTCATTTCTATACCACTACTAAAAACAAACGTACGATGCCAGAAAAAATGGAAATCAAGAAATTTGATCCAGTTGTTCGTAAGCACGTAATGTACAAAGAAACAAAATTAAAATAATCAGAAGTGGTTATTTGCCCAATAAAAAACCCGCTGCTAGCGGGTTTTTTATTGGGCAAAACTTTAAATCTCTCAGCAAGACTAAAAGATAATTAATGAACATCGTCCCACTTAGGTGCTGGTGACACCGCAGCCTCTTTAACATCAGCATTATTTTCTACCGAAGATTTACACGCCATAGTAGAAATCATACGAATATCACGCTGTGGATAAGGAACAACGACATTGTTCTTTTGGAATTGACGCCAAATATCTAAATACAATTCAGATTGTAATTTAGATGTCCCTTCTTCTGGATCTGGAATCCACAAAGATAAATGCAGATCGATACCACTCTCACCAAAACCCTTCATAAAGACTTCAGGAGCAGGCTGCTCCAGAACCCGTGGATGTGCATTTGCCACACCACTTACCAAACGCATGGCTAATTCCAAATCACTTTCATAACTCACTTGAATAGGCATAAGAACACGTGTTTTACGGTCAGTATTAGAATGATTAATAACAGCAGTGGTCATGACGGTGTCATGAGGAATAACTACTTCTGTCGCATCCAACTTCCTTAGCACCATATAGCGGAATCGCAACTCACTCACCACACCATAATGGTTATCTACCGTGACCACATCACCAATATGTAATGAATCATCCAACAAAATAATGAAGCCACTCACGTAATTGCTAGCAATCTTCTGGAGACCAAAACCCAAACCAACGCCCAATGCGCCTCCAAATACTGACAACAAGGTGATATCAAATCCAACCGCAGACAATGCCATCAATATGGCAATCAATGACAATACCGTGCGAATTAGCTTACTCAAGACAACACGAACATTCATCTTGATCTGGTCAGCCCGCATTAACCTGTTCTCTAGCATTCGACTAATAGATAGAGAGATGAATAAGGTAATCAGTACGGTAAGAACCGCTTGTGCAACAAGCAAAACGTTAACATTCGTTTTGCCAACATTAAAACCTATACCTTCAAGGAAGTTGAGAATGTCCGGCCAAAATCCACTCAAATGTAATGCAAGCACAACCCAAATGACTTTTGATATGAGGCTTTCCATGGCACGAACCCAGCCACCTGGAGCAAAGATATAGCGCAATGCGTACACAACTAATCTAATCGCCGCCATCGCCCACAAAAGCTTAATCACCAACACAAGCAGACTGACATGTTGCCAATGCTCCAAGATGTAGCTTCCTACATGAACAAAGAGCAAAGACGATAGGGGAAATAACACACGATTAAATCCACCAATCCCAATTTTCCATGTCTCAGGCGCGTTACGCATGACGTAAGCTCTAAGCAAGCCGCTAATTGTCCAAGCGCTAAATAAACTGGCTGCAATAACGGCCAGCTGCCATAACATCACAACATTAGTTGAGTCTTGTAAAAGCTCACGCCAAACCCATTGCATCTCTGTATTCATGTTAGGAACACCGTTGCTAAGCCAAGGAAAATAAAGAAGCCGCCACTATCTGTCACAGCCGTAATTAACACGCTAGAACCCACCGCAGGATCACGACCGAACTTCGTCATTACCAACGGAATCATAACGCCCATTACGGCCGCTAAAAGCAGGTTAAGCGTCATTGCTGCAGTCATTAACACGCTTAGCGTTGTATTGTGATAAAGCATGAAGGCAATGAAACCAAGCACACCACCCCAAATCAGCCCATTAAGCAAACTGACGCCCAACTCTTTTTTAAGCAATGACTGCATGTTATGTGAGGCAATCTGACCTAAAGCCAAACCACGTACAATCATTGTCGTCGTTTGATTACCAGAGTTTCCGCCAATACCTGCAACAATTGGCATCAGCGCTGCCAATGCCACAACTTTTTCAATAGATCCTTCAAACATGCCAATGACTCGTGAAGCAATAAGCGCTGTGACTAAATTCACAGCCAACCATGCCCAACGGTTTTGAACTGACTTCCATACGGAAGAGAACAAATCCTCTTCTTCGCGCAAACCCGCCATAGAGAGCATGTCGCTTTCAGCTTCTTCACGGATAAAGTCCATCACTGCATCAACTGTTAAACGTCCAACTAATTTATTGTTGGCATCAACCACAGGCGCAGTCACTAAGTCATAACGTTCGAAAGCTTTAGAAGCATCATCTGCGAGATCTTCAGGATTAAAAACAACAGGGTCAGCTGTCATCACTTCTGAGACGCCAAGATCCAAGTCTTTAACAACTAAACGTTTAAGTGGTAGAACACCACGTAAGATGTCGTGCCTATCGACAACGAATAACTTATCAGTATGGTCTGGCAGGGTACCAATTCGGCGTAAGTAGCGAAGTGCCACTTCCAAGCTAATATCTTCACGAATAGTGACAATATCGAAATCCATCAGTGCGCCAACAGCGTCATCTGGATAAGCAAGCGCAGACTGTAAACGCTCACGATTTTGAGTATCCAAGCTCTCCAAAAGATCTTGCAGAACGTCTTTTGGCAAATCAGGGGCCAAATCAGCAAGTTCATCAGTATCGAGTTGTTCGGCAGCAGCCAACAACTCATCGCTATCCATGTCAGCAATTAAGGTTTGGCGAACAGCATCGGATACTTCTAGAAGAATCTCACCATCACGTTCAGCTTTAACAAGTTCCCAGACATCTAAACGCTGCTCTAATGGCAAAGCTTCTAGAATATAGGCGACGTCAGCAGGGTGAAGTAAATCTAATTTGCTTTGAAGTACAGCAAGGTTTTGCTTATGAACAAGCGTTTCAAGTAGCTCTTGCTTAGGCGCATCCTGCTCTTGCTTATGTACAAGATCCTCAATGAGGTGCTGCTTATCAAGCAAAGTAATGACTTGCTGTAAGCTCTCTTGTAAACTTTCTTTAATTTCTTGGTTTTCTGCCATTTATTTAACTCGCAGATTGCTACGCCTAATTAATGAATCTCACATTGAAATGTAAGCGGATTATTTGAATTTTTGCTTACAAATAATACATCGATATTATGGTACTTTTGGTGTGACAAAAAAACCATTAATTGGTCATTTTTAAAAACATTTCATATTAAGATCAATTAGCATGCCACAACTCACTTTGTACGGAACTAGCGCTTGTCACTTATGCGAGGATGCGGAACAAATAATAAGAGCAGCATTGCCAACAAAATTAGCCAATCAATTAATCGTTCAAGACATTACAGATCATGAAGAATTGTACAATCAATATCAGCTCACCATCCCTGTACTCAGTATTCAACCAAACAACATAGAACTACACTGGCCATTCACCGTAAATCAGGTGATAGAACTATTGATACAGCATGGAATTAAATAAGACGAAAAAACACAGGGACGCAAAATAAAAAAGCCGGTATTAAACCGGCTTTTTTATTAAATGCTAATGATTACTCAGCTACAACTGGCTCAGTTGTTGGATCTGGACGATCTACCAACTCTACCAATGCCATAGGTGCATTATCACCATTGCGGAAACCGCATTTCAAAATACGTAAATAGCCACCTGGACGTGCTGAGTAACGTGGGCCAAGTTCATTAAATAACTTGCCTACGATATCTCTGTCACGCAAACGGCTGAACGCTAAACGACGGTTTGCCAATGTTGCATCTTTGCCCAAAGTAATCAAAGGCTCTGCAACACGACGCAATTCCTTAGCTTTAGGTAAAGTTGTTTTAATAACTTCATGACGCAACAATGAAGTTGCCATGTTACGCAACATAGCCTGACGGTGGCTACTGGTACGGTTTAGTTTACGATTACTGTTGCGATGACGCATAGTGATATCCTCACACCTTTGCTATTTATACTTTTTCCAGGCCAACTGGCGGCCAGTTTTCTAATTTCATACCTAATGTAAGACCTTTAGATGCCAAAACATCTTTAATCTCATTGAGTGATTTACGACCCAAATTAGGCGCTTTTAATAATTCATTTTCACTACGTTGAATCAAGTCACCAATGTAGTAAATATTTTCAGCTTTTAAGCAGTTTGCAGAGCGAACTGTTAATTCCAAATCATCTACTGGACGCAATAAGATAGGATCTACTTGCGGAACTTGTTTAACTTCAACTTCAGTTGGTGCGCCTTCAAGATCAGCAAATACAGATAACTGACCAATCAAAATACGCGCAGCATCACGAATTGCTTGTTCTGGCTCCATTACGCCGTTAGTTTCAACGTCCATAATAAGTTTATCCAAGTCTGTACGTTGCTCAACACGAGCACTCTCAACATGGTAGCTTACTTTGTTGATTGGGCTAAATGACGCATCAACCATAATGAAACCTAAAACACGGTCTTCATCTGATTTTTGACGCACAGGCACTGGTTGATAACCACGACCCATTTCAACCTTAACTTCCATGTTCAACTTGCCACCTTTAGTAAGATGAGCGATTACATGACCAGGATTGAAAATTTCAGCATCATGACCTGTTTCAAAATCAGCAGCGGTAACAACACCCTCTGTTGATTTACTTAACTTCAATACAGCTTCTGATTTGCTGTTCAATTTAAGTGCAACACCTTTGAGGTTCAACAAGATGTCTACAACATCTTCTTGAATACCATCTAATGTTGAATACTCATGAACAACACCATCAATTTTTACTTCTGTAATCGCGAAACCAGGAATTGATGATAGCAATACACGGCGTAAAGCATTACCCAATGTATAACCAAAACCACGTTCCATAGGTTCTAAAGTAACACGTGCGCGCAATGGAGAAAGAACTTCCACATCCACTACACGTGGCTTTAAATATTCAGTCGGACTGTTTTGCATAAACTTTCCTTACGGTCCTAAATTAAATTACTTAGAGTAAAGCTCAACAACGAGTGATTCGTTAATTGTTGCTGGCAATTCATCACGTTGAGGCTTAGCTTTAAACGTACCCTTAAGCGCTTTAACATCCACATCAAGCCACTCTGGGAAACCACGTTGCTCTGCAGCTGCCAATGCACCTTTAATGCGCAATTGGTTTTTAGAAGCTTCAGCAACTTGTACTGTATCGCCAGGTTTAACTTGGTATGAAGGAATGTTCACACGTTTACCGTTAACTAAAATGCTGTTATGACGAACGATTTGACGCGCTTCAGTGCGAGAAGCACCCAAACCCATACGGTAAGCAACGTTATCTAAACGACATTCCAACAATTGAAGCAAGTTTTCACCTGTCACGCCTTTTTGACGATCTGCTTCAGCGTAGTATCTACGGAATTGACCTTCAAGCACGCCATAAATACGGCGTAATTTTTGTTTTTCACGCAACTGAACGCCATAGTCTGAAAGACGTTGATTACGTCTTTGACCATGTTGACCAGGTGGGAAATTACGTTTTTCGATAGCGCATTTGTCTGTGAAACACTTTTCACCTTTAAGGAAAAGTTTTTCGCCTTCACGGCGGCACTGACGGCACTTAGGATCGAGATTTCTAGCCAAGGTGTTCTCCTATTATTTCTTACAGCTTAAATGCGGCGCTTTTTAGGTGGACGGCAGCCGTTATGCGGCACTGGCGTCACATCTGAAATGCTAGTAATTTTAAAACCAACAGCGTTTAAAGCGCGCACTGCTGATTCGCGACCTGGACCTGGGCCTTTAATACGAACCTCAAGGTTCTTCACGCCACATTCCTGAGCTGCTTTACCAGCAGCTTCTGCCGCAACCTGAGCTGCGAATGGAGTACTTTTACGTGAGCCTTTAAAACCAGCACCACCAGAAGTTGCCCATGAAAGCGCGTTACCTTGACGATCAGTAATCGTAATAATTGTGTTATTAAAAGAAGCATGAACGTGAGCAATACCCTCCGCTATGTTCTTTTTAACTTTTTTACGTACACGTACGTTAGCTTTAGCCATGTTACTTATTCCTTACTTGGATTGCTTAATAGGCTTAATTGGGCCTTTGCGTGTTCGCGCATTTGTCTTCGTGCGCTGACCACGTACTGGCAAGCCACGGCGATGACGTACGCCACGATAACAGCCTAAGTCCATTAATCGCTTAATGTTCATTGTCACTTCACGACGCAAGTCACCTTCAACTTGTAACTTAGCAACTTCATCGCGTAGTTTTTCAACTTCTGCATCGTTAAGATCTTTAACTTTTGCAGTCGCTAAAACACCAGCAGCAATGCAAATTTGCTTCGCTGTATTGCGTCCCACACCATAAATCGAAGTCAATGCGATTTCAGTGTGCTTATGATTTGGGATGTTTACCCCTGCTATACGAGCCATGTACCTACTCCAAAATTATGGCGTACTATTTAATCAAATCGCCAAAAAAGCCCTAAATTTTAACACCTAAGCTGACTTTTAACAATTAGCTTAGTTGATTCTCCACTACTTTATTAAACGTCAAATTACCCTTGACGTTGTTTGTGTCTAGGATCAGTGCAAATTACACGCACCACACCACGACGACGTACTACTTTACAATGACGGCATAAAGCCTTAACTGATGCACGAACTCTCATTTTTGCCTCACAAATCCAAATTAATATGGCTAATTCTATTTAGCTCGGAAAATAATCCGCGCTCTTGATAAATCGTATGGCGTCATTTCTACGGTTACCTTATCCCCTGGAAGAATGCGGATGTAATGCATACGCATCTTGCCTGAAATATAACCTAGTACAACATGACCATTTTCCAACTTAACTCTAAAAGTTGCATTCGGGAGGTTTTCTAAAACCTCTCCTTGCATTTCAATTCTGTCTTCTTTTGCCATTCTTTAACGCTCTCGCTCTCTATTAGGTGCTTAGCGTGGAAGCGCTGCGCCACCTTTGAAATTAGCTTTCTTGAGCAAACTTTCATACTGATGTGACATCAAGTGTGATTGAACTTGAGCCATAAAATCCATTGTTACAACAACAATAATCAGTAGTGATGTACCACCAAAATAAAATGGTACATGGAACTTCAAAATCAAAAACTCAGGCAACAAACAAACTGCGGTGATATATAAAGCACCAATCAGCGTCAATCTACCCATAATGCGATCAATATATTTCGCTGTTTGCTCACCTGGACGAATACCAGGAACAAACGCACCACTTTTCTTTAAGTTGTCCGCTGTTTCTTTAGGGTTAAAAACCAACGCCGTATAAAAGAAACAAAAGAACATAATCGCTGCAACGAAGAACAAAATGTACAAAGGCTGACCCGGAGACAACGTTGTTCCAATATCTTTCAACCAAGACATGCTCTCATTACTACCAAACCAACCAGCCATTGTCGCTGGGAATAAAATAATACTTGAAGCAAAAATTGGTGGAATTACACCAGCCATATTTAACTTCAATGGTAGATGACTGGTTTGACCACCCATCACCTTACGACCAACTTGTCGTTTAGCATAATTAACAGTAATTTTTCTTTGACCGCGTTCTACGAATACGACAAAGCCTGTCACTAAAATCGTAGCTACGAACAAGAAAATTACAAACACTGGATTAAATGCGCCGCTGCCGGCCAAATCCAATGTAGAGAAAATCGCATGCGGCAAACCAGCAACAATACCCGCGAAAATAATAATTGAAATTCCATTACCAATTCCGCGCTCAGTAATTTGCTCACCAAGCCACATTAAAAACATCGTACCGCTAACTAAGGTTACTACCGCAGTTAGTCTAAACATCACACCCGGATCCAATACAAGCCCAGCTTGCGACTCAAGTGCAATTGCAATACCTAAAGCTTGGAAAGTCGCCAATAATACAGTGCCGTAGCGCGTGTATTTAGTAATTTGACGACGTCCAGCTTCACCTTCTTTTTTCAACTGCTCCATCTTTGGAGATACAACAGTTAATAACTGCATAATGATCGATGCAGAAATGTAAGGCATGATACCTAAAGCAAATACAGTAAATCTTGATAGCGCACCACCTGAAAACATATTAAACATGCCAAGAATTCCGCCACTTTGTGACTCAAATAACTTAGCTAATACGTCCGCATTAATTCCAGGAACTGGAATGTGTGCGCCTAAACGATAAACAATTAACGCTCCTAGAACAAAAAGCAGGCGACTTTTAAGTTCACCCGTTTTGCTAACAGCACCTAAAATACTATCGTTTGCCAAAACTTACTCTACGATCTTACCGCCAGCAGCTTCAAGAGCAGCACGGGCACCTTTAGTTAACAACAAACCTTGCACTGAAACTGCACGAGTTAAATCACCAGAAAGGAAAACCTTTGCAGATTTAGCAGTACCAGGAATTACATTTGCAGCCTTCAATGCCAACAAATCAACTACATCAGCTGTCACTAACAATAACTCGCTAGTTCTAACATGCGCTGTATTTGCTTTAGTCAATGAAACGAAACCACGTTTTGGTAAACGGCGTTGCAAAGGCATTTGACCACCTTCGAAACCAACCTTATGAAAACCACCAGTACGTGATTTTTGACCTTTATGTCCGCGACCAGCAGTTTTACCAAAACCAGAACCGATACCACGACCAACGCGGCGACGTTCTTTTTTGCTGCCTTCAGCAGGAGAAATAGTATTTAATTTCATTATGCCTCTACCTTTAATAGATAGTGAACTGCATTGATCATGCCACGGTTAGCTGGAGTGTCTAACACTTCAACTGTGTGATGCATACGGCGTAAACCTAAGCCAGCAACACATGCGCGATGAGATGCAATTCTGCCAATTGTGCTTTTAATCAAAGTAACTTTAATTAAATTTGCTTCTTTATTTGCCTTAGCCATATTAGCCTCTAATCTCTTCTATACTTTTACCACGCTTCGCTGCAATTTCAGCTGGCGTATTCATAGATTGAAGACCATTTAATGTTGCACGGACAACGTTGTAAGGATTTGTAGAACCAATACACTTTGCTAACACATTGGTAATACCCATCACTTCAAAAATTGCGCGCATTGCACCACCAGCAATGATCCCAGTACCTTCAGATGCAGGCTGGATAAATACTTTAGCAGCGCCGTGTACACCAGTAACTGCGTGATGCAACGTGCCATTATTTAAGCTAACTTTAACCATTTCGCGACGCGCTTCATCCATAGCTTTTTGAACAGCTACTGGAACTTCACGTGCTTTACCTTTACCCATACCTACAGCACCATCACCATCACCTACAACAGTAAGTGCTGCAAAACTCATAATACGACCACCCTTGACCACTTTGGTCACGCGGTTGACCGAGATCATTTTCTCGCGCAAACCATCGGTTTGCTGTTGTTCCATTTCTTTTGCCATCATCAACCCCGTGAGTTAGAAGGATAAGCCGTTTTCGCGCGCGGCTTCAGCCAACGCCTTAATACGACCGTGGTATTTATAACCTGAACGATCAAAAGCAACAGTAGTGATACCTGCGGCCTTTGCTTTTTCAGCAATACGTTTACCGATTACTGCAGCTGCAGCGACATTGCCACCGTTGGCCAAACTCTTACGAACCTCAGCTTCTAAAGTAGAAGCACTTGCTAGGACTTTATCGCCAGTTTCAGCAATAATTTGCGCATAGATATGACCGTTACTACGGTGCACACTAAGGCGCGTTACCTTCAATTCGGCGATTTTGGCACGGGTTTTACGTGCGCGACGCAGGCGTGAATTTACATTGTTCATGGCTTAAACCTTACTTCTTCTTGGTTTCTTTAATAATTACCACTTCATCTGAATAACGAACACCTTTACCTTTATAAGGCTCTGGGGCACGGTATCCACGAATCTGCGCGGCAACCTGACCAACTACTTGTTTATCGGCACCCTTCAAAACAACTTCTGTTTGTGAAGGCGTTTCAACCGTAACACCAGCTGGCATCTTATGGCTAATAGGATGTGAGTATCCAAGTTCTAAGTTCAATGTAGTACCTTGTGCTTGCGCTTTATAACCAACGCCAACCAATGACAACTTACGAACAAAACCTTCAGATACACCTTGCACCATGTTAGCTACCAACGCACGCAATGTACCTGACATTGCACGTGAATGTTGACTATCATTAGCTGCTGCAAAAGTGATTACATCACCTTCGCGATTCAAGTTCACAGCGTTTGTTAGCGGATGAGACAACTTACCCATCGGACCACTAACAGAAATACTTTCTGGACTTAGCACTACCTCAACTTTAGCTGGGATAGCGACTGGGTTTTTAGCTACACGAGACATTTTCGCTCCTTAAGCCACTACGCACAGCACTTCACCACCGATACCGGCAGCTGATGCTTTACGATCAGTCATCACACCCTTGGACGTAGACACAATGGTCACGCCTAGGCCATTCATTACCTTAGGAATATCTTGGCTACCGCGGTAAACGCGAAGACCAGGCTTACTTACGCGGTCGATCTTCTCGATTACTGGTTGACCAGCATAATACTTAAGACTAATGCTCAATTGCGGTTTACCCTCAATCGCTTGCACAGCAAAGTCATCGATATAACCTTCATCTTTTAAAACAGCTGCAATAGCACATTTCAATTTTGAAGAAGGCATCGCAACAACAGGTTTATTTGTGCTTTGTGCATTACGTATGCGGGTAAGCATATCGGCAATGGGATCACTCATACTCATATCAAATTCCTCCGTTACCAGCTAGCTTTAGTGACGCCTGGCACTTCGCCACGCATCATTAATTCGCGCAATTTACTACGCGCAATGCCAAATTTACTAAACACACCACGTGGGCGACCAGTTAATGCGCAACGATTACGTAAACGCACTGGGCTTGAATTACGTGGCAAACTTTGGAACTTCATACGCGCTTCACGGCGATCTTCAGCTGAAGCATTAACATCGTTAATGACAGCCAATAATTCAGCACGCTTTGCAGCGAACTTTTCTACCGTTTCGCGACGTTTTTGTTCGCGTTCAATCATACATGTCTTAGCCATGATGTCCTCAGTTTCTAAACGGGAAGCTAAATGCAGACAACAATGCACGAGCTTCATCGTCAGTTTTTGCTGTGGTTGTAATAGTGATGTTCATACCGCGAAGAGCATCAATCTTGTCATATTCAATTTCAGGGAAAATGATTTGTTCTTTTACACCCATGTTGTAATTGCCACGACCATCAAATGATTTCGCAGAAATACCGCGGAAGTCACGAATACGTGGAATTGCAACTGTTACCAAACGGTCAAGAAACTCATACATACGTTCACGACGCAGAGTCACTTTACAACCAACAGGATAATCATCACGGATCTTAAATGCCGCTACAGATTTTTTAGCTTTAGTAACGATCGGCTTTTGACCTGCAATTTTTTGCATGTCATCAACAGCGTTTTCCATCACTTTTTTATCTGCAACCGCTTCGCCAACACCCATATTCAGAGTAATTTTTTCGATGCGCGGCACTTCCATAGCTGACTTATAACCGAACTGCTCGGTCATCGCCTTAACTACCGTGTCTTTATAAAAATCTTTTAAACGAGCCATTTGTTTTCCTATGCCTCTCGCTCTTATGCGTCAACAACTTCGCCGCTTGATTTGAATACACGAACTTTACGTCCGTCTTCAAGCGTCTTGATGCCAACACGGTCACCCTTTTGGGTGGCATGGTTAAACAAAGCAACATTAGAGATATCTACTGGCATCTCTTTATTGATGATTCCACCCACCACACCCCTCATAGGATTTGGCTTAGCGTGCTTCTTCACCATGTTTGCACCCTCGACAACCACATGACCAGTATCCAAAACTTGAAGTACTGTGCCACGCTTGCCCTTATCCTTACCTGTATTCAGGATAACTTCATCACCTTTACGAATCTTATTCATTTAGCAATTCCTTACAAAACTTCTGGCGCTAAAGAAACGATCTTCATGAAACGCTCACCACGCAACTCACGTGTGACCGGTCCGAAAATACGAGTGCCGATAGGCTCTAGCTTATTGTTTAGCAATACAGCTGCATTGCTGTCGAACTTAACTAATGAGCCGTCTGCACGACGAACACCTTTAGCAGTACGCACAACAACTGCGCTATAAACTTCGCCTTTCTTGACGCGACCACGAGGAGCAGCATCTTTGATGCTGACCTTGATTACATCGCCAATACTGGCGTAACGACGCTTAGAGCCGCCCAACACTTTGATACACATTACAGAACGTGCACCAGTGTTATCGGCAACATCTAGCCGAGATTGCATTTGAATCATGAGAATAATCTCCAACTTAATCCGTTAAACCAACACCAGCCGCTTGTCATTCACGGCCGACAGCACTACGGTCAGTATTGGGGCGCTAGCTAAGGCAAAAAGCCACGAGCGCCGAAAAGTCCAACATTGTATATTGCATTCAGTACGAATGCAATATGTATTACACGCCTACTGACTTAGAAACGATCTTGCTTACTTTCCAAGTTTTTGTTTTTGAAAGTGGGCGAGATTCTTCAATCACAACCAAATCACCTTCTTTACATTCGTTTGTTTCGTCGTGCGCATGGAACTTGTTAGAACGGCGAATAACCTTACCAATTAAAGGATGCTTCACTTTACGTTCAACTAAAACCGTTACAGTTTTATCCATTTTGTCACTAACTACTCGACCGCTTAATGTACGGACGACTTTATTTTGCGTTTCGCTACTCATAATCACTCCGATTAAGCTGATTTAACGTCAGAAGACTTTAATTTTTCAGCAAGTACCGTGCGCACTCTTGCTACATCTCGGCGCACTTTACGAATTTGGTCAACTTTGTTGAACTGTTGAGTTGCTAGTTGCATGCGCATAGAAAACTGTGCGCGGCGCAAATCTAGCAATTCATTGTTTAACTCGTCTACCGATTTAGCTCTTAATTCGACTGCTTTCATCATTAACCTCCAACGTGACGTGTTGCAAATGTTGTTTCAATTGGCAATTTAGCAGCTGCCAATTTGAACGCTTCACGCGCCAACTCTTCACTCACACCGTCCATTTCATACAGCATTTTGCCTGGTTGGATTTGAGCTACGTAGTACTCTGTACTACCTTTACCGTTACCCATACGAACTTCAGCTGGCTTCTTAGAAATTGGCTGATCAGGAAAAATACGAATCCATACGCGACCACCACGTTTAATATGACGAGTCATCACGCGACGAGCAGCTTCAATTTGACGCGCTGTTAGACGACCACGTCCAACAGCTTTCAAACCGAACTCGCCAAAACTTACTTTGTTACCCGTAGTTGCAATGCCTTTATTACGGCCTTTTTGCATCTTACGGAATTTTTGTCTAGCTGGCTGTAGCATTTTTTGCCCCCGACTTTCTTACTTTCTTTTCTGGTTCAGCGACTGGTGCAACTGCAGGTTGTTCACCTTTGTTGTCAAACACTTCGCCTTTGAATACCCAAACTTTGATACCGATAATCCCGTATGTTGTTAAAGCTTCTGCAACACCGTAATCAATATCAGCACGTAAAGTATGAAGTGGCACACGGCCTTCGCGATACCATTCAGTACGAGCAATTTCAATACCGTTCAAACGGCCTGAACTCATAATCTTGATACCTTGAGCGCCCAAACGCATTGCGTTTTGCATCGCACGTTTCATCGCACGACGGAACATCACACGCTTTTCTAATTGCTGAGCAATACTCTGTGCAATCAATGTAGCGTCGATTTCTGGCTTACGCACTTCTTCAATATTCAAATGAACAGGAACACCCATTAAACCTTGAATGCTAGAGCGTAAAGTTTCAATATCTTCACCCTTCTTGCCAATCACGATACCTGGACGTGCACTGTAGATTGTAATTTTTGCATTCTTTGCAGGACGCTCAATCACGATCTTGCTTACAGCAGCGTGCGCTAGCTTCTTGTTAAGGAACTCACGAACCTTAATGTCGCTATTCAACATTGCTGGGAAATTTTTGCTGTTGGCATACCAACGTGATGTCCAGTTCTTTTGGACGCTCAGACGGAAACCAATTGGATGAATTTTCTGACCCATAACGATTCCTTTAGTTACCCACTGTCACGTTAATGTGACAAGTTGGTTTGGTAATGCGACCAGCGCGACCTTTAGCACGAGCACGGATACGCTTAAGAACAATACCTTTATCAACGTAAATCGAAGTTACCTTCAACTCATCAATATCAGCGCCATTGTTGTGTTCTGCGTTAGCAATCGCTGACTCCAACACTTTCTTGATAATCTCCGCACCCTTTTTAGGTGAGAATTGCAAGATGTTAAGTGCGTAATCAACTTTTTTACCGCGCACCATATCAGCCACTAAGCGAGCCTTTTGTGGGGACAGATGAACACCTTTTAATACTGCAGATACTTGCATCGTCATCTCCTACTTCTTAGCTTTCTTATCGGCGATATGACCCTTGAATGTACGAGTTAACGCAAATTCACCGAGCTTATGACCAACCATGTTTTCTGAAATCAACACAGGTACGTGTTGCTTACCGTTATGAACCGCAATGGTCAAACCAATAAAATCAGGCAAGATTGTTGAGCGACGTGACCAAGTTTTAATTGGTTTACGATCACGGCTTTCAACCGCTTTCTCAACTTTTTTTGCCAAATGACCATCGATAAATGGGCCTTTTTTAATTGAACGTGCCATATTGATTACCTCTTATTCGCAGGACGGCGTGAAACACGCATATTGTCAGTGCGCTTGTTACTACGGGTACGATAACCCTTAGTTGGCGTACCCCATGGGCTCACTGGATTCATACCAGCAGCTGTTTTACCTTCACCACCACCGTGCGGGTGATCAACAGGGTTCATTACAACACCACGAACTGTTGGGCGAACACCGCGCCAGCGCATCGCACCAGCTTTACCGATTGAACGCAATGAATGTTCTTCATTACCAACTTCACCGAGCGTTGCTTTGCAATCAACGTGTACACGACGAACTTCACCAGATCGTAGACGCAACTGAGCGTAGCTACCTTCTCTAGCAAGAAGCTGTACAGATGTACCAGCTGAACGTGCAATTTGAGCACCTTTACCAGGTTGCAACTCGATACAATGAATCGTGCTACCCACTGGGATGTTGCGTAGTGGCAATGCGTTACCTACTTTAATAGGCGCATCAGAACCACTTACCAATTGCATACCAGCAGAAACACCACGTGGAGCGATAATGTAACGACGCTCACCATCCGCATAGCACAACAATGCAATGTGTGCGCTACGGTTAGGATCGTATTCAATACGTTCAACGTTAGCTGGAATACCATCTTTGTTACGACGGAAGTCTACAAGACGGTAATGTTGTTTATGACCGCCACCTTGGTGACGAATCGTGATACGGCCGTTGTTGTTACGACCAGCATTTTTACTTTGCTTCTCCAGCAGGGGCGCATGGGGCTTGCCCTTATGTAGATCAGGTGTTACCACCTTTACTACGGCGCGCCGACCTGGTGAAGTTGGCTTGACTTTAATCAGTGCCATAATTTCTCCTATTCGCCCGCTGCAAAATTAATTTCTTGGCCTGGCTTCAAGCTTACATAAGCTTTCTTCCAGTCTTTACGGCGACCCATAACGCGTCCCGCACGCTTTTCCTTGCCTTTAACGTTGGCAACAGTCACAGCCTCAACCTCTACTTTAAAAACCATTTCTACAGCGGCTTTAATTTCAGGCTTAGTTGCATCTGTACGAACTCTAAACGCAATTTGTTGATACTTATCAGCAACCATTGTTGCTTTTTCAGTAATCTGTGGAGCCAAAATAACTTGCAGTAAGCGGTCTTGGATCTTCACTACATTAAGATTTTCACTCATGCTAGCATCTCCTCAAGTTTCTTAACTGCAGCAGTTGTAGCCACCACGTTAGGGAAGCGCACTAAGCTGACAGGGTCAACATACTGAGCTTCAACAACCAATACGTTTGGAATGTTACGTGCTGATAGGTATAAGTTTTCATCAAAACCATCCACCAACAACAACACACCATCAGCAAAACCTAAGCCTTTGATTTTCTCAACCAAGTTTTTAGTTTTCGGCGTATCGACACTAAACTCTTCAATCACAGATAAACGTGCTTGACGAATTAATTCTGAAAGGATTGTGCACATACCAGCACGGTAAGCCTTACGGTTTACTTTATGGCTGAAGTTTTCGTCAGGGCTATTAGGGAAAGCACGACCACCTCCACGCCAAATCGGGCTAGAACTCATACCTGAACGCGCACGGCCTGTACCTTTTTGGTTCCATGGCTTGTGCGTTGTATGACTAACATTTCCGCGACCCAATTGAGCACGCGTAGCAGTACGAGCATTTGCTTGGTAAGCAACAACAACTTGATGCACCAAGGCTTCATTGAACTCGCGACCAAAAGTCACTTCAGACAACTGAACTGATGACTTAGTTGGTTTACCGCTTTTATCGATTAATTTAATTTCCATTATTTAACCGCCTTTGCTTTTACAGCTGGACGAACAACTACGTCGCCGCCCTTAGAGCCTGGAATAGCACCTTTAATCAACAGCAGGTTACGCTCAGCATCTACACGAACGATTTCTAAGTTCTGTGTAGTTACTTTTACAGCACCCAAATGACCAGGCATACGTTTACCAGGGAAAACACGGCCTGGATCTTGCGCCATACCGATAGAACCTGGAACGTTATGTGATCTTGAGTTACCGTGAGATGCACGATTTGATGAAAAGTGATGACGCTTAATTGCGCCAGCGAAACCTTTACCAAGTGATGTGCCAGTTACATCAACTAACTGACCAGCTTGGAAAATGTCCACAGTGATAGTTGCACCAGCAGTGTAATTTGCTAGCACATCATCAGTCACAGAGAATTCTTGAATACCAGCACCTGGTACAGAACCTGACTTAGCATAATGCCCAGTCAATGCACTGTTGATGCGGCTTGCACGGCGTTCGCCGTAGGCAACTTGAAGGCCTGTATAGCCATCAGTTTCGACCGTCTTAATTTGTGTCACGCGGTTAGGCACAACTTCCAACACTGTTACCGGGACGCTTGCGCCATCCTCAGTAAACAGGCGGGTCATACCTACCTTGCGACCAATAAGCCCTAAGCTCATGATCGTTTCCTTATTATTTAGTTACAAAGCCGATTACAATTGACCGACTTCTTTGAAAGAGCGCGGATTATACCGAACTCTCGGTTACTTTACAACTTTAAATCTGAGAGTGCCTTTTAAAGCTTAATCTCAACATCCACACCTGCTGGCAAATCTAACTTCATTAACGCATCAACTGTTTTATCAGTTGGATCAACAATATCCATTAAACGTTGATGTGTACGAATTTCGAATTGATCACGAGATGTTTTATTCACGTGCGGTGAACGCAAAATGTCAAAACGTTCGATACGTGTTGGTAAAGGTACAGGACCTTTTACAACAGCGCCTGTGCGCTTTGCTGTTTCAACAATCTCTTGAGCTGACTGATCAATCAAGCGATAGTCAAAAGCTTTTAAGCGGATACGGATTTTTTGATTTTGCATTTTATTGCCTTTCTAAAGAGCGAAATGGCGGGGGTAAGCCCGCCATTTAATTTAACTACTAATTATTTAGCGCTTTTGCTTCTTATTGATTACTCAATAATTTTAGCAACAACACCAGCACCAACAGTACGACCACCTTCACGGATAGCGAAGCGTAAACCTTCTTCCATCGCGATCGGAGCAATCAATTGCACTGTGATTGATACGTT
>JAHEEA010000005.1 GCA_024640945.1 Candidatus Methylopumilus sp.
TGTTCCATGGACAGGCTAATTGGCAGTCGTCACAGCCATAAACTCTATTTCCAATAAGCGGCCTAAACTCTACAGGAATGCTTGTTTTTAGTTCTATGGTTAAGTAAGAGATGCAACGTCTCGCATCTAATTGATAAGGGGCAATAATCGCTTGGGTAGGGCAGATATCAATGCAGGCTTGGCATGTGCCGCAATGATTGCCTACAGCATTATCTACAGGCAGTGGTAGATCTGTATAAATCTCACCTAAAAAGAAATTGGAGCCAGCTTCTCGAGATAGTAATAATGTATGCTTGCCTCGCCAGCCCAAACCAGCTTTTTCAGCGAGTGCTACTTCTAATACAGGTGCGCTATCAGTGAAAACCCGATAAGAAAATTCGCCAATTTCTGCTTGAATGCGCTCACTAAGCTTTTGTAAACGGCTACGTAAAACTTTGTGGTAGTCTCGCCCCATGGCATAACGTGAAATAAAAGCTGACTCCCCGTCGTTTAAAACACTTTCGCTATCTCTGACTTCCGGAGGAGTGTAGTCCATGCGCACAGAAATAACCCGTATTGTGCCAGGCACTAATTCGCTTGGTTGACTACGCTTATGACCGTGTTTTGCCATATAATCCATGGCACCATGAAAACCTTTTTCAATCCATTTTTGATATTGCGCTTCAGATCCGGACAAATCGGTATCGGTAATGCCCACCGCACTGAATCCGAGCGTCTTGCCCCAGCTTTTAATATCGCTCGCCAAGGATTGAAGTTCTTCTGCAGATTTAAAGTTGTTTAGCGTAGAAATCATATGACACAAGATATTACACTAGCTTTGGCAGATGAGCAGGCAACACTTGATGAAGGTGCAAAGTTCGCAGGCATTTTAGATGAAGGGTTAACGGTATACCTTCATGGAGATTTAGGTGCTGGAAAGACTACGTTAGTCCGTGGTCTATTGCGTAAGCTGGATTATGTGGGCAAGGTTAAAAGCCCAACTTATACACTTGTTGAACCTTATCAAGTGATTTTAAAAAGCCATCCTATCAATTTTTATCATTTCGATTTGTATCGATTTATTGATGAAGAAGAGTGGGAGGCTGCGGGATTTAGGGATTATTTCAATGCGAACTCAATTTGCATGATTGAATGGCCTGGAAAAGCAGGGAATCTTATTCCACAGCCAGATATTGATGTTTTTATTCAAGTTAAAGATCTTGGTCGAGAAATTAAATATATTGCCAATACAACAGTAGGAAGAAAATGTTTAGAGCGCTTTCAATTAGCTTAATGATGCTTATAAGTTTTGTTGCTCAGGCAGCGACAACGGTTACTGCTACCCGTGTTTGGCCAGCAGCCGATTACACAAGATTGACTATAGAAGCTACGTCTGAAATTAATCAGAAAATTACTATCCTCAAAAATCCAGATCGTTTAGTTTTGGATTTGGATGGCATAGACCTTAATGCAAATATCAAAGCCTTATCTACTGCCATTTCCCCATCTGACCCATATATCCAACAAGTGCGTGTCGCCAACTTTAAGCCTGGCACAGTCCGTGTTGTAATTGACTTAAAAGTAGAAGTGAATCCTAAGATTTTCACTTTGCAACCAGCAGGGCAATACAAACATCGCTTAGTCCTTGATGTTTATCCACTGAAAGATCCTTTGTCTAACATTCTCAATAATGCAGATATGGGCAATCCATCGCCTGTTGAGACGTCAGCCACTAAGTCTAGCAATGTTGAAATAGCAAAGTCGGTTGAGACACCAACCAAAGCGATTGAAGCTGTAAAAGCGATAGATCAAGCGCCAGTTCAAACAACGTCAGTAGAAGACACGCCCATTAGCAATAAACCAGCCACTAAAAATGGTACACGTTTAATTACAATTGCCATTGATGCAGGCCATGGTGGTGAAGACCCTGGAGCAAATGGTGCAAATGGTTCGCGTGAAAAAGACATTACTTTGGCAATCGCTAAAAAGCTTAAGCAGCAAGTGGATGCTGAGCCTAATATGCGAGCAATCTTGACGCGTGACGCAGACTTTTTCATTCCTTTGCATGGCCGGGTTGTAAAGGCCCGCAATATGCAAGCTGATTTGTTTATTTCCATCCATGCTGATTCATTCGTTCGACCTGATGCCCGTGGATCATCTGTTTTTGCTTTATCTGAAAAGGGCGCAACTAGTGCTTCAGCGCGCTACTTGGCCAAAAAAGAAAATGAATCTGATTTGATTGGCGGTGTAAGTCTAGATACTAAAGATATGAACTTAGCGAGAACCTTACTCGATTTATCACAAACAGCCACTATTAATGACAGCCTTAAATTAGGTAAATTTGTATTGAGCAAAGTTGGTGAAGTAAACACCTTGCATAAAGGTTCAGTAGAGCAAGCTGGCTTCGCTGTGTTGAAATCGCCTGATATCCCATCTATTTTGGTTGAGACTGCATTTATCAGTAACCCTGATGAAGAGCGTCGTTTGAATGACGATGCTTACAGAGAGAAACTGACCGCTGCCATTCTGGCTGGTGTGAAAAAATACTTTGCAAGCAATCCTGCTTTAGCAAAAACAAAAATGGCAGCCGAATAAGGACTCGTAATGAAACTGACTTTTTTAGGCGCTTCTGGCACGGTTACCGGCTCTAAGTATTTGCTGACTAGTGGCAATTCAAGGGTCTTGGTTGATTGCGGTTTGTTTCAGGGCCTAAAGCAGTTGCGTTTAAAAAACTGGGCAGATTTACCCATAGACCCTGCAAGTGTTGATGTCGTTGTGCTTACGCACGCACATATTGACCATACTGGTTATTTGCCTTTGTTCGTTAAAAACGGCTTTAAAGGTAAAGTCTATTGCAGTCATGCTACTCGAGACTTGTGTGAAATTATGTTGCCAGATTCAGCGCATCTTCAAGAAGAGGAAGCCCGTTACGCTAATAAAAAAGGTTTTTCTAAGCATCATCCTGCTTTGCCGCTTTATACAAAAGAGGATGCGGATAGGGCACTTGAGTTACTTTCCCCGATCCCTTTTGGTAAAGATGTGCAAATCACAGATGAGTTGACATTGAGGCTTTCACCAAGCGGTCATATTTTAGGGTCTGCTTTTGTCCATTTAAGTGATATGCAAACTTCGGTTTTATTTTCTGGGGATATTGGCCGACCTGATGATGCCTTAATGCAATCCCCAAGCAGGCCACAGCAGGCCGATTATTTGGTGGTAGAGTCAACCTACGGCAATCGATTGCACGAGCATACTGATCCTTTAATTAAATTAGAGCAAAGCTTAAATAAAGCCTTAAAACGAGGCGGCATCGTGATTGTGCCCGTTTTTGCAGTAGGGCGTGCCCAAGAGATGATTTATTATCTTCACCAATTAAAGCAAGCAGGCAAGATCCCTGATGTTCCAATGTATTTAAATAGTCCAATGGCCGTGGATGCGAGTGAAATCTTTAATCGACATTGCGGTGAACACCGATTGTCAGTGGATGAATGCAATGGGATGTTTAAAGATGTGCGGATGGTGAATTCAATAGAAGAGTCGCAACGCTTAAATCAAGTCCATCATCCGATGATTTTGTTGGCTGCTAGTGGCATGGCTTCAGGTGGGCGTGTTGTGCATCATTTGAAAGCATTTGCGCCCAACCCTAAGAATATGGTCTTGTTTGTTGGATATCAAGCCGCAGGGACACGTGGTGCGGCCATGGTGGATGGGGTTGAAAGTATTAAGATTCATGGGGAATATGTGCCTGTAAATGCGGAAGTTGCCATGATTTCTAATTTATCTGCGCATGCGGATTATTCAGAAATATTGCATTGGATGTCTGGCTTTAAAACACCACCTAAAAAAACCTTCATCACCCACGGTGAGCCAGTTGCAGCTGATGCGATGCGGCATCATATTGAAGAAGATTTACATTGGAATACGCACGTGCCTGATTACCTCGAAACGGTGGAGTTGAAATAATTGGCGAATATTAGATTATTGCCAGATCAGCTCATCAGCCAAATTGCTGCAGGCGAGGTGGTTGAGCGTCCGGCATCTGCGCTTAAAGAGTTGTTAGAAAATAGCTTAGATGCAGGCAGCACTGAGCTGAATGTTGCATTGTTGCAAGGTGGTGTTAAGCAGTTAAGGGTTGCAGACAATGGCTGTGGGGTTGCGCGTGAAGATTTGCAGTTAGCTTTAACGCGTCATGCGACAAGTAAGATTGCATCTTTGGATGATTTGGAGCGTGTTGCTAGCCTAGGCTTTCGTGGTGAAGCTTTAGCGAGCATTGCTTCAGTCTCGCGGACTCAGCTAATTAGCCGCTCAGCTAACGAAAAGCACGCATGGCGCATTACTTCAGATGGAAGTGATATTAGTACAGTGGAGCCAGCAGCCTTAGACGCCGGTACGATCGTTGAAGTGAATGATTTGTACTTTAATACGCCTGCTCGTCGTAAGTTCTTAAAAACGGAAGGCACTGAATTCGGGCATTGTGAAGAGTCTTTTAGACGTGTTGCGCTATCAAGACCTGATGTTGCTTTCATGTTGCAACACAATGGTCGAGCGTTAATGCGTTTAACAGCATCTGAGCCTGATAAACGCTTTAGCGAAGTGCTGGGCAATGATTTTGCCGCAGAAGCTTTAAGCGTAGACGAATCAGCTGGTGGTTTGCGATTTTGGGGGATGGCCGCGAAGCCTACATTTTCTCGTCACACAAGGGATACGCAATATGTATATGTGAATGGTCGTTTTGTAAGAGATAAGTTGATTTCACATGCCATACGACAAGCCTATCAAGACGTTCTGCACGGAGATCGTCATCCAGCTTATGTCCTGTTTTTGGAATTAGATCCAAACTTGGTTGATGTTAATGTACATCCTGCCAAGACTGAGGTGCGATTTAGAGATGGACAAGCTATCCATCGCTTCATTTTCCATGCCTTGCATAAAGCCTTGGCTACACCAACCGGCACATCTAATCTAGTCACTGCTAATCAAGCACCTAGCAATCCTTTTTCATTGCAAGGTACACAGATCAATTCTTCTTACCCAACATTTCAATCACAAATTGACCTGCGTGCAGCGCAGGGATCGCCTGATTTTTACCAGACTTTGTTTGGCGGAATAAAACAAGAATTTCAAAACACAAACACTGATAAAACTTCTGGAAGTGAGACATTAGGCGCTGAAGCCTCAGAATTTGGTGAGCCACAACAAGACTTCCTTTTAGGCTTTGCGATTGGGCAAGTGCATGGTATTTACGTTCTGGCGCAGAATAAATTAGGTTTGGTTGTGGTAGATATGCATGCGGCACATGAACGCATTATGTATGAAAAGCTTAAGAACGCTTTAGATGCTCAAGCGGTTACTATGCAGCCATTATTAATTCCCATCAGTTTCCAGGCAGATAAATTAGAAGTGGCAACGGTTGAAGAAGCCTTGAGTAAAGGGCAGGGTAGTTTGCATCAATTAGGTTTTGATATTGCGGTGCTTTCTCCAGTTACGCTAGCAGTGCGCGCTGTTCCTGCCATGCTGAAAGATGCTGATGTAGTGGCGCTTGCAAGAGCTGTGATTAGAGACTTAGGTGAGTATGGAGCAAGTCGCGCTTTAACAGAACGTAGAAATGAAATGTTAGGCACCATGGCCTGTCATGCAGCAGTCAGGGCTAATCGCAGCCTAACCATTCCTGAAATGAATGGATTGCTTCGCGACATGGAATCGACAGAGCGCTCTGGACAATGTAATCATGGACGTCCAACTTGGTTCCAAGTCAGCATGAATGATCTTGATAAAATGTTTATGCGCGGCCAATAAATGACAAAGGGATTGCCACCAGCCATTTTTATCATGGGTCCAACAGCAAGTGGTAAAACAGGCTTGGCTATTGAGTTATATCAACATCTGCCTGTTGAGTTGATTAGTGTTGATTCTGCACTGGTATTTAATGATATGGATATTGGCACTGCCAAACCTGATGCTTCTATCCTTGCTCGAGCACCTCATCACCTTATTGATTTAATTCCACCTACAGAAGTGTATTCTGCTGCAACGTTTAGAAATGACGCTTTGAAGTTAATGGCTGAAATTACCGCCAGAGGAAGAATACCGCTTTTAGTCGGCGGCACAATGCTTTATTTTAAGGCGCTTCAAGGTGGTTTAAGTCAACTGCCTGAAGCTGACCAAAATGTAAGGCAAAAGTTAGATGCTCAAGCTGCCCAAGTCGGTTGGCCAGCGATGCACGATAAGCTGGCAGAAATAGATCCAGAAACAGCAGCTAGATTAGAACCAGCTGATGCCCAGAGAGTGCAGCGGGCTTTAGAGGTTTATGAGATTAGTGGCAAGACTATGACTGAGCTTCATCAAAGCTCCATGAGCGATAAGTTACCTTACCAGCTGCTTAAAATCGCACTAATTCCCTCAGATCGCAGTGTGCTACATGATCGTATCGCAATACGTTTTGACGATATGCTTAAACAAGGCTTTGTTGATGAAGTAAAGCGTTTGCTTCTCAAGTATTCATCATTAAATGCGGATATGCCGTCTATGCGCTGTGTTGGTTACAGGCAAGCATTAGAACATTTGGCTGGAAATTATGATGTTACAGAATTGCGGGATAGAGGGATATTTGCCACGCGGCAGCTAGCAAAACGTCAGTTGACTTGGTTACGCGGTATGGATGACACCTTCGAGGTTAACTGCTTAAATCCGAAGATGCTTGAGACAGTATTAAATGAAATAAATCAAGTTTTTAAGTGATTTATTTCATTTAATACTATAGATTTTTAATCCGTTCGGCAGCCTCAAAGCATTCTTCCACGCTTGCGACTAATGCGAGACGAATGAAGTTCATACCTGGGTTCATACCATGCGCTTCACGCGCCAAAAAGCTACCTGGTAGTACGGTCACATTAAAATCACGGTATAAGCGTATAGCCGCTTCTGTATCAGGCATGTTGGTTCTAGCCCAAAGATAGAAAGCTGCATCAGGCATTTCTACATCAAGGACACTCTTTAACATAGGCGTCACTAATTTGAATTTTTCAGCGTAAAGCCTACGATTTTCAATCACATGCATTTCATCATTCCAAGCAGCAATGCTCGCTGCCTGCACTGCGGGACTCATCGCACAACCGTGATAAGTGCGGTATAACAAGAACTGCTCAACTATCTTAGCGTCACCCGCAACAAAGCCAGAACGCATGCCGGGCACATTAGAACGTTTTGAAAGCGAGCTAAATACCACTAAGCGTGAATAATCACGTCCTAGCTTCTTAGCAGCTTGCAACGCGCCCAGCGGTGGATTGGCTTCTTCAAAATAAATTTCTGAATAGCACTCGTCAGCAGCAATCACAAATCCGTATTGATCTGACAGTTCAAATACCTTTTTCCACTGATCTAGATTCATTACCTTGCCTGAAGGATTGCCTGGCGAGCATATGAATACCAATTGCGTGCGGTTTAAGATTTCTGTTGGAACGCTATCAAAATCCATTACATGTTGATTTTCAGGCAATGTATTTAAGAAGTAAGGTTCTGCACCAGCAAGAAAGGCAGCACCTTCATAAATCTGATAAAAAGGATTGGGAGAGATAACAATAGGTTTATTTTTATTGCCATCAATAATTGCCTGAGTAAACGCAAATAAAGCTTCGCGACTTCCATTCACAGGAATGACTTCGGTTTCAGCATTAAGATGAATGTCATAACGACGATTAGCCCAATTACTGATAGCTTCCCTTAACTCCAAAATACCTGCGGTGGTTGGGTAGCTTGCCAATCCACTCAAATTATTTACCAGCGCTTCTTTAATGAGTGCTGGTGTATCATGCTTAGGCTCACCTATTGAAAGGTTAACGGCCTTATATTCTTGATTGGGTTTGATGCCACTAAACAATTCACGCAAACGTTGGAATGGGTAGGGCTGTAATTTAGATAAATGAACGTTCATATGCTTATTATAATTGAAGGCGCAAAGCTTTGAGATAGCCTAACAAGAAAAAGGTTTTAGATTTAAATATGCTTAAACACGGCTCTCTAGGTTTTGCTACATTCGGTCTTTTATTCGGTGCCTTTTGCTGGGGTGTAATTTGGTACCCTTATCGCATCATGCAAGATGCTGGCATCTCAGGTGTTGCAGCAAGCCTATACACTTATGTCATTGCCGTCACATTATGTGTCGTCTATTTTTACAAGCATGGATTAGCAGCCTTTAAGCAACCCAAAAGTATTTTATGGCTAGCCATTATTGCTGGCTGGACTAACTTAAGTTACGTATTGGCGATCATTGATGGCGAGGTCATGCGAGTGATGTTGTTGTTTTATCTCTCACCTTTGTGGACACTTGTACTTGCACATTTTTGGTTGAAAGAACGGACTAATCTAAAAGGTGTTGCAATCATCATTTTATCGCTCATAGGCGCATTCGTTATGTTTTGGCAGCCTGACTCTTTGCCGCTGCCAAATAATCAAGCAGAATGGCTCGCTTTGTCTTCTGGAATGGGTTTTGCGTTAACAAATGTGATTACAAGACATTCAACGCATTTAAGTATTACCGTTAAGTCGATGGCTGTTTGGTTGGGTGTGATTGTTGTGTGCCTGTTGTTTTTGCCATTTCAGAAGGCGGGGATGCCATGGCCAACCGATCTAACGCTCATGGAATGGAGCGTGATGTTTCTCATTGCTTTATTGTTGATGGCGGCAACGCTTTTTGTTCAATACGGCATCACCCATATCCCTGTTACCCGTGCTTCAGTGCTATTTATGTTTGAACTAGTTGTTGCAGCAATAGCATCTTATTGCTTAACTGATGAAACTTTAAGTGCAAGAGAATGGCTAGGTGGCAGTCTGATTGTCATTGCGGCATTATTCGCAGCAACGAACGAAAGCACTTAATTATTTTATTGATGTAAGTCGGTATAAATGCGCTCTAAGTTTTTTGCGAATTTTTCTGTATCAAAAAGAGCTGATTGCTCACGCCGGTCTAAAAGTTGACGTTTAAGTCCATTAAGCTTTTCTGGCGAACTCGCTAAATCCATCGCCTTAGCTTCATATTCATTTAAATCTTTAGTGATTAACTCGGGTAGACCTGCTGCATTCAAGAGGCTCGCTGCAACGCGGCTAGTAAAGGTGTCGCCTGCGCAAGTTAAAACAGGTAGGCCCATCCACAACGCATCACTTGTCGTTGTATGTGCATTATAGGGTAGGGTGTCTAGAAATAAATCAGCATGAATGTGCCTTGCCAAATGTTCCGCCATTGAAACCCTAGGTGCAAATACAAGTCGTTCGCTATCGACACCACGCGCTTTAGCTTCTTTTTTTAAGTTTTCTTTTGCTAGCCCATTGCATTCTAATAGCCACAGTAAAGCATTCGGCTTGGCTTTAAGCAGTCGCATCCAAATATCAAAGACTACTGGTAAGATTTTGAACGTCTGGTTAAAACAACAGAATACAAAAGCATCTGGCTTAAGCCCGTAAGCTTCCCGTGATTTAGCATCCCCAACAGGTCTTTTCCTGTCGTTCGGTTGGTAGCAATCAGGAAGTAATGCTAACTTCTCTGAGTAATGCTTTGCGGCCGTTGTGGGTGTAATAAACGCATCACTCAGTATGTAGTCAAATAAAGGTTGCTCATGAAACGCACCCATTGTTCCAGGAAAGCCAAGCCAGCTGATATTAAGCTTGGCAGGACGCATTGCAACGATGGCTGTCCTGCTTGTTTGAGTAAAGCCTGTTAAATCAACCAAAATATCAATTTCATCATTGTTTATTTGCTGAGCCGCCTCAACTGGAGAAGTTGCTCTAATGTCTACAAAATGATCAAAAGCAAGTGCCAGACGCTTTCTTTCAGGTGTTTCGTCATTGATACCATATGAGTAAGCGTAAATCTCAAAATGCTTTCTTTCGTGAATTTCAATGAGTTCCGTAATTAATGATGCAAGTGGATGCAATCTAAAATCTGCTGATAAATAACCAATGCGGATTTTAGGATGTTGGTAATCATATTTAAAATTTAAACGCTCACCTTGTGAAAAAGCCTCTTTATATCGATTACCTAACCAATTACTGGCGCATTGTTTTTGCTCCTCCGAGCTTGTTCCTGGCATCGACAAAAAAGCAAATGGAGACACTTGAGCTTGAGGCTTTTCTTTGACCCACTGACGAATTTCAGCGATATCTTCGTTTAAATTTTCCCAGTCACATACGTGTTGTTTTTGATGTACCAAATGAACCTTGGCATGATATAGGCCAGGGTTTAATTCAAGTGCTGTTCTATATGAATTAATTGCCTCTTGTAATTGCCCCAGCTCACGCTGCACGTTCCCTAAATTATTGTATGCATCCGCATCGCCAGGATTTAGTGCTATTGTTTTTTGATAATTAATTGCTGCATCGCTGGCTTTACCTAGTTCACGCTGAGCGTTTGCAAGGTTGTAATAAATTATTGCGTCTTGCGGTGTCAATAAAGCAGCTTCTTGATAATTCAATGTTGCTTGCTCATAACGACCAGCTTGCTGATTTTCGCTACCAGCACTTTGCAATATGGCGCTTAAATTAGCTTTTATATCCACATTGTTTGGATATATTTTTTGTAATTTTCGATAACAGGCAGCCGCCTCTCCATACTCTGCCAAATCGTAGAAAACGTTAGAAATATTAAAAAGCATGTCGCTGTCATTAGGATTAAGCGCCAACGCTTTTTGATAATTTTTTACCGCATCTTGCAATTGTCCTGCTGCTACCAAAGCAGCGCCAAAGTTACTCAGGAATTTGGAATTATTGGGGTCGATTAGTAATGCTTGTTGAATGTATTGAATGGCTTCTTGATTGCGCCCAGTTTGATGATAAATAACGCCTAAATAATGGATTGCATCTGCGTGCTTTGGCTCAATCGATATAATCTGATTGTATGCTGCTTCCGCTAATGCAAACGCATCATTTTGATGATGTTCTAGCGCTGTTTTATAAAGAGACTGGATATCCATTTTTAGATTTTACGTCAGCTAGGCTCAATCAGAGAAGTTGCGAGTTTTTTTAAGCCCATCTCTCGCAGTAAAAAACGATTAGGATTTAATGCTCCCACCAATGATTTGCTGACTGGAAGCGGGTCGCCGTTGATTAAGCTAGCAACAATTTCAGCACACATAGGTGCATTTACAAGGCCTTTTGCTCCATGCCCAGCATTAATGTAAAGGCCATCCATTTTTTTTAATTGATCGCTATATGAGCTAGGACGTGGCGGCTTGTTTATTAATGATTGAGTATCCAACACCAACCCCGCCATCGGAAGATAGTCTGAGGTTGTACAACGTATTGCAGCGCGACCTTCCAATTGATCAGGGAGATAAGGATCTATTGCTGGTGCTAAATGCTTCAGCATTTCTAAATTCGTTTGATGATCCTCTTTACGCACCTCAGTAGTGCAGTCATTAGGCGAGAAGCTTGCGCCCAAGCAATGATGGCCAGCGCTAGCTGGTGTTAAATAACCCTCAGTGCAAATAACCGTTTTTATTGACATGCTAGACAAGGTTGCAGGTAGCAAACTAATTTGTCCACGCACTGGCTGTAACGTGCAATGTGCTGTTTGCTCAAAAAGCATAGTGTCATTAGCACTTGCCAATATTAAGACTGGAGCTTGCCCTAACATCGCCGCTTCATTCCACACTTGCCATTCTTCACTTTCGCGTTTTAGGCGCAAGACTTGATTTGAAGTTTGAATGGTAATGTTCTTATGATTGGTCAAGGCGTGACATAAAGCCGCGGGATTAAGGTAAGCACCTTTGGGAATAAACATGCCTCCATGAGTAAGCTTTGTACCAGCCAGTTGACTCGCTTTTTTAGCATCCACTCCAAAAGCGAATGGGTTGTTACTTGCCAAAACAGATTCTATGCGAGATTGTTCTCGCTGATTGAAGCTTAGCTGTAAGACACCGCAATTCTTGATACCTTCTTGTTTTAGTGAGAGTCTTTTTAGTAGCCTCAACGTGTGTAAAAAACCATGAGAAGCCATTTGGTTGAGTAGAGAATCTCCCGCAGTAATGCGAGGGTATAAAACGCCCAATGGATTACCAGAGGCCTCTTGCGCTAATACTTCATGCCTTTCTATCAGCCTCACTTTCCAGCCACGTTTTGCCATTGCTTGCGCGGTTGAAGCTCCTGCGAGACCGCCTCCAATAATAATGGCAAGCTTCTCTTTAATTGCAGGTGTTTTTATTTGAGATGATGAAGGGTAGTAACCGCTTAACATTTCTCTTTTTTTTCCAAAGCCTGGCGTTTTCTTTACAACAAAACCAACGGACTCCAAACCTTTTCTAACAACGCTCGCGCTAGTGAAGGTAGCAAACGTAGCGTCTTTTTTTGAAAGCTTAGCGATATTTTGAAATAGAGGTTGTAGCCACATATCTGGATTTTTTGCAGGTGAAAATCCGTCTAAAAACCATGCATCTACTTTTGCACTTAGCTCAGGCAAGGTGTGATTCACATCGCCAACAAGCAAGGTGAGCACAACCTGAGATTGGTCAAACTCAAAGCGATGCCAGCCTGGGAAAAGATCATGGTATTGCTCGGTTAAGCTTTTCGATAAGCTCGCTAGCTCTGGCCATAATGACAGAGCCTTTTCCAAGTCAGAGAGTGAAACAGGATGCAGTTCGGTGCTGATGAAATGCAGGGTGGCATTTTTAGGTGCTATCTTATTCCACAAATCCCAGGCGCATAAAAAATTAAGCCCTGTTCCGAAACCTGTCTCTGCGATAGTGAAAATGTCTGCACTTAGATTATTCCATCGCTGCTCAAGATGATTGTGTTGCAAAAAAACATATTGTGTTTCAGCTAAACCACTGTCACTTGAAAAATAAACATCACCATACAAACTGGAGTAGGGCTGGTTGTTTTGCCATTCAAGTTGGGCGTGATTTGTATTCATAACTCCATTTTAATGGATTTCATTATCTTTTGACGGTAGTCATGGAATATACCAGTCTGTATACTGATGTTTTTACATATTAATAAACGGTGTTCAATCATGCATTCTTCACAAAAGAAAATAGCGTCTTATGGGTTGTTAATTTGCTTAAGCTTATTAACGGCTTGCAGCTCAAATCAGACACATGATTCAACGACTCGGTATATTAATAACGCATCAAGCCAGCAAACGGAAAACCAAGACTGGCCAAGTTTCGGCAGAGATTATGCCAACAAACGTTTTTCTGGGAATAAGCAGATTAATACAGATAATATTAAAAACTTAAGTACGGCTTGGGAATTTAAAAGTGGAATTAAAAGCACATTTCAAGCAACACCTATCGTAGTGGGTGGGGTCATGTATGTTTCTTTACCTTTTAATCATGTCGTAGCTTTAGATGCTAAGACAGGAAAAGAAATATGGCGCTATAAGCATGATAGACGGCAAGGCTGGAATATGTGCTGCGGCCCAGCAAATAGAGGTGTTGCGGTTGGTTATGGCAAAGTATTTATTGGTACGGTAGATGCGCGTTTAATTGCGCTTGATGCAAAGTCAGGTAAGAAGCTTTGGGATATCGATGCTGTAGATGCGGCAGTCATTACTGAAGGGCAAGACTCTCTGAACAAAAATGATCCCAATAGCCATGCGAAAACAACAGGCGGTACAGGCGTGGGAATGGCAATGGCTCCCGTTGTGTATAACGGCAAAGTCATCATCGGCATTACTGGCGTAGGATATGGTCTTCATATCGACAATCCCAGGGAAGATGCGCCATTAGGCGCGGTCATCGGTGTTACTGGTCGATATGGACGACCAGGCTTTTTAGCGGCTTTTGACGTTAATACAGGTAAGCTTGTTTGGCAGTTTGATACGATCCCAGAACAAGGTTGGGAGGGGTCTTTTAAAGAAATCATATCAGGCGGAATTTCTCTTAATCGAGATATACAAGCTGAAAAGGCCAGCCTAGCAAAATATCCTGATTCATCTAGATTTGGCGGTGGTTCTGCATGGAGCACACCTGCAATTGATACTGACCTTGGCTTACTATACTTTGGAACAGGCAACCCATCTCCACAGATGAATGATGTTTCACGTCCAGGCGATAATCTTTATACGGTTTCACTAGTTGCCTTAGATGCGAACACAGGGAAACTTCGTTGGTATTATCAACAAGTACCACATGATGTATGGGGTTATGATTTAGCCAGCCCCCCAATATTATTTAATTACCAATATCAAGGTAAATCAATTTCTGCCGTTGGCCAAGCAAGTAAGCTTGGTTGGTTTTACATCAACGATCGCACAACAGGCGAGCTACTGATGAAATCTGATGCTTTTGTTCCACAAAAGAATTTGTTTGCCAAAGCAACATTTGAAGGCGTCACACTTTATCCAGGAATATTAGGCGGTTCGAATTGGTCACCTGCAGCGATTGATGAAAATACTCAGCGTGCATTCGTAGCCGCTATTCATGCGCCAATTAAATACACTTTACATGAGAGTCCAGGTAAAGATGGTGCTGCCCCCATACGTTATGCAGCATCTGAGCCAGCGGATGAGCCGCGCTGGGGTGTTTTATCAGCAATTGATCTGGTAACAGGAAAAATTGCATGGCAAAACAAAATTGACCAGCCTATGGTGGGCGGTGTTTTAGTAACGGCTGGCGGATTAGTGTTTGCGGGTGAGGGTAACGGTAACTTTAATGCTTTTGATACGCGCAATGGAAAACTATTATGGCAAGATAAAAATGATTATGGCGTTAATGCGCCACCAATCACATACCAAATAGATAATGAGCAATATGTTGCTGTTGCTGCTGGCGGCAGTTCTATTTTCGGTTACAAGCAGGGCGATAGCTTACGAGTATACAAACTAAAAAATAACTAACTGCCATTTGGAAAGAACAACAAAAAAGCCGCTATCAATCGATAGCGGCTTTTTCTTGTGTGGCGTCCCCACGGGGATTCGAACCCCGGTCGCCTCCGTGAAAGGGAGGTGTCCTAGGCCTCTAGACGATGGGGACATAGAGGTCAATATTATACTCAGTAACACTGCTAATTTAAAGTCCAAATTAGCATTAAATTCGGTAATTCTTTAACTCTTCTTGGTGGAGGTAAGCGGGATCGAACCGCTGACCTCTTGCATGCCATGCAAGCGCTCTCCCAGCTGAGCTATACCCCCGACAAACCTTGAACTTCAAGACCCGCGAAAAGAGGCGCCATATTAGTGATGCGAACGACTTATGTCAATCATTTTTGCGATTGAGGATACATTAAAATCAATTATTTTTTCTTGATGAAAAATTGTTTGATTTTCTTAATGCCTTTACGGCCGAATGTTCTTTTAAAGTTCACTTTAAAATCATAAAGATAAAAAGGTATGCGAAGCTTAAAGTCGAAGCTTCTTCCTAAAGCTGCAAGATATAGCTTCATGAATATTGTGCGGTTATCCCAATCTAATTTATTACAAATTCTCACTAAGTCTGAGATACGTTGATTCAATGGCAAGCTGTAATTTGAAAAATGTGCCCGATTGGTATCAATCAAGAAAAAATCAAAACCTTGAGCTGCTGCTTTAATCAATACGTTGCCGCCAGATAAGTCTCGAAACAAGACGCCACGAGCATGCATATGTAATAAAAAGTTGGAAAGTTGCAAGTAAGCTTGTTCTTTGGCAATGCCTTTAAAGTCCATTCCGCCTTGCGAAAAATGGGTAAACATATCTCGCACAGACCCAATATGTTCAACAGTTTCACTAATATAAATATTTTGGTTGAATGCTTTATTGTACTTATGCTCAAAGAATGCAACGGGCTTAGATACGCCAACTTCTTTACGCATTAATTGCGATGAGCTATTCCAGCTTTTTTGAGCTTTGGAAGGCTTGAAGTAATCTAGTATCTTCTTATGCAAGTGTAAGGTTAATGGTTTTTTTGCTACCAATTTAAGCTTGCCATCTAATGGGTTTTCTACCAACCAAACAGCATTTCTTGCTTTTCTTAATAAATTCAACTTGTCGGGCGTCGCGATAACACTTGGATGTAAGCCAGAAAACAACAAGGAGGCCTGAGCCTTGCTTGACGCAACAATTACAGCTCTCCAAGCCTCATCTTCAATGATGTAATGCTGTTGATTATCGGTGCAACAGACTTGCAAGTAAGATGGATTTGATGGCCTTGCTAATTTAGGAGCAAGCAATTGATCCCAAATCAAAAAAATTGGTTGTTCACTAATAAATGCAGGCGCATCATCTATGGCCCGATTGAATCGATCTAAGATAATGGCCGCATTGATAGCGTCATCAGAATACAAATCACTTGTTTTTGCAGCGAGCCCATTAATTGTCCATGCGATGTCAATCACATTCTTTTGCTGCTTAAAGCGATATATATGAACGCCATCAACTTGATAGCTCTCAACGTATTGAGCATCAGTCAAATATCCAATCACAGTCTGATACGCATAAAAACTAGGGCGTTTTTTAAACTGTCCGATACGTCCCTTTAATTGGCCGTAATAGGTAATCTTTTCTAAAGCCGGATAGTCGAAATCACCTTCGTCAATCAATCCTTCACGATGACAGATTAAAGGCCCCCAAAATGCTTTTGAAAGATTATTGGATGCGGCTAGCAATACAAAATAACGTATTAAATAATCTGCTTGTTTATCTTCAGAGTGTTTTGTATAGCGCTCAATTCTAGGCAGCGTCCAGAAGCTTGAAGGCGAAATGACTTCATGGATCGAATATTTCTCAGCAATATTCTTTATTAGACGTGATTTTTTTAATAGATTAAATTTAATTAAGTTTGCGAATCGCAATCCTAAAACTTTATGATCAAATCTTTCCGGCTCTGTAGCCCGCTCTGCAAATAAATTGTTTGTGTAAATATCAGGTAGGCTATGAGATTGCTTTAAAGCATCAAGAAATAAAAGCGTGTAGGGCGGTTCAAAATCGGTAATATTAGGGCCAGCAATTAACAAGCCTCTCTGTTTGATAATTTTATATGCAACATTCCAAGCTTTAGCGAAGGTTTCTATTGAGTAACCCGCCCAACGCGGTCTATTTACTGTTGAACCAACTTCTAATAGCTCAACAGAATGACCATATTGGTCCGCTATGCTAGTGATAAAGGAAGTCCAGGTATTCTCGACTTCTTTATCTATTAAGATGTTTTTAGCCTCTTCAAACCCCTGAAGTAAATGCAGGTGAACTCTAAAACCTTCTTTAATTAAACGCTCAAGCAGTTTGATTTGATGGGTGTTATCCGTAGCTGAGCATAGATCAACTCTAACATGTCTTATGCCAAGCTCATTTAACGCATCAATTAAATAGTCGTTATAACGAGGCTCATCTGAAGCTGCAACACCGATGCCAAAAAAGCCATCTGGAATGTGATGAGGGTGTTTGGCTAGATGGCCGTCTTTTAAATAAAGCTGACCACTAAAAATCAGTTTGATTAGCGATTTTAAAAGTGGGATTTTAGATGATCTCGCCATATTGATAAGCTATTAGACGCTAAATGAAGATCTGCTAGGTAAGTCGTATTGCTTTTCACGATAGAGCATTGCGGGCAGCAATACATTTGCCAAAGCGGCTTCATGAAGGGCGCTTTTGCGCTCTTCAGTGAAATCATCTTTCGCATTTAATGTTTTTGTTTTTGCATCATACAATCCATAAACGGGTGCTTTTTGTGGTCGCAAAATCACAACCTCATTACCTTCCATCCATGCATAGTTTTGTTCGAATTGCATCATTGAGCGACCGATATCCGCATCATTTAAACTACTTAAGTCACGACCTACCATTGGATGATCAACACTTAAGCCCATTAGGGAGAGCAAGGTCACGGGTAAGTCAATCTGACTGGCCACTGTATTAATCGTTTTTGCTTTAACACTTCCACCAAGAATCAAACCCGGGATATGAAAGTTTTTAATTGGCACCAAAGTTTCACCACGCACACGGATATCATGATCAGCAACAATTAGGAATACAGTATCTTCCCAATATTCACTTACCTTAGCGTGCTTGATGAAATCACCCATTACATAGTCTGCATACTTGACTGCGTTTTGTTCAGTCGCTTTCTTTTCATCATGCAATTCAATACGGCCATCAGGAAACTCAAATGGTGCATGGTTTGAAGAAGAAAAAATCAAACTAAAAAACGGCTTGCCGGATTGATGATGTTTTAAATGTTGGGCATGCGCTTTATTGAATAAGTCTTCATCAGAAACGCCCCAGCTACCTACAAATACAGGGTCTTTAAAATCCTTCTGATCAACCACAGATTGAAAGCCATTGCCCATGAAAAAACCATTCATGTTGTCAAAATGAGATTCGCCGCCATATAGAAATTCAGTGTGATATCCCTCATTGGACAGTAATTTAGCGATTGTAAAAAAATTGCGTTGCGCTAGAGAAAGCTTAACAACACTTTGCGCTGGGGTAGGGGGGAATCCACTAACAACGGCTTCGATGCCTCGAACTGATCTTGTACCTGTCGCAAAAAGATTCTTTAACCACATACCCTCATGTTTTAATTTTTCTAATTCAGGAGTAACGGGCACCCCCCCTAATGACTCAACAAAAGTTGCCCCTAGGCTCTCTTCCAGAATAATGACAAGATTAAGTGGCTTCTTTCTTTTTTGAGTCGAAATAACATGTCTAAGCGTTGGGAAGTTTTGATTTTGTTTTAATTGAGAAGAGTGTTCCTGCAAGCTTATTTGCAGCACTTTTTCTTTAGGCATTTTTCCATACATTTCACTCGATTTGTTTTCATGTTTCAAGTTATAAATTGCATGAATAACAGACCAGCTAGAATTCAAAATTAAGCTATTCACCATGGAGTCTGTGGTAATTGCGAATTTAGAAGGGTTTGCTGGGCGATGACCTGTTGAAGAGCGAATGGTAAGCGCCAACATTACAAAAACCACAGGCCAGCTCAATAAAACAGGAAGAATACCCCAGCTTTTTGAACTTGCTTGCCAAGGTGACATATATTGAATCATTAACCAACAAGCTACAGCAGTAAATCCAATACCAATAAAAACATGAATCCTGAATCCGCGCCAAAGCATTGAAAATACTTCATTGGGATATTTTAGGTACTCGACGAATAAGCGGTTAGGCCTAACATCATATTCAGTGATAAAGCCTGGCGTTGCCAGCTCTAAGAAAACCAATAAAACTGTTGCTAAAACCACCCAATAATAAGTAAGTTGCTGCCAAAAAAACCAAGTCCAATCAAATGCAGCCAATGGAATCAATATAACGGGAATTAAACACATTAATCCAAGCTGAATGCTATCTACACGCAAACCTTGCAAGAGAATTCGCGATAAAACACCTGTATTTGAAACACGCTGCCATTTCCATACAACCAAACTTAACCGCGATAAAGAAAGTATAGCCAGGCTAATAATAACCATCGCCATTAATGGCGCATACGGGCCTAGCTTGTCACAAAACAGCCAAACACTTTTCCTAAAGCTTGTCAGAAACATGCTTATCCTCTGACATTAGATTGGGATTCAAATTGCGTTAACTCAACGCGAGGTTGTGGCTGCCAGCCAGCTTGACGATGTTCAGCAACAACATTAGTAAAAACACCACCACGCACATAAAATTTTGAAGTTAATCTCATGAATTTAGGTTGAGTTGCTGCAACCAAGTCATCCAAAATGCGATTAGTAACCGCCTCATGGAAGCAACCCTCATCACGAAATGACCACATGTAAAGCTTTAAGCTCTTCAATTCAACACACAGCTGGTCTGGAATATAGTCAAGATAAAGAACTGCAAAGTCAGGCTGACCTGTCTTAGGGCACAGGCAGGTAAACTCAGGAATTTCCATATGAATGTGGAAGTCCCGGCTTTTATTAGGATTTTCAAAAGTTTCCAATTCTTTACTCGGTTGGGCAGTTGGTTTGCCACCTAATGTTTCGGTGTTTTTCATGATGAATTTGGGGCTTTTAGCGTAAAAAAAAGTTATTATACTGTTTAACAATCCTTACTAAAAATGAATCCTTTATTAATCGGCCTTATAACAAGTCTTGATCACCATTACATATAGATTATCTTGCGTTTAACTCACTTAAAACTTGCTGGCTTTAAATCCTTCGTTGATCCAACGACCCTGCACATACATGGGCAGCGTGTTGGCATTGTGGGGCCGAATGGCTGTGGCAAATCAAATGTAATGGAATCTGTGCGCTGGGTTTTAGGTGAATCAAGCGCCAAGGAAATGCGTGGTGATTCAATGGATGCCGTTATTTTCAACGGCTCTGGTAATCGAAAGGCGATTTCTCGCGCAAGTGTTGAACTTGTTTTTGATAATAGCCTTGGCGATGCTAGTGGTTCTTGGTCGCAATATGCTGAAATTTCAGTGAAGCGTGTCATCGAGCGAGACAAAGGCTCAACTTATTACATTAACAACACCGCTGTTCGTAGACGTGATGTTGCTGATTTATTTTTAGGTACTGGTCTTGGTGGCAGAGCATATGCCATCATTGGTCAAAATACCATTTCACGTATTGTTGAAGCCAAGCCAGAAGAGCTGCGAGTCTTTTTAGAAGAGGCTGCGGGCATTTCGAAATACAAAGAACGCCGCCGAGAGACTGAGCTTAGACTCAGGGATACACGAGAAAATCTCACTCGTGTCGAAGATATTAGGCAGGAAATGGCCAAGCAAATTACACGCTTAGAATCTCAAGCCATCATTACAGAGCAATACCATCGCTTACAAGAAGCATTAAAGAATGCTGAGGGTCAATTTTGGCTATTAAGGAAACGAGATTCAGCAGCTAGCTGGGAAAAAAGTCAGCGCAATGTTGAAAAGCTAGTGAATGAGCTTGAAGCTCAAATGGCATCGTTACGCAAAACCGAAAGCATGCTGGAAACATTGCGTCAGCAACATTACGCCAGCACAGAAGCAGTGCAGGTTGCTCAAGCGCAATACTATGAATCAAACGCTGACGTTGCCAATCTGGAAACTCAAGTAAAGCATACGCAAGAAGCGCGTGACCGCTTAACGCTTCAACTAGAGCAAACCCTAGAGCTCTCACTTAAAGCTGACAATCAAACAGTTGATCTTGAAAATAAACTGAATCAATTAAATATAGATTTATCAGAAGCTGAAGAACAACTTATTGCAGCAGAAGAGGTGCTCAATAAAGCAAAGCAAGCCTTTCCAGAAGCTGAGCGCGCATACTCCTCAGCACAACGAGCACACGCAGATGCTCAAAGAACTTTATCCGAAGCTGAACAATCTATTCGCATTGAAGCGAATCATAACGAACATATTGGCAGATCCATTTTGGAAATGAAGCAACGCCTTGATCGTTTAAATGCAGAAAACGCCAATCTAAAATTGCCTGACGAAAATGACTTCTCTGCGAAACAGGCGGAATTGAAAGTATTGGAAGTAACATGCGCGAAACTCGCTGATGAAATCAACGAACTTAAAGCCAAAGAAGTAGCTCAACTTGGCGAAATTAAAGCGCTTAGAGAGCAACAACTAATTGATGAGCGTGCATTAGCTAACGTTGAAGCTCAAATTATCTCTTTAAATAAAATTCAATCTTCAATTGGCCATGAAGCAAAATTAGATGAGTGGTTAAAAAATAGTGAGTTAAAAGAATCCAGTCGCATTTGGCAAAATATTGAGATTGCAAAGGGCTGGGAAACAGCCTTGGAGGCTGTACTAGGCAATCGCTTAAATGCATTGATTAAAACAAAAGGCCCAATCACCCCTAACCATCGACCTCCATCAGTATTACTGATTGCTGAGCCGATGAAGAATTCTCCAGCTAAAATGAGTAAAGAAGGCTGGCGATTAATTTCTGAACTTGTGGAAGTTAAAGATGAATCTCTTAAGGCATTGGTTCACTCATGGCTAAATGGTGTGTATTTACTAGATGATGGCAAAGATCCTGAATTAGAGCGTTCAAAACTTGGAGCTAACGAATGCTTATTGAATAAATTGGGAGATATTTATTCAATCAACACATTGTCGATTAATGCAGCACAATCATCGCTTAATGGTGTTTTAGAAAGACAGCGTGAACTAAGCGAATTAAATAAACAATTGCCTACAATTAAAGCTGCTGTAGACAAAATACAAACTCAATTATTTAGCTTAGAGCAAGGATTGCAAGATAGTCGTTATTTGCAACAGCAACAGCAACAAAACTTAACCAAAGTAACGCAAACGCAACATCATTTAAACGTTGAAGTTCAGAAGCTTCAACAGCAACGCCAGCATGTATTGGATAGACAAGCCGCTGCTCAACAAGATATTGCTCAAACTCAAGAGAAATTGACGCAATTTAATAATGAACAAGCTAGCAAGCAATCGCTACTTAATGCCACCCAAAACTCTTTATCTAAATTAAAAAGCGATAGAGAGCAAACATTCTCTAATAGGCAGGCGGCTGAACTTAGATTAAATGAGCTGCGCAATCAGATCCAAGTGGCAGAAAAAACATTACAGGAAAAAGTCTTCAATGAAAAAATTATTTCAAATAGCATCAATGAGTTAAAAAACAAATCTGACCAAGTAAAAGAAGAAAAAAACGCTTTACTTAAGAAAAAAGGAGAAGCGGAAAGTCTTTTGGATGCAGCAAAAATGGAAGGCCTTAAGAGCAATCTGGAAGTAGCTGTCACATTAAAGCAGAGCCGTGAAGAGGCGCTTGCTAAAGCAAGAGATGATATGGCAGGCGCCGAAAATGAATTGCAAACCCAAGAACGTAACCGGATGCAAAATGAGCAAGTTCTTCATCCATTACGCGATAAAGTTGAACAATCAAGATTGCAAGAGCAGCAAGCAAGATTAGTATTTGAGCAATGCCAAGAAAAGCTTAATCAAATAGGATTGGATGAGGAATTACTAAGTAAAAACCTTACAGCTAATACCAAAATCCTAGATTTGGATTTAAAAACTCAATCTATTAAGAATGAGATCGAAGTGTTGGGTCCAGTCAATCTTGCAGCTATTCAAGAATTAAATAGCGAACGTGAACGCAAAATGTATCTTGATAGTCAGGCTGCGGACTTAGAAGAGGCGATTCTGACCTTAGAGGATGCTATTCACAAGATAGACAAGGAAACGCGAAATAGATTGCAACAAACCTACGATGAGGCAAATCGCAATTTTGGAGAGTTGTTCAAAGATTTGTTTGGTGGTGGGCAGGCGCGTTTGGAGCTTCTTGGAGATGAGATTCTCGATACAGGCATGCAGGTATTTGCACAGCCGCCAGGGAAGAAAAATAGTACAATCCATCTGCTTTCAGGTGGGGAAAAGGCATTAACTGCCTTAGCTTTAGTTTTTGCTTTATTTAGATTAAATCCGGCACCATTTTGCTTAATGGATGAAGTGGATGCTCCTCTTGATGACAGCAATACAGATAGATTCTGCGCGATGGTTAAAAAAATGTCTGAGCGTACGCAGTTTCTTTTTGTTAGTCATAATAAAATCACAATGGAAATGGCTCAGCAATTAGTGGGCGTTACCATGCAAGAGTCTGGTGTTTCTCGTGTCGTAGAAGTGGACATGGAAGCAGCAATGCAAATGAATCACGAATTGTTTATATAAACATCCATATGGATAAATCAAGACTACTATGAGCGAATTAACCTCTGCATTACTCGGTATAGGCTTAGCAATTATTGCCCTAGTTGTGACTTTTAATTGGTGGCAAGAGCGAAAGATTAAGAAAACAATTAATCAAAATACCAGTGAGATTCATGATGACTTACTCATGGACGCTCAGGAAACATTGGATATAGAAACAATAGCGCCAACTGAAGATCAGTTTGACGATCCATTCACGATTGGCGAAGAAGTGGATTTTAAAATTCAAATTGAAGAGGCTGTAGAGCATCAACATGATCTTCCCCCAACGGATCATCATGACTTTATTGAGCGCAAAGACTCAGAAGTTTTAAGCACTTATGAAGACGAACTAGATAGGCCTGTGGTGCAAAATGAGTTCATTCAAGAGGCAGATCAGAATGAACATGCGCAAGTAATCGACTTTCCAACAAAAAGATCGATTCATGCACCGGATGCGATGAATGAAGAGGTTGATTTAATTGCTCACTTTCATTTCAGCCACCCAATTAAGTTTGAATCATTTTCACAAAACGTTGAAATTTTTAATCGATTAGACAAACCCGTATTAAGCTTTGGCTTAGATGAAAATAACCATTGGCATGCGCTAGGCCACGCATCACAAAGTCTCGAGCTGGCTGAAGCTGCATTTAGTTTACAGCTCGCGGATAGAGCGGGGGCCGTCACTAAAGAGACGCTATCGCAATTTCAACAACTCATCACAGAGATGGCTTTAAAGTTTAATGTTGAACCTACATGGTTAGGTGTTAAAGACGTTCTTGCTTATGCCCAATCTCTAGATGAGTTCTGCTTAGAGGTTGATAAAACCATGCATTTACATTTAGTAAGTGGCCCAGCTGGACGTTTCACAGGGACGAAATTCAGAGGCCTGGCGGAAGCAAATGGATTAACACTTAATCCTAATGGCGAATATCAATCTTTATCGCCGTCAGGCCAAGTAAATTTCACTTTGGTTAATATTGAAAATAATCCACTCACTAATGACATGCTGAAATCTAGCTTATTGAAAGGTGTGTCTTTTAGCTTAGATATTCCACGTGCAGACCATTGTGCAGAAGCATTTAATCAAATGTTATTAATTGCAAAAAAAATGGAGCAGGCACTATCAGCAAGCCTCATTGATGATAGGCAAAAAGAGTTAAGTGATCATCAAATAGAAAAAATTAGACAACAGCTCAAGCTCATTCAAACGCATATGACGACCCGAGGCATTCCATCAGGCAGTCCTGTTGCTTTGCGTCTATTCTCTTAAAGATCTAAGTTTGCATGCCTAAGCACAGTCAATCAAACCTGTTTGATCAAGTTTCAGATCTACCTCATTCTGATACTGAGCGTGCTGAAGAAATACGTCGTCTAATAGCGTTTCATGACCATCAGTACTATGTACTTGATGCTCCGATGGTGACGGATAATGAATATGATGGGCTATTTCGTGAGTTGCAGGCATTAGAGCAAGACCATCCTGATTTAATTACCCCAGACTCACCTACACAACGTGTTGGTGGGCAAGCAATAAAAGCTTTTGGCAGCATTAATCATCGTGTAGCAATGCTGTCACTCAATAATGCATTTGAAGACAAAGAACTAATCAATTTCGATAAGCGTATTCGAGAGGGGCTGGGATTCGATGAAATTGAATACGCCGTCGAACCTAAGTTTGATGGGCTAGCTATTACACTGACCTATGAACATGGAATCTTTGTACAAGGTGCTACCAGAGGTGATGGTTACACTGGTGAAGATGTTAGTCACAATCTAAAAACCATACGTAGTATTCCACAGCGATTAGCTACCAACAATCCACCGAAACTGTTAGAAGTGCGCGGTGAGGTACTCATGTTTAAAGCTGATTTCTTGCAACTGAATAAAGATCAGGAATCTCGAGGTGAAAAGCTCTTTGCTAATCCAAGAAATGCAGCGGCAGGCAGTCTTCGTCAATTAGATCCTAATATTACTGCAACCCGTCCATTATCATTTTTTGCCTACGGATTGGGTGCAACAGAAGGCGTTGCTACTTTTGCCAGTCATAGTGCGAATATGGATTATCTGCAAAGTTTACACTTGCCAGTATGCAAGGAACGCGCAACCGTCAAAGGCGCTCAAGGCTTACTCACGTATTACAAAAAAATTGGTGAAATGCGTGACCAATTGCCATTTGACATTGATGGTGTTGTTTACAAAGTTAATTCATTATCACAACAAGCCGAGCTGGGGTTTGTCTCACGGGCGCCCAGGTGGGCAATAGCGCACAAGTTTCCTGCTCAAGAGGCTTATACCGTTGTTTTAGATATTGATGTTCAAGTTGGTAGAACTGGTGCGATTACACCTGTCGCACGCTTAAAACCTGTGTTTGTTGGTGGAGTCACTGTAACAAATGCAACATTGCACAATGAAGACGAAATGCGTCGAAAAGGCGTCATGATTGGCGACACAGTAAGTATTAGAAGAGCAGGGGATGTTATCCCTGAGGTTGTTAGTGTTCTTTTTGAAAAACGCAACAACGATGCTCGTCAGTTCATTATGCCGACAAGCTGTCCAGTATGCGGTTCACATATTAAAAAACAAGAAGATGAAGCGGTTGCGAGGTGCACAGGGGGTATTTTCTGCGCAGCTCAGCGTAAACAGGCGCTTATTCATTTTGCTTCGCGAAAGGCAATGGACATTGAAGGCTTTGGTGAAAAATTAGTGGAACAGCTAGTCGATCAAAATCTAACTCACACCCTTGCTGATATTTATCGTTTAGATTTAAAAGATCTAGCCAATCTAGATCGCATGGCTGAAAAATCAGCACAAAACATCATTGATGCCTTAAATCAAAGTAGAAAAACTACTCTGGCACGCTTTATATACGCGCTTGGAATAAGAAATGTAGGTGAAGCTACTGCAAAGGATCTGGCACGCTTTTTTGGAAGTATGGAAGCAATAAAGTCAGCTGATATAGACAAGCTTCAAGAGGTTCCTGACGTGGGACCGGTGGTTGCCGAATCCATCCAAAACTTCTTTTCCGAGACTCACAATCAGGAAGTAATAGACGCGTTGACTAAAAGCCAAGAGCAGGGCGGGGCGGGGATTTACTGGGACACGGTTGAAGCTCAATCACCTCAAACGGGCTTGTTAAGCGGTAAAACGTTTGTACTTACTGGAACATTACCTACACTAGGGCGTGAGGAAGCTAAAGCGTTGCTTGAAAATGCTGGCGCTAAAGTTTCTGGTAGCGTATCGAAAAAGACTGATTATGTTTTGGCTGGAAGCGAAGCTGGTAGCAAACTTGATAAAGCCATCGAATTAGGAATAAACATTTTAGATGAAGCTGCATTTCTCGAAATGCTGTCGTAAAAAGGAAAATATCGTTATGAAATTGAAACTTTTTTTATTCACTCCATTAGTCTTGTTAGTTATAACGACAAATACAATGGCGGAATCGCTCCAAAATGAAGATAAAATAAATCAATGCAATCAACTTATTAAAGATGAAAAATCAGAAGAAGCTTTAAAATTAGCACTAAGGCTAATCGCCCAAGAGAAAAGCAATAGAGAGGCTATGCTTTGCGAAGCTAGAGCGCAAAGTGCAATGGGGCAATATACAGATAGCATAAGCACACTCAACTCTGCTTTAAGCCTAGCAAAACAGCCCCTAGACCGGATGATTACGCTCACAATGCTTGGGAATTCCTATAAAAATTTAGAGATGTATCCTGAAGCAAAAACGCAATATGAAAGCACACTTTCACTTGCTCAAACACAAAAAAATATTGGGTTTCAACGTATTGCACTGAGCTTAATGGGATCAATTGACTATCTTAGAAATGAATATGATAGCGCACTTAAGAGTTATCTCGCAAGCCTGAAATATGCTGCTAACGATAATGAACGTGCTGATATTTATAGCCGTATTTCTGAAATATACAAATCAACAAAAAACTTAGAGTCCTCAATTGAGTATCAAATCAAAGCTCTTATTGCTACAGCGCATTACGGCGATTTAGAAAAACAAGCGGAAGCAGGGCTTACATTAGGACGTTTGTATGCTGAGGCAAAGCAATATAAGCAAGCAGAACAAGCATTAAATAATGTGTTGAATCTAAGCATTGATAACGAAGGCCCTTATTTCACTGTCATATCCTATATGGAAATCATCAAAGTAAAATTAGCGACAAATGATAACCTTGAAGCTAGGAAGTTAATTGAAAAGGCAAAGAAAGTTAATCAAGAATTGGGTGACATTAAGCTTAATAAAGACCTAATCGAGCTAGAGAATAAAATAACACGGTGATTTATTTTGTAATGTTGAACTAAGTTAACGACTAAGTATCAAGATAGATAGCAATAAAAAGGCGGCCACTTGATATGAAAATTAACAACAGCGAAATTATCCCAGTCTCAGAAATCACACCCTACGAAACCTATATGGGGCGACGTGATTTTATAAAAGCTGCTAGCGCAGCTCTAATGGCAGCACCGTTTTTATCATTCAACTCAGAAGTTAGCGCTGCAACAAACGCGAGCCTTTTGGGCTATACAAAATCACCTTACGGTGCGGATGAAAAACTGACTTCATATAATGAAGTCACTAACTACAACAACTACTATGAGTTCGGTACTAGCAAAAGCGACCCCGCTTTAGAATCTAAGGGGCTTGTGACTCACCCCTGGACTGTGTCTATAGAAGGCGCCGTAAAGAAAAATAAACAAATTAATTTAGATGATTTGCTTAAGCTAGCGCCCTTAGAAGAACGCATTTATCGTATGCGCTGCGTAGAAGGCTGGTCTATGGTAATACCATGGATTGGCATACCAATGAGCAAACTCATTCAATGGGCGGAACCTACTAGCAATGCTAAGTTTATTGAATTTGTATCCTTAGCAGATCAATCGCAAATGCCAGGAGTCCGCACAAATATACTCGATTGGCCATACACAGAGGGTTTACGTATGGATGAGGCCATGCATCCACTCACCATTATTGCCGTAGGTCTTTATGGCAAGTTGCTCCCCAATCAGAATGGCGCTCCCCTAAGGCTCGTCGTACCTTGGAAATACGGATTTAAAAACGCTAAATCGATTGTAAAAATCAGGTTTGTTGAAAGCATGCCCAAAACATCATGGATGAAAGCGGGGCCTAAAGAATATGGTTTTTATGCAAATGTAAACCCTATGGTTGACCACCCAAGATGGACTCAGTCAACCGAAAGACGCATTGGGGGTGGACTGTTTACACCTAGAATTAAAACTAAATTGTTCAATGGCTACGCAGAACAAGTGGCACATATGTATGCAGGTATGGATTTAGTTAAGAACTTCTAGAATGAAAATTCAAAAAAATAAACTGAACATCATCAAAAGTATATTTTTCGTTCTACTTCTTACCCCTTTAATTAGACTAATTATATTAGGCATAAATGATGCGCTAGGCGCTAATCCAATTGAAACGGTTGAACGCTCTACAGGATACTGGGCTTTATTTTATTTGCTATTAAGCTTATCAATTACGCCATTACGTCTAACAGTTAAAATAAGTTGGCCAATTCACATTAGAAGGATGATTGGCTTATATTCTTTTTTCTATGGATGTTTCCATGCGGTCACATATTTCTGGCTAGATCATTGGTTTGATTGGCAGGAAATATTAAATGACATCTTTAAACATCCATATGTACTTGTGGGTTTTTTATCTTTATTACTTTTGATTCCTTTAGCTATCACTTCAACCAATAAAATGATGAAAGCTATGGGGAGATGGTGGAAAAGGTTACATTACTTAGTCTATTTGATTGCAGTCTTATCAATTCTACATTTTCTATGGCTTGTAAAAAAAGACATTACAGAACCAGCCTTATTTGCAATTATTTTTGCCTTGTTGATATCAATACGTGTCTTTCACAAAAGAATTCGTTTAAACGCTACTAACGATTATCACAGATAAAAAACAGGGGAAGAATAGCCGCTCTTTAAAACAAAGGTTTTAATCAACATATTATATTTAACATAATATACATTATGCGAAGTTAATAACCAATTTAAACGCCAGTATAAAACTAGCGCCTAGTCATTCCCTATCGATTATTAAAGAATGCTATGTTCATGCAGCGATCGTTTACAAAAGTTAATTCGGTGAACTTGTAGTTTTTGTTGGGCGCATAACTCACGCGATTATTGTAATACCACATTTCAACATTAACTGGCTTAGATGATTCTTTACCTTTACCTGCGATAATAGAATTAGCATTTGTTGGTTTTACAGATTGCTCTTTTTTGTCTGGATTACCTAATTTCTCAAGGATTACCTTACGTGACTTACCGCTAAAGGAACCAAGAAATTCCTGCTCGCTAAATGTAGCCTTTGATGAGGCTGCATTTACAATCGGCGCATTAAAGCTAATTAAAGTTAATAAACTCAGTATTAATACAAACTTTTTATTTAGTGCCATGATTATTCCTAATGTTAATTAATCTTTACAACCGCTATTCTATTACATCCACACGTGGAAAAAGTTAAATTTATTTAGTCAATTAAGTGATTTTTGATCTATTGAACAATCATTAGTTCACTAAGGGATAGCCGCATTAAATAAGCTAAAGAAATTTGCCGTAGTTGCTTCCATTATATCTGCCAATGGAATATTTCTAATTCTAGAGAGCTCTTCTGCTACGTGTTTTACATAGGCTGGTTGGTTAATTTTTCCACGATATGGAATAGGTGCAAGATATGGTGAATCAGTCTCAACCAATATTCTATCCAATGGTAATTGGCTAGCCACTTCCTTAAGCATCACTGCATTTTTAAAAGTAACAATACCTGAAAACGAAATATAAAAACCGAGATCAATAGCCTCTAATGCAACGTCCAGACTTTCAGTAAAACAATGCAACACTCCACCAACAAGCTGTGCGTTTTCCTCACGCATAATTCTCAATGTATCTTCAGCTGCAGATCGAGTATGAATTACCAAAGGCTTTTGCGACTTGATTGCTGCTCGAATATGGGTACGAAAACGTTCACGCTGCCATTCCAAATCACCCGTCAATCTAAAATAATCCAAGCCCGTCTCACCGATTGCAATCACTTTGGGGTGATTCGCCAGGTTAACAAGGTCATCAACAGTAAATGGAGGTTCATCCTCATAATCCGGATGAACGCCAACAGAGGCATAAAAATTTGGGTATGTTTTAGCAAGCGCCAGCACTTGTGGAAAGTCTTTTAAGGTCACAGAGATACATAAAGCATGCCCTACTTGATTATCATGCATAGATGCACGAATTTGCTCCATATTAGATTGAAGCTCGGGAAAGTTTAAGTGACAGTGTGAATCAACTAACATTTTTTACCTTGAATAATTGCGTGTACTGCAGCAATAGCGCCTCTAACTGAAGCTCTTGATTAAGCGGATGTGTCGCACTTTTTTTAGCTTCAACAAGCTTCTCTTGAAACAAAAAATATTGATCAAGCATAAGTAATTTGGATAACTTATTTAAATCAACTGCATATTCCGCATGGTATCTCACCTGATTAATGCTAGCACTCAGCATCAAATCATAAGTCCATTTTTGCAGGGCATTAATAGCATTTTCCATGCCCATTACTATTAAAGTAGAAGCAGCATTAAACACATTCAGCTGGCGGCCACATAACAACTCTTTCAATAAAATTGCCATCTGCGCGCCCTCCCCATCTTTGCTTGCTGCAAGCAATGGGCTGCCTCCAGCATACCTTAATCTTTCAGCAGCATTTTCTATTCCAGTAATCTGCATCCAGCTAAGCGACTCAGCTTGACTAGGAATAGGCATGTCAATTTTTTGGCAACGACTAAGTATTGTAGGAAGCAACTTGTGCGGCTGATGACTCACCAATATAAACAATACACCTGCTGATGGCTCTTCTAACATTTTAAGCAGTGCATTAGCTGAAGCGTTATTCAAAGCCTCTGCCGGATGAATAAGTACAATACGAGCACCTGATTTCTGATGGCTTGAAAGGCTTAAGAAATCACTAAGCGATCTAATTTGAGCTACGGATATTTGAGACTTCTTACCACCCTTACCTTTTACCGACGTGTCTTCATCTTTATCAGTATCTTGCTCAGGAGTTATTTGTCTAAAATCAGGATGATTATCCTGCTCAAACCAACCGCAACTCGGACATATATTACATGCTTGATGATCGACCGTCGGGTTGTTACACAATAATGACTTTGCAAAATTCGTTGCAAAATCAAGTTTACCTATGCCCGACTGCCCCTTTAGTAATAATGCGTGATGCATCCGCTGCTTGTCAGCGGTTAACAACAGCCAAGTTTTTTGCTGCCATGGATATAACTGATTATTTATCATATAGATAAGATAATTTCTTTCACTGAGTTCTCAACATCAGCAAGCGGTCGGTTAGCATCAATAATCTGGAATCTAGCAGGATGCCCAGAAGCGCGTTCCAAATAAGAAGCACGAATTTTCTCAAAGAAATCTTGAGATTCCCGCTCAAATTTATCAGGCGCTCTTGCACTTGCAAGCCGCTCAACACTCACAGAAACGGGCACATCAAATAGCAAGGTTAAATCTGGCTGCAACCCCTCTTGAACCCAAGCCTCTAGCTCTCTGATTTTTGATGGTAGAACACCTTTACCAGCTGATTGATAAGCAAAAGTAGCATCGGTAAATCGATCTGAAAGAACATAAGCGCCACGCGCTAATGCAGGTTCTATGACTTGTGTAATATGCTCTCTTCTTGCAGCAAACATTAAGAGCGTTTCAGTTTCGGGATCCATTGACTCATGTAATAACAGCTCGCGCAAACGCTCACCTAAGCTCGTTCCTCCAGGCTCACGCGTTGAAACAACTTCAAACCCTCGAGTTTTGAGCAATTCAATAATGTTAGGTATATGCGTACTCTTCCCTGCGCCATCCATACCTTCCAGCGTTATAAATTTACCTCGCATGCTTTCCACCTAATTGATATTTAATAACGGCATTATTGTGCTCTTGCAAACTAGATGAGAAAGTATGTGTTCCATCACCCTTTCCTACAAAATATAAGGCATTAGTATTATCAGGATGCATAGCAGCATCAATCGAATCCAATCCCGGCATAGCAATAGGTGTTGGAGGCAGTCCAGAGCGTGTATATGTGTTGTATGGGGTATCAAGCAACAAATCATTTTTGCGTAAGTTTCCATCAAACTGATCACCCTTGCCATAAATGACCGTAGGATCAGTTTGCAAACGCATGCCCATTCTCATTCGATTAACAAATACGCCTGCAATTCTTTTGCGCTCAAATGAACGGCCAGTCTCTTTTTCAACAATAGAAGCCATAATTAAGGCTTTATAAGGCGTATCGTAAGGCAAACCTTGCGCTCTGGTTTTCCAAGCATTATCGAGCTTGTATTGCATTGTTTGATAAGCCCTCTTTAGAATATCTCGATCACTCGTACCTGGAGTAAAAAAATACGTGTCTGGAAAAAACAAACCTTCAGGATGTTTTTCTTCGGCACCTATAGCAAGCAGAATCTGCTCATCTGTCTCACTCATTGTCATGTGCTTAACTGCACTATTAGTATTAAGCGCAGAACGCATCTCAGCAAAAGTCCACCCTTCAATAAAGGTCATGCTGGACTGATTACTTATCCCCGCGGTTAACTGGTCCAAAAGCTCCAAATGCGTTATTTCTGCATCTCTAACATAAATGCCTGCCTTAACATCTGATGCCCTACCTAATAACCTAGCCATCAATTCAAAACTATACGGGTCTTTGATAACGCCCTGCTTTAGCAACTGCTGACTTACGCTACGAAATCGACTGCCGGCTACAACATCAAACGTGCCTTCAACAGGGTTGGAATGAACAGAAAGATTGGCGAAATAAATTAGCCATGCAACCGATAACAAAGTAATCAGCAATGAAATACGCCAAAGAATCTTTATTAATCGCATATTAACCTTCTAATAACGTACGAATTTTTGAAGCTAACATTTGTTTATTCCACGATCTATTCGACAAAGCCCTTACCTGCCATGCTCCAAATAGCGTATTGCAAATAATCACTTCATCGGCTTCAAACAACTGATCCAATGTAAATGCTTGAACTTTTACATCCAAATCTAACGCATCCGACATCTTTAAAATACGCGCTCTTGTGACTCCAGCGACTCCCGATTGACTCAAATCGGGGGTCAGCAACTTATCGCCGAATCTTGCAAAAACGTTGCTCATGGTTCCTTCAATCACGAAACCATTTTCGTCTAATAGCAAACCATCAATAAAATCCGGATCACTCCACTCCATTCGAGCCATCACATTCTCAAGTCGATTGAGATGTTTAATACCAGCCAGCACAGGTTGTTTTGATAAACGGATACTACATAAAAATAACTTAACACCTTCATCCACATTAACTGCTGAATAAGTGGGTTGCGGGAGCCTAATAACAACTCTATTAGGTTTTATGTTGGCGGGAACCGCATATCCTCTAGCGCCTTCACCACGGCTTACAACGATTTTAAGTACACCAAAGCCATCCGAATTAAAAAGACACTTAATATCTTCCAATATTAGCGCCTCATCAGGGCAATCTAGCTTTAAACATTCACAATCATCTCGTAATTTGGCGTGATGAAGATCCCAGTTAACGGGGATGCCATGGCGAACAAGTAATGTTCGAAATACGCCATCGCCATAAGCGAAGGCGCGATCAAGAACAGAAAGCCCTGCATCATGGCTTCCATTAAATAAATATTCAGGATGAGTTTTGGTTTGCATGCTTTGGTATTGTTTTATCTGTTTAGACTATCTTAAACCCGAGAATAATCCAAAGCATGTATTGAGAGTATTTAGACTTTTCTAAATACTAGAGAACCGTTTGTACCGCCAAAGCCAAAATTATTTTTGAGGGCGACATCAATTTTCATATCGCGCGCGACATTTGCGCAGTAATCCAAATCACACTCAGGATCTTGATTGAAAATGTTGATAGTTGGCGGTGAAATTTGATGATGTATTGAAAGTACCGTGAATACAGACTCCAACCCTCCTGCCCCGCCAAGCAAATGGCCAGTCATGGATTTTGTTGAGTTAACAACAATCTTGCTTGAGTGATCGCCGAAAGCAGCTTTAATCGCATTGGTTTCATTTGCATCGCCAAGTGGCGTCGATGTGCCATGAGCATTTACAAATTGAATTTCATCTGGATTAACGCCCGCGTTATTCATTGCATTACGCATAGAACGACGTGGACCATCCATATTTGGTGCTGTCATATGATATGCATCAGCACTCATGCCGTAACCAGAAAGCTCCGCATAAATTTTTGCACCGCGTTTCTTAGCAGACTCATACTCTTCAAGCACCATTACACCAGCACCTTCGCCAATCACAAATCCGTCACGGTCTTTATCCCAAGGACGACTTGCTGTCGCAGGATCATCATTACGACCAGACAAGGCACGAGAAGCAGCGAAACCACCTACAGCAAGCTCGGTAATTGCAGCTTCGGCACCACCTGCAACCATGACATCAGCGTCACCATACTCAATCATACGCGCAGCGTCACCAATAGAATGTGTACCTGTTGTACAAGCAGTCACAATCGATACGTTAGGACCTTTAAATCCAAACATAATCGATAAATTACCTGAAATCATATTAATGATAGTGCCGGGAATAAAGAACGGTGAAATCTTGCGAGGACCGCCTTCATCATAGGTATCATTGGTTTCTTCAATTAAACGAAGACCACCAATACCAGAACCAATTGAAACGCCGATACGCTCGGCATTTTCTTCGGTGGCTTCAATACCTGAATCTTTCACTGCTTCAATAGCTGCTGCTAGGCCATATTGAATAAAGGTATCCATGCGTCTCGCTTCCTTAGCAGGAAGAAATTGAGAAACATCAAAATCCTTAACCTCTCCTGCAATTTGTGAAGAGAAGTTCGATGGATCAAATTTGGTAATACGAGTAATACCAGATTTACCAGCAACAATATTAGCCCAAGCAGTTTGAACACCAATACCAACAGGTGATACAACTCCTAGACCAGTAACTACTACGCGTCTTTTAGACCCGTTAAGCGACTTGGACAAGGCGACTCCAAGAATAGTGAAAGTTATATGAGGGTGTTAAGCGAAAACTTAATTACTTAAGATTTGCTGTAACGTAATCGATAGCTTGTTGTACTGTTGTAATCTTTTCAGCTTCTTCATCAGGAATTTCGCAATCAAATTCTTCTTCTAAAGCCATAACCAATTCAACTGTATCTAAAGAGTCAGCGCCTAGATCATCAACAAATGAAGATGCATTTTTTACATCAGCTTCGTTTGCACCAAGTTGTTCTACTACAATCTTTTTAACGCGTTGTTCGATGTCAGACATCTTAATACCCCTTTTTTAAAAAATTATTACTTACAAAACTCTCGCCATTCTATCAAAAAGCAAGAAGAATACAAAAAACTAAATTTGATATGGCTTAAGCCATATACATGCCACCATTTACGTGTAGCGTCTCACCTGTAATATAAGCAGCTGAAGGCGATGCCAAGAACACCACCGCTGCTGCAATTTCCTTATCTTGGCCAAGCCTTGCAAGCGGGATATGTTGGAGCAATGCATTCTTATGCTCTTCAGGTAATGAACGCGTCATATCTGTATCAATAAAGCCTGGAGCAACACAGTTTACTGTAATGTTTCTGCTTCCAACTTCACTTGCCAATGACTTTGTGAATCCAGCCATGCCTGCTTTTGCAGCGGCATAGTTTGTTTGGCCTGCATTACCCATATGTCCAACAACAGACGATATGCTAATGATACGACCAGTGCGAGCCTTCATCATAGGTCTTAATACAGCTTGAGACATACGATAAACAGAGCCTAAATTCGTTGAAATAACGTCATTCCAGTCATCATCTGTCATACGCATAAGCAAAGTATCTTTTGTAATACCAGCATTATTCACCAAAATACTGACATCACCATATAGGTCAGCAATTGTTTTAAGTGTGTTTTGAATTTGCTCTGAATTATTCACGTCCAAAGCCAAACCTGCACCTTTAATTCCTGCATCCTTCAGCGCAGCAGAGATCTGTTCTGCGCCATTTTCTGTGGTTGCCGTACCAACAACAATAGCACCTTGCTTACCGAGCTCTTGCGCAATTGCAGCACCAATGCCACGGCTAGCTCCCGTCACCAATGCAATTTGACCTTCTAGCATATTCCGCCCCTTCTATAAAAATCAGTTTTTAAGCAAAAGTTGCTTCGTTGATAGACTCTACGCTTGTTAGTGCCATACAAGGAAGCTCAGCAACAATGCGCTTTGTTAAACCAGCAAGCACTTTGCCAGGCCCACACTCTGCTGAACCAGCAATTCCTTGTGCGCTTACATACTGAACAGTTTCAACCCATCTTACTGGACTAAACAATTGACGCACCAAAGCATCTTTAATTTTCTCAGCATCACTGTAGGCTAGAACATCAGCATTATGCAAGACTGGAATTAATGGCTTATTAACTTGCACACCCTTCAAATAAGCAGCCAGCTCTTCTGCAGCAGGCTTCATCAAAGCACAATGAGAAGGCACGCTCACTGGTAAGGCCAAAGCACGTTTAGCACCTTTTTCTTTAGCTAGCTCCATACCACGCTCAACAGCTTCTTTATTTCCAGCAATGACAACTTGACCTGGTGAGTTAAGATTCACGGCCTCCAGCACCTGCCCTTGCGATGCCTCATTACATACAGAACGCACAACATCATCATCCAAACCCAAAATTGCAGCCATTGCCCCGACACCTTCAGCCACTGCACTTTGCATAACTTCCGCACGGTAATGCACCAATGGTAACGCATCCTCAAAAGACAATGCACCTGCCGCAACAAGCGCCGTATATTCACCAAGGCTGTGCCCAGCCATCATGCTCGGCAGTTTGTCGGTATGCTGCTGCCAAGCACGCCATGTTGCAATTCCTGCAGTAAGCATTAAAGGCTGAGTATTAGTTGTTTGATTTAACGCCTCATTTGGTTCAGTAACCATTGCCCAAAAGTCTTGCTTCAACAAATCTGATGCTTCAACAAAAGTCTCTTTAATCACAGCAAGATCACTTAAGCCTTGCATCATCCCTACTGATTGAGAACCTTGTCCTGGAAAGAAAAAAGCAAATTTCATTTTGACCTCTTAATATTTCATCAATACTGAACCCCATGTGAAGCCACCACCAAATGCTTCCATAAGGATTGTTTCACCACGCTTAATTCTGCCATCTCTCACCGCAACGTCCAAAGCAAGAGGTATTGATGCAGCTGATGTATTACCATGCTTATCTACAGTAACAACCACTTGATCCATACTCATACCGAGTTTTTTAGCTGTTGATTGTAAAATTCTAATGTTTGCCTGATGCGGCACAAGCCAATTAATATCAGATTTAGCCATACCGTTAGCTTCTAAAGTTTCATCCACGATAGCATCTAGTGTATTGACCGCTACTTTAAAAACAGCATTACCTTCCATCGTTATCGTATTAAGGCCAGATTGATTAGATACGCCTTTTTCAACCATCAGAAGATCAGCGTAACTTCCATTTGCGTGCAAATGTGTAGATATCACTCCGACATCATCACTAGCTTCCAATACAACAGCTCCTGAGCCATCACCCCACAGAATACAGTTGCCTCTATCTGTCCAATCTGTAATTCGCGACATAGTATCAGCACCAATAACCAAAGCACGCTTAGCAGCGCCACTTTTAATGAAGTTGTCAGCAGTGGCCAAAGCAAACACGAAACCGCTACAAACAGCTTGAATGTCGAATGCAGGACAATTATTACGAATACCTAACTTTTCCTGAACTAAACAGGCCGTACTTGGGAATGTTCTATCGGGAGTTGTCGTTGCTATAATAATGAGATCAATATCATTTGGAGATATTTGAGCAACTTCAATAGCTTGAAGTGCCGCTTTCACCGCCAAATCACTGGTAAATTCATTTTCAGCGACAATATGGCGTTCACGTATACCCGTACGCGTAAAGATCCACTCATCAGTGGTATCAATCATCTTTTCCAAATCAGCATTGCTGAGTATTTTTTCAGGCAAATAACTGCCAGTGCCCACAATACGTGAATGCTTCATGCTTGAACCTTAAAATTAACTGATTGCAACGATAGACATTGTGACATGTAAAACTAGTCACTTATTGTATTAGATGAATTCACTTGAATCTGCTCAATTTCAAGCTGCTGGGTAATTCTTGCCAAAACACCACTCCTAGACTCTTCAACAGCTTTCGCGATTGCATGTCTAAAAGAAAACGCATCAGCACCACCATGACTCTTGACCACGATGCCACGCAAGCCTAAGAAACTTGCCCCATTGTAACAACGAGGATCCAATCTGCGTTTAAAAGCCTTCAATACAGGGATTGAAATAAGCGCCATCAGTTTTGTAAGCAAGTTACGCTTAAACTCTTCTTTAAGAAAACCACCCATTAAATGCGCTAGTCCTTCAGAAGTCTTAAGCGCCACATTTCCAACGAACCCATCGCAAACAACAAGATCTGTCGTGCCTTTATAGATATCATCGCCCTCGACGTTACCATAAAAATTCAGGTGACTTTCCTTAAGCAGCTCAGATGTTCGCTTAACGACCTCATTACCCTTAATGTCTTCAGAACCAATATTTAGCAATCCAACTGTTGGGTGTGCTTTTTGCTCAACGCAAGACACCAGAACAGAACCCATAATCGCAAATTGCAACAAATGCTCAGGGGTGCAATCAGCATTAGCACCAAGATCCATCATGTAAGTAATGCCATGTTGATTTGGCAAAATTCCAGCAATAGCAGGACGATCAATTCCCGGCAGGGTTTTTAAAACAAATCGTGCCGTTGCCATCAAAGCACCTGTATTGCCAGCACTTACGCAAGCCGAAGCATCTCCGCTCTTAACTAAATTAATAGCCACTCGCATTGATGAGTCTTTTTTATTCTTTAATGCACTTTGAGGTGATTCGTCCATCAGAACGAGCTCTGATGCGTGATGAATACTAAGCCGTGAGCCTACTTGCGCTTTATTAGCAGACAACTCTGCTTCAATTGCGTCAGTAAGACCAACCAGTATGATTTTGATTTTGCTATCTAACTTTAGAAGATCTAAAGCCGCAGGTATTGTGACACGGGGACCGTGATCGCCACCCATGGCATCGATAGCAACTGTGATATCCATGCTCAAGTATATAAATCTAATAAGACATGAGGTCAAAAGACCCCCATGTTTATTTTAGCGATAAATTACTCGCCCTTTGCTGGCATTACTTTACGACCACGGTAGTAGCCGCTTGGGCTAACATGGTGACGTAAATGCACTTCGCCTGTTGTAGGCTCAACCGCCAAAGGTGGATTCGTTAAGAAATCATGTGAACGATGCATACCACGTTTAGATGGTGATTTTTTGTTTTGTTGAACAGCCATTTTCTACTCCTGATAAATACTAAACACCTAAGAAACACTAATTTCCCAAGCTTATTTTTTTACAACTTTAAAATCTCTTAGTGCTGCGAATGGATTAGGTGCCTTAGTTTCAAGCTGCTCAGACTTAATTGAGCAATCTTCAACACTATGCTTCGGAGCATAAGGTAAAGTTAACAACACTTCGTCCTCAACCAAGGCTAGCACATCCATTTCAGCATCAGCCACGAGATAATCATATTCATCAACCTCATCATCTTCTGATGGGATTTCAGATTCATCTCGAACCAATATAAATTCAGACTTCAGATTCAAGTCAACACTTACAGAGTCCAAGCAACGCTGACAAGGCATTTGCGCAACACCTTTAATCAGCAATGTAAGCTTAGATTTTCCATCCAAACCTACACTTCCAGACAGTGTCCATTCTATAATTCCGGCATGCGAAGACATTAAATCTCTAGCACGCAGTAATTGCGAATTTTCAATTGTACCATGAATCTCAAGCTTTTTTCTTGCAAATTCAAGGCTATTAATGATGTGCTGTGCAGTCATATGGCGCGCATGATATAATTTACTCGTGGTTATGTCAAAAAACTGTCTTTAATAATTCTTTAAATAACAGGTTCAGCAGGTGATAAAAAAAATATTAGTCGCAAATCGCGGCGAAATTGCAGTGCGTATCGTTAGAGCATGTTCGGAAATGGGCATTAAGTCTGTAGCCATATACTCTGATGCAGACCGCCATGCATTGCACGTAAAAAAAGCAGACGAAGCCTACAATATCGGATCTGATCCAGTTATTGGCTATTTGAATGCACACAACATTGTCAACCTTGCAGTTGCTTCAGGTTGTGACGCCCTGCACCCAGGTTATGGCTTTTTATCCGAGAATCCTGAACTTGCTGAAATTTGCGCACGCAGAGGTATTAAGTTTATTGGCCCCGATGCGAGCGTAATTCGCCAAATGGGCGACAAAATTCAAGCGCGAAACGCAATGGTAGCCGCTGGAATACCATGCACGCCAGGCAGCGACGGCAATCTCGCTGATCTCGAAGAAGCTAGAATTCTAGCTGCGAAAATCGGCTACCCAGTTATGCTTAAAGCAACAAACGGCGGCGGTGGGCGAGGTATTAGACGCTGCAATGATGAAAAAGAATTAATCGGCAATTACGATCGCGTCATTTCCGAGGCAAGCAAAGCATTTGGTAAGCCAGAAGTTTTTCTGGAAAAATGCGTCGTCAATCCACGCCACATTGAAGTTCAAATTATTGCTGATAGCCATGGCAACGTGATTCATCTTTTTGAACGAGACTGCTCAATTCAGCGCCGCAACCAAAAATTGATTGAAATTGCCCCTTCACCGCAACTAAGCGAAGCTCAACGCGAATATATTGGAACACTTGCTGTTAAAGCGGCAAAAGCTGTTGGGTATGAAAATGCAGGCACTGTTGAATTCCTATTGGATTCCGACAATACCTTCTACTTCATGGAAATGAATACGCGCTTGCAAGTTGAGCATACCGTAACAGAAACTATTACCGGCATCGATATTGTTCAAGAGCAAATCAGAATCGCAGACGGACAGGAACTTCAATACAAACAGGATGAAGTTAAGTATCGCGGCTTTGCAATGGAATTTCGAATCAACGCAGAAGATCCAAAAAATGATTTCCTGCCTAGCTTTGGTAAAATTACACGTTACTATGCTCCAGGCGGTCCAGGCGTTCGCATGGATGCGGCCATTTATAGTGGATATGTCATTCCACCCTATTACGATTCAATGTGCGCCAAATTAACAGTTTGGGCACTGGATTGGGAGGGAGTAATTGAACGAGGTCGCCGTGCATTAAGCGACATGTTGGTATATGGCGTAAAAACAACCATTCCATATTACCAGGAAATTTTAAAGCACCCAGACTTTAGAAGAGCTGTATTCGATACAAGCTTCGTTGAAGCACATCCGGAGCTTAATGAATACGCAACAGCATTCCCTCCTGAGCTTATGGCCGCTGCAATTTCAGCTGCTATTGCAGCTCATGAAGGCATTTAATACATTATTAACATCTAAACTTATAAGTTAAATATATGGCACAAGTACATGTTTCTGAATTAGTTTTAAGAGATGGTCATCAATCGCTGATTGCCACACGCTTACGCACCAACGATATGCTTCCTATTTGTTCAAAATTAGATGCAATCGGCTTTTGGTCTCTTGAAGCTTGGGGTGGCGCTACGTTTGACGCATGCGTTCGTTATTTAAGAGAAGATCCTTGGGATAGACTCAAAAAACTACGCAAAGCACTTCCAAATAGCAGAATTCAGATGCTTTTACGTGGCCAAAACTTACTTGGCTACCGTCACTATTCAGATGACGTAGTCCGTGCTTTCATTAAACAATCAGCAGACAACGGTGTAGATGTATTTCGCATTTTTGACGCGATGAATGACTTGCGTAACTTACGCGTATCAATTGAATCTGTTAAGAAATACGGAAAACACGCTGAGGGCACTATTTCTTACACCACCAGCCCTGTTCATGACATCCCCTACTTTGTAGAAATGGCAAAACAACTAGAGGCAATGGGTTCAGACACAATCGCAATTAAGGATATGGCTGGCTTACTAACACCACAAAGCACAGCAGACCTTGTAAAAGCAATTCGTGCTGCAGTTAACTTACCTATCCATCTACATAGCCATGCCACATCAGGCTTGGCTAGTATGTGTATGCTAAAAGGTGTTGAAAATGGCGCCGCAATCATCGACACCTGCAATTCGTCATTTTCTGAAGGCGCTAGCCACCCAACCACAGAAAGCATAGTAGCTGCTCTACAAGGCACCGAGTTTGACACGGGCCTGAATTTAGAAGCTTTACAAGAAATCACCGCATACTTCCGTGAAGTACGTCGTAAGTATTGGCAATTTGAAAGCGAGTTTACAGGCGTTGATACTCGAGTTCTGGTCAACCAAGTACCTGGTGGCATGATTTCAAATCTTTCAAATCAATTGAAAGAGCAAGGCGCGCTTAATCGCATGGATGAAGTGTTGGCTGAGATTCCACGTGTTCGTGAAGACTTAGGCTACCCTCCACTCGTTACACCAACATCGCAGATTGTAGGAACCCAAGCAGTCCTAAATGTAATGACTGGCGCTCGCTACAAATCAGTAACGAATGAAGTTAAAAACTACTTACTTGGTCAATATGGTAAATCACCTGCGCCTGTAAATGAATCAATTAAAAATGCGGCTGTTGGCCAAGGCGCAGAAGTAATCAATTGTCGCCCAGCAGATTTGCTTGACGACGAAATGGATAGATTGCGTCAAGAGTCAGAAGCATGGGCAATGACTGAAGAAGATGTACTTACGTATGCAATGTTCCCAGATTTAGCAAAAACCTATCTACAAGAACGCAATGCAGACAGTTTAAAACCTGAGGTTTTATTAAGTAAAGATGCAGTATCTACAAGCGACGCACGATATGCGCCTAACGAGTTCAAGGTGACGCTTCATGGTGAGACATTCCACATAAAACTCACGGGTAGCGGTCATGCTGGGGAAGAACAACGCCCATTCTACGTTTCGGTCGATGGAATCGCAGAAGAAGTTATTGTGGAAACTTTAAGCGAAATTGAAGTTGGTGGCGGCAAGTCATCAAGTGGCAAGAAAAAGAAAGCAGCAGTAACATCAAGCGGTCGCCCACGCCCTTCTCATGAAGGCTGTGTAACAACTGCAATGCCAGGCAGTATTGTTGAAGTTAAAGTAAAGGCTGGTGACAAAGTAAATGCCGGTGACGCTGTTTTAGTGATCGAGGCCATGAAGATGGAAAATGAAATTCAAGCACCAAAATCTGGCGTAGTCGTTGCGGTACACGTGAAAAAGGGCGATACAGTAACACCAGATGAGTCATTACTTGAAATTCAACCAGAATAACAAGCAGACCCCTTGGTATAACAACTAAGCCGACATATCATCATTTGTCGGCTTTTTTATTGGAACTTACAACATAACTCATATGAATCAACCATTAATACTCGCTTCATCTTCACCTTATCGCAAAGAACTTCTACAGAGATTACTCCTTGATTTCGAAGTCTTTAGTCCAGCTATTGATGAATCACAACTTACAAATGAACGCCCAGAACAAACAGCATTGAGACTTGCTCAGCTTAAAGCCAAAAAAATCGCAGAGACTCATCCAGATGCCATCATTATCGGCTGCGATCAAGTCGCCACATTGGATGGGATACAACTAGGCAAACCTGGCAACCATGAGAACGCAATAGAACAACTAAGAATGATGCGAGGAAAACAAGTCACCTTCCACAGCGCACTATGCTTATACAATGCTCAGACCCAACATATGCAAGCAGAAGTCGTTCCGTATATTGTGGAATTCAGGAATCTTTCAGACACGCAAATTGATCGCTATCTATCGATAGAAAAGCCTTACAACTGCGCAGGAAGTGCAAAGTCAGAAGGTCTAGGAATCGCCCTTATTAGTGCAATGCATGGCGAGGATCCTAATGCACTCATTGGATTACCGCTTATCAAACTTATCACAATGCTGACTTCTGAAAACATTCACGTCATCTAAATTAAAAAATCTAAGGCAAAACATGGCATTCGGTAAACTATTCATGATTCCCGTAACACTAGGCGATGAAAACATTAAACAAGTACTACCCGAAAACGTGGTATCAATTACACAAGGGATTGATACATTTGTCGTTGAGAATGAAAAAAGTGCACGTCGATTTCTAAGTCTCATCAAAACAAAAAAACCTGTACGAGAACTTGAGCTCTTGTTACTAAATGAGCATTCCAATGAAAAAGACATACCCGCATTAATCGCCCCTTTGTTAGCAGGAAAAAATGTAGGGATGCTTTCTGAGGCTGGATGCCCAGGAATTGCAGACCCTGGAGCCCTGTTAGCCGCAGCCGCTCATAAAAAAGGAATTCAAGTTGTTCCTTTAGTCGGCCCATCATCAATCCTATTGAGCCTTATCGCTTCAGGATTAAATGGTCAGCGATTCACCTTTTTGGGCTATCTGCCAAGTGAAAAGAATGAACGAGTAAATAAATTGAAAGAGATTGAGAAACAATCTCAGAAGCATAATGAAACTCAAATTTTCATTGAGACACCCTACCGCAACCAACATATGTTTGAGGACATCTTAGGGCACTGTAATCCAAATACCAAATTATGCTTAGCTCGGAACATCAGCTTTGGTAGTGAATTAATTGCAACAAAAACTGTTACTGAATGGAAGAAAAGTGAGTTGCCTGATTTACACAGACAGCCCACGGTTTTCTTAATACTTGCCTAAACTTTCTTTAAGAAACAAGTCTTAAGCACCAAACCTTTTACCTTTTCAACATTGCATTCAACTTCTTCTGGATCATCAGTGAGGCGTATGTTTTTAGCCACTGACCCGCGCTTCAATGTTACTGACGTTCCCTTCACTTTCAAATCTTTAATGATTTGAACTGAATCACCATCAGCCAAAACGTTACCATTACTGTCTCTTACATCCATCATCTCTATCTTTCTTTAAAAAATAAACTTATTTGTTTGCTTCTAACAAACGTCTAACTGGCGCATAGGTTTTCCGATGTATGGGTAATACACCATGTAACGCCAACATTTGCATATGCAGTGGCGTTGGGTAGCCTTTATGTTTTGCGAATCCATATTGTGGATATTGCTCATCTAAAATATACAATTCAGCATCACGTGCTGTTTTTGCCAAGATAGAAGCTGCTGAAATACAAGCTTCCTTGCTATCGCCTTGGACGATTGCACGCATAGGAATTGATAGCTTAGGGCAATGTAAGCCATCAACCAAAAGCTCATCTGGCTGCAATGACAAACCTTCAACAGCACGTTTCATTGCAAGCAGACTTGCTTGCAATATATTGATCTCATCAATCTCTTCCGCTGAACAGCTTGCAATAGCCCACGCCAATGCCTTTTCTTTAATTTCGCCAGCTAAGAAATCTCGCTTTTTTTCACTTAATTTTTTTGAGTCGGCCAAGCCAGCGATTGGCTTATTAGGATCTAAAATAACAGCGGCTGCGAATACAGCGCCGGCTAATGGCCCACGCCCTGCCTCATCAACTCCACAAATAGAACCAGTACTTTTCATTTACAAATAACTCAGAATCGCCTGCACAGCTTTTTCCTCTGTGTTTTGGCGCAACAAATGATGAATGTTTGTAAATTCAGTCACAATCTCTTTAACCCTAGATTTATCAGCCATCATTTCAAGTACTGTTGAAGACAACTTTTCAGGATTAGCATCTTTCTGCAAAAGCTCAGGGACTACAAAGCGACCCGCTAAAATATTTGGCAATCCAACATAAGGAAGATAATTTAAACGCTTGAGAATCTGCCAACTAAACCACGGCATCTTATAGGTGATGACCATTGGTTTTTTTAACAAGGCAGCCTCAAGTGTAGCTGTTCCAGAAGCCACTATCACAACATCTGCAGCCTGCATGGCTAAATGAGAATGGCCGAACACGATTCTTACGTTTGGTATTACACCAGACGGATCAAGACTAGCAATTCTATCGAAAAGCGCTTTTTCAAAAATATCCCTAGTTTCTCTTGTTATTAATGGAACAAGAAATAATGCATCTTCACGTTGTTTTGAGATTTGAAATGCGGTTTCTACGAATAACTCAGTCAGTCTACCAACCTCACCGACTCGACTTCCTGGAAGCATAGCAACAATCATAGAATGCTTTTCTAAACGAAGCGCCTCTCGTGCACTTTGAGTATCAACTTCAATGGGAATAATATCTGCTAAAGGATGACCAACATAAGTGACTGGCACTTTAGCGGCTTCATATAGGGCGGGCTCAAAAGGAAATAAGGCTAGCATATGTGAAACGGAGCGTTTTATTTTAGACATACGCCCCTTACGCCAAGCCCAAATGGACGGACTTACATAATGTATTGTTTTAATACCAATTCTCTTCAACTTGCGTTCAAGTGAAAAATTGAAGTCTGGTGCATCAATACCAATAAAAATAGATGGTTGAACGCGCTTGAAATAACGTACTAAAGCACGACGAATACCTAATAAACCGGGTATTTCTTTAAGCACATCAAATCCATACCCATGCAATGATAATTTACTGATGGGATACAAAGATTCAGCGCCTTCAGCAATCATTTTAGGCCCTGCAATACCAACAAAATCTAAATCTGGACGTTGTTTCTTAAGTGTCCTAATCAAGTAACTTCCGATTAAATCACCGGAAGCTTCGCCAGCAACAATACCAACGAGCTTGCGCATAATTTTTAACGCACGATACCGCGTGTTGATAATGACAAAAAGTCAAACATTACTTTAAGCTCTTGGTGATCTAGCGCTTGTGAAGCTAAGGCCGTCTTCGCCTCTTCCAGCGTTAGACTTTGTCGATACAATGTTTTGTAAGCGCGCTTAATTGTAGTGATGTTTTCTGGTGTAAAGCCTCTGCGCTTTAATCCTTCCGAGTTGATTCCATGAGGCTTAGCATCGTAGCCTGCTGCAGTCACGTAAGGAGGGATGTCTTTAAAAACAACTGAGCCAACAGCAGTAATTACATGCGACCCAACCTTGCAAAACTGATGAATTAAAGTAAACCCACCTAATATCGCATAATCATGAATATCAACATGTCCAGCTAAAGATGAGTTATTAGCTAAAATCGTGTTGTTAGCAATATAGCAGTCATGTGCAACGTGAACATAAGCCATAATCCAATTGTTATTCCCGATAACTGTCGTGCCTTTATCTTGGACAGTGCCTAGATTAAAAGTACAGAATTCGCGAATGGTGTTGTTGTCACCTATTTCAAGCTTTGTTGGCTCATTATTGTATTTTTTATCTTGCGGTGCTGCACCAAGTGAAGAGAATTGGAAAATTTGGTTATTTTTACCAATTGAAGTATAGCCAGACACAACAACATGTGGGCCAATTTTTGTTCCACTATCAATTTGAACATTTGGCCCAATGATTGAATAAGGGCCAACCTCAACGTCTGGTGCAAGCTGAGCTTTACTATCAACGAAAGCAGTTGGATGGATTTTAATCACTGACATAAAGCGCTTATGCTATTTCTTTAAGGATGCACATCATTTCCGCCTCAGCAACGATCTGATCGTCGACCAATGCAACACCTTTGTACTTCCAAATACCGCGAAGAATACGATCAATACTCACTTTCAGGATCAATTGATCACCTGGTGATACAGGCTTTTTAAAGCGAGCACTATCAATACCTGCAAAATAATACACTGCATCATCGGTAGGCTTTACGTTCATTGTTTTAAAAGACAAAATAGCCGCAGCTTGTGCCATTGCCTCAACAATCAAGACACCTGGCATGACTGGATGATACGGAAAGTGACCTGGAAAAAATGGCTCATTCATGCTGACATTCTTAACCGCTACAATTTCCTTGCCCACATCTAAAGACAATACGCGATCTACCAACATAAATGGATAACGATGCGGTAAATGATCCAATATTTCATGGATATCCATACTTGTAGTTACGTTATCACTCATTTTTGTACTTTCTTTAACTATTAATATTCTTAGCAGCAGCCAATGCAGCCACTTGTTTTTCTAATTGCTTAATACGATCTGTTAAATCACCTAGATGTCGTAAATTAGCAGCCGTTTTTAACCACTCAGCATGTGATTGAAATGGCATTAGTGCAGTATACGTATCTGACTTATGTAAGGATCTCGTAATCATACTGCCTGGAGATACCGTCACCTCATCAGCAATCTCCAAGTGGCCGAGTATCATTGCCGCACCACCAATTCTACAACGCTTGCCAATTTTAGCACTTCCAGCAATCCCTACACAGCCAGCAATAACCGTATGCTCGCCGATAATGCAGTTATGACCGACTTGTATTAAGTTATCCAACTTAACACCATCTTCAATAATCGTATCATCCAGTGCGCCACGATCAATTGTCGAATTTGCACCGATATCAACATTATTCCCAATAATCACTCTTCCAACCTGAGGAATCTTAACCCAAGCACCAGATTGGTTTGCGTAGCCAAACCCATCTGCGCCAATGACTGTTCCAGAGGCAATATGGCAAGATTGGCCAATCTTGCATCCATGATATATCACCACATTTGATTGAAGTCTTGAACCAGCACCAATCGATGCACCTTTACCCACAACAGAGGCTGAACCAATAACAACACCCTCACCCAGCTCAACATTCGCTTCAATCACAACATTAGGTCCAATGCTGCAACTAGCAGGCACTTGGACTGTTGAATCAATGACTGCGCTAGCGGCAATCCCTGGAGTAACTTCTAAAGTAGGATTTAATAGCGCTGAAACTTTTGCAAAATAAGCATAAGGATTATCAGTCACAATCCTTGGCAACTCAGTGAGATGCTGATTTTCAGCAGATAAAATAATTGCGCTAGCTTTAGTCATTGCTAAAGCAGCAAGATATTTAGATTCGGTCAGAAAAGTGACGTGCCCAGCTTGCGCATTAGCCACTGAAGAAACTCGATTAACAACGACATCTTCACCGACTAAAACACCACCAAGACGCGCAGTTATTTCACTGAGTTTAAAATTCATTTATTCAACAATCATCAATTGATGATAAATTATTTTTTACCGAGTGATTTTAATACTTTGTCAGTAATATCAATCTTCTTATTGGCGTAAGCAACACCACCGTACACAACCAAATCATAGCCTTCAGCTTCTGAAACAGTAGTAACTGCTTTATTGATCTTGTCTTGAAGTGCACCAAGTTCTTCATTTTTACGTAAATTTACGTCTTCACGAAGCTCGCGCTGTTTACGCTGAAAATCAATTTTAAGGTTTGATGAGTCACGTTCTTTATTCTTTCTATCAGCTTCAGACATTGTGAGGCTATCTTTATCTAAAGCCGTTTCAATATCTTTGATTTGTTTTTGTAAACGCTCTAACTCTTGTGTGCGCGCAGTAAATTCACGCTCAAGTTTCTTACCGCTCTCTGCAGTTTGTGGTGCATCTTGTAAGATTTTATCTACTTGCACATAACCAATCTTAAGCTCAGCAGCATTAAGTTGGAATGCGAAACCCAATAAACCAACCACTAATAATTTTTTCAATACATGACTCATCTTATACACTCCTTAAATTACTTTTAGAATTGCGAACCCATTTGGAATTGCAAGAATTGTGTTTTATCTTCTGGTTTAGCATTAATAGGCTTGGCCAAAACGACTTTAATTGGGCCGAATGGTGAATACCAGCTAACACCCATCCCTGTTGAATAACGCAAATCACTCATATTGATTGCTTGATCTGCCGTGTAAACATTACCTGCATCAGCAAAAACACTCAGCCTGAACTGACTGGAATCTTTTAAACCAGGCACAGGGAAATAAAACTCTGCATTACCAACGACACGTTTAGTGCCACCCACAGCGAAATCTATTTGATTAACCGAGTCATAGTCTCTAGGACCAATTGAACTTGTTTGATAGCCACGAACTGAGTTAACACCACCAACATAGAAGTGCTTGAAGAATGGATAATCTTTACTACCATAAGAAGCACCATAGCCTAATTCACCATTAAGCATTAAGGTCATATTTTTAGTTACTGGCTCATACCAAGAATGCTTATATTCAAGCTTGTAATATTCAAGATCCAAGCCTGGCAGTCCAATTTCACTATTCAACCTCTGAAACACACCTTTATTAGGATAAAGGATGTTGTCACGTGTATCGTGAGCCCAACCTAAATTAAGCATCCAAGATAAATTAGTACAACCGCCACTTTGGTTAGCACCACAATAGTTTCTATAAGAAAGTGGACTGTCTGCTTGTAACGTCACATCAGTATAGTCAAATGACACACCCGCACTTACTGAGTCCCGTTCATTCAAAGGCATACCAAAACTGACACCACCACCATAAGAAGAGGTTTTATAAGTACCTGTCTTCAAATAAGAAGTATCAACATCTTTTCTGTAAACGTTAAAACTACGACTAATACCATCAGCCGTGAAATATGGATCGGTGTAGGAAAGTGAATACACCGTATTTACTTTACCTGTATTGATTTGTGCTGAAACACGATTACCAGTACCCAAGAAGTTGTTTTGGTTAACCGTCACACCCAAAACCACACCTTCTGAACTAGACAAACCAGCACCGAACATAATGCTACCGGTAGATTTCTCTGTCACATTCACATTCACATCAACTTGATCTGCAGTTCCTGGAACTGCAGGTGTCTCTAGATTAACGTCAGAGAAGTATTGCAATCGATCTAAACGTTGCTTAGAACGTGCAATCTTATCTGCACCGTACCATGAGGATTCCATTTGACGCATTTCACGACGTAGCACCTCATCACGTGTTCTAGTATTGCCAGTTAGGTTAATACGGCGAACATAAACACGACGTCCAGGATCAACCATAAACGTAAAGGCGACAGTGTGTTTTTCTTTGTCAACTTCAGGTACAGCATTCACATTAGCAAAAGCGTAACCTTCATTACCTAAACGATCACTCATTGCCTTCGTTGAGGCAGTCAATGCTTGACGATTAAATGTATCGCCTGATGCAACCGTAATTAAACTCTTAATTTCATCTTCCGGAATAATAGTATCGCCAGCGACTTTAATCCCTGTAACAGTATATTTCTCACCTTCAGTGATATTGGTGGTGATGTAAATATCACGCTTATCTGGCGTGATATTTACTTGCGTTGAATCAATATTAAATTCCAAATAGCCTTGGTTCATATAGAAAGAACGTAAAGCTTCCAAATCAGCCGTAAGCTTTTGTTTGGAGTACTGGTCGTTCTTATTCCACCAAGTCATCCAATCAGGCGTGGTAAGCTTAAATTGCTCTTTAAGTTCATCTGTACTGAATGCTTGGTTACCTACGATATTAATATTACGAATTTTTGAAACAGCGCCCTCTTCGATATCAAATCGAAGTGAAACTCGATTACGCTCTAACGGAGTTACAGATGTTTTTACATTAGCTCCATATTTACCTTGCGCAAGATATTGACGCTTTACTTCTTGCTCCGCTCTATCAAGCATTGACTTATCAAAAATCAAACCTTCAGCAAGACCAATTTGCTTTAAGCCCTCTTTCATTTTGTCCGTAGGGAATGACTTATTACCACTAAAGTTAATTTGAGCAATCGCTGAACGTTCTTGCAGTGTAACGACTAAGACATCTTGATCTGATTCAATACGAACGTCTTTAAAAAAACCTGTGCTGTAAAGAGATTTAATTGCCTGCGTGGCTTTTTCATCATCCATCTCCTCACCAACCTTAACTGGTAAGTAGCTAAATACCGTTCCAGCTTCAGTTCTCTGAATGCCTTCAACTCGAATATCTTTAACGATAAAGGAGTCAAGAGCCATTGCTGAAGATGCATAAAGACCCAGCATTAACATTGGAATGCTTTTTAACTTCAAGCGAATATTGTTCTTAAGAATCATTAGGCTCAGCCTGCTATCAATCGATTAATATCATTATAAAAAGCAAATATCATGAGCAACCCAAGGAGCAAAAATCCGACTCGCTGGCCAATCTCTATCATACGATCAGAAACTGGACTTCCTTTGATTGCCTCAACCGTATAATACAACAAATGCCCACCATCCAACACAGGGATAGGCAATAGATTCAACACACCAAGACTGATACTTAACATCGCCAAAAAACCAATCCATGAAGCCCATCCTTGATGTGCACTTTTCCCAGAATAACTAGCGATACTAACGGGGCCACTTATCGTTTTCAACGAAGCCTCCCCAATAAGCATATTGCCAATCATTTTCAAACTAAACAAGGAAATATCCCATGTTTTTTGACTAGCTAGAAACAGACTCTCAACTGGGGAATATTTAACTTTAACTAAATAAGGCGCCAGCGCTTCTGAATCCATCTTGAATCCTGCTCCAATGCGACCCACATTACGCCCGCCTTCTTTAACCAACGATGGCGTAATTTTTAAAGAAACCACTTCAGAAGCGCGATCAATTGTGACGAAAAGCGCTTTATTTGGCTTTGATTGAACTGCATTAACAAATTCTTCAGAAGAATTAATTTTTAAGCCATCCACAGACAAAATAACATCACCAACCTTTAAACCAGCTTTTGATGCACTACCGCTTGATAAAACCTCGCTGATTTTAGCTGGGATCTTAGGCTGATTCGGTCGCAATCCTAATGACGTTAAAAAATCACTTTCCAAATCTTTTTTACTTAATTTAGATAAGGAGAGTGAATGCCTTTTTAATTGTCCTTGATGATCAAGAATCGTTAATTCAACTTCTTGGGTTTCACCCACGTTTTGGAGCAGCGCCCAATAAATATCTTGCCAAGTTTTAACTTTTTTATTCGCAACAGATTTAACAAGATCACCTTGCTGAAGCCCTGATTGATAGGCTGCTGTGCCCTGTAAAATCTCACCAACAACAGGCTTTAATGCAGTTACGCCTTGAGCCATTAAGATCCAGAACAAGAAAATTGCCAAAAGAAAATTAGCGACGGGTCCTGCTAAAACAATCAAAAATCGCTTCCAAAGTTTTTGGCGATTAAAGCTTCTTAAACGATCAGTAAGCGCCAGCCCCTTCAGCTCCGATTCAGACAGCTCACGCTCGTCTAACATTTTGACGTAACCACCCAAGGGAAGTGCTGAAATAACGAATTCGGTTTTATCCAAACCAAACTTTTTACTATAAAGAGGCTTACCGAAACCAAGTGAAAATTTTAGAACTTTGACACCACACCATTTAGCCACCTGAAAATGACCATATTCATGAATTGCAATTAAAACAGTTAGTGCAACGACGAAAGAAAGTAAGGTTAACATTAGGCGCGGCTCAACCATTCACGCGCAGAATCTCGTGCAGCAGCATCTGTATCAATAAGCATATTCAAATCGCTTACTTCCTTGATAATTGATTTATTAAGTACAAACTCAATAAGACGCGGAATATCTGTAAATTTAATTGTCTTCTGAATAAAAGCTTCAACAGCAATTTCATTTGCCGCATTAAGAATTGCAGCCGCATTACCACCCAATTTAAGCGCTTCATAAGCCAAACGTAAACAAGGGAATTTATTGGTATCAGGCGCTTCGAAATCCAATTGCCCAATCTTAAATAAATCTAGCGAGCCAACGCCACTTTGCAATCGCTCTGGGTAGCCTAGCGCATAAGCGATTGGTGTGCGCATATCAGGATTGCCCAATTGAGCTAGAACAGAGCCATCTACGTACTCAACCATCGAATGGATAACACTTTGAGGATGTACAACAACCTCAATTTCAGATGGCTTTGCATTAAATAACCATCGTGCTTCAATAACCTCCAAACCTTTGTTCATCAAAGTGGCGGAATCGATTGTAATTTTAGGGCCCATCACCCAATTAGGATGATTCAACGCTTGCTCTAAAGAAACTTCCTCAAGCTCAGACTGACTAAATTTACGGAAAGGCCCACCTGAAGCAGTCAATAATATTTTTTTAATACCCGAATCAATAAGACTACCATCTACACGTGCAGGCATTACTTGAAAAATCGCATTATGCTCACTATCAATAGGTAATAGGGTTGCACCACCCTGTTTTACCGCCTGCATAAATAGATTGCCTGCCATGACTAATGTTTCTTTATTGGCAAGAAGAATACGTTTACCTGCCTTAGCTGCTGCAATTGCAGGAATCAAGCCTGCTGCTCCAACAATCGCTGCCATGACTGCATCTACTTCAGGGTGTGATGAAACATACTCAAGTGCGGACATTCCACACATCACTTCTGTTGAGCTTCCAACAGCTTTTAATTGCAAACGTAAGCGTTCTGCAGCGGCCTCATCTAAGAGAACTGCATAAACTGGCTTGTATTCAATACAAAGCTTATATAAAGCTGCGTCATTATTGTTTGCAGTTAAAGCATAAGTAGCAAAACGATTAGGATGTTGCGAGATGACATTAAGAGTGCTGGCACCAATAGTACCAGTGGCGCCTAATATTGTGATTTGTTGCAGCTTAGGCATTAAGCAAACCAGTGATTGTAATAAAAAGGAATTAATAACAAGAAAGTTACCAATGGAAGACTTGAAGTTAATCCATCAACACGGTCTAAAATACCGCCATGCCCAGGCAATATAGAACCACTGTCCTTTGCGCCGGCTTGTCTCTTTACTAAAGATTCAACTAAATCACCCATCACGCTTGCAATAGTGATGCCTAACATCAATAAAACCAACCAATATTCTGTATTAAAGAAATAACAAATACCGCCAGCATAAAAAGCAACTGCAATACACGCTCCTAAAACGCCTTCCCATGTTTTTCCTGGGCTGATAGATGGGGCTAACTTATGTCGACCAAAACGTTTGCCTGCAAAATAAGCAGCACTATCCGCAATCCATACTGCAGCCATCATCGTCAGTAATAAAAGTGGCCCAACTTGACGCAAGGTCGTCATAGCAAACCATAAAGGCACAATAATTAGAATGCCTAATATAGCTAAAATCACTTGATTTTTTATTTCAATACGCGCCATTAGCCACAAAGGCGCCAGAAACAACCAAAATACAGATGAAAGCAATATGCTCCAAAAAGTAGCCATTGCCATCAAATTTGGAGCAACGAAAATCAGCAGCAACCCTAAAATCAAAAGGCTTGCTGGATAGGCTATTCTGAGCACTGAATTAAATTTAGAAAGTACTGCCCATTCCCATGCGGCAGTTACAATACCGGCAAGAATTAATAGCTGCCACTCCAATCCGGTCAGATAAAAAAGCGCAACCAAAAAGCCAGGTACTAAAATCAATGCCGTTATTAATCGTGTTTTTAACATGTTATGGATTCGCCAATTGTTCGCTCGTGCGACCAAAACGGCGCTCTCGCTTTTGATAAGATTGAATAGCTAAATCGAAGGCTGGCTGATCAAAATCAGGCCAAAGTGTATCTGTGAAATAAAGCTCTGTATAAGCTAATTGCCACAATAAAAAATTACTAATTCGTTTCTCTCCACCAGTCCTAATAAACAAATCGGGTTCTGGTGCGTAATGCATAGATAGGTAAGGTGTTAAATGCGCTTCATTGAAATTGCCACTTAATCCTGGATTTGCTTTTTGCATGGCGTTTGTAGCTTGTAAAATATCCCATCGCCCACCGTAATTAGCTGCAATCGTTAATGTTAATCCAGTATTGCTTGAAGTGAGTAGTTCCGCGGCTGCGATTTCAGTAGATAGCGCCTCATTGAACTGACTTTTATCGCCAATCATGATAAATCGAACGTTATTTTTATGGAGTTTACGAACTTCCTTCTTTAAAGCCTCCATAAACAAAGACATTAAAAAGGAAACTTCTTCAGGAGGACGGCGCCAGTTTTCACTGCTAAAAGCGAATAAAGTTAAATATTCAACACCTATTGAAACACAATGCTTGATTGCCTCTCGCACAACTTCAACGCCAACTTTATGCCCTGCAACACGAGGAAGAAAGCGTTTCTTAGCCCACCGACCATTGCCGTCCATAATGATAGCAATGTGTCGTGGCACTTCGCCAACTTGAGGAATGCTATTAGTGGAGCTAGAAAAGATTGCCAATTAAAGCCCCGTTTTCAATCTAGATAAAAGTAATTCATGCAGATTAATCAATTAAACTGCCATCAAATCCGCTTCTTTGACCTGCAACATCTTATCAATTTCAACTACATTCTTATCTGTCAGTTTTTGAATCTCGTCTTGTGCACGACGCTCATCATCTTCACTAATTTCTTTATCTTTAATCATTTTCTTTAAGGCATCGTTTGCATCACGGCGAATATTACGGATTGCAACCTTAGCGTTTTCACCTTCGGTGCGAACCACTTTAATCAAATCTTTACGGCGCTCTTCCGTTAGCATAGGCATTGGTACACGAATCAAATCACCATTAGTTGCTGGATTTAATCCCAAATCAGCATCACGAATAGCCTTTTCAACTGGCCCAATCATATTTTTTTCATAAGGCTGTACGTTAATTGTTCTAGCATCGCTCAATGTCACGTTAGCAACTTGGTTAACAGATGTCATAGATCCATAGTAATCAACCATCACATGATCTAATAAGCCAGTATGCGCACGACCTGTACGTACCTTACCCAAATCATTTTTTAATGACTCAAGTGATTTAATCATTTTTTGCTCAGCGTTTTTTTTCAATTCAGCTAACATTTTCATCTCCTTACTTATTCCGTTTTTTTACTTAGAATCAAACAAATACACTACGGCAAAACTTTAGTGCCCTCGTCCTCACCCATGACGACGCGCTTCAAAGCGCCTTGCTTGAAAATACTAAATACTGAAATCGGTAATTTTTGGTCACGACATAAAGTCAACGCAGTCGCATCCATGACTTTCAAATTCTTAATAATGGCTTCATCGAAAGATACAGTGTTATATCTCATCGCCTCAGGATTTTTTTTTGGGTCTTCAGTATAAATACCATCAACTTTAGTTGCCTTAATTACAATATCCGCACTCATCTCTAAACCACGCAATGCTGCAGCTGTATCAGTGGTGAAAAATGGATTGCCTGTTCCCGCTCCAAATATGACAACGCGCCCTTCTTCTAAATATCGAATTGCTTTACCACGAATATATGGTTCAGCCACTTGCTCAATATTTAACGCAGATTGAACTCGACTAACGATGCCAACATGCTTCATAGCATCCTGCAAAGCCAAAGCATTCATTACGGTTGCCAGCATGCCCATATAGTCAGCTGTCGCCCTATCCATCCCCTCTGCAGCAGGTGCAACACCTCTAAAAATGTTACCCCCACCAATGACTACCGCGACCTGCACACCAAGATCAACAACCTCTTTAACTTCGCCTACAATACGGTTGATGGTCGCACGATTAATACCATAGTGATCATCACCCATGAGTGCTTCGCCAGAAAGCTTAAGTAAGATGCGCTTGTATTTAGGTGTGGCCACGATAAAAACTCCTATTCAATTGTGCAAAACGATGATGTCAGCAATGCTAACTATCATCGTTTTGCAGGATTACATCATTGCACTTCAAAAAGCGCAATTAAACTTTACAACTTAGCAGCAGCAGCTACTTCAGCAGCAAAATCGGTAACAACTTTCTCAATACCTTCACCAACAGTGTACATCGTGAATGAAGCGACTGATGCACCTTTTGATTTCAATAATTGTTCAATTGTCACTTTGTCGTCTTTTACAAAGACTTGATTAAGCAAGGTTACTTCTTTTAAGAATTTTTGCACTGTACCGTCTGCAATTTTCTCAAGCATTGCTTCTGGCTTACCAGCTTCTTTTGCTTTTTCAATTGCAACACGACGCTCAGCTTCAATTAATGCAGCATCAACGCCAGATGCATCTAAAGATTTAGGTTTGGCTGCAGCGATATGCATTGCGATATCTTTAGCTAAAGCATCATCACCACCAACCAAATCAACTAAAACACCAATTTTGCTACCATGAACGTAACTAGCTAACTTACCTTGAGCAGCTAAACGAACAAAACGACGTGGTGTAATGTTTTCACCAATCTTACCAACTAATTGTGTACGCATATCTTCAGCCGTCCCAGAACCCATTGGCAATGCTGCAACAGCTTCGATATTTGCTGGATTATTTTTTTCAACAGCAACAGCCAAATCATTAACAAACTTCAAGAAGTCGTCATTTTTAGCACAGAAGTCTGTTTCAGAGTTAACTTCAATAATTGCACCAGTTTTGCCATCAGCACTAATGCTGACACCAACAGTACCTTCAGCAGCAACACGGCCAGCAGCCTTGCTTGCCTTGTTACCAAAACGAACACGTAAAATTTCTTCTGCACGTGTCATATCGCCGTCAGCTTCTGACAACGCTTTTTTACAATCCATCATAGGCGCATCTGTGCGCTCACGTAATTCTTTTACCATTGAAGCGGTAATTTCAGCCATGTTCAACTCCTTAAATTCTTATCTTTCATCTAGCGTTGACTAGATGACCACTAAAGCTAGCTATAAAAAAAGGGGCCGCAGCCCCTTTAGGGTATTACTCAGCCGAAGCTTCTACAGTTTCTTCATCAGCAGTTTTAACGATTTCAGCGATGAATTGGTTGCGACCTTCTAACACAGCATCAGCAATGCCACGTGCATAAAGACGAATCGCACGGCTTGAGTCATCGTTACCAGGGATAACGTATGTCACGCCATCTGGTGAGTTATTTGTATCAACAACACCAATCACTGGGATACCCAATTTAGCTGCTTCAGTAACTGCACCGCTTTCATGACCAACGTCAACGATGAAAATCGCATCAGGCAAGCCGCCCATTTCTTTAATGCCACCGATTGAACGTGACAATTTTTCAACTTCACGCTTGTAACCTAAAGCTTCTTTTTTACCGAATTTTTCTAAGCTACCATCTTGCAACATAGTTTCGTAGTCAGTTAAACGCTTGATAGATTGTTTAACTGTTTTGAAGTTAGTGAGCATACCGCCCAACCAACGATGATTCACATATGCACAGTTAGCGCGAATCGCTTCTTCTTGCATAATTTCACGTGCTTGACGTTTTGTACCAACGAAAAGAATACGGCCTTTATTTGCAGCTAATTGACGCACATACTTCAATGCATCTTCAAATAATGGCAAAGTTTTCTCTAAGTTAACAATATGAATTTTGTTGCGATCACCAAAAATGAACGGCGCCATTTTTGGGTTCCAGTAACGAGTTTGATGGCCGAAGTGAACTCCAGCTTCTAACATTTGACGCATAGTAACGGACATAAAAGTCTCCAGTAAGGGTTATAGCTCACATGCGCCTATAAACATTCACTTAAGTGAACACCCTGTACGAGGCGCATGATTTATTTTTGAATTCATCAAAAAACTTAATAAATTCGTCAAGCTAAAAGATTAAAAAATTACATCTCCATTTTGCTGATTGCGTACCAGCTAAACGGGTGCAGTATGCTAACATAGACACATCTAAAAATTCAAGGAAAACCTAAGCCCTAATTGCTTTTAGTTGTAAGTCAAACAGGTGCTTTTTGTTGTATTTATGGCAATTACTATAAAAAACGAAGTTGATATTGAGAAAATGCGCGTTGCAGGAAGACTTGCTTCGGAGGTTTTGGACTTTATTACACCCTATGTGAAGCCAGGCATCACAACCGGTGAGCTCGACAAATTGTGCCATGACTATATGGTTAACGTTCAAAAAACCATTCCCGCACCACTCAATTACGCACCACCTGGACACGTGCCTTATCCAAAATCAATTTGCTCTTCAGTCAACCATCAAATTTGTCACGGCGTACCTGGCGAAAAAGTTTTAAAAAGCGGTGACATTGTCAACTTAGACATTACCGTGATTAAAGACGGTTACCATGGTGATACTAGCCGTATGTTTTATGTTGGTGAACCTTCAATTCAAGCAAAACGTTTATGCGAAGTCACTTACGAATGCATGTGGATTGGCATATCAAAGGTCAAACCAGGTGCGACACTAGGTGACATTGGCGCTTCCATACAAAAACACGCTGAAAGCAATGGCTTTAGCGTGGTTCAAGAATTCTGCGGCCATGGTATAGGTAAGAAGTTTCACGAAGACCCTCAAGTCCTTCATTATGGCAAAGCAGGCACAGGCCTCAAATTGCAAGCTGGCATGATATTCACCATAGAGCCAATGATTAATGCAGGCAAACGCTTCATCAAGCAGCTAGGAGACGGATGGACGGTCGTCACTAAAGACCATAGCCTTTCTGCGCAGTGGGAACACACCATACTAGTAACGCCCTCTGGCTATGAAGTGCTAACAGTTTCAGATGGATCACCTAGCAGCCCATCCATAATCTGATTATAGCGACCATGATTTCACAGAGTGGCGCAACACAGTGGCGCAAACATCTTAAAAACAAACAAGAAGTTTTGCGCTTGGAATTTTGCGAGTCTTCAGGAAGTCAAAAATTACTAAAGCAGCATTCTAATTTAGTTGACCAAATACTCTCGGATATTTGGCTTCAGTCCGGAATCAACAATCAAGCATGCTTAATTGCGGTTGGAGGTTACGGCAGAGCTGAGCTTTTCCCTTATTCCGACGTCGATCTCCTAATCCTACTCCCGAATAATGATAACCAAGTACTCAACCAAAAAATTGAGACAATGATTAGCTTATTTTGGGATATAGGCCTGGCCGTTGGCCATAGCGTACGAAGCTTAAGCGAATGCATAGATGAAGCAAAAAAAGATGTTACCGTTCAAACTAATTTGCTTGAATCTCGCTACTTAACTGGCAATAGAGAACTCTATAATAAATTCCACACTGAAATGATGTCAGCGATGGATATTTCTAAATTCTTTACTGCGAAACTGACGGAACAAGAACAACGCCACGCCCGCTTCGATGACACATCAAACAACCTTGAACCCAACATCAAAGAAAGCCCTGGCGGATTAAGGGATCTACAAAATATCTTATGGATTGCTCGTGCATTAGGCTTGGGTGATCAATGGAAATCACTCGTTAAACACGAGCTAATTACGGAATCGGAGCTTAGACAGATTAAAAAACATGAATTGCACCTAAAGATGCTTCGCATCAAGCTGCATTACTTAGCTAAACGTCGGGAAGACAGGCTAATTTTTGATCTGCAAAATGAACTCGCTGCAGACTTAGGATATATCAATAGCAAAAAACATCGCTCAAGCGAACAGTTGATGCAGGGCTATTATAAAACCGCTAAATTCGTAAGCTTAATTAATGAAATATTGATTAAATTGCTCAAGGAATTGATATTTCCTTCTCAAGAAAAAGCAAAAGCGATTAATGATCGATTCGAGTCCAATCAAGGATTGATTAACACGTCATCTGCGAGCGTATTACAAAAAAGACCCTCAAGCATCCTTGAAATCTTCTTATTACTTGAACAACATCCAGAGCTCACTGGAATAAGTCCAAATTTACTTAGAAATTTACATCGAGTAAAAAAACTTATAAATAAAGACTTCAGACTTAATGCAGCAAATAAAGCCTTGTTTATGGACATTATGAAACAAGCAAATGGCGTTAGAGATACATTAAGACTAATGAATCGCTATGAAATTCTTGGCAGATACATTCCAGCATTTGGCAGAATCGTTGGGCAGATGCAGCATGATTTATTTCATGTATTTACTGTCGACGAGCACATACTAAATGTTCTGGGAAATTTGTACCGCTTCTCAAGAAATGAATTTGCCCACGAATTTCCACTTTGCAGTAAGTTGTTTACTGAATTTGATTCACCTCACTTACTTTACTTAGCCGCCCTCTTCCATGATATTGCAAAAGGACGTGGTGGCGACCACTCAAAACTTGGAACGATCGATGCCATGCGGTTCTGCAAACAGCATGGATTGACCAAAGGAGATAGCCAATTAGTCTCATGGCTTGTTGGAAGCCATTTGATCATGTCGAGCACCGCACAAAAATCGGATTTAAGCGACCCGCAAGTCATCGAACAATTCGCATCTCTCATGCAAGATGAAAGACACTTAACCGCCCTATACCTGCTAACGGTAGCTGACATTAGAGGCACGAGTCCAAAAGTATGGAACGCATGGAAAGCAAAATTATTAGAGACGCTATTTTTAAACACTAGAAGCTTACTGCAAGGAAAGGCAAGCAATGTAGACGAGGACTTGTTATCAAGGCAAGCTGAAGCCAAAGCCACACTAAGCCACTACGGTATCTTAGAAAAATTCTACACGCCATTATGGGAACAGCTGGGCAGGCAATATTTTCTAAGGCACAACAGTCAAGAGATTGCATGGCATAGCCGCCTACTCCTAAGACACATCAACACCAACGAATCGATTGTAAGGGCAAGATTAAGTCCTATGGGAGACGGAATCCAAGTCATGATCTACACCCATGACCGCGATGACTTATTCGCATGCATTTGCAGCTTCTTCGATCGCATGGGTTATAACATTGTTGAAGCTAAAATTCATACAAGCAAACATGGGTATGCGCTAGATAGTTTTTTAATTTTAGATCATAGTGATAAGTCGATAAGTTATCGTGACTTATTAAGTTATATTGAGTATGAATTAGGAAAGAAACTGAACAGCAATAACGGCCCTGAAAAACCAATCAAAGGACGCTTAAGTAGACAAGTTAAACATATGCCAATTAAAGCAAATGTGGCGCTAACCAACCTAGAGAATAGCAACAACCATCAACTTGAGTTAATTGCCGGAGACCAACCAGGCTTACTCTCCACGATAGCGCATACTTTCCTAGAGCACCAAGTACATATTCAAACAGCGAAAATTAATACGCTAGGAAAACGGGCTGAGGACACCTTCTTAATTTCAGGAAAAAATGGAGAAGTGCTGAGCAAAGAAAATATTAAAGCACTGGAAATATCACTAATAAAAAATCTCTAAAGCCAATCTTAACGAGCTGAATGATTGATCAATCCAATCATTTCCCTTGCATCCTTTATCAAGTGATGTGCGCCCCATTCAGCTGGACGGTCTTTTTCATCCAAATACCCATACATAGCAACAATAGTTTCCATTCCGGCAGCATTGCCAGCTTGAATGTCTCGCTCGGCATCACCGACATAAAAACAATCTTCTGGATTAACGTCGGCAAATTTGCAAGCTAGAAACAAGGTATCGGGTGCTGGTTTAGGCCTATCAGCATCATCCCCACAAACCAAACAGGTCATTCTTTCAGCAAGGCCCATCGCATCAATCAATGGCGCAGAAAAACGTCTAGGCTTGTTAGTTACAACACCCCATCGCATCGATTGAGACTCGATAAAATCGAGCAATTCAGAAACACCATCAAACAAAACTGGATTGCGCGTAAAAACCTCATCATACAAATCAAGGTATTCAACACGCATTGCATTGAAAAGATCGTCTTTCTCACTCAAACCAAAACCAATACTCAACAAGCCTTTTGACCCATGAGAGGCATAAGGCCTAATGACATCGATAGGCAGATCCTGCAAGCCATGTTTTTGACGCTGAAGATTAAGCGCCAATGCTAGATCCGGCGCAGTATCAACGAGTGTCCCATCCAAATCAAAAAGTATCATAGTGATTTAACAGTATGAACGAGGTAGTTAACTGAGACATCATTTCCCAGAGCATAATGCTGCTTAATTGGATTGTAAGTCATCCCCATCAACATACTAACTTCAAGACCTGCATGTCTAGCCCAACCTGAAAGTTCCGATGGCTTAATGAATTTCGCATACTCATGTGTACCTTTTGGCAGCATGTTCAATACATATTCAGCACCAATCACAGCAAATAAATATGATTTAGGGTTACGATTTAATGTAGAGAAGAATACCGATCCGCCAGGCTTTACCAATTGCGCACACGCACGAACAATCGCCTCAGGATCTGGCACATGTTCTAACATCTCCATACAAGTTACAACATCAAAACTTGCTGGCTCAAGAGCCGCCATACCTTCAACAGAGATTAGCTGATAATCAACATCAACGGCCGACTCAAGTTTATGTAGCTGGGCAACCTTCAAAGCCTTTTCACCCAAGTCAATACCGATTACCACTGCACCTTTTTGAGCCATAGACTCTGACAGAATGCCACCGCCACAACCAACATCTAGAACTCGCTTACCAAGCAAGCCAACCTGTTGATCAATATAGTTTAATCGTAAAGGATTAATTGCATGCAAAGGTTTAAACTCGCTATTCTTGTCCCACCAACGATGAGCCAAACTAGCAAATTTTTCCAGCTCGGCTGGATCAGCATTTACGCCTTGAATTGATTCAGTTTTGATTGCCATAAAAATGCAATTTCCTTAAGTTCTAATGGTTCAATATTCGCAAAAACACCACTCTGATTGACGGGCTTTTCGTAACGCAAATCTCCAGAAACCCAAACATGACTTACATGCTCTCGCCCACAAACGTAAACTAAATGTGAAATTGGATCAAAGCACGGTAAAGTCTCAACATCAGCAATTCTAATTGCTGCAAGATCGGCTAACTTTCCAATCTCTAATGACCCAATTTTATCATCCAAACCAAGTGCCTTAGCTCCGTTAATGGTCGCCATCTCTAATGCCTGGAAAGCAGGAACTACTGATGCATCACCCGTCGATCCTTTTGCCAACAAAGCAGCCAAACGCATCTCAGTAAACATATCCAATCTATTATTACTTGCTGCACTATCCGTACCAATACCAACATTAATAGTTTCATTTAGCATGTTGCTGACAGGCGCAACGCCACTACCCAACTTCAAATTAGACGATGGACAATGCGCAACATGAACACCATAGGACTTAATTAAGTTCACATCCTCATCATTCATTTGCACACAATGTGCAGCAGTCACATTAGGGCCTAACAAACCTAAATTAGCCATCCGTCTAATGGGTCTAACGCTATACTGATCAATACTGCGAGAAATTTCATCAGCAGTTTCATGCAAATGGGTATGTACGCCCATACCAAGCTGCTCAGCATAAGTAATCACCTTCTCATAAGTTGCATCAGCAACGGTGTATGGCGCGTGAGGTGCCATACTTGAGGTTAAAAGTGGGCTGTTACGCCAACTATCGCGAGCTTCCAAACCTTTTTGAATATAATCATCAGCATCTGCTGCATAAGCAGTCGGAAACTCCAACACAACCAGCCCCAGTTGAGCACGTATGCCAGCCTGTACTGCAGCGTCTGCTGTTGCTTGCGGATAAAAGTACATATCATTAAAACAAGTAACACCACCACTTAACAATTCAGCACAAGCAAATAGCGCATTATCTCGAACAAAGCGCTCGGAAACTAGCTCTTGTTCAGCTGGCCAAATATGCTTTTCAAGCCATGGCATTAACGCTTTATCATCAGCCAAACCACGCATTAAGGTCATACCCATATGAGTGTGCAAATTGATTAACCCAGGAATGAGGACATGATCCATTAAATGGATTGTCTTAGTCGCTGAATACTTCAACTTGCAAGCTTCAATACCAAGTAAATCTTGAATGACCCCATTGCTAACGACTACAGCCGTACGCTCAAGCATTTTGCTGCGCGGCACGATGGGCAATACCCAACGAGCTTCAATAATCAAATCAACTTGTTTTTTTGTTTGTTCAGTCATAAATTTCACGCATAAAAAAGCCCCGAAGAACGGGGCTTTAATTAAAGCACACTACATATTATTTACAAGCATTTTCACGTTGTTTTTCGGCGCTAATCACAACACGTCGATTAGGTTGCAGGCACTCGATTAATTTATCGCCCTTTAAGCTTTTATCTTTACATGCAGCAACAGGCTCAGACTCGCCCTTGCCAACCGCTTTCAAACGCGAAGCATCAACACCTTGAGAAATTAGGTATTCTTTAACAGTATTTGCACGACGCTCAGAAAGCTTCTGATTGTAAGCATTAGAACCAATGCGATCTGTATGTCCAGTCACTAAAACCAAATCAACATCAGCATTTTCAATTAATTTCTGAGCTGCTGCGTCTAATTCAACCTTACCATCATATTTCAAATCATATTTATCGAAACCAAATAACTTTTCAGCAGAAACTGTAATTGTTTCAAATGTTGGCTTGCAAACAACGGCAGTCGGTACGACCATTTCCGATGCCTTCTCAGCCGGTTCTGCCGTAGCAGCTGGTGCAGGTAACGTAGACTCAGCTACAGCCACTTGTACAGGAGCACCGAAATTAAAGATTGCTCCAATATTCACATAAGTGTTACCCACCACTTTGTCATTACGATTAACTGTATCAGCCTCACTTAAAACATGGCGCACATCTGCTTGAATACCAAATCGATCGTTAATCGAATATTGAACACCAGCGCCAACGTTAGCCATCCATGAAGTTTGGCTACCTCCTACAGATGAACCCGCCAATTTATAATCCACATTGTTACGCGCAGCGCCTAAACCAACCAATAAGAAAGGACGTAACTTATCACGGCTCATCATATAAAGCGCATCAACACCGATCAGAGTCTGTTTGTATTTTCCGCTACCGCCCTGTCCTAAGTCTTCATTTGCACGAGCATAACTACCGCCGGCTTGAACATCCCAATGATCACTAATTTGTTTACCGAAACGCAGGGATGCGCCATAGCCGTTATCAGCATCCAAGTCAGAATCTGTATTCATATAACTAATACCTGGCAGTGCATACCAGCTACCAGAATAAGCTTCCTCAGCAACCGACTGAGTTGAAACTAGCGAAAATACCGCCATCAGTGCTATGTTAACTATATTTTTTTTCATTTACTGCCCTTCAATTATTCTTGCAACTTACTAATAAAAATCTATATCTAAACTATACGGAACGCTAGGCCAATAGGCAATTAACTTATTGTTAAAATGTGTAAATATTAAAATGATAACAACAAAGTATCTTTAACATTCAAAACCTGATTTAAGACTATTTCCGACCTACGATTCAAAGAATCGCATAAAGCCCCACGAAACCCCAAGTAATCTGGGTAACATTCATTCAACAGTGGAATATCGTTTACCGTTAAAGAGCCAGCTAATCCAGATAACAAATTTAAAGATTTGGCTTTTTGCGTAAAAGAGGACAAGGCATCAAGTGACAAATGATTCAGCAATCCACCAGAAGATTTATTTGCAGTATCTAACATCACGCCATAAAAACCTGCAGCTTTAAGATTATCCATAAAGTCAAAATTAGGATGTTGATCCGCAAACAAAACTGCCACTATCTTAGTACCATTCAGAATCTGTTTTTTTAGAGATAATGCACAAGCAACGTGGTTTTCACTGCCGAAAAAACCAATCTTAACAATATCAACCCCTGTTTCAGAGATTACCTGAACTGCAGGTTCAATCAATAATGGATCCATCACCAAATCACCGATGGTTGCACTTACAAGTTTACGTTTGGCGATTAACTTAACAATTTCTTGAATCGTCGCTAAAGGTAAAGCACCAAGCGCACCCTCAGCCGGATTTTTCAAGTCAATAATATCAACATTTGCATCAAGTACTAATTGAGCTTCATTCAGACAAGTTACACTTGCCAAAAACTGTGGTGGCGATAAGTTAGGCAACGTGATGACCTTGCAAAGTAGCCTTATGATTTTCAACAGCATCAATCAGCCAGCCCCAAGCCTCAAACTCATGCTCACCAGCCGTTTTATCTATTGCGATTTGCAGATAATTAATTTCCGCATCAATCTTTTCAATAGACAAGCGATTTAATCGACTCACCAATACGCAAAGCTCAAGCACTGCAGCTTGTGCACGGTTGAATCCCATAAACGGTGACACATTAACCAAGGATTGCGTTTGAAAGTAAAGCTCTGGCCTGACATCATCGTCAATAACATTCACCAGCTTCACTTCCTGATAACTCAATGCATTCTCAAGCACCCAGGCACCTAAAAGCGACTTAATAACAGGCCAATCTCTACGCCCAGTCAAAGCGCCCGCAAACACACGCACATCAACAGTAAAGTTAAAGGAAACCTGCCTCCCACTTAATAAATTATCTAAGCTTGTAGATGGCCTAAAAGGAGCAAGTAGCAGCAACCCATTCCGCTGACGCAATCCGAATGGGGCAATATGAGGAGAGCCATCTGGATTTTGCGTCACAACGATACTTTCAATAATTTTTTCTGCCTGACTATTCAACTTTAAGCTTTTTCTCTTTTATTGATGCTTCACGGTGTGCAGTTTTACCAGACTGATCTGACTCGGCGCTATTAACACCCCATTCCAACTCTTCATCTTGAACATAACGTTTTTTAAGTTGCCATGCAATTTGCGCACGCGCGAGCTCAACACCTAAATAAAAGGCATGAGAAGCATCATCGTCGACCTTCAAATGTGGATATAGCTTGAATGGATCAATGTCTTGGAATAAGCCATCACGATTATAGACATGCACCCCAGCCTTACTTACTTGAATCCTAAAACTAGGATCTTTGATTTGTGAAGCAATTTCAGCAATTTCTTCTGAAGAATAAGGAAATGGTCGTCTATCATGCAAACCCAACAAACCCGAACTATAGTCACGTGGCAAACGACTATCTTCACGGGCAGCGAACATAATACGTCTAGCAACATCAGCTTCAGCAACTGCATTAATCGCATGAGGACTGACTGATGTAGCCAATACCGCATTAATTTTTAATTCACTGATTATCCCGAATAAGATAGCATTAATCCCTGTCGTATCAGCATCAGTCAATTCAGTAATGTTACCCACACCCATCATTATTTTAATATCTGGGTAACGCTTACGCAACTTCTGATAACGCACAATGGAGTCAGTAAAGCCAAAGGGAATAGGATCTAAAATGGCGTCAGCAATGAAAGGTTTGCCTATTTTCTGCATTGCATCAATTGCACGATATAAGGATGGCAAACTTCCAGATTTAGCTGGAATCAATACAGGCACTGATGAAACTTCATTAGCAATCCATAATGAATGTTCAGTTAGACTTAACAGATAATCAGCGCCTGATTGTCCTGCCAATAGTAAATCATCACTATTAAGAGAGTCTACACTCACTTTATAACCTGCAGATTTAAGTGTTTTAATGGCATCTACGAGGTGAGGAAATGGTGTATTCGGTAGGCAACCAAGATCGATAACGTTAGCGCCCTGCTTTTTGAAATATGCTGCTCGCGCCAAAATACCATCAACACTTAATTGCGGGGCCTCAACAATCTCAGCGAAGATATTAACGTCATATCTGGAAAGATCAGGCGCTTGACCACCTCGCCCAAAATATTGAGGCATATCTTTCAAATCCTCAGGGCCTCTAGCAACTGGTATCCCATATTTATTTTCAAGCATAGTCAAATCACCCTGACATAGACCAGGAACAATCATTTTGTCTGCATCGCCGGTGTCAGATAAACGACGAAGAATTAACTCAGGCGTCATCAACGCAGCCACTGAAACACCAATTTGTTCGATGCGATATTTGAATGGTGTCGGCTGTATACTTGCTAATACTTGATGCAAGCTTTTTTCAGCCAGCTTACCAGTTAAGAAGAGGATGCTTTCAGACACGCTAATCTTGCTTGGATAACATCAGATAGTTGTTGCATGTTATCAACAACCGTTGTTTCTTCGAAGGTTTTAAGTTTTGCTGTATTTTCAAAATCGATACGTCTAGGATAAACCTTAACCATATTTTCACGCGGCGCTTCCGATTCCATCTCAGGCTCGGTGTCACAAGCAAAAACAATGGTTGGAACACGACACTTTCCCGCCTGAGCAAAAATATTAGTGACTAAATTATCAGAAATGCCACACACCATTTTTGCAACAGTATTTGAAGTACTCGGTGCAATGACGACCGTATGATATGCACCATGATAAAAGAGCTCAACAGGCACTGCGCTGGCAGTTTTATCTTGATACACCTTGCCTACATTATGCGTATAACCATACTGTTGCAGAATTTCTGCTGCAGCTTTACTTAAAAATAAATCTACATCTTCTAAGGTATTGAGAATATCAATACATTCTCGTAAATAATGGCCTGATCCTGTCAAGGCCCAGGCCATGCGTTGTTTTGCAATCGGCTTCATTACAGCCCAAATGGATGACGAAGCACAATTGTTTCATCACGTTCAGGGCCTGTAGAAACAATATCAACAGGCACATCACACAAGGCTTCTAATCGTTTTAAATAATTACGTGCATTTAAAGGCAAGTCTTCCCAACGGTTCACACCGAAAGTGTTTTCTGACCAGCCAGGTAATGTTTCATAAATAGGCTTGCAACGCGCCACATCGTCGGCACCGACAGGCAACATATCAACCACTTTGCCATCGAGCTCGTAACCTGTACAAATTTGCAATTCACTGATGCCATCCAACACATCTAGCTTAGTGATACAAAGACCAGACAAACCGTTAATTCTTGCAGAACGACGCAAGGCAGCTGCATCAAACCAACCGCAACGACGTTTACGTTTAGTAACAGTGCCAATTTCTTGGCCTTTTACAGACATTTGATTGCCTGGGCAGTTATCTGACTCAATATCAAGTTCGCTTGGGAATGGTCCTCCTCCGACACGCGTCGTATAAGCTTTAGTAATGCCCAATACATAATGCAACATACTAGGTCCAACACCAGTGCCAGCAGATGCTTGACCAGAAACACAGTTGCTAGAAGTCACATATGGATAAGTTCCATGATCAACATCTAACAACGTGCCTTGGGCACCTTCGAACAATAAATTCTGACCTGCAGCATTCGCTTCATACAGCGCTGCTGAAATATCAGCCACCATAGGGCGAATGTGTTCGGCTTTAGCTAAGGCTGAATCAAGCTGTTGATTAAAATCAACGGCCTCCGCACCTAGGTACTTAGTTAATACAAAATTATGGTAATCCAATACATCTTTTAGCTTCTCGCCAAACTGCTCTGGATAAAATAAGTCATATAAACGCAAAGCACGTCGAGCAACTTTATCTTCGTAAGTTGGGCCAATACCCTTACCAGTTGTACCAATCTTCTTATCAGCCCCGCGCTTTAATTCTCGAGCAACATCTAAACGAACGTGATAATCCAAAATTAACGGACATCCAGGACTCACCTTCAAACGGTTTTTTACTTCCAATCCACCATCTTCAAGCTCTTTAATTTCTTTAAGTAAATGGCCTGCATCTAATACAACGCCATTTCCGATATAACAATTTACGCCGGTACGAACAATCCCAGAAGGTACTAGATTTAGTTTGTAAACGCGCTGAGCCGAACCCTGGCCTACCACCAAAGTATGACCTGCATTATGTCCACCTTGAAAGCGCACCACACCTTGAGCATGATCAGTAAGCCAATCAACAATCTTACCTTTTCCTTCATCGCCCCACTGTGTACCGATTACCACGACGTTCTTAGCCATAAATCTACCTAAAATTAATTAATATTTACCTTGTTAATACGTTTTGTCTAAGCAGCAATGACTTGCCAGACGCCATCTAAATTTTTCAATTTACGATTAAAATTTAATTCATCAACATATGCTTCATGTCCAGGCAACTCTTGAACAACTTTTTCACCAGACTTACGCAATTCATCAATTTTTTTAATTAATGAATCATCATTGCCGTAAGGAGCAAGAATGCATTGTTTTACATTGCTACGTGGTAATGCTTTGACCAAACCACGCAAATCCAAACTAAAGCCAGCAGCAGGTCTTGCACGTCCAAAGGCCTGACCAACTTCATCATAACGACCACCTAATGCCAACGGACCAGGACAGCCTTGTGCATATGCGGCAAAAACCATTCCGCTATGATAGTGATATCCACGAAGTTCAGCCAAATCAAAGCTCACTCCTACGTCTAAATCTTTTAATTGATTACTTACCTGAAGTAATTCAGCCAAGGCCTTTGTTATTGCAGGACTCTTTGGCAATCGCTTTGCGGCTTCAGCTAATATAGCAACATCCCCATTCAGCTCTGTCAACGCACATAATGCATCACGAGCCACAGCATCAAAGTCTTTAGTCAGCGCTTTAACTTCTGTTTGATCTTTACTTTGTAAGGCTTGATACAGCTGTTTTTCAAAAACAGGATCAGTATTTTTCATTAGCGCATCAAAAATGCCGACATGATTAAAATCAATTTGCAATGCTTTAACACCTGACGCTTGCAATGTTTTAATCATCAATCGTTGTATTTCAATGTCACCCTCTACACCAGCATGTCCGAATAATTCTGCGCCAAGTTGCATTGGCTGTCGTGTTTGCGCCAAGCCATCAGGATTAGTTCTTAACACACTTCCGGCATAGCATAATCTTGTAACACCTTGATTATTAAGCATATGAGCATCAATACGTGCTGCTTGAGGAGTGATGTCAGCACGAACGCCCATTAGGCGGCCAGTGAGTTGATCCACCACTTTAAATGTAGCCAAATCCAAATCATGGCCAACACCTGTAATCAAAGATTCGAGGTACTCCATCATTGGAGGGATCACAAATTGATATCCATGCACTTCAAACAAATCAAGTAAAGATCTGCGCAAGTGCTCAATTTGAGCCGCTTCGGCAGGAAGTACATCTTCAATATATTCAGGAAGTAGCCAATTACGCATACAAATTTCCACTCATTATGTGCGTTGCATTAACGCTTTGCGCGAGAACTACGCATATATTTCAAAAAATCAGAGCCAGGCTCCAATACCATCACGTCGCTCTTATTCTTAAAGCTATTACGATAAGCTTCTAGACTGCGATAAAAAGCATAAAATTCTGGGTTTTTACCATATGCAGCAGCGTATATTTCAGATGCTTTTGCATCACCTTGACCTTTTATTTGCTGAGCTTCTTTAAAAGCCTCAGCAACAATCACTTCACGTTGCCTATCGGCATCTGCTCGAATTTTCTCTGCAGCAGCAGAACCTTCTGAGCGCAATTGATTAGCTACGCCCTTACGTTCTGCTTCCATTCGGTCATAAACTGAATTACTCACATTCTCAGGCAAATCAACGCGCTTTAAACGCACATCTAATACTTGGATACCAATTTGACGAGAGTCACGGTCAGCACGCTGACGTAAAATTTCCATAATTTGGCTTCTCTCACCAGAAACAACATCATGAATAGTTCGCTTACCGAATTCGGCGCGCAAACCGTCATTTACTGTTTGAGATAAACGACGCTCTGCTTGTACTTCATCTCCTTTAACAGAAACATAGTACTTTTGCGGATCAATAATGCGCCACTTTACAAACGAATCAACCAAAACGTTCTTTTTCTCGCTGGTAATAAAACGATCTGGCTCTTCCCAGTCTAATGTCAAAATGCGCTTATCAAAATAAACCACATTATCAACGAAAGGCATTTTTACGTAGAGTCCGGGCGATTTTTTAATCGCAACAACTTCACCCAATCTCTTAACCAAAGCATATTCACGCTGATCAACGGTGAAAGTGGCCGAACTGATAAGCAAGATACTTAACAAGAATACGACAATAATTAATCCAATATTTTTCATACGATTCTCGCTTATCGTCTATCACGGCTACGTGAATTATCACGTGGATGTTGAGTTGCCGAATTAACATCAACTGCTGGAGTGCTAGGCACTGATTGAGTGGCTGAGGCCACAGGCTCCGCTGGTACAACAGGTGATTTCACTGCCGTCTCAGCTAAAAGCTTATCCAATGGAAGATAAAGTAAGCTATTACCACCTTTTTGATCCACAATCACTTTGCTAACGCTAGACATGATTTGTTCTTGAGCATCTAAATACAAGCGGTTACGAGTAACCTCAGGAGCACGTTTGTACTGAGCTAAAATTTGATTGAATCGACTAGCATTACCTTGCGCTTCATTTTCAACACGCAACTTATAGCCAGAGGCTTCTTGCAACAATCTAGATGCTGTACCGCGGGCTTTAGGAATTACATCGTTCGCGTAAGCTTGACCCTCATTTTTTTGACGTTCCAAATCTTGTTTAGCCCTGACTGCATCTTCGAATGCAGCCTGCACTTGCTCCGGAGGTTGAGCATTTTGCATGGTGACACTCACCACATGAATGCCAGTCTTATAACGATCTAAGACCTCTTGCATTAATGTCTTAGTTCTAATGGCCACTTCGTCTCGACCTTCATATAAAGCAAAATCTAATTTGCTTTTGCCAACGACCTCACGAATAGCTGTTTCAGCAATACCACGCACAGATTGTTCTGCACTACGATTATTAAACAAGGCATCTTCAACACTGTTGAGATTGTATTGAACAGCAAACTGTAAATCGATAATGTTTTCATCGTCCGTCAGCATCAAAGACTCTTTCAATTCTTTGCTGCGACCTGAACCACCTTCAGCAGATCGATAACCAACCTCAACCGTACGGACCTGCTCCATATTCATCACATTCACTGACTCTATAGGGAAAGGCATATGCCATCTTGGGCCTGGCATTGTTGTTTCCACATGCTGACCAAAACGCAATACCACACCGCGAGAACCCTGATCGACAATATAAAAGCCTGTCGCAAACCATACCAACATAATTAAACCTAAAATTGGCAGAACAGGAACATGCGGCTCATCAGCATTCGGCAAAGGTTGAGTTTTCGGCTTAACGCCAAAAATTGAATTAATTTTACGACTGAGCTGACGCAATACTTCGTCAAGATCTGGAGGCCCATCGTTATTGCGGCCAGGATCATTTGCCATGCATTACTCCGAATTGATAACAACAATTAAATATAAGCAGCTTCTGATGTTAAATACTCAAACAGGCGACGTTGCTGCTCTTGCAAGGCTTGAACTAAGTATTCAAGACCCTCTCCTGTTTTAGCTGAAATTCTTACTTTGCAAATTCTACCATATTCATCACGCTCTAACCCTGCGTCCATCCCAATACGGTCAATTTGATTGAGTACTAAAATTTGAGGGACTTCATTTGCGCCAATCTCAGCCAGTACTTTATTAACTTGCTCAATTTGCTCATCTCGATTAGTACTTGCTGCATCAACGATATGTAGAAGCAAATCCGCTTGTACTGACTCCTCAAGCGTTGCACCAAAAGCTTCAACTAAGGCATGAGGCAAATGCTTAATAAATCCAACAGTATCGGATATAACCATAGCGCCGCAATCGGGGATATAAAGCTTGCGCGAAGTAGTATCCAATGTCGCAAACAACTGATCCGCAGCATAGACTTTAGATTGGGTTAGTCGATTAAAAAGCGTTGATTTTCCAGCATTGGTATAGCCCACCAATGAGACTGACATGACTTGTGATCGTTTGCGTGAGCGGCGCTGCATTCCACGTTGCTGCTTCAGCTTTTCCAATTTCTCACGCAATTGCTTAACGCGAATACGCAGCATACGTCTATCAAGCTCAAGCTGAGTCTCGCCAGGGCCGCCACGAACACCAATCCCACCTTTTTGACGTTCCAAGTGAGTCCAGCCGCGAACTAAGCGAGTGGAAAGATGTTCGAGCTGAGCTAACTCAACTTGTAACTTACCTTCATGGGTTTTGGCACGCTGAGCAAAAATATCAAGAATTAGGCCGGTGCGATCTGCCACACGACATTCAAGCAATCGCTCTAGGTTACGTTGCTGTGATGGACTTAAATCATGATTAAATAAAGCAACTTTAGACTCGGTCGCGTTAACAGTAGCTTTGAGCTCTTCTGCCTTACCAGAACCCACAAAATATTTAGCGTCCGGTTTGTCGCGGCGGCCTTCAATTACGCCACGTATATTCATACCAGCACTTATTGCTAACTGCTTAAGCTCTTCCAGACCCTCTTCATATCCAGAATCACCAAAATCAAGACTAACGACAACAGCATCGTCACTACCAGCAGGCCTATCGAACATTTTATGTCAATAGACTATTCGTCTGAATGATCAGGCAATGTAACTGCGCGGGCAGGAACAATCGTTGAAATGGCGTGCTTATAAACCATTTGAGTCACTGTGTTTTTAAGGAGAATAACGTACTGATCGAATGAATCGACCTGCCCTTGCAACTTAATACCGTTAACAAGGTAAATAGATACTGGCACATGCTCCTTACGCAAAGCGTTAAGGAATGGGTCTTGTAGAAGCTGCCCTTTAGGGTTCATGTTTTCACCTTTTGGTTATGTTATTTTTTACGATGCTACGCCATCATTATGACGGTATCTTAAACACTTTTGTTCTAATTATTTTTTTAAATTTTCAGCTTAAAAGAATGTTGCCATACGTTTTAAGGCCTCTTGCTGTCCAAGCAAATGCATCACAGCATCAATACTTGGAGATTGAGCATTACCTGTAAGCATGACACGCAAAGGCATTGCCACTTTAGGAAACTTCAATCCATTATTGACTACTGTTTGCTCGATGATGTGATGAATAGACTCCACTGTCCATTCAGCAGATTGCAGTTGTAACATCATAGCTTTCATCAGAGGCATTACATCGGCTGTTAAATGTTTTTCTGCTGCGACGGCATCCGTTACAGGTGTTTTATAAAAATATTCAATGCCAGCTGCCAACTCATTCAGAGTGTTAGAACGCTCACGATAAAGCGCAATGACAGATTCCAAATTCGGACCATTCCCAACATCGATGCCTTTTAATGACAGACGCTTAGTAATATCTTTACTCAAATTAGCTAAATCAGCCTGTTTAATATAATGTGAATTTAACCAATTCAGTTTTTCAGTATTAAATTGCGCTGCAGATGGTGTGATGTGATCCAAATCAAACCACTCACAGAATTGCTCCATATTAAAAATTTCATCATCACCATGAGACCAACCTAAGCGAGCCAAATAATTTAGTACAGCTTCAGGCAAATATCCATCTTCATCATATTGCATAACGCTTACAGCACCATGACGCTTAGACAGCTTCTGGCCATCATCACCCAGAATCATTGATAAATGCGCATATTGAGGAATCGTTGCTCCCAACGCTTTCAGCATATTAATTTGACGAGGAGTATTGTTCACATGGTCATCACCTCGAATTACTTGAGTAATGCCCATTTCCCAGTCATCAACGACTACGCAGAAATTATAAGTAGGCGTACCATCGCCACGCGCGATAATCAAATCGTCCAACTCTTCATTTGAAATAGCAATATGGCCTTTAACCATATCCACCCATTCAACTAAGCCTGTTTTTGGATTTTTAAACCGCACAACAGGCTGAACTCCTGCTGGAATCGATGGCAATTTTTTACCTTCCTCAGGACGCCAGCGACCGTCATAACGTGGCTTATCACCTGCTTGCATTTGTGCCTCACGCAAGGCGTCTAATTCTTCTTTAGTTGAATAACAAAGATAAGCACTTCCATCTGCCAGCATCTTTTGGATAATCTCTTTGTATCTATCCATGCGTTGCATTTGATAGAAAGGACCTTCATCCCAAGACAAACCCAGCCAATTCATTCCATCCAGAATAGCTTGCACCGCCTCTGGTGTTGAACGCGCGACGTCAGTATCTTCAATACGGAGAATAAACTCACCTCGATGTTTGCGTGCATAAGCCCATGAAAATAAAGCAGTACGGGCGCCACCAATATGAAGAAATCCTGTGGGACTTGGGGCAAAACGGGTACGGACTGTCATATCAACCTATTAAGTAATCTCTATTTAGAATGGATGCATTTTATCACGCAGTGGAGGACGGAATGAAGCTTAAGACAAGACGTTTGACCAAAAAAGTATAGGCATGTTTTAATGCCGCAACCCTTAATTAAATGATCATCAATGACTATAGATCCCAGCAACCTCATCGGCTATTTCGCTGCTTTTTTAACCACGGTTGCTTTTGTGCCTCAAGCTTATCAGTCTTGGAAAACGCGTGATTTAAGTGGAATTTCACTGCCTATGTATACTTTATTTACATCAGGTGTTGCTTTGTGGCTTGTTTATGGTTTTTACATTGATAGCATGCCTGTCATTATCGCCAACGCCATTACCTTGATCTTGTCGACAATTGTACTCACGCTAAAATCAATCGAGGTATTTAGTAAAAAATAACTACTTCTCGGACTTTAAGCTCGCCTCTTGCCAACCGCCACCCAAAGCCTTAAACAAACTAACACTGGCATTTAATCTAGCTTGCCTACTTCGAACATAAGCCAGCGCAACATCGTTATATACGCGCTGAGCATCCAATACATCTAAATAAGCAACATATCCTGACTGATATCGATGATTAGCAATCTCTAAAGCCCTACGTGATGCTTGCTCACTATCATGTAGCGCTAACTCACTCTCCGTGTGCTGACGCAAATCAACAAGCGCATCATTCACTTCTTGAAATGATTGCTGAACGGCACGCTCATAAGCTGCCAAAGCTTGTTTTTGCTGCGCAGTAACCTGATCAACTCTTGCATTTAAGCGACCTGAATCGAATACAGGCAAGTACAAACCTACCCCACCAGTCCAAATTCTGGCAGCAGATTTAAGCACATCGCCTAGATCCTTACTCTCACCACCATAAGCTGCCGTCAATGAGATTGTCGGATAAAGCGCCGCCTTGGCAACACCTATCTTAGCGTTCGCAGCAATCAAATTTTGTTCCGCCAATCGAACATCTGGACGCGATTCCAATAAACTTGAAGGCAAACCAGCTGGAGGGATTGGTGGCACAGGCATTCGATCCAAACTAGAGGTTTCAATCTTCAAGCCCATCACACCCGTTAACACCGCCAACTGCTGCTCTACAATCTGTCGCTGACGCTCTAATTCAGATAATTGTGCTTTAAGATTAGTGTGAGCCACTTCTGCTTGCGACACATCCAGTGCAGAAGCAATACCACCCTCTAAACGCCGCTTTGTTAAAGCCAAACTCTCTTCGCGCGTATGCAAATTTTCCTTAGATAAAGCAATTTGAGATTCTAAGCTACGTAAAAACAGATAGTTACTAGCAATCAGTCCTTTTAGAGATAAGTCGACCGTATCCCTTGCGTATCTAGAACTGAGTGCTTGTGCGCGTGCAGCCTCTTGAGACCGACGTAATTTGCCCCAGAAGTCCAATTCAAATAACGTGCCTAAGCGCACGTTGTAATTAGTGCGTGTTGAACTCATACCATTAAACAATGAAACGGCACCCAACTCAGTAACCTTGTTACGAGTTGCTGCTGAATCGAGATTGACTTGAGGAAATAAGGCGGCGCCAACTTCACGTAGGTATCCATCAGCCTCTTCAATACGAGCAACCGCTATTTTGATATCAGTGTTATTTACACTGGCTTTGGCAATCAAATCATCAAGCACCGGATCTTGATAAAGCTTCCACCAATCAGATGAAATTGCTGTATCTGAAACTTCAATCGATACTGATTGATATTGCTCAGGTAAAGCTTGCTTAGGTCTAAAGTAATCCAAACCTACCATCGAACAAGCGCCCAAGGACAAAATCAAGCTAATAATCAAAGTTCTTTTCATAAAATACTTTCACTTGTTATCTTACTCATTTGGCATCTTCTTCAGGCAAACCTTCAAGATGGCCGTGTTGACGAACATGCTTACCTGAAAGCCAAGTAAAGAATAAGGGAATGAATATAGTCGCAACAAAGGTTGCCAAAATCATCCCTCCAAATACGCCAGTACCCATAGAGCGACGAGCAGCAGCGCCAGCACCTGTTGCAAAGACCAAAGGAACAATCCCAAGAACAAAAGCCATGGACGTCATCACAATCGGTCTAAAACGCAATCTTGCTGCTTCTAAAGCAGCTTGAGCGACTGGCATACCCTCTTCCATTTTTTGTTCAGCGAACTCAACAATCAAAATGGCATTTTTAGCTGCTAACCCGATCAAGGTAATCAAACCAATTTGGAAGTAAATATCATTAGGCATGCCGCGTAATAAAACAGCCAGTAAAGCCCCCGCAAGCGCGAATGGAACAGCCATAATCACAGCAAGTGGCAAAGCCCATGTTTCAAACTGAGCTGCCAATATCAAAAACACCATGATAATTGCAAAACCAAAAGCATACATCGCAGCAGAGCCGGTTCTCTTCTCTTGATAAGCCTGGGCAGTCCATGCAATTTTATAACCATCAGGTAGATTGTCTTTTGCAATGCGCTCTACAGTTTTAATTGCATCGCCCGAACTGACTCCTGGCGCACCACTGCCAAAAACTTTTGCTGACAATAAGCCGTTATAGCGCTCCAATTGTTCAGCGCCTACGATATTGCTTACCTTACTTAGCGCTGAGAGCGGAATCATGTTACCGCTTGGATTGGCTAATGTAGGCTGACTTCGTACATAAACCTTACCCAAATCTTCTGGCTGCATTCTAAATTCAGATTCAGCTTGTAACTGAACTCTATAAGTACGGCCATTACGGTTAAAGTCATTGACGTAAAAAGCACCCATCGTACTTTGTAAGGTTGCATAAATATCTGCGATACGAACACCTTGAGAGATTGCCTTTGCCTCATCCACCTCTATCATTAACTGAGGAACAGTAGGCCTAAAGAAAGAGTTCAAGCCAGTTAAGGTTGGTTCAGCGCGCATTGCATCAATAAAACTATTCATCACAGCGGCTAATTTAATAGGATCCGTGTCGCGCTGACTTTGTACATAAACCTCAAAACCACCAGCTGAACCCAAGCCACGAATCGCTGGAGGATTCACTGCGATAGCCATACCATCAGACTGCCCCATCCCAATACCAAAAAGCTTGCCGACAATATCAGTTGCTGAGGTTTCACGCTCTTTCCAATCTTTTAGTCTCACAAACATGGTGCCTGCATTCGTTTTATTTGCGCCGGTTAACAATTCAAACCCGTTTACGGCAAACTCATGCGCCACGGCTGGGTCATGCGCAATCGCTGATCGAATATTTTCTGTTGTTTTAGTGGTGCGCCCCAAAGTTGCACCATCAGGCATAATCACGACGGTAACCACATAACCTTGATCTTCTGCAGGCACAAAACTACCTGGAACAGTTCTAAACAATATTGCGACAAGTATCACCACGAGAACAAATACAGAACCACCAATCACTTTATGCTTAAGCGTTAAACCAACGGTATTCGTATAAAAGTGTGTTAATCGGCTAAATAACTGATTAAATTTAGTAAAGAAAGCATTTTTCTCGTGTGTTTTCTTTAAAATAATGGCGCAAAGTGCAGGCGTTAAGGTTAAAGCAACGACACCCGAAATCACCACAGCGATTGCTACAGTCACCGCAAATTGACGATATAGCTCACCTGCGATACCACCTTGAAAAGCCACAGGAACAAACACCGCGCAAAGCACTAATACAATTGCAACTACAGCCGCAGATACCTGACCAATTGATTTAATTGCCGCAGGCAAAGGTGCCAACCCTTCTTCTGACATCAATCGCTCGGTATTCTCCAACACCACAATCGCATCATCCACCACGATACCAATCGCTAAGATCATGGCAAATAAAGTTAATAAATTAATTGAGAAGCCAAACAAGTAAAGACCCGCAAAAGTACCAATCAAGGAGATAGGTACTGCAATAATAGGAATTAAAGTCGCACGCCAGCTTTGCAGAAACAAGAAAACCACAAGTACAACAAGAAGCAAAGCTTCACCAAACGTATGGAATACTTCATTGATTGTTGCTTTAACAAAATCACTCGTGTCATATGGAATCGTAAATTCCATCCCTTTAGGAAAGGTTTCTTTGAGCTCGTTCATTTTTAGCTTGATGTTTTTAGCCGTATCTAAAGCGTTCGCGCCAGTTTGCAAGAAAATAGGTATCGCAACACCGGGGGTTCCATCAAGGGTTGAAGCCACATTGTAATTTTGCGCACCCAGCTCAATGCGAGCCACATCCTTAAGATATAAAACGCCATTCGGACCGTCAGCTTTGATAATGATATTGGCAAACTGCGCAGGATCTATCAATCGACCTTTTGCTGTGACCGTGTAGACCAGCTGTTGTGAAGATGGCGCTGGCTCGGCACCTATCTTGCCAGCGGCATATTGATTATTCTGCGCTCCGATTGCAGATGAGATATCACTGGTCGTAACACCAAGTTGCGCCATACGATCTGGACGCAACCAAACACGCATAGAATAATCTTGACCACCAAAGATAACCGCATCGCCGACACCTTTAACACGCTTAATCTCATCCATCACATTAAGCGTAGCGTAATTACTTAAAAACAAGCGATCATGATTCTTATCTTTCGAAGTCAACATCACGACCAATAAAATATCGTTTGATTTCTTCTGAACAATTAGCCCGTTACGACGAACCTCATCAGGCAGACGAGGCGTAGCAATATTGACTCGGTTACTTACATTAAACGTCGCTTGATCAACATTAGTGCCCACTTCAAAAGTAGCTGTAATAACCAAGGTACCACTAGAGTCAGCACTAGAACTAAAATAAAGAAGGTTATCAACGCCACTCAACTGCTCTTCAATCGGCGCAGCAACTGTCTTAGAAAGCGTATCAGCACTTGCTCCAGGATAAACGGCCGTAATAGTCACTGTTGGTGGTGCAATTTGTGGATACTGTGCAATCGGCAACTTGAATGCGGCAGCTAATCCAGATAACACGATAATGATAGACAGTACCGAAGCAAAAATCGGCCGTGTAATAAAAAATCTGGTCATTACGATATCCTTAGATTATTTAGCAGGGGCAGCGTTAGCTGCTGGCGCTTCAGCGCCAAAGGGATGCGGATTGACTGGCGCACCTGGGCGCACTTTAATTAAATTATCAGCAATCACTTGATCACCTTCGTTTAAACCGCTTAAAACAATCCAGTTATTACCTTGCCAACCACCCTCTTTAATCGGATGAACAGCAGCAACAGCTTTGCCTTCTTTGTTTTTTTCAGCAACGAATACAAATTTACCTTGATCACCAGTCAATACCGCTGTTTGAGGCACCAAAAAGACCCCATTACGGACGCCAGTTGATATACGTGCACGAACAAACTGACCAGGCAATAAACGGTGATCTTTGTTTTCAAAACTTGCACGCAATTGCTGCGTACCTAATTTAGGGTCAATTTGGCTCGCAGAGAAATTCAATTTTCCTTTTTCAGCATACTGAGTGCCATCAGGTAAAGTTAGTGTCACAGATTTAACGGTTGTTTCCGACAAACGACCACCTAACAATGCAATTTCACTATCTGAAAAACTAAATCTAACCCAAATTGGTGAGGTTTGGATGACGGTCGTCAACATGCTAGTGTTAGCAGAAACCAAAGCCCCCTCTGAAAATTGAAAGCGGCCAGATATACCACTTAATGGTGATGTCACATTTGTATAAGAGAGATTAAGTTCAGCCTCACGCACGCTGGCTTGTGCCTGCAGCAAGTTGGCCTGTGCAGTCGCTTTGTCAGTGGTCGCATTATCATACTCACGCTGACTGATAGACTGGGTTGCCAACAAGACTTGAAGACGTTTTTCTTCACGCGCAGTTTGTTCAACTCGTGCTTGCTGAGCAGCAAGTGATGCACGTGCTTGTTGAAGCGCAATCTGAAATGGCACAGGATCAATCAAAAACATCGATTGCCCCTCTTTTACAGGCGCACCCTCTGAATAGTTTCGCTTAAGCAATATACCGCCAACACGTGGACGAATTTCCACTTCTTTCGCCCCCTCTGTCTGAGCAACAGCCTCTGCACTAATTGGTACAGAAGTTGATTGAACAGTCACGACCCCAACAGGCATCACCATTCCAGATGGAGGCATTGAACCTTGCTCTTTTTCCCCACAGCCCGTTAACGCCAAGCCCAAGATCACAACAGTCAAAAGATCAACCTTCGACTTTGACGATCTTGCTTTAAGACCAGAACCTAAAACTTGCTTGGAATTGAAATGGCAATTGATTGGAGATGTCATTACTAACCTCATGTCTTTTAAGGAAATGTATGCAAAGAATCTTGCTTACATACAAATATGAATGTATATTATATACAAACAATTCTGTATGTAAATGGATTTAATTTAAGAAAAACCTTAGTATTACAAAGGATTAACCAATATGGTTCGCCAAACCAAAGAAAACGCCGAGCTAACGAGACAGCGCATCATTGATGCCGCACGGCAGGTATTTTTGGCACGCGGTGTTAGCAGAACAAGCATGGAGCAAATTGCCACTGCTGCAGGGGTCACACGTGGGGCTGTGTATTGGCACTTTTCAAACAAAACAGAACTTTTTAGCGTGATGCGTGAGCAGGTTTTCCTGCCACTGATTGATCGCATGGACGACAATCTACAGTTAGAAAACAACGAAGACCCTCTTACTCAAATTGAAAATTTCCTCAACGGGACAATTCAAGCACTAAATGAGTCTTCTGCCACGCGTGAGACTTATGAAATCATGATGATTAAGTGCGAATACGTAGAGGAATTCTCCGAAGTACTAAGGCAAATCCTCAACAATTGCGATGGCATTATTCAAAAACTTGAGCAACTTTACCAAAGAGCAAAAAACAAGAGGCAACTCCGCGCATCACAAGACCCGGAACAATTAGCACTAGATACTCATTTATTTTTCAGCGGCTTATTACACATGTGGGTTAAAGATATTGATGGCTCACACTTTAGAAAGCGAACTCACTCACTCATTGCAAACCACATTGATTTGCGTAGAAATTAAGTGCCGCTTGGCTTATCATGCAAGCCTCATTTAAGCATATGCTTTCAGAAAGATGATTGTGCCTAATTTTATTGTTGCAGCGCTCTATAAGTTCGCAAAACTTCCAGATCACAAAGAAATCCAACCGGTTTTATTGGATCTATGCGTCTCACTAAACATCAAAGGCACACTGTTGTTAGCAGAAGAAGGCATCAATGGAACGGTTGCAGGAAGTCGCGAAGCAATCAATGCACTCATCAAACATCTTAAACAAGATCCTAGACTGGCTGATCTAGAACACAAAGAGTCCCATGCCGATGAAATGCCCTTTTATCGCATGAAAGTCAGACTCAAAAAAGAGATTGTCACACTAGGTGTTCCAGGCGTTGATCCCAATTATAAAGTAGGTACCTATGTAAAACCGCAAGATTGGAATGCCATCATTTCCGATCCAGATACCATCGTGATTGATACACGCAATGACTATGAATTTGGTATAGGAACCTTCAAGGGTGCAATTGATCCACACACCACGACATTCAGAGAGTTTCCTGAATATGTGACTACACATCTAGATCCTAAGAAAAATAAAAAAGTAGCCATGTTTTGTACTGGCGGAATTCGATGCGAAAAAGCGAGCTCATACATGATGGAGCAAGGTTTCGAAGAGGTTTATCACCTACAAGGCGGCATTCTCAAGTACCTTGAGGAAATTCCACAGGAAGAAAGCCTATGGGAAGGCGAATGTTTCGTATTTGATAATCGCGTTGCTATTAAGCACGGTTTGGAAATTGGTGAATATGATCAATGCCACGCTTGCCGGCACCCTGTTTCACCTGAAGACATGAAAAGCGAACAATATATCGCTGGCGTATCTTGTCCTCATTGCTACGATAAATTATCTAAAGAAAAACGGCTCAGTGTCATTGAACGTCAAAAACAAATTGAACTCGCGAAAAAACGTGGCGAAACACATATTGGAAAAGTCATTAAAAAGCTTCCCCCAAAACCTAATAAATCACATGAAGATAAATAATGCAACCAATTGAATTTGTAATAAATACAGAATATATAGAACTGTGCAATTTGCTTAAGTTAGTAGATCTAGCTGATAGCGGCGGACGCGGCAAAGCCATGGTCGCCGAAGGCCTGGTAAAAGTAGACGGCGAACTAGAGTTACGTAAAACAGCCAAAATCAAAGCAGGTCAAATTATCGAATGTGAAGGCAAGCGCATATTAATTACCATTGACCCAAATGCTGAGATTAAACCACCCAAAGTAAAAGCACCCAAAGTCAAAGGCAAAGGCCAACCCAATCGCAGAAGCGGTTCAGGCCCAAAAACGGGGCAAGCAAAAGCCGCAAAGAAGGCTAACCAGAGCACTGAGAAAAAATCGCCATGGCACTAAAATCAACTATCTACAAAGCTGACCTACAAATCTCGAACATGGATAGCAATTATTATGCAGCCCATAGTTTAACGCTCGCTAAACACCCTTCCGAGACAGATGAACGGCTAATGGTCAGGCTGATTGCTTTTGCACTATTTGCAAGTGACTCACTAGCATTCGGCAAAGGCTTAAGTGACGATGAAGAGCCTGATTTGTGGCAAAAAGATTTAACAGGCGCCATCGAACTCTGGATAGAAGTTGGCTTGCCCGATGAACGCGTTTTACGTAAAGCCAGCGGACGTTCAAACCAAGTCGCACTCTTGATGTATGGGGGGCGTAGCGCCGATATATGGTGGGATCAAAACAGTAAAGCGCTACTTAAGCTGGACAATTTAACGGTGATTAATTTACCTGAGACAGTAGAGCTAACAAACGCAGCAACAAGGAATATGAACATTAGCTGCACCATCCAAGACAACGAAATGCTAGTCACTCACGACATAGGCAGCTTCACGTTACTGCCCATAAAACTCAAATAACTCTAATTTTTCTGTTGAGCCATAAATTCTTTATAGATATTACGATTTTGATAACAATCGCAGCTGTTTCTATCAAGACAAGACTCTCTCAACTTACAAAAGCATGATTTAGCAACAACTTCCTCCAAGGCCTTAAGCACAGAGTGATCTTTATTTTGAATATCCATTTAACAACACCTTATTGCATTTAAGCGATTAAAAACGAAATGTATTTTTCGTTATACCCGACCATTTTGACCGAAAAATTATCAGTTAGTTAAATTTCTATAAAAATAATCATTTTTTTAAAAACAATCTCGCTGATAACGTGACAGGAACATGCCTAATAGGGCAAAATATCGGTTTTACAAAACACGCACCAAAGTGATTGCCAGTAATTAAAATCACAATATGCGTAACACTCTGAAAACAAAAAAGTTTACGTAATTCAAAGTAAGTTCATTACGTGAATAGATGGAGATTCTTTATGTCAGCCCACGTTATTCCATTTGAAAATCTACGTAACGTAGATGTGCCTTCAGTCGGTGGCAAAAATGCATCATTAGGCGAGATGATTTCACAACTCTCAGCAAAAGGTGTTCGCGTACCAACAGGTTTTGCGACAACTGCAGATGCATACCGCGAATTTTTGGCTCAAAATGGTCTAGATGCAAAAATTGTTGCAGCACTTGAATCACTTAATGTGGACGACACGATTGCCTTAGCTAATTGCGGCAAGCAAATCCGCGAATGGATTATGGCAGCACCGTTCCCAGCAGCACTAGAAAAAGCGATTGCTGAGAATTATGCAACATTAACAGCAAAATCAGGCCAAGGTGCAACGTTTGCCGTTCGCTCTTCCGCCACTGCAGAAGACTTACCTGATGCTTCTTTTGCTGGCCAACAAGAATCTTTCCTGAACATTCAAGGTTTAGATAATATTCTCCACGCGATTAAAGAAGTTTTTGCTTCTTTATACAACGATCGCGCAATTTCATACCGCGTACACAAAGGTTTTGTTCATGCTGACGTTGCATTATCAGCCGGTGTACAACAAATGGTAAGAAGCGACATCGGCTGTGCAGGCGTGATGTTTACTATCGATACAGAATCAGGCTTCCAAGATGTTGTATTCATTACTTCATCATACGGCCTAGGTGAAACTGTGGTGCAAGGTGCTGTAAACCCTGATGAATTCTATGTACACAAACCATTATTAGCCCAAGGCAAACCAGCGATTGTGCGTCGCACGATGGGTTCAAAGCTCATCAAAATGATTTTCAGCGATGCCACACAAGCTGGCAAAAGCACACACACAGTAGATGTTGACCCAGTAGACAGTGATCGCTACTCACTATCAAATGAAGATATTCTTGAACTCGCAAATTACGCGATGATTATTGAAAAGCACTATGGCTGCCCAATGGATATCGAATGGGGCAAAAATGGTGTAGATAACAAACTGTACATCTTGCAAGCGCGTCCTGAAACCGTAAAGTCACAAGAAGCTAATAACAATGTGACCGAATCATTCGTTTTAGAAAAACACTCATCAAAACCAATGGTGGTTGGTCGCGCTGTTACTCAAAAAATTGGCGTAGGTCCAGTGCGTATCGTGCTTGATCCGGCTGAAATGCACTTAGTGCAACCAGGCGACGTGTTGGTTGCTGACATGACAGACCCTAACTGGGAGCCAGTCATGAAACGCGCTAGCGCGCTAGTGACCAACCGTGGCGGCCGCACTTGCCACGCTGCGATTATTGCTCGTGAATTAGGTATTCCAGCGATTGTAGGTTCAGTAAACGCAACAGACGTACTTCGCGAAGGTGAAGTAGTCACCGTTTCATGTGCTGAAGGTGAATCAGGCTTTGTATACCACGGTGCTCTTGAATACTCAGTGAACACCCAAGCAACCGCTGCCCTATCAAAACCCCCATGTAAAATCATGATGAATGTTGGCAATCCAGATATGGCTTTTGGCTTTGCTAAAATTCCAAATGATGGTGTTGGTTTGGCCCGTTTAGAGTTCGTGATTAACAACATGGTTGGTATTCACCCAAAAGCGATTATCAACGTTGATGCAATGCCAGCTGCAATGCAAACAACGATTAGAAATCGTGCGCGTGGTTATGCAAGCCCTACTGACTTTTATATTGATAAAGTGGCAGAAGGTGTTGCAACAATCGCTGCAGCTTTCTATCCTAAACCAGTGATTGTTCGCACTTCAGATTTCAAATCAAATGAATATAAGAAGTTAGTGGGTGGCGACATCTACGAACCAGACGAAGAAAACCCAATGATTGGTTTCCGCGGTGCGGCTCGCTACATGGCAGAAGACTTCAAAGAGTGCTTTGCGATGGAATGTAAAGCAATGAAAAAAGTCCGTGATGAAATGGGCTTGGTCAACGTTGAAATCATGATTCCTTTTGTACGAACTTTAGAAGAAGCAAAAGCAGTCACTGATATCTTGGCTGCAAACGGTCTAAAACGTGGCGAAAATGGCTTGCGCCTTATTATGATGTGTGAGATTCCATCTAACGCCCTACTTGCTGAACAGTTCTTAGAGTACTTCGATGGTTTCTCAATCGGCTCTAATGACTTAACACAACTTACCTTAGGTATGGACCGTGACTCAGGAATCCTAGCAGACGGATTTGATGAGCGTAATGATGCCGTTAAGGTATTGTTAAAAATGGCCATTAGCACCGCTAATCGTTTAGGCAAATACGTAGGCATTTGCGGTCAAGGCCCTTCAGATCACCCTGATTTTGCTGAATGGCTTGTTAAAGAAGGTATTCAATCAGTATCACTTAACCCTGATACAGTTGTTGCAACTTGGCAAAAGCTAACTAAGTAAGCGATTAATGAAACGTACCGCACTATTTATCTCAGACAGCACTGGCATTACAGCCAGTGCACTAGGTAAATTATTGGAACATTTTCCACACACTGAATTTTCTCAAGTACGTCTTCCATTTACAGACACGCCAGAGAAAATTCAAATCGCAAAACAATCAATTCTAAAAGCGACTGTACAAGACGGCATTCGACCAGTCGTTATCATGTCTTTAGGTAATTTAGATTTACGCAACACGCTTAAAGAGGCTGATGCTTACTTTATTGATTTGTTTACAGCATTTATAGACCCTTTAGGCATTGAACTTGGTGAGCAACCTCTAACTGGTTCAGGAATTGCACACGGGATTATGGGCAGCAGCTACTCTGATCGCATGGAAGCGATCAATTTCACACTTAATCACGATGACGGAATGACCAACAGCGGCTTAGAAGAAGCACAAGTCATCTTAGTAGGTGTGTCACGTTGCGGGAAAACGCCTACGAGCATTTACCTTGCAATGCAATTTGGCATTAAAGCTGCTAACTACCCTCTCATTCCTGAAGATTTTGAACGCGGCACCTTACCAGCAGCACTACACGCCCATACAGACAAAATTTTTGGCTTAACAATTAAAGCTGAACGCCTACACTCAGTTCGTAGCGAACGACGGCCAGATAGCAAATACGCATCTCTTGAAAACTGCAAACAAGAAATTGCTACCGCCGAAAACTTAATGCGCAATGCGGGGATTAGCTGGGCGGACTCTACCAGCCGTTCTATTGAAGAATTATCAGCCATCATCCTTCAAAAAATAGCATCGAAAAAAGACAAATCAAATTAATAAAAAAGCCCCTGAATTTGGGGCTTTTTTATTAATAATTACCAGATATCTCAAACCGTAGAGGCGGATCGTCCATCAGCGAAATCTGTTCTCGCAACTCTAGAATCCTATCTTGCCAATATTGCTGAGTATTAAACCAAGTAAACGCAGCAGTAAAAGCAGGATCATTCCAACGACTAGCAATCCAAGCAGAATAATGAATCAATCTAAGCGTTCTTAGTGCTTCAACGAGATGAACTTCACGTGGGTTAAATTCAAAAAAATCCTCATACCCTTGTAATACCTGATTAAATTGTTGATGCATTTCATCAGGCTCGCCAGAAAGCATCATCCATATATCTTGAATAGCAGGCCCCATGCGACTATCGTCAAAATCTACAAAATGAGGACCCTCATCGGTCCACAATAAATTGCCCATATGACAATCACCATGCAATCGTATTGAGGTGATGTCACCAGCCCTATCAAAACAGCGTCTAACACCATCTAAAGCTTGATTCACAACGCCCTGATATACCTCTAGCAACTCATTCGGAAGAAAACCATGACTTAATAAATACTGGCTTGGGATTTCACCAAATGTGTGGATATCTAAAGCTGGGCGATGCTGAAATCGCTGTAAGCTTCCTACAGCATGGATACGTCCAATAAAACGCCCTATCCATTCCAAAACACCTTTTTGATCTAAATCAGGCGCCCTACCACCATGTTTAGGGAAAATTGAAAATTTAAAATCTTGGAAAGAAAACAAGGTTTGATTATTAATCACTGTAGCTGCGACAACGGGAATTTCATTTTTTGCTAAGGCCTTAACAAATTGATGCTCTTCTAATATAGAAATATCAGACCAGCGATGCGGTCTGTAAAACTTGGCTACAATCGGCGATGCATCTTCAATGCCAATTTGATACACCCTGTTTTCATAGCTATTTAAAGCAAGGATACGTCCATCCGTGACAAGACCTAAATGATCCACTGCATCCAAAATAACATCGGGGCTTAATGCGGCAAAGGGAATGGTTGTATCAGTCATGCCGCATTTTACAACCTAAACTACTTTAAGAATGGCTTTAATTTATCCATCACTTCCGGTGCATCAGGTTGAACATCACTGCTGTAAGAATAAACCTGCTTAGCTTCAGGAAGAATTAGATATTTATGAAAATTCCACATCGGCGCTTGTTTAGTGATCGCAAACAATTGTTTATAGAGTGGATTAGCGTTAGAGCCAACGACAGATGTTTTAACAACCATCGGAAATTTAACCGAATAAGTTTTGATGCAAAACTCCCCGACTTCCTTATTACCAGCAAGCTCTTGTTTAAAGTCATTTGATGGGAAGCCAATCACCAAAAGCTTACCTTTGTATTTACTAGACATAGACTCAAGCACCTCAAATTGCGGGGTAAAACCACACTTACTTGCGGTATTCACTACTAGAATCGGTTTGTTTTGATAATCACACAAATTGATTTTCTGGCCTTGCAAGGTATCAAATTGGTGATTGTATAAATCACTGCAAGCAGCATAAGCCATCTGGCTTGAACCAATCACGACCCCAAAAATCAGCTTCAATAAGTTTTTCATTTAATTCTCTTTAAATTAACAACATATTAATAGGACGACAAACGCGTTTAATGGTTCAAAGCAAAAAACGGACTTGTGAATAATGTGCTTAGCGGCTAAGATTCAGCCATCAATTGCTTAGGGGTGCTGTGTGGAAGTCCACGTAGGTGAAATTTACGGCAAACAAACCACAGGTAAGTTTGTGATGTATAACGTGCTTAAAGTCACAAAAGCCAACATCACGCTGCAAAACATAGACAACCCACTCAGCTTGTTTGAAACCACCGCAGATAAGTTATCCAGTTCAGGCTACATTCGGGTAAGTCAAACACCCTATATTGACTTGGATGCAACAACTCCAAAACGTCGAAAAGCCGTCAAAAAGCCAACACGCTGCCCACTAACACTAGATTTTCTTGAAGATAGAGCAGATAGCGAACGACCTGCTCCGATATTGCCAGATTTATTTTCTTAACATTAACTTTGCGGTGGACCGCCCCAAAGATCATGCCCATCAGCATCATAGATTTCAACCTCTACAAAATCCCCAGGATTTAAGCCCTCAGCATCGGCCAAATAGACAACGCCATCAATTTCTGGCGCATCTGCTTTAGTACGACCAATGGCTTCAATGTTACCTTCTTCATCCTCAACCAGCTCATCAACAAGTACGGTTTGCATGGTGCCCATTTTTGATTGCAGTTTCGCAGCACTAATACGCTCCTGAACTTCCATAAAACGAGCCAAACGTTCCTGTTTAACTTCTTCAGGCACTTGATCGGGCAATGCATTGGCAGATGCGCCATCAACGGCTGAGTAAGCAAAGCATCCAACACGATCCAATTGTGCTTCCTCTAAGAAATCCAGAAGCATTTTGAAATCGTCTTCGGTCTCACCTGGAAAGCCCGCAATAAAAGTACTACGCACAGTAATATCCGGACAAATATCACGCCAAGACTTAATACGCGCCAAGTTATTCTCACTGCTCGCTGGACGCTTCATTGATTTAAGAATGCGTGGGCTTGCATGCTGAAAAGGCACATCAAGATAAGGCAGAATAAGCCCATCAGCCATCAAAGGAATCACTTCATCAACATGCGGATATGGATAAACATAGTGCAATCGAACCCAAACACCAAGTTCACTCAATGATTTAGTTAATTCCGTCATACGCGTTTTAACTGGTCGGCCATTCCAAAATCCACTGCGGTATTTTACGTCTACGCCATAAGCTGAAGTATCTTGTGAAATAACCAACAGTTCAGAGACGCCAGCATTCACTAAATTTTCAGCTTCATTCAGCACATCTCCAACAGGGCGACTGACTAAATCGCCGCGCATGCTTGGAATAATACAAAAGCTACAACGATGGTTACATCCTTCTGAAATTTTAAGATATGCGTAATGATTCGGCGTTAAACGCACACCTTGTGCTGGCACTAAATCCACATAAGGATCATGAGGCTTAGGTAAGTTAGCATGAACAGCAGTCATTACCTCTTCCAGGGCATGTGGCCCAGTCACGGCTAGCACGCTAGGATGTGCATTCTGTACCACACCACTCTTTGCACCCAAACAACCGGTAACAATCACCTTGCCGTTTTTATTAATCGCTTCACCAATCGCATCTAAAGACTCTTCAACTGCGCTATCAATAAAACCGCAAGTATTGACCACAACCAAATCAGCATCTTCATAAGTACCTGATATTTCGTAGCCTTCAGCACGCAATTGGGTCAAAATACGTTCTGCGTCTGATCCCGCTTTAGGACATCCTAAAGAAACGAATCCGACTTTTGGTGATATGTTTGCACTCATGAAAATTAACCTATAAAAATGTACATTATTGCGATTGCTTGGCTTTACGTTGCCTTTTTAATGGCCGTTAGTGAAACTTCATTAGTGGCAGGCGTCATGACATTTATTTTTTATGGACTTCTACCCTGCGCACTATTGCTCTGGATATTAGGAGCGCCTCAAAGAAAACGTAATAAAAAAAAACCTGAGTCTGATTAATATTATTCAAGCACGAATTTAGTTAACCAAATAGAACTAATCCCTAATGCAATCAAAGCGACTTGCGCGATTGTTGCTTTAAGCTCTGTACGTTTATGTAAGCCAGGAATCAAATCTGCCACGGCAACATAAAGCATACTTGCGGCTGCAAGCCCTAATATTGTTGGTATCCAACCAGAAACCGTTTGCAAAGCAAAGTAGGCTAAAACGCCACCAACAACGGTTGCCAAGCTTGAGAACAAGTTAAACAAAAATGCTTGTTTTTTGCTATAGCCAGAATGGAGCAGAATCAGAAAATCACCAACTTCTTGCGGGATTTCATGGGCAATAATAGCAATCGCTGTCACTGTACCCAGGCGAATATCAATCATAAAAGCAGCAGCAATTAAAATGCCATCAACAAAATTATGAAAAGTATCCCCTACCATAATCATCATGCCGCTTCGACCAGAGTCATGAACATGTTGATGTGATTTACTGATAGAAGGCGCTTTTTCAGTGACGGTTTTATATTTTGTAGTTTGCACTAAATGTGCCTGGCAATCTTGCTCTGTATGCATTGCATGAGCTTCACAATGTTCACCGTGACAGTGCCGCCAAAGCACTAGTTTTTCTAAAACAAAAAATAGCAAAATCCCAAACAAAACGGTTGCCGCCATATTTTCAACGCTAGTCGCTTCGCGGAATGCATGTGGCAAGATCTCTAAAAATACCGCACCTAACATTGCACCAATGGCATAACTGATCAACATTGGAATCCATTGTGTACGAGCACTCATCGCTACGAGTCCCGCACAAATCACACTCAGCAAACCACCAAGCAAACTGATGGCGACTATCCAAGTAAGTGTTGAAAATTGCGTAAGGATCATGGGATAAAAAGCTATTGAGATAAAGACATCATTATACAGACTTAGTCGCTTGAAGGCTTAGCCAGCCAAATCATGGTTGCCATGCGACCAGTCATGCCATCACGCCTAAAAGAGAAGTAGCGCTCAGGATAACTGTAGGTACAATCGCCACCGCCATAAATGGCTTTAATGCCGACATTATTCAGTCTTTGTGTAGCAAGAAGATATAGATTAGCTAACCATTTATCAGCATGAGGCCGGAATGCTTGCGTTGCATTAGCGTCTTTTTCAATAAATGCCTGACGAACTTCAGCACCCACTTCAAAAGCATCTGGGCCAATAGCTGGCCCCAGCCAAGCTAATACGTCCTCCGCCTTAAGGCCCATTGCTAGAACGGCATTCTCAATCACACCATCACAAAGACTTCGCCAGCCGGCATGAATTGCAGAAACAGCAGTCCCTTGCTTATCGCAAAGCAATACAGGCAAACAGTCAGCCGTCATAGTCACACAAACAACATTAGATTGTGTTGTGAATGAAGCATCCGCATCTTGAACACAACTACTTAATGCTGCATCAATCACATTTGTACCATGCACTTGATTCAACCAAACTGGTTCAGCAGGTACAAACTGATCCAATAACTGCCTATTCTTCACAACTGTTATTAAATGATCTTGAACATGCGCACCTAAATTTAGACTTTCAAACGGCGCATCACTAAAGCCACCTTGCCTGGTAGTTTGTATCGCATGAACATTCGACGGCGCTGGCCAGTCTGGAATAATTAAATCCGACTTATTCAACATCCTCACCATCATCTAGCAAATCAGCCTCATCCAAATCCGAGTCGTCTTCATCGTAAAGTTCGTCATCATCTTCGTAATCTTCATCTGACAAATAAGGACCTTCAGAGAATTCAAAGTGCTCTTCATCATCCAAAGGTGGATCTTCATGACGCATAGCTTCTAACAAAGCTTTCATATCATCTGCCAGCTCAATTTGCCATTCCATAGGCTCATTAGTAGCAGGATGGATTAAACCTAACTTTATAGCGTGCAGTGCCTGTCTATCAAACTCTTGTACAAAATCCCGCAAAGTCTGTGTCATCGCACGCAATGGGATAATGGAACGGAAGCCATAAACCGGATCACCTACAATAGGCGCTTTAAGGAATTGCATATGCACACGAATCTGATGCGTACGTCCTGTTTCAAGATTGCATCGCATATAAGTATGCACTGCAAAACGCTCCAATACCTCGTAACGAGTCACTGCTGGCTTACCCATACGATTAATCGCCATCTTGGTACGCGAATGTGAATGACGGCCGATTGGTTGATCTATCTTGCCATTACGCCAAACTTGCCCCCAAACAATCGTGCGATATTCACGCTTAACCGTTCTCGCTTGTAATTGACGCACCAAGCTTGTTTGAGCGGCTAAAGTCTTAGCAACAACAAGTAAACCACTGGTGTCCTTATCTAGACGATGCACAATACCAGCCCTAGGTAACTCATTTGCATGAGGCACATGATGCAAAATTGCATTTAACAAAGTACCGTTCCAATTACCTGCAGCTGGATGAACAACCATTCCAGCAGGCTTATTAATCACTAAAATATGCTCGTCTTCAAACACAATATCTAAAGGAATATCTTCAGCAACAAAAGCACTCACTTCCGGCTTCTCTTGCGCATGAACTAGAACCTGCTCACCGCCCCACACTTTAGTCTTAGCAGTGCTTGCCTCACCGTTTAATGTGATCAAACCCTCTTTAATCCAAGCTTGCAGCCTTGAACGTGAATGTTCTGGCAGCATACGCTGTAGAGCTTGGTCCAAACGTAAACCACCCAAATCATGGGATATTACGAGAGAGATAGGAGTGCTTTGTGTCATCGGTTATAATCAATCAAAATTAATCTAATAGGTATTACTTAGCATGAAATACAGTTTAGCGTTTTTTATCGTCATTTGGCTTACAGGCTGCAGTATTTTTGGAGCCCCAACGGAGCTTGATGAAACCAAAGGCTGGCAAGCAGATCGCATTTACGCAGAAGCCGATCAAAAAATGCGTGATCGAGATTACGAAAAAGCGCTAAAGTATTTCAAAACTCTTGAATCTCGCTATCCTCATGGCAAATATGCGGCTCAAGCTCAACTTGAAACAGCATATCTTTATTTCAAAAAAAATGACACTGCATCATGTATTGCTGCTGCAGATCGCTTTATCAAACTGCATCCTAACCATCCAAACGTTGACTACGCATACTATATGCGAGGTCTCGCAAGCTTTACTGAGCGTGGCATCATTGAAAAAGCAACGCAACAACAAATCAATGACCGCGACCCAAAAGCACTCAACACTTCATTTTTAGCATTTAAAGAATTGCTTACTCGCTACCCTGACAGTCGTTACGCAAAGGATGCTACGCTACGTATGACCTATCTAGTTAATACGCTAGCAGGGCATGAGCTTCACGTTGCGCGCTACTACATGAAACGAAAAGCACATATTGCAGCTGTCAATCGTTGTAAATATGTACTTGAGAACTACCCTCAATCAACCAGCGTTGAAGAAGCACTCGTCATTCAAATCAGTGCTTACGACTTACTAGGTATGCAAGATCTCAAAGAAGATACCTTGCGCGTTCTTAAAACAAACTATCCAAACAGCCCAATGCTAGGCAAAGGCGTTCCAGAGGATGAAAAAGTTTGGTGGAAGTTCTGGGAAAGCTTATATAACTAGATAGTCAACAGATGAGCTTCTTATAAGAAGCTCAAATTGAAGCACTGCATTATTTTTTAGCAGTGCTTTTTTTCGTCGATCTTTTCGCGATTTCCAATCCCGATGCTTTGAACTTGGACTTCTTGGTTTCTTCATTCTTACGTGCATTAAGCTCTGCACGTTGCGCTGTTTTACGGCGACGCATACTGACAATACCCTCACCCTGAACACGCTTGTCAGGTTCAGCGAAAGGATTGTCACCTTGATTAAACTGAACACGCAAAGGCGTTCCAGTTAACTGGAATGTCTTACGGAACACACCCTCAAGGTAACGCTTATAACTATCTTTCACGCCATCCACATGATTACCATGAATAACAACAATAGGTGGATTACTACCGCCTTGATGGGCATATCTTAATTTTGGACGAATACCCTTACTGATTGGTGGTTGATGTTGCGCAATGGCATCAATCAAAACACGCGTTAATTGCGGAGTGGATAGCTTAGCCATTGCCGCCTTGTATGCACCATCTACTGATGTAAATAGTTCAGGCAACCCTTTTTTACGCAAAGCTGATATGTAATGGAACTTAGCGAAATCTAGAAACTGAAGTTTGCGGTCAATTTCACGCTTAACCCAGTCGCGCTCATCTTCTTTCAAGCCATCCCACTTATTAATAGCAACAACAAGCGCCCTACCTGTTTCTAGAATATAAGCTGCTACGTGAGCATCTTGTTCTGTAATACCTTCTTTTGCATCAACCACTAAAATCGCTACATTAGCTTCTTCAATGGCTTGTATTGTTTTGATAACTGAGAACTTCTCAATTGCTTCGAAAACTTTACCGCGTTTACGCACGCCGGCAGTATCGATAATTTTGTAGTGCTTGCCGTTACGCTCTAGATCCATCGTGATGGAATCACGCGTTGTACCAGGCTCATCAAATGCAATCACACGCTCTTCACCAAGCAATGCATTTACAAGCGTTGATTTACCAACGTTTGGGCGACCAACAATCGCAATCTTTGGCGCATCTTGATCATTAAAAGGCGCTTCTGGCTCAGGTTCAGCAAATGGCTCTAAAGCCAACTCAATTAAATCACGAACACCTTCTCCATGTGCTGAAGAAATAGAGAGCGGATCACCTAAGCCTAACTCATGAAACTCGGCACTGACTACGGCACGCTGCATGCCTTCTGTCTTATTAACTGCAAGCAATACAGGTCGTTGGCTTCTACGTAAACGATTAGCAATGACTTGATCTTGTGGACTAACCCCATGACGGCCATCCACCACAAAAATAATCACGTCGGCCTCATCTATTGCAAGCAAGGTTTGACGTGCCATTTCTTTCATAATTCCAGTTTCGGCGGTTGGTTCAAAACCACCAGTATCAACCACCAAAAACGGTTTATCACCACCAACTCCACGGCCGTAATGACGATCTCGCGTCAACCCTGGCAAATCAGCAACTAAAGCATCACGGCTTTTCGTTAAACGATTAAATAATGTGGATTTTCCAACGTTAGGTCGGCCAACTAAAACAATGGTAGGTAACATGGTCTACTTAAGAAGTTATTTCAGTGAGATGGCATAAATGCCACCCTTACGAGTTTGGGCAATGACTGTACTTGAGCCCAAAGCAACCATTTGAGGCATGATGGCGGCATCTTCGACTTTTAATCTACCTATAAAAGAACCATCTTCACGACTTAGTAAATGAACGTAGCCTTCAACATCTCCAATTGCAACTATATTACCCATTGGTAATGGTGCTGTAATTCGACGTTGACGCAAGTCACCTTGGCGCCAATAAGTTTTGCCAGTACTAAAATCTAAGGCATAAACAGCACTAGCAGCATGGGATACAAACACACGAGCATCTTCAGCATTCAAGCCTGTATAGCTTGAAATATCGCGACTCCAAGCAATTCGACCAGTTGCTCTATCTACCGCTGCCACCTTACCTTGGTAAGCAACTGCATAAACTAGAGGACCATCAACAACAGGCAAACTTGTAATGTCAGCAATACGTTCAATTTCCGTTGTTCCTTTTGGTTGTGCAACAGAAACTTCCCAGAGAACTTTACCGTCTTCAACTCGCAATGAAATCAATTTTCCACCTGCGAAACCTGCATAGGCCGCACCGCCATCAAGCACAACGCCAGCACTGCTCTTTAAGGACAATGGTGGAGTTGCACGCTCATAGATCCATTTCCGCGACCCATCAGCTGCATTTAATCCATAAATACGACTATCACCACAACGAACTACCACCACACCAAAATCAACCTTAGGCGCACTTAACACTTGGCTGCTGACTTTAGCTTTCCAAAGCATTTTGCCATTAAAGTCATAGGCGACTACATAACCTTTTTGCGTACCAACTAAAACCAAGTTAGCACCAATACCAACACCACCAGTGATTGCTTCGCCTAAATTAACACGCCACTCTTGCTTGCCTGATGCAGCTGACAATTTAAGCACTTCACCTTTTGATCCAGCGGCATAAATATAACCATTATCAATGGCTGGCGTAAAATCATCGTCCTCAGACATTTCCAAACGAGAATTCCACAAGACTTTAGCTTGCACAGTCGATTTTATTTCGTTTAATTCTGATGGGATTTCGGTGCTTTGACGACCGAACAGACGTTCAGAAACGTCTGTCTTCAAGTCAGTAATTGAGGTACACGCACTAAGCGCAACTGCGCCAACTAGCGCAGTCCATTGATAAAATTTCAAGCTTAGCTCCCTAAAGCTTCAAGCTTATGTAGCGTATATTGATGATAGCGGCCTTCACCATCTATTTTAGTTAGCGCTTCTTGATAAGCTTTCTTTGCTTCAGCTGATTTACCTTGAGCAACTAACACGTCACCCTTCAAATCCAAGAACAAACCATCAAAACCTTCAGTGTGGCTTTTATCTAAGGTCTTCAAAGCGCCTTCAAAATCTTTATCCTGGAATTGCACTGAAGCAATTTGCAATAGCGCAATAGCGCGAATTGCATCTTCTTTAGCATGATCGGCCGCCCAGTCTAACTGGGCACGAGCGCTTTTCGTTTCATTTGCGGCAAAATTAGCTTTTGCTGCAGTCAAAGCTGCACGACCAGCATAAGGCGTACCTGAAAATTTCTCCATCAATTCAGCAGATACCGCTTGCACAGCTTTTAGATTCTTAGGATCTTTAGCATCGATTTTATTCAACACTTCATACTTTGCTGAAGCTTGCAGAGATTGCTGACCTTGGTAATAGTTCCAAGCTTTATAAGCGGCAACAGCTACAAGCAAAACAATTAATGCTGTTGTCACTTTTTGGCTGTGCAGTTTCCACCATGCCTTCAATACGTCTAACTGTTCTTGCTCTTCTAAATCGTATGCCATGCTGATTTCCCAATACTCGTTTAATGTTTAATTTGATAACGCCAAAGCTCTTTGCCCAGGAATAGATTTCAGCAAATTCTGTGTATATTCCTGGCTTGGTGATCGATAAATATCATCAATGGCACCACGCTCTACAATTTTTCCTTGGTACATCACTGCTATTTCATCAGCCACATGGCGCACAACACGCAAATCATGACTGATAAAAATATAACTTAGCGCCATTTCTTGCTGCAACTCTTTGAGTAACAGTAGAATTTGTGCTTGTATTGATACATCCAATGCAGACACGGGCTCATCACATACTACAACCTTGGGATTCAACACCAAAGCACGTGCAATGCCGATACGCTGACGCTGACCACCTGAAAACTCATGTGGATATTTAAGCATATCCGCTTCAGACAATCCGACACGCTTCAGCATTTGCACTACACGCTCACGTTGCTCTTCTTGGTTTCCCAAACGATGAATCAACAACCCCTCGCCAACAATTTCACCTACACGCATGCGTGGATTAAGCGAGGCAAAAGGATCCTGAAAAATCATCTGCAAGTGACGGCGTTGCTCTCTTAGTTCGTGTGCTGGTAACTCTGCTAAATCACGCCCCTGAAACAACACCGAACCACTATCCAAGGGTTGTAATTGTAACAGACATCTTGCCAAGGTGGATTTACCACTACCTGACTCACCAACAACAGCCAATGTTGACCCATGCTTTAAATCTAAGCTCACATTATCAAGCGCTTTAACCTTAGTCGTTCCAAAACCAAAACGACCTGAACGTTGAATATAAGATTTATTTAAATCGCGTGCTTTTAAAACGAATTCGCCCATTTAAGAAACCTTCTCATCGTTCAACCAAGCATAATCAATTGGTTTTAATGGCTTTCTACCTTCAGCATCAGGCACGCAATCCAGCAGTGCCTTCGTGTAAGGATGCTTAGGCTTACCTAGCACATCAGCAACTGAACCAGATTCAACAATATCACCCCTGAACATCACCACTACGTGATCAGCAACATCAGCAACTACCCCAAAATCATGCGTAATCAGCAACATTCCCATATTCATAGTTTGCTTCAAGTCATTTAGCAATGACAAAATCTGCGCTTGCACGGTGACATCTAAGGCAGTTGTTGGCTCGTCCGCAATCAGCATTGCAGGCTGACAAGCAATACTCATTGCAATCATCACACGCTGACGTTGACCACCCGAAAGCTCATCAGGATAGCTATTCGCACGATGTGGAGGAATGCCAACTTGCTCTAGTAAATTAGCCACCTTCGCTTTTAATGCATCACCTTTTAAACCAAGATGTACTGTTAATGGCTCGCCTATTTGATACCCAATCGTGAGCACCGGATTAAGCGATGTCATAGGCTCTTGGAAAATCATTCCAATCTGACGGCCGCGAATTTGACGCATCTCATCAGCGCTTAACTTTGCTAAATCACGCCCTTGAAACTCAACCTTGCCTGACGCACGATTAAGTTGATCTGACAACAATCCCATCACGGACAATGCGGTTAAACTCTTTCCGCTACCAGACTCACCAACCACACAGGTGGTTTTACCAGGCTCAATAGAAAAAGAAACCCGATTCACCAGTTTGCGGTTTGGCGCATTTACTGGTGTGATCGTTAAATTTTCAATACTGAGTAAATGCACCATAAGATTCCGACTAATAAGACTTTATTAAAATATCAATGGTCTCTGATAGTGAAGCTTTAATCTGCTCCCCGCCACCAACCATGGGCTTGACAGCGATTAACTGAGCTTGTACTTCATCATCACCTAAAATTAATGCATATTTTGCACCGCTGCGATCAGCTTTTTTCATTTGAGATTTAAAGCTACCGCCACCTGCGTGCACAACCACTGACAACCCAGCATCACGCAACTGCTCAGCAATTACAACTGCTTGAGCCTCTGCTAATTCACCAACATTCACCAAATACGCATCTGGTTTAAATTCAGCTTCAACACCGTATTCTTGCATCAACAAAAATACACGTTCCAAACCAATTCCAAAACCACAAGCCGGCGTTGATTCGCCACCTAAACGCTGCACTAGACTATCGTAACGGCCGCCACCTGCAATCGTACCTTGGCTACCAAGTTTAGTTGTCACCCACTCAAACACTGTGCGATTGTAATAATCCAAACCACGTACAAGTCTTGAGTTGAGCTTATATTGAATGCCTGCAGCATCCAACTGTTTACATAGACCAGAAAAATGCGCGCGGGTTTCATCGCCCAAACAATCCATTAATTTAGGCGCATTTTCAATCATGTCTTGCATGCGTGGATTCTTACTATCCAAAATACGCAATGGATTGCTATGTAAACGACGCTTGGCATCTTCATCTAACAACTCCGCATGCTGCTCAAAATAAGCAATTAGAGTTTTTCTAAATTCCGCTCGCTCTTCGGCATCACCAATGCTATTGAGTTGCAATTCAACATCTGCAATTCCCAAAGCACGCCATAAGCGGGCTAACAGAATGATTTGTTCAGCATCAACATCAGGGCCATCAAAACCAAAAGCCTCTACGCCGATTTGATGAAATTGCCGCTGACGCCCTTTTTGTACATTCTCATGCCTGAACATCGGACCTGTATACCACAAGCGCTGCGGCCCGTTATAAGTCAAACTGTGCTCAACGACCGCTCGCACACATCCAGCAGTGCCTTCAGGACGCAAGGTAAGACGGTCGCCATTCAAAGCATCTTCCCAAGAATACATTTCTTTTTCTACAATATCCGTATGCTCACCTACACTACGAATAAATAAATCTGTTGGTTCAACAACCGGCATACGAATATTGCGATATCCGTATTGAGATAACACTTGGCGTGCAGTGTCTTCAAGCTTTTGCCATAAGGGCGTGAATTCAGGAAGAATATCGTAAAAGCCCTTAATGCTCTGAAACTTATTATTTTTAGGTTCTTGTGTCATAAATACTTACAAAGATCGAATAGGAATTGTTTTAGACTGGGCGCGTAACTTACCACCCTCAGCATAGTTCTGCGCCACATATTGCTCAACAATCATTTGAAACTCTTGGGCAATCGCATCACCCTTCAAAGTCACTGTCTTTTCACCATCAACAAACACAGGCGCCACCGGCACTTCACCAGTACCAGGCAAACTAATCCCTATATTAGCCAATTTAGATTCACCAGGGCCATTAACCACACAGCCCATAACTGCAACGCTCATTGACTCAACGCCTGGGTATGACTTACGCCAAACCGGCATTTGCTCGCGTAGATAGCGCTGAATATCTTGCGCCAACTCTTGAAAATAAGTAGAGGTCGTACGACCGCACCCTGGACAAGCCGTCACTAAAGGTGTGAATGAACGTATCCCCATTGTTTGTAAAATCTCTTGCGCAACAACAACTTCTTTAGTGCGCGACTCACCTGGCTCAGGGGTTAAGCTAACTCTAATCGTATCGCCTACACCCTCTTGCAAAAGCAATGACAAAGCTGCTGTTGAAGCGACAATACCCTTGGATCCCATTCCTGCCTCAGTCAATCCCAAATGCAAAGGGTAATCGCAGCGTTTTGCCAAATCACGATAGACACTGACCAAATCCTGCACATCACTGACTTTGCATGAAATGATAATTTGATTACTAGGTAAACCGATTTCTTCGGCTTGTTTAGCACTTTCCAGAGCGGACTGAATGAGCGCCTCACGCATCAATGCATCAGCTGACAATGGCTCTGCAAGCTTAGCGTTTACGTCCATCATGCGCGCCATTTTTTCTTGATCGAGGCTGCCCCAATTCACACCGATACGGACGGGTTTTTTATATTGAATAGCTGTCTCAATCATGGCACTAAATTGATCATCGCGCTTTGCACCCTTACCTACATTACCAGGGTTGATACGGTATTTAGCTAGTGCCGCTGCACATTCAGGATAAGCACTCAGTAATTTATGCCCGTTATAGTGAAAATCACCCACCAATGGGACATTACAACCTTGAGCATCTAATTGCTGGCGGATGTACCCAACCTGCGCTGCAGCTTCAGGAGAGTTCACAGTAATACGTACAATTTCAGAACCTGCTTGCCAAAGCTCAATAATTTGACGAACTGTCGATGCAGCATCAGCCGTATCGGTATTAGTCATAGACTGAACAACAACAGGCGCATCACCGCCAACGGCAACATGTCCAACCATTACTTGTTGGCATGAACGTCTTTCAATCGATATTTTTGAACTACTCATTAATCAGCACCTAATGTCACACGCGCCATATTATTGTAAGTATTAGGGCTTAAATCGACAGTTTCACCATTGAAAAACACCTGAGTCGCACTGACATTCCCGATATGAAATTTTAATGGCGGAACACCTTCAACGTACTCCTCTCCACCCGCCTTAGCAGTCTTATCATAAACAGTATTGCCTGACTTATCTTTAACAGAAACCCAAGCATTACCAGTAAACACCAGCTTCACTCTGACCAGACTTGAGCCAACAGAAACTTTTTTCATGGGCTCGGCCTTAGCAGGTTCATTAGCTGTTTTTTCCAATGTTGTTGAAGGCTCTGAATTAGATGATGCCGCTTCATGAGGCAATTGAAGCTCGGTGATTTGTTCATTATTTTTAACTTCGCGTTCAGCCACAGGTAATGCTTGCTGAGGAAGAGACTCTTGAGTAACAGTCGAGACATTGACTTCGGTTATATCAGACCCAGAGTCATTGTGATAAGCAAAAAACCAAACGAGCGAAATAATAGCAACAAAAACAAGCCCTAAAATAATTGATTTAGTTGTAAGATTGGATGGCTGTATTGGCGAAGAAACAACCTCCGTTTTAACACCAATAGGATTCACAATTTCGGCAGAAATGAGCTGGCGATGAGCGATTAACAATGGCTCTGGATCAAGCTTTAGCAAGCGAGCGTAACTACGAATAAAACCACGCGCAAGCGTAGGATCTGAAATTACTAAAAAATCATCAGCCTCAAGCGCATTAATTTTAGCAATACTTAAACGTAAAGATGCAGCAACATCCTCCACGCTTAACTTTTGGCTTTTACGTGCCTTAGCAAGTAAAACGCCGACTTTAGGTGCCAATGATTCAGATTGTTCAGATGAAGTCATATCAGCCTCCATAATTTCCTCGCTCAATTAATTCATTTCTGAGTGAATGCGCACCGTGCGCTTTGTTTTATCTTGCACCTGGCCTGCAAGCTGCCCACACGCAGCATCAATATCTTCACCGCGCGTCTTACGTGTCGTCACCACATGACCTGCCTGCATCAATACATCTCTAAAGCGACGAATATTGTCTGGACGTGATGTTTCGTAGCCACTATTAGGGAATGGATTAAACGGAATCAAATTGAATTTACATGGAACATCTTTTACCAAATTCAATAATTCTTTGGCATGATCGAAGCTATCGTTGACGCCATCAAGCATGACATATTCAAAAGTCACAAAATCACGCGGCGCTTTAACCAAATAACGTTGGCAAGCTGCCATCAACTCTTTAAGTGGATATTTTTTATTAATAGGGACAATCACATCACGCAGCGCATCGTTTGGCGCATGCAGAGAAACAGCCAGTGCAACAGGACAATCTTCTTTCAACCTATCCATTGCAGGCACTACCCCACTAGTGGATAAAGTTACGCGGCGGCGACTCAAACCATAAGCCGAATCATCCAACATAATCTGCATCGCAGTGACGACGTTGTCGTAATTAGTGAGCGGCTCACCCATGCCCATCATCACTACATTGCTGATAATACGATCACTCATTGGGAGCATACCGTAATCAGGATCTTGTCTAAGCGAATGGTTGGCTAACCATAACTGACCAATAATCTCAGACACGCTGAGATTACGATTAAAACCTTGGCGACCTGTTGAACAAAACGTGCATTCAAGGGCACAACCAACTTGCGATGAAATACACAATGTACCTCTATCGTCTTCTGGGATAAACACGGTTTCTACACCGTTGCCAGTACCAGCACCCACCAACCACTTGCGCGTTCCATCATTGGAAATCTGCTCAAGTTGCACGTTGGGAGGGGTGATGGTGGTCGTGGCGGCTAATTTCTCACGTAGAGATTTAGCAATATCAGTCATCTGCTCAAAATCATTCACGCCAAAATGATGCATCCAGCGCATCAATTGTTTAGCGCGAAAAGGCTTCTCGCCTAATCCTACAAAGTATTCGGCGAGTTGCGCTTGGTTGAAATCGAGCAAATTAAGCATCAATTAAAATTACTTACCAAAGAAGTAAGCGATTTCGATTGCTGCATTTTCAGCAGAGTCAGAACCGTGAACAGCGTTAGCATCAATGCTTTCAGCAAAGTCAGCACGAATAGTGCCAGCAGCAGCTTCTTTAGGGTTGGTTGCGCCCATCAAATCACGGTTTTTCAATACAGCGCCTTCGCCTTCAAGCGCTTGAATCATTACTGGACCTGAAATCATGAATTTAACCAAGTCAGCAAAGAAAGGACGCTCTTTATGAACAGCGTAGAAGCCTTCTGCTTCAGCTTGAGTCAATTGCGCCATTTTAGCTGCAACGATTTTCAAACCAGCGTTTTCAAAACGTGAATAGATTTGACCGATTACATTTTTAGCAACTGCGTCAGGTTTGATGATAGATAAAGTACGTTCTAAAGCCATAATTACTCCAAAAAATTAACACTACAAAAACAACAAAAAAACTCTAAATCCAACCGCGACTTAGAAAGAAAAATGGGTTTCAAATTTATAAAGCATAAAGACCGCTAAAATAACATTTTAACGGTCTTTAATAAAGCTAAAACAGCAAGATTAAGTTACTTCAGACTTCGTTGGCGGCGCACTTCATATAGGCAAATCCCACTCGCAACAGAAACATTCAAGCTTTCAACGCTACCAAACATTGGGATGCTAACTAAAGCATCACAAGTTTCTTCAGTTAAGCGACGCAATCCTGTACCCTCAGCACCCAATACCAACGCCACAGGACCATCAAATTTAGTGGCTAATAAGTCATGTTCAGCCTCTGCTGAAGCGCCAATCACAAACACACCAGCCTCTTGCAATTCACGTAAAGTGCGAGCCAAGTTAGTCACCGCTAAAAATGGCACTGTCTCAGCCGCACCGCAAGCCACTTTACGTACGGTTGCATTCAAACCCACCGCTCTGTCTTTTGGCGCAATCACCGCATGCACACCCATGGCATCAGCCACACGCAAACAAGCTCCCAGGTTATGCGGATCTTCAACGCCATCCAACACCAAGAAAAACGGTGGCTCTTTAAGGCCAGATTCCAGAATATCGTAAATATCTTTGTAAGGGATTGGTGTATCAACCACACGAGCAATCACGCCTTGGTGGCGGCCATTAACCCCAGCAAGACCGTCTAAACGTGCCCTATCCACTTCCATCGTACGGACATTGGCTTGCTCCGCAAGACTTAGCAAATCCTTCATGCGCGCATCTATACGATCTCGATCAATCAAAATTTCCTGCACGCTTGCAGCATGCTGTCTAAGACGACTCAACACCGCATGAAAACCAAACAAAATTCTTGCATCACTCATTACTTAAAACCTTTACTAATTAATTTACTTAACTTTTTTTAGAGGCTGACTTGGGTCTGGAAGTTGACTTTGCAGGACGAGCCTTACTTCCCGAATTAGGCTTTGATGAAGCATCACCAGCTTTAGGGCCACGATTTTTATTCGCTCCAGCCTTTTTAGATCGGCTGGATTTAGGAGAATCCCACGGATTACTTGCCTTTAACGTCGCCCTTTGAGGCTTTTTAATATCCAATTTAACTGAAGTCTCGCCAGATTTTCGTGCTTTATCACGATAACGCTCAGGTAATATCGAATCTTCGTCATTGATCGGCTTAACGCCATTGCTAGCAACACCGCTATCTGCCAATACAAAATCAATTCGCGTCGTCTCTAAATCAACACGACTGACCTGAACGCGCAAGCGATCGCCTAAGCGATATTTAACACCAGTTCGCTCCCCCACCATTTCATGACGGGCTTTATCAAAATTGAAGTAATCATTCCCCAACTCGGTCACGTGAAGCAGACCCTCAACATAGACGCCATCGAGCGCAACAAACAAACCAAAGCCAGTCACACCAGCGACTGTACCTTCATATTCTTCACCAATCTTATCTTGCATGTAGAAACACTTGAGCCATGCTTGAACATCACGCGTCGCATCATCAGCCCGTCGTTCTGTCATAGAGCAGTGTTGACCTAAGTTATGCCAATCACCACCTTGATAACGCTTGCCTTCAAGCACAGCTTTGATTGAGCGGTGAATAATCAAATCAGGATAACGACGAATTGGCGAAGTGAAATGCGCATAAGCTTCATAAGCCAAACCAAAGTGACCCACATTATCTGGACTGTAAACGGCTTGCTGCATAGAGCGTAATAACACCGTCTGCAACAATTGCTCATCCGGACGACCTTTAATGCGGCTTAATAGCTTTTGATAATCTTTTGCATGCGGCGTATCGCCACCGCCCACACCAAACCCAAACTCACCCATAAAGGTACGTAAGGCTTCTAATTTTTCAGGCGTAGGGCCTTCATGAATACGATATAAAGCAGGATGTTCATGCTCTTTCAAGAAGTCTGCCGCACAAACGTTAGCAGCCAACATACACTCTTCAATTAAACGATGAGCATCATTACGCGTAGTCGGTTCAATACGATCTATCTTGCCATTTTCATTAAACACCATCAGTGTTTCTTGGCTATCAAACTCAATCGCACCACGCTTTTCACGAACAGCTAATGAAAGCTTATAAAAACTATTTAAGTTTTCTAAATGTGGCACCAACCAAGCATATTCTTTTGCTAATTCATCATCTGGCTGCGTCAAAATCTCATGCACTTTGGTATAAGTCATCCGTGCTTTTGAACGCATGACTGAAGGATAAAACTGATAACGTTTCACCACGCCTGAGCCATCCACTTGCATATCGCACACCATACACAAGCGCTCAACATCAGGATTAAGTGAACATAAGCCATTAGATAAGGCTTCTGGCAACATCGGAATCACGCGACGTGGGAAATAAACTGAATTACCTCGATCGTAAGCATCTTTATCAAGGGCATCGCCTGGTCTTACATAAAAGCTCACATCAGCAATCGCCACAACCAGACGCCAACCCTTACCCTGAGGCTCACAATAAACCGCATCATCAAAGTCACGTGCAGTCTCACCATCAATCGTAATTAATGGTAATTCACGTAAATCGATACGGCCTTTGTAATCTTGCGGCTGAACGAGCCTTGGATAATCTTGCGCTTGTTTTTCTGCTGCTTTAGTAAACTCATGCGGCAATTGATGTTTGCGAAGCGCAATCTCAATTTCCATACCGGAGTCAGCATAGTTACCAAGCACCTCAACTACTTTACCAATTGGCTTGGCGTAAGCTGAAGGCTGTTCAATCAACTCTATCATGACGACTTGCCCAGCTTTTGCTTGCATGTCCTGACCTGGCGGCACAAGAATATCTTGGCTGATGCGCTTGTCTTCAGCCGCAACTAACGTGACGCCCTGCTCTCTAATCAGCCTACCAACTAAGCGCTTAGTTGAACGCTCTAAAACCTCGACAATCTTACCTTCAGGACGACCTCTACGATCAAACCCCGACTGACGCACCATGGCGCGATCACCATGCATCACCTGCGCCATTTCTCGTGGAGATAAGAACAAATCATCTCCACCGTTATCTGGAATCAAAAAGCCGAAGCCATCAGCATGGCCTTGAATTTTACCGGCGATTAAATGTAGTTTTTCAGCGATACATAAGGCATTTTTGCGATTACGCATAATCTGCCCTTCACGCTCCATCGCATTCAAGCGACGATTAAATATATCTCTCTCATGCTCACCGATATCAAGTAAGGCATATAGCTCATCGACGTGCAAAGGCACGCCCTGCTCAGTCATGATTTGTAAAATAAATTCTCTACTAGGCAAAGGATTATCGTAGTTTGCAGACTCCCGTCCAGCATGGGGGTCAAGTAACCGCTTATTCGCTCGCTTAGGTTTTTTGGTGGTCAAAGTGTGTGTTCCTATTATTTTCTTAATATATTTCTTGGATTAAAATCCGACAACTTGCATTTTATACCTTGCAGTATAGCCCAAATGGCGGAATTGGTAGACGCGCATGGTTCAGGTCCATGTGCCTTCGGGTGTGGAGGTTCGAGTCCTCTTTTGGGCACCAAAACTAAATTCAGATCAGGTTTGAAGATGGGGTCTAATAAATAAAATTCAAGCTACTCTTTATCTATTAAAAAGCCCCGTTAATAACGAGGCTTTTTTAATTTGGCGGAGAGAGAGGGATTCGAACCCTCGATACACTTACGCGTATGCCACCTTTCCAGGGTGGTGACTTAAACCACTCATCCATCTCTCCGAATTCGGCGGCGAATTATATCGTATG
>JAHEEA010000011.1 GCA_024640945.1 Candidatus Methylopumilus sp.
TCCAGCAGAAGCGAATGCCTACAACAATGCGCGCACTCGTTTGGCTGATTTAATCAAGCGTTTGCGCCAGTCAGTCGCGATTCCAGAATCTCATCCTATGCCTGCGAATGAAGCGGTGTCAGAATTTGGTGAAGCGAATTTCAAAGCGGCTGTTGAAAAAGCAAAGCGTTATATTTTTGATGGCGACATCATGCAAGTGGTACTTTCACAAAGAATGTCACAACCTTTTGCTGCGCCTCCGCTTTCTCTTTATCGAGCACTTCGTAGCTTGAATCCGTCGCCTTATATGTTCTATTACGACATGGGTGATCATCATGTGGTGGGCGCCTCTCCTGAAATTCTAGTGCGACTCGAAGATGGCACAGTGACCGCTCGTCCGATTGCTGGCACACGGCCGCGAGGTAAAACGCGTGAGCAAGACTTAGCTCTTGCGGAAGAATTATTGGCGGATCCTAAAGAGCGTGCAGAGCATGTTCAATTAATGGACTTAGGTCGTAATGATGTAGGCCGAGTTGCACAAACGGGCACAGTGAAAGTCACGGACAATATGATGATTGAGCGTTACTCGCACGTGATGCATATTGTGTCGAATGTTGAAGGTAAATTAAAACCAGGCATGGATGCGATCGATGTATTGAAAGCCACCTTCCCAGCCGGTACGGTGAGTGGTGCGCCAAAAGTGCGTGCGATGGAAATCATCGATGAATTAGAGCCAAGTAAACGTGGTATTTACGCGGGTGCTGTTGGTTATTTAGGTTTTAACGGGGATATGGACGTCGCGATTGCGATTCGTACCGGCGTGATTAAAAACAAAATGCTTTATGTCCAAGCAGGTGCAGGTATTGTGGCTGATTCTGTGCCAGAAAGTGAATGGATGGAAACGCAAAATAAAGCACGTGCCGTGTTGCGTGCTGCTGAAATTGTCAATTTAGGCCTTGATACCGGGTTAGAAGGTCAGGAGTCATAGCATGTTATTAATGATTGATAATTACGACTCCTTCACATACAACTTAGTGCAGTATTTGGCTGAGCTTGGACAAGATGTTCAGGTTTATCGTAACGATGAAATTGATTTGGCAAAAGTGGCCGCACTTAAGCCTGACCATATTGTGATTTCACCAGGCCCATGTACGCCAAATGAAGCCGGTATTTCTGTGCCGCTGATTCATGAATTTGCAGGCAAGATTCCTTTGCTTGGTGTTTGTCTAGGACACCAAAGTATCGGCCAGGCTTTCGGCGGAAAAATTATTCACGCCAAACAACTGATGCATGGCAAGACATCACTCATTCAGCATAAAAATATTGGTGTGTTTAAAGACTTGCCTAATCCTTACACGGCAACTCGCTATCACTCACTCGTGATTGAGCGTGAGAGCTTGCCAGACTGTCTTGAAATTACAGCTTGGACAGAAGATGGTGAGATTATGGGCGTGCGTCATAAAACCTTGCCAGTTGAAGGTGTGCAATTCCATCCTGAATCCATCTTGACCGAATATGGTCACGAATTACTTAACAATTTCCTGAAAGCCTATTAATGGTTTTTAAAGACATTCTTAGTCAATTGCTAGCCCGTCAAGATTTGACGGAATCGGCGATGCTGGATGTCATGCGTCAAGTCATGCAAGGCGAACTCACCCCTGCTCAAATTTCTGCTCTATTGGTGGCACTTCGCGCTAAAGGCGAAACAGTGGATGAAATCGCTGCGGCCGCTCAAGTGATGCGTGAGCTTTCAACGAAAGTGGACATTCAAGATAATGCACATTTGATTGATACTTGCGGTACAGGCGGTGACGGCATACAGACTTTTAATGTGTCGACTGTGTGTGCTTTTGTTGCTGCTGCTGCTGGCGCTAAAGTCGCTAAACATGGCGGACGATCAGTATCATCGACTTGTGGCAGTGCCGATGTCCTTGAAGCGCTCGGGGTGAATGTAAATCAAACATCGGAGCAAGTGGCGGCAACAGTGAATGAAATCGGTATTGGTTTTATGTTTGCGCCTAATCATCACAGTGCCATGAAACACGCTGCACCTGTGCGCCGTGAACTTGGTATTCGTACGCTATTTAATTTGCTTGGTCCGATGACGAATCCTGCAACAGCTCGTCGCCAAGTCATGGGTGTATTTGATCAATCGCTGACCACTAAGCTAGCTAAAGTTCTACAAAAATTAGGCAGTGAGCATGTTCTGGTGGTGCACGGTGCAGATGGTATGGATGAAATTTCATTCACGGGCGATACTTTTGTGTCTGAATTGAAAAACGGTCAGGTGACCGATTATGTACTGAATCCGTCACAATTTGATCTGGCAACGCATGTATTAAAAGATATTCAAATCCAAAATGCAGAAGAATCAAAAGCCATGATTTTGGATGTATTAAATAGCAAGCTTGCTAATCAAAAACAACGTGCTGCTAGAGATATCGTTTTAATGAACGCTGGCGCAGCAATTTATGTGGCAGGTATTACTGCTAGCTTACAAGCAGGTATTGAAAAGGCTGCGGCTGTCATTGACAGCGGTGCCGCTTTAGAAAAATTAAATCAGTTAATTGCTCGATCTAACCAAGCCTAAAACTAGGCTGAAGAAAGTTGTTATGTCATCAGATATTTTAAATAAAATTTTAGCAACCAAGCGTGAAGAGGTTGCTGCTGCTAAAGCGATTAAATCACTCGATGATTTACGTATTGAGGCTTACGACCAGCCTGACCCTAGAGATTTTGTTGGTAATATTTTTAATAAAGTAGATGCTGATTTGCCAGCGGTAATCGCAGAAATTAAAAAAGCGAGTCCATCTAAAGGCGTGATTCGTGAAAACTTTAATCCAGCTGAAATTGCGAAAAGCTATGAAAAAGGTGGCGCCGCTTGTTTATCAGTGTTGACTGATAAACAGTATTTCCAAGGCTCTGCAGAATATTTAAAACAAGCGCGTGCAGCATGCAAGTTACCAGTGTTACGTAAGGATTTCATGATTGATCCTTATCAAGTGTATGAAGCGCGTGCCATGGGTGCGGATTGTATTTTATTGATTGCAGCAGCATTGGATTTAGAGACTATGCGTCAATTAGAAGAAGTCTCTCATGACTTAGGCATGGCTGTATTAGTAGAAGTGCATAATGCTGAAGAGCTTGAGCAAGCATTGCATTTAGAGACGCCATTGATTGGTATTAATAACCGTAATCTACGCACTTTTGAAGTAGCTTTAGATACCACATTAGAATTGCTCAAGCAGTTGCCTGAAGATCGTTTTGTGGTGACTGAATCAGGCATATTTACGCCAGAAGATGTTGCTTTAATGCGAAGCAATCACGTGCATGCTTTCTTGGTGGGTGAAGCATTTATGCGTCAGCCTGATCCAGGTGTAGAACTTGCGCGTGTGTTTGCATCGCCAGTTGCAGGTTGTTCAGCTTAATTAGGCCTAAGGATTAATCATGGCAAAAAATAATCAACAGTTCTTAGCAATTCGTCCGCGCCGTATGCGTAAAGATGAGTTTTCTCGTCGTCTCATGCGTGAGCATGTGCTCACAACTGATGACCTGATTTATCCAGCATTTGTGCTGGAAGGCGAGAATCGCACTGAAGAAGTAGCCTCTATGCCAGGCGTGAAGCGTCAAAGTATTGATGTCCTTTTAAAGACAGCGGCTGAGTGTGTTGCACTCGGTATCCCAGCAATTGCTTTATTCCCTGTGGTGCCACAAGAATTCAAAAGCCTAGATGCTAAAGAAGCTTTTAATCCAAATGGCTTAGTGCCACGTACGGTAAAAGCACTCAAAGCAGCTTTTCCTGATTTGGGTGTGATTACTGATGTGGCTTTAGATCCATATACGACCCATGGTCAGGATGGCTTGATTGATGGCACAGCTTATGTGCTTAACGATGAAACCGTTGAAGTGCTTGTTAAGCAAGCTCTATGTCAGGCAGCGGCAGGGGCTGATGTCGTTGCGCCGTCCGATATGATGGATGGTCGTATTGGTGCGATTCGTGATGCACTTGAAGAGCATGGTTTTATTTATACGCGTATTTTGGCCTATTCAGCGAAGTATGCCTCAGCGTTTTACGGCCCATTCCGTGATGCAGTGGGTTCATCAGCTAATTTAGGCAAAGGCAATAAATACAATTACCAAATGGATCCGGCTAATTCAGATGAAGCGATTAAAGAAGTTGCGCTGGATATTGAAGAGGGTGCTGATATGGTGATGGTGAAACCTGGCATGCCTTATTTGGATATCGTACGCCGCGTCAAAGAAGAATTTGGCGTACCAACGTATGCCTATCATGTAAGCGGTGAATACGCGATGTTGAAAGCGGCAGCGCAAAATGGCTGGTTGGATGAAAAAGCCTGTGTGCTAGAGGCTATGCTTGGATTCAAGCGTGCGGGCGCTGATGGTATTTTGACTTACTATGCGATGGATATCGCCCGTTGGTTAAAGGCTTAAACTGCAGCAAGTAGTGCTTGTAGTCCAATAGCATCGATGCGGTCTGCGTTACCACCTGAAGCAGGGTGCTTGGTTGAAAAACGAATATCGTTGAATTCAAATACGCTGAGCTTAATAAAACCGTTCGGGCCTTCGAGTGTGAACATCGGCACTTTCATCCGCTCACTATTCTTCCCACTCCCTTTTTTATCCCGAATCCTATAAGACTTATCGTTGCTCTCATAAGGAATTTGTTGGTTCAGTAAAAAAATTTCAACATCTTTCGCGCTGTCAGCAAATAAATGGATATGCGTTTCAGAATATTGTCCGGCTGTGCCGTCGAGCACACTGCCTGTGAGATGTGGATTAAAGCGCTCAAAAATTTGCATTGTCGCTAACGCATCTTCTCTTAGCTGACGCAGTGCTTGTGGCTGATCATCGCTATTGTAGATTTCATGAAATAGTCGTATCTCTTCTTCTATTTCTGCATTAGATGGCAAACAGTTTGCGTCGACTACACCTAGCTGGCGTCCTGCTTTTTTTTTGGCATAACCATAATCTGAAATGCCATCTTCCGCCATCATGCGCGCAGCTTGTTGCGCGACAAGCTGGCGTAGTTGGAATTGTCTGCCGCCTTCTTTTGCCATCGAAACAGCCTAATAAAGTTTGTCAGATTCAGTTGGCTCAGCAACAGCGGAAGTTGCTTTAGGGCCGCTATTTTTTGAACCTTTTTCAGGGGGCGGGTATTCAGTATAAAAATACTCATAAATCCCACCTTCATTATCTGCCGCTTCTTGGCCGGTGATGATGTTCACTTTGTGAGACTCGACACCATCAGGGACCGGTAAGGAAATTTCTGGTGTATTTTGCAACGCAGTTGCCATATATTGAATCCAGATTGGTAGGGCAGCAGACCCCCCAGTTTCATTGCTGCCTAATGTTTGTGGTTTATCAAACCCCACCCAGACTACAGCGACTTGTTTCGGATTGAAGCCTGCAAACCACGCATCAATATGGTTATTAGTTGTGCCAGTTTTTCCGGCTAAGTCATTGCGGCCCAATTGCCTAGCTTTCGCTGCGGTACCAATTCGCGTGACATCTTCCATCATGGATGTCATTAGGTAAGCATTGCGATTATCAATCACCTGTTCTGCAGTATCTCCAGCTTCAACAAATTTAGTTGTTTGGATTACCTTGCCATTCTTATCCATAATTTTGCTGATGATGAAGGGACTTACTTTGTAACCGCCGTTAGCAAATACAGCATAGGCTTGTGCCATCTGCCATGGGGTTACGGAGCCAGCACCTAATGCCATGGTTAGGTAAGCGGGGTGATCTTTGGCAGAGAAGCCAAAACGTTCAATATAGTTTTGAGCATAATCGACACCAATTGAATTTAAAACTCGAATTGAGACCATATTTTTAGATTTGGTCAGGGCAGTTCTTAGTCTCATTGGGCCTTCATATTTATTATCAAAGTTGCGAGGCGTCCAATCAGAACCGCTTCCCGTAAATTTAGCTGAAAATGAAATGGGTTCATCCTCTACCACGCTGGCTGGCGTAAACCCTTTTTCTATCGCGGCTGAATAAATAAACGGTTTGAAACTTGAGCCTGGTTGGCGCCATGCTTGTGTTACATGGTTAAATTTGTTGCGGTTGTAATCAAAGCCCCCTACAAGTGCACGTACCGCTCCATTTTTAGGGTCAATAGCCACGGCTGCAGATTCCACTTGTGGTAATTGAGCGACTTTCCATGAGTTGTTATTTGAAGGGTCAATTTTCATGACGCGAATAATAGAGCCTACACGCAGACGCATTTTCTCTGACAAGTTAGTGTTTTTATTGTTTAGGCGTCCTTGAATAAGGCTTAATCCCTCACCTTCGATTTGGTAATCTTCACCGGCAATTGTGTGGACGCGAATATTTTTTGCTGTGATCTTGGTAATGGCGGCAGGAATTAATCCGTTTACTGGTTCCATGTTATCTAAGGCTTTTTCTATATTTTTAATAGCATTTTCACCTTGTAATTCTTCAGTAGAAATTTGTTTTTCGGGGCCTCGGAAGCCATGGCGGATGTCGTAATCTAATATACCCTGGACAACAGCGTTGTTTGCAGCTTCTTGATTGCTTTTTATGATGGTGGTGTAGACCTTCATGCCACTGCTATAGATGCTGTCTTGATAGAGCTCAAACATGGCTTGTCTGACGATCTCACCCACGTAATCTGCTGCTAAATCACGTGATTGTTGTGACGCTTTAAATCGTAATGGTTGTTTTAACGCATCTTGATAAGTGGCTTCATCAATGAATTTGTAGCGATACATATCATGCAGCACTTCACGTTGCCTTGTAATTGCACGTTTAGGATGTACAAAAGGATTGTAGCTGCTTGGGGCTTTAGGTAGGCCGGCAAGTAAAGCGGTTTCAGCTAAGTTTAATTTGTCTAAAGGCTTACCAAAGTACACTTGAGATGCCGCGGCGAAACCATAGGCACGTTGACCCAAATAAATCTGGTTGATGTAAAGCTCAAGAATTTTATCTTTGCTTAAGCTGTGTTCGATCTTGATGGCTAATAATGCCTCGTTAATTTTACGTTTAAAGCTACGTTCACTTGATAAAAAGAAATTACGTGCAACTTGCATGGTAATCGTGCTGGCACCTTCTTTAGAGCCGCCAGTTACATTGTTAATCGCCGCACGCAAGATGCCGCGAGTATCAATTCCGCCATGTTTGTAAAAACGACGGTCTTCAATTGCAATCACTGCCGATTTCATGTGCTCAGGGACGTTTTTAATGTCTACGAAAGCGCGACGCTCCTCACCGTATTCCGCAAGTAAATAACCATCCTCAGAATAAACGCGTAAAGGCAATTTAGGCTGGTAATTGGTGAGCGCTTCAAGCGAGGGTAGGTCTGGATAAATAAGCGCTGCCGCTAAGCCAAGCATGGCTGTCAGTAATAAAGTAGCTGTAACAATAAAAACAGACAGATACATCCAGAGTTTTTTGGGAGACATAGACTTCACGCTTTAATCAATAATGCAGTCATTATATGTGCCTTGAAGGCGAATTTGGTATTCAAATGTAAAACAAATGTATGAAAGTTTTATGATGGGTTGTTGAGTGATTCTGCGGCTGTCTAGCATGAATCTGACAATTACATCACTTTGCCTTAAAATGACGCCATGATGGCGCAAATAAGAAAGTAATAAAGCGTGGCGAATATCTTTTTTGTCGGGTTGATGGGTGCGGGTAAAACCACTGTTGGCCGATTGCTTGCTAAGAATTTAGGAGCAGTTTTTTACGATACCGATCAAGAAATTGAAAAGCGGACTGGGGTGCGCGTTCCTGTCATTTTCGAAATGGAAGGCGAGGGTGGCTTTCGTAAACGTGAAATCGGCATGATTGATGAACTTACCCAAATGCAAAATATCGTATTAGCCACAGGCGGCGGCGCGGTGATTGCAACAGAAAATCGTGAACATTTAAAAGCGCGCGGCATTGTCATTTATTTACGTGCTAGTGTGCATGATTTGTATTTACGGACGCGCCTTGATCGTAACCGTCCTTTATTGCAAAACACCAATGCGCAAGCCAAATTAGAAGAGCTTTTCGCAGCTCGCGATCCGCTTTACCGTGAAGTTGCAACATATATTGTTGATACGGGTAATCAGCCCGTAATGAATATTGTGCAAAAAATTGAAGAATTAATAGGTCAGTAACTCACCATGCAAACATTACAAGTTGAATTAGGCAATCGTTCGTACCCTATCCATATTGGTCAAAACTTACTCAGCCAAGCTGAATTGATTTTGCCTTACCTCAAGCGTAAACAAGTGGCGATTGTCACCAATACGACAGTTGCGCCTTTGTATTTAGAAAAACTTGCCGCGCCTTTACGTGCGACTGGAGTGAGTGTGATTGAGATTGTTTTGCCAGATGGCGAAGCTTATAAAAATACCGAAACACTGAATTTAATTTACGATGCCTTATTAAAAAATCGTTGCGAGCGGTCTACAACACTCATTGCGTTAGGCGGGGGTGTGATTGGCGACATGACGGGCTATGCCGCAGCGACTTATTTGCGTGGTGTACCGTTCATTCAAATCCCGACTACCTTGCTTTCACAGGTCGATTCTTCTGTTGGCGGTAAAACAGGCATTAATCACCCGCTCGGTAAAAATATGATTGGGGCTTTTTATCAGCCACAATTAGTACTGGCCGATATTGATACTTTAAAAACCCTGCCTACTCGCGAGCTTTCTGCTGGTGTGGCGGAAGTGATTAAGTATGGTTTGATTCGCGATGTTAAATTCTTTGATTGGTTAGAAGCCAATATGACTAAATTGATGGCTTTAGATACGTCGGTGACGACTGAGGCGGTTTATCACTCATGTTTCAATAAGGCGGAGGTCGTGGCTGCTGATGAACACGAAACAGGCGAACGCGCTACATTGAACTTAGGCCATACTTTTGGCCATGCAGTTGAGAACGCCATGGGTTACGGCGTTTGGCTGCACGGCGAGGCCGTCGCAGCAGGTACCATGATGGCGGCTGATTTATCAAAACGGCTGGGCTGGTTAAGCGCTGCAGAAGTTGAGCGCATTGCTACCATATTTAAGGCAGCTAATTTACCGATTGAAGCGCCTGATTTGGGTGTAGATAAATATATGGATCTCATGGGGCTGGATAAGAAAGTCATCGACGGTAAAATCCGCCTAGTGCTTCAGCAAGGCATTGGTAAATCTGTGGTGACCAGTGATTATGATCCGCAGGCTTTACGTCAAACTTTAACGATGGCTTTATAACGTATGAGCAAACTTGCTTCCTACGCTGCAGACCCAGCGCAATCTCGCGGCAGAAAATTTACTGAGTCAGATCCGCAAGGCCGTAACCAATTTCAGCGTGACCGGGATCGCATTATTCATTCAAGCGCGTTTCGTCGTTTGGAATATAAAACCCAGGTATTCGTGAATCATGAAGGCGATCTATTCCGTACTCGCCTGACGCACAGTATTGAAGTTGCCCAAATTGGCCGCGCTATTGCCCGCAATCTTAACTTACATGAGGACCTTGTTGAAGGTATCGCCCTCGCACATGATTTGGGCCATACCCCGTTTGGCCATGCCGGCCAAGATGCACTCAATGAATGTATGCGTGAATTTGGCGGCTTTGAACACAATCTACAATCTTTGCGTGTCGTTGATTTGCTTGAGCAACGCTATGCCGAGTTCGATGGACTCAACCTGACGTTCGAGTTGCGTGAAGGCATTCTTAAGCATTGCTCACTCAATAATGCCAAAACGCTGGGTGATGTAGGTAAACGCTTTATTAATAAGCAACAACCTTCACTTGAGGCGCAGTTAACCAATCTTGCGGATGAGATTGCTTATAACAACCATGATGTAGATGACGGCCTTCGTTCAGGCTTGATTACACTAGAGCAGTTAGAGCAAGTGACTTTATTTGCTAGCAACCTTAATGCAGTCCGTCAGCAATATCCGACACTGAGCGGTCGTCGATTGATCCACGAAACTGTGCGTCGTATGATTAATGCGCTGGTGGTTGATGTGTGCCAACAAAGTCAGGCCAATATTACTAAAGCGAATCCAGCCAATATTGATGAGGTACGTATCAATCCTATGCTGATTGGCTTTAGCCCAGAAATGCGCGAACAACAAACAGAACTAAAACGATTCTTGCGCGCTAACCTTTACCAGCATTACCGCGTGAATCGGATGAGCGCAAAAGCGCAACGGATTGTGCGTGAGCTGTTTGAAGTGTTCATGAATGATGTTACTTTGATGCCGGACGATTACCAAAAGAAGGGGCAAACAGATCAAGATAAAGCTCGCGCAGTGGCAGATTACATTGCAGGCATGACTGATCGTTATGCGATCCGTGAGTATCAGCGCTTGTTTACCGTGGCCGAGCGAGAACTTTAGTTTTAAAAGCACGTCTTAATATTAGATTTTGAATTAATAAAATCTACATATTTCACATTAACTAAATTTATTAACCATCAATAAAATAAGAGTTTTTTATATTTTTGTTGTAAAAAAACAACAAAAATATAGCCTTGTGGCAAAAATACACATTTTTGCTTGCAACACTAAGTTTCAAGTGTGCATAATTGCACCACCTTCCAAGGGTGCATTGCGCCCTTTGTGGAGAAAACAAAATTTTAGGAGATTTATATGAATAAGAAATTAGGTTTAGCAGTTGCTGGTGCTTTAGTAGCATTCTCATCCGCAGCTAACGCTGGTATCACAGTTCCAGCTGGTGATTGGACATTAGATGTGGGCGGCGTTGTTAATGCTTACTACACAGCGACACGTAACTCAGGTGAAGCAACAACAGGTTATGCTACATTGTGGGCAGGTAACGGTCAATCAGATGCTCTTGCAGGTGCTGGCGATAACAAAACACAAAACAACATTACAACTGGTTTGTTACCAAACTACTTGTCTGTTTCTGGTAAATCACGTCAAAATGATTTAGATATTGCTTTCACAATCTCTATCAATCCAGGCGCGTCTACAACTGCATCAGGTAAACAATCATCACAACAAGAAAACCGTCAAGCATTCTTGACTATCGGTGATGCTTCATGGGGTTCAGTTAAATTAGGTAAAGACTTAGGCATTTTTGCTTCTGACGCTATCTTGAACGACATGACATTGTTGGGCGTTGGTTCTGGTGCTGGTGGTTTAGCTGGTAACACAACTACTACTGGTCGTATCGGTACTGGCTTCATGTACGCTGACTGGAAATCTCAAGTTGCTTACACATCACCAAACTGGAATGGTCTTCAATTCACAGCTGGTGTAACACAAGCTTGGAATGCATGGTCTAACATCAATGATTATGATGCATCTTCAGTTGGCCGTGGCGGCGCAGCTCCTGCATTTGAAGGTAAAGCTTCTTATGCTTGGGCAGGTAACGTACCTGGTAAGGTTTGGGCTTCTGCAATTTCACAAAAAGTTGACCAATTGTCTACTGGCGGTTCAGATCGTGTGTATGCATGGGACTTGGGTGCTAATGCAACTGTAGCTGGCATTAACTTCACAGCTTACTACTATGAAGGCCAAGGTATTGGTCAAACAGTACAATTGAACGGTGGTTTTGATAACAACGGTAAACGTCGTGATTCAGAAGGCTACTACCTTCAAGCTAAATATACATTACCAACAGCAACTACACTTGGTATGAGCTATGGTGCAAGTAAGCTTGACAAAAACGGTGCAGCTGATGATATGACTGGTAACTTGAAAGACAGTATGTGGACTGTTGGTCTTTACCATCCACTTACTAAGTCAGTTAATTTAGTTGCTGAGTACTCAGATGTTCACTCTGAATACGGTTCACTAGATGCACGCGGTAAAACAGTTTCAGCTGGCGCAATCTTATTCTTCTAGGATTGATTGTTTAGCTTGAAATAGTTAAACGGCACCTTCGGGTGCCGTTTTTTTTTAGAAAGTTGAGTGAAGTATGAAATTGTTAATTATTGGTTTTGTTTTTTTGACTACTGGGTGTGCCCAATTAATGCATGGTCAGCTACAACCAGTTATTCTAAAAGATGTTAAAAAACAGATTATGTTTACTACCTGTAGCGGTGCCGCAGAAGATTGGTCCAGTTGTAATAGAAAAGCAGGAGAAGTATGTACTAATGGCTACTATGCTTTAGAGAAGTTTGAGAATGCTAACGGTGGCATCAGGGAATTAACTTTCAAATGTAATTAATGATTGAGTATTTATATGAACCTCTATCCAGTGACGGTTGTAAATGATTTTTATGAAAATCCTGATGCAATTCGTCAGTTTGCTTTAGCGCAGCAATATACCTATTGCCATAAGATGAAAGATATTAGCTATGTCTTTCCTGGCTCTCGTACTAAAGATTTGTTTGAGCTTAATCCTGCACTCTATGAAAGAGTGTGTAAGAAACTGGTTTCTGTATTTCACATTCCTGAACATGATGTGATGCGCTGGGCAATTTCTACTAGCTTTCAGATCGTAGGTGGTGAATATGGTGCAGGGCTCATCCATCAAGATCAAAATACAATCTTTGCTGATGTGCTTTATCTAACGCCTGATGCACCATTAGATTCAGGCACTTCATTGTTTAAAAAGAATCAGCACTTTGATGAAGTAGCCTATCAAGCTGGTATCGCAGATAATGATGAGCGTTTTAGGAATAAACAGCCCATTAACTTTGACTATCACAAGATGTTTGATGAAGTGGTGCGTGTGAATAATGTTTACAATACGCTTATTTTGTTTGAAGGTGATATCCATCATTGCGCTAATCAGTTCTTTGGTACAACGAATGAGAACTCAAGACTTGCTCAGGTGTTCTTTATTAATAAAATCGATGCGAATAAAGAAAGCTCGTTCCCTATTAGTAGAATTAAAACCCATAAGCTTTAACTTAATAAGATTCTTGCGATCACAACCAAAGCCAAGATTAATCTTGGCTTTTTGTTGCTTGTAGCCATTAAAATACCCCGATGACAGTCATTAAAACTTTTTTAAACCAAATCACACAGCAATTGGTCAACTCTTTAAGTACTGAAGAAGCTACTTTAGAGGTTCGGCGATTCATGCAGCATGTGCTTAAGGTTGACCATGCTTGGTTAATTGCCCATGCTAATGATGTCCTCACACTAGAGCAGATGGCTGCTGTAGAAGCTTTATTGCAGCGTCGGATTAGCGGTGAGCCTATGGCTTATATTTTGGGTCGGCGCGAGTTTTATGGTTTAGATTTAAAAACGACCAAGGCTACGCTTATTCCTCGGCCTGATACAGAAACCCTAGTTGAAGCAACGCTTGCTAAGATTCCAGCAGATAGAGTCTGTTTGGTCCTGGATTTAGGCACGGGCACGGGGGCGATTGCATTAGCAATTGCGAGCCAAAGGCCTCACGCGCAAGTGACGGCTGTTGATTGCAGCGCCGAGGCTTTGCAAGTCGCTACTGAGAATAGCGAATCTTTAAAGTTAAGCCACGTTAAATTTATTAAAAGTCATTGGTTTTCTGAATTTGCTCAAAGTTCGCATGCAAAGTTTGATGTGATTGTTAGTAATCCCCCTTATATTCGAGAAGGTGATATTCATTTAAGCCAAGGCGATTTGCGCTTTGAGCCAATCTCTGCGCTCGCTTCTGGTGTAGATGGATTGGATGATATTCGAATCATTATTAACCAAGCCCCTCAACATTTGAATATAAATGCTTGGCTGATGCTTGAGCATGGCTATAATCAAGCAAGTGATGTTGCTCAACTTTTAAGAGATGCAGGTTTTATGCAAATTACTCATGCGCTCGATTTAGCAGGGATTCAACGAGTGACTTTGGGCTGTTGGCAGTCAAGCAGTTAAATTTATTCCTGCTCATAGTATAATTACGCCATGTCTTTACCATCATCAGTCGGCATTGTTGCCGCGAAAACTGCGCACTTCACGGAACCACTTAGCTTAAAAAGTGGCGATGTGTTATCACAATATCATCTCGTTTATGAAACTTACGGTAAATTAAATGCCGATAAATCAAACGCAGTAATGATTTGTCACGCCTTATCTGGCAACCATCATGTGGCTGGAAAATATGATGAGGCTGATAAAAATCCTGGCTGGTGGGATAACCTGATTGGCCCAGGTAAACCTTTAGACACCAATAAATTCTTTGTGATTGGCTTGAATAATCTTGGCGGCTGTCATGGCAGTAGTGGTCCGCTAAGCACCAATCCGGCAACTGATAAACCTTGGGGCGCGAGCTTCCCTGTAGTGACTGTAGAAGATTGGGTCAATTCTCAAGCACGATTAGCAGACTCCTTGGGGATTAAGCAGCTTGCTGCGATTGTTGGCGGAAGCCTAGGTGGTATGCAAGCCTTGCAATGGACCATTGCTTATCCTGAGCGTGTTCGTAATGCCTTGGTGATTGCATCCGCCCCTAATCTTACTGCTCAAAATATCGCATTCAACGAAGTCGCGCGCCAAGCAATTATTACCGACCCTGAGTTCCATGGAGGTGATTATTACAATCACGGTGTGTTGCCGCGTCGAGGTTTACGTATTGCACGTATGCTCGGCCATATTACTTACTTAAGTGATGATGCAATGGGTGCTAAATTTGGCCGTAAATTACGAGATGGTCACGTTAAATATGGTTTCGATGTTGATTTCGAAATGGAATCATATTTGCGCTATCAAGGTGATAAATTCGCCGGTGAATTTGATGCAAATACCTATTTACGCATGACACGCGCACTAGATTACTTTGATCCAGCTTTTGATTATCAAGGTGATTTGTCTGCCGCATTGGCTAAAGTAAAGTCAGACTTTTTAGTGGTTTCATTTACCAGCGATTGGCGCTTCTCGCCTGGTCGTTCGCGTGAAATTGTAAAAGCTTTACTCGATAACGAGCTCTCGGTGAGTTACGCAGAAGTGACGGCTGCGCATGGCCATGATGCGTTCTTAATGCCAGATGAGCATTATCACAACATCATGCGTCAATATTTAGCAAAGATTGAGGTTTAGCCATGGGTAACTTAGAAAAAAACATGGCAATGAGTGCAGATGCCCGCGCTGACTTTGCTTTAATCGCTCAATGGGTAGCACCAAACGCTAAAGTGCTGGATTTGGGTTGCGGCGATGGTTCTTTGTTAAGCCAATTACGTAAAACACACAATATTCGTGGTTATGGCGTTGAAAAAGATGATGCTAATTGGCTAAAAGCCATGAATAACGGTGTGGATGTGATTCAGATGGATTTGGAATCTGGATTGTCAGGTTTTGAAGCGCAATCATTTGATGTGGTGATTTTGTCACAGACCTTGCAGGCCGTTCTAAATACCGAGGCAATCGTACACGAGATGTTACGCGTAGGTCGCGAAGTGATAGTCACCTTCCCAAATTTTGGCTATTGGCGTCACCGTATTCAAATTATGACCGGCAATATGCCAGTGTCTGATAATTTGCCTTACCAATGGTATGACACGCCTAACGTGCATTTATGTACGATTAATGACTTTGATGATTTTTGCCGTAAGAGCAATATTAAAGTGCAGCAGCGTTTGGTATTAACTGATAAAAAAGAAGTGCACGTGATGACTAATATTCGAGGCAATTTGGCGATGTATCGCTTAAGGTCTGGGCAGTCTTAAATTTATTGGAACAGTCTCAAAATCCCAGCCAAACCAAAACTGATCACCAGCAATCCGCTGGCGCGTCTTACCCAAATATTCTGTAAAAAGCTTTTAAGTTTTACTGCTGCCAATCCCATGGCTAGTAATGTTGGCAGTGTGCCTAAACCAAATGCCAGCATCAGCAAACCTCCATTGACTGCGCTGCCTGTAGCTACTGCTGCAATCAGAATGCTATACACCAACCCACACGGCAACCAACCCCAAAGCCCACCTAAAATTAGTGCTTGTTTGAGATTTTTAATGGGGATGAATTTTTTGGAATAAGGTTGGATATGCTTCCATAAGACGCCGCCAATTTGCTCTAAATAAGTAAGGCCGTGCCAAATGCCTGCCAAATACAAGCCTAATAAAATTAGCATGCCACTACTGATTAAATATAAAGTTTTTTGAATAGGTAAGATGTGGTTTAAGAAAAAACTCGTCGCACCTAAAAATCCAGCGACCATGCCAGCGATGATATAACTTAAAATACGCCCTGTGTTGTAGGCAAGCAGAAAAGGAAGCTTGCTGGATTTGTGTTGGGGTAAATGCACACTTACGGCACCAACAAAGCCACCACACATCCCTATGCAATGTCCGCCGCCAAGTAGGCCAACCAAAAACGCACTTAAAAAACTGAGTTCTATCATTTCAATATTGTGGCATGAAAGCAGGTTTTTCGGTTATCGTTGAGCCTATGAATATCAATCAAATAAAAACAACACCACATTTCTCAAAATTACACTTCTTAACTCCGCTGATGAATAAGCGCATGCTGATTTGCATTTTCACTGGGTTTAGCTCGGGCTTGCCGCTTTATATTTTGGTCAGTCTATTGCCAGCATGGTTGAGAAGTGAGGGGGTTGATTTAAAAGCGATTGGTCTGTTTGCTTTAATCCAATTGCCGTTCACTTGGAAATTTATTTGGGCGCCTTTGTTTGATCGGTATGCTTTGCCGCTTGGCCAAAAATTAGGCGGTCGACGCCGTGGTTGGTTGTTAGTGATGCAATTAGGACTGATAGTGACTTTACCGCTTCTTGGTATTTTTCATCCGCAATTGGATATTTGGACGATTGCGTATTTCTCAACCCTCGTTGCATTTTTTAGTGCCAGCCAAGATGTCGTTTTAGATGCTTATCGTCGTGAAATACTGCCCGATCATGAACTGGGCTTAGGCAATACCATCCATGTAAACGCCTACAAAATTGCCGGCTTGGTGCCAGGTTCTTTATCTTTAATTTTGGCCGACCATTTACCTTGGGATAGTGTGTTTTCAATTACGGCGTTGTTCATGCTGCCAGGCATTGTAATGACCTTGTTAGTGCAAGAGCCTGCATTAATGAACGGCACACCAAAAACGCTAAGAGCAGCGGTTGTCGAGCCTTTTCAAGAGTTTATTGGGCGTCGCGGAGTGAAAAGTGCACTCACTATTCTCGCATTCATTTTTCTGTACAAATTAGGCGATAGCATGGCGACTGCGCTTGCCACGCCTTTTTATTTGGATATGGGCTTTAGTAAAACCGAAATCGGCTTGATTGCTAAAAACGCTGGACTTTGGCCTAGTGTGATTGGTGGCATATTAGGCGGTATTTGGATGATGAAAATCGGTATTAATCGCGCTTTATGGATATTTGGTGCCATTCAAATGATTGCTATTCTAGGCTTTGCTTGGTTAGCTGGGGCAGGTCATAGTTTGTTCTGGTTAGGCGCTGTGATTGGCCTTGAAGCTTTTGGTGTTGGTTTAGGCACAGCTGCTTTTGTCGCCTATATTGCCCACACCACTAATCCACTTTATACCGCTACACAGTTTTCCTTGTTTACTAGCTTGGCCGCTGTGCCGCGTACCGTCGCTAATTCAGCAACTGGTTATTTAGTCGAATATTTTGGTTGGCAACAGTTTTTTATCTTCTGTTTTATCATCGCAATTCCGGGGATGTTATTGCTACTTAAAGTAGCGCCTTGGAGTCAAGACTAATGCCCATCTATCAGCACCTTCGGGTATAATTCTTATTTTTCAAGTAGGAGCTTTCTATGCCTATTTATGATTATCAATGTACAAGCTGTGGTTTTAAAAAAGAAGTGATGCGTAAAGCGAGTGAGCCAAATTTAACGGCTTGCCCTGAATGCAATAAAGAGACGTTTGCAAAACAAGTATCGGCGCCAAGTTTTCAGTTGAATGGCACAGGCTGGTATGCAACCGATTTTAAAGGCAGCGGCTCTAAACCAGCTAAGCCAGAAAAAAAGACTGAGGCCGCACCTGCAGCATGTGTAACAGGCTGCGCTTGTCATTAAAAACTGAACTGAGTAAAACCAGAATATGAAAAAAAACTTTATTACAGGCTTGCTAGTTTTAGTGCCACTTTTTATCACCGTTTGGGTGTTGAGCACTTTAATTGGCATGATGGATCAAAGCTTATTGCTGTTGCCGATTGAATGGCGTCCTGAGGCGCAACTTGGCCGCGCAGTTCCTGGCTTGGGTGCAATCTTAACCCTGCTGATTATTTTTATTACCGGTGTGATTGCGACTAACTTCTTTGGTAAACGTATCTTGCGTTTATGGGAAGCAATGTTGACCCGTGTGCCTGTAGTGAAGTCAATTTACTCGAGCGTCAAACAAGTTTCTGATACTTTGTTTTCAGATTCTGGCAATGCTTTCCGTAAAGCTTTGTTGGTGCAATATCCACGTCAAGGAAGCTGGACGATTGCCTTTATGACTGGCACGCCAGGTGGCGATGTAGCGAACCATCTTAAAGGTGGTTATGTGAGTGTGTATGTACCAACAACGCCTAACCCAACATCAGGTTTTTTCTTGATGATGCATCAAAGCGATGTCATTGAATTGCACATGAGCGTGGATGAAGCATTGAAATATATTATTTCGATGGGTGTCGTTGCACCTTCAACTCCGCATATGGTAGAGCATGATCCTGGTGTTGATGAAACATCAGATGCTTAATTAATTTTTATAACTTTAATTTTTTCTAAAGAACTTTTTAATATGCGTACTCATTACTGCGGACATGTAAACCGCGACTTAATTGGCCAAACAGTAACTTTATGTGGTTGGGCGCATCGTCGTCGTGACCATGGCGGCGTTATTTTTATCGACTTGCGCGACCGTGAAGGCATGGCGCAAATCGTGATTGATCCAGATACACCAGAAGCTTTTGCGATTGCGGAATCAGTACGTAGCGAATACGTATTGAAAGTGACTTGTAAAGTACGCCCAAGACCGGAAGGTACGGTTAATAAAAACATCCCAACCGGTGAAGTGGAAATGTTAGCAAGTGAGATTGAAATCTTGAATCCATCGCTCACACCACCGTTCATGTTGGATGATGAAAATCTGACCGAAACAGTGCGTCTTGAGCATCGCTATATTGATTTGCGCCGCCCAGCGATGCAAAAAAATATGATGTTACGTTATCGCGTGGCTAAAACTTTACGTGACCATTTAGATACCAATGGTTTTATTGAAGTTGAAACACCAATGTTGACACGCAGCACGCCAGAAGGCGCACGTGATTACTTGGTGCCTAGCCGTGTGCATGACGGCATGTTCTTTGCGTTGCCACAATCACCGCAATTATTTAAACAGCTGTTGATGGTTTCAGGATTTGATCGTTATTTCCAAATCACTAAATGTTTCCGTGATGAAGATTTACGTGCAGACCGCCAGCCAGAATTTACACAAGTCGATATTGAAACTTCATTTTTAGGTGAAGAAGAAATCATGAACATTGTCGAAGATATGATTCGCAAAATGTTCAAGGGTGTTCAAGATATCGATTTGCCAGAAAAATTCCCACGTATGCCGTTCTCTGAAGCGATGACACGTTATGGTTCAGACAAACCAGACATGCGCGTGACTTTAGAAATCACAGAGCTTTCGGATGTCATGAAAGATGTGGACTTCAAAGTATTCTCAGGCGCTGCCAATATGGAAAATGGCCGCGTAGCTGCTTTGCGTGTGCCAAATGGAGCAGCAATTAGCCGTTCAGAAATCGATGCATACACTGAGTTCGTGAAGATTTATGGCGCTAAAGGTTTGGCGTACATCAAGATTAACGACATCACACAATTAAACGAAGAAGGTCTGCAAAGCCCAATCGTGAAAAACATTCACGTAAAAGCATTGCAAGCGATTATTGATCGCACAGGTGCGCAAAATGGCGACATCGTGTTCTTCGGTGCGGATAAAACAAAAGTAGTGAACGAAGCTTTGGGCGCTTTACGTCTTAAAGTCGGTCACGATAAAGGCCATGTAGATGGCCGTGCTTGGGCGCCACTATGGGTGGTCGATTTCCCAATGTTTGAACATGATGAAGAAGCTGATCGTTGGGTGGCATTACATCATCCGTTCACTTCACCAAAAGATGGCCACGAAGATTTGTTGGCAACTAATCCAGGCGCATGTTTATCTAAAGCTTATGACATGGTGTTGAATGGTTGGGAAGTGGGCGGCGGTTCAGTGCGTATCCATAAACAAGAAGTGCAATCAAAAGTATTTGATGCATTGAAGATTAGCAAAGAAGAAGCACAAGAAAAATTTGGCTTCTTGCTTGATGCGCTTCAATACGGCGCACCTCCACACGGTGGTTTGGCGTTTGGTTTAGATCGTTTAGTAACTTTAATGGCAGGTGCAGAGTCTATTCGTGACGTAATTGCGTTCCCTAAAACACAACGTGCACAATGCTTGATGACAAACGCACCAAATGAAGTGGACGAAAAACAATTACGTGAATTGCACATTCGTTTACGTACGCAACAAAAAGTTGCTGAAGCTTAATTCACTCACAAAAGCGAAGAATTAAATGTCATTAGATATTTGGTTCTTTGCTTTTTTGCATTCAAGTGAGTGCTTAAATTGACTGCAGAAACATTTAAAACACCGATTTCTGTTTTAGTGTTGATTCATACAGCAGACTTAAAAGTATTGCTTATTGAACGTGCAGATAAAGCCGGATTTTGGCAATCAGTGACTGGCAGTATTGAAGTTGATGATGCTGATTTAAGGGCAACAGCAATCCGTGAAGTGAAAGAAGAAACAGGTTTAGATGCTGAAAAATACGCACTTAGCGATTGGCAGTTTTCTCAAACCTATGAAATTTATGAGCACTGGCGCTATCGTTATGCGCCTGGTGTAACGCAAAATGTAGAACATATATTTGGCTTGGAATTACCTAGTACTTTAGATGTTGAGTTGGCCCCTAATGAGCATGTGGCTTATGAGTGGGTGGATTGGCGAGAAGCAGAAAAACGGGTATTTTCTTGGACAAATGTAGAAGCAATCCGCCGCCTTGGCGAACGACATCAACTAACACTTTAAAGCAATAAACGGAATGCTTATGCAAACATCCCCAATTAAATTTGAGCGTTTTCAGGCAACAGCAGAAGCTGAATTGCAAGAGCGCATTGTTGCTGCCAAAAATAAGCTTGGTAAAAAGTTAGTGATTCTTGGGCATCATTATCAACAAGAAGGCGTTTATCGCCATGCTGATTACACCGGTGACTCGCTTAAGCTTTCTCGTTTTGCAGGCGAAACCGATGCCGAATACATTGTATTTTTAGGTGTGCACTTTATGGCCGAAGTGGCGGATATTTTGTCACGTCCTGAGCAAATTTCAATCTTGCCTGATCTATCTGCGGGTTGTTCAATGGCCGACATGGCCAACCTTGCTAAAGTTGAGCGTTCACGCCGTGAGCTTTCTAAAGTGCTGGATTTTGATGAAGTCATTACTCCTGTCACTTACATTAACTCAGCGGCCGATTTGAAAGCTTTTTGCGGTGAGCATGGCGGTATTGTATGTACCTCAACCAATGCCCCTAAGATTTTAGAGTGGGCTTTCAAACAAAAAGAAAAAGTATTGTTCTTTCCTGACCAAAACTTGGGTCGTTGGAGTGGTTACAAAATGGGTATTCCACTCGATCAAATGCCGGTGTGGGATCCAGATCAGCCGATGGGTGGTTTGACCGAAGAGCAAATTAAAAATGCCAAGATTTTGTTATGGAAAGGCCATTGCGCTGTCCATCAAATGTTCCGTAAGCAAAACATCACTAAATTCCGTGCTGAACATCCTGACGGCATGGTCATTTCACATCCAGAATCGCCGTTTGAAGTTTGTTTGAACTCTGACTATGTGGGATCTACGGAATACATCTTAAAGACCGTTTCTGATGCGCCTGCGGGCACACATTGGTTGGTTGGTACCGAGCTTAACTTGGTTAATCGTTTAGCTGAGCAAATGAAATCGCAAGGAAAAACCGTACAGTTCATGTCGCATGTGATTTGTGAATGCTCAACCATGGCACGCATAGACCCACAACACCTTGCTTGGACTTTGGAAAACTTAGTAGACGGCAATGTGGTGAATCAGATTAAAGTGCCAGCGCATGAGGCGGCACTGGCCAAATTAACACTAGACCGTATGCTCGAGGTTTCCTAAATTTGATGGCGGATTAAGTGAATAAAACACTACACATCGCCACCTTCAACATACACAAGGGCGTCACTCATTTTAGCGCCCGATTTTCTTTGCACCACCAACGCGAAATCCTTCGCAAAACCACTGCTGATATTGTTTTTTTACAAGAAGTGCGCGATGTTCATGCTATGCATAGCAAGCGCTTTGAAGCTTGGCCAGAACAAGGGCAAGCTTCGTTTTTAGCGGAGGCGATTTGGCCAGATTATGCTTACGGTAAAAATGCCGTTTATCCAGCGGGTCATCACGGTAATGCACTGCTTTCTAAGTTCCCAATTATCAACAGCCATAACGCTGACATTTCAGCGCACGCAACAGAAGAGCGCGGCATGTTGCATTGCGAAATTCAGGTGCCTGGTTGGGATGAGCCGCTTCATGCTATTTGTGTGCATTTAGGCTTATTTGCTAAATGGCGCCGAGCCCAGTTACATGCCATTGCTGAATACATTGATACACATGTGCCAAGCCATGCGCCTTTGATGATTGCTGGCGATTTCAATGATTGGAGCACCCGTGCAGGCGGTGGTTTTGCATCGCGATTAGATTTGCATGAAGTATTTGAACAGCATACAGGCAACCATGCGCGTAGCTTTCCTTCATGGATGCCATTGTTGAAACTAGACCGTATTTATGTACGTGGATTTCACATTCGCCATGCTGAAATTCACTCAGGCGCTAGTTTCTTAAAAGTGTCTGACCACGTCATGCTCACTGCGACTTTGTATAAAAAATGACCAACTTTATTGGTGGTAATCATCTTAAATTATTGCGTAACGGTGCAGAATATTTTCCTGCGCTAGAAGCAGCTATTCAGCATGCCCGCCATGAGATTTATTTAGAGACTTACATTTACCAAGAAGATGTGATTGGTCGTCGTATTGGTAATGCCTTAAAAAAAGCCGCGCATCGTGGAGTAAAAGTTTATTTATTGCTCGATGGTTTTGGCAGTCAAGATTTCAGCATCACCTTTTTACAAGGCTTTCAATTGGCAGGCGTGAATGTCATGTTCTACCGCCAAAAAATCTCACCTTGGACCTTCAAAAAAAATCGCTTGCGGCGCTTGCACCGCAAAGTCGTCGTCATCGATGGAAAAGTTGGATTTGTCGGTGGCATTAATATTATTGATGACAATAACGTGCCTGAAGAAGCCTCTCCAAGAGTCGATTATGCCGTGGAGATTCGAGGTGCATTATTAGCGCCACTTTTGGATAGTGTTCAAAAACTTTGGAAGCATTTAGCATGGCTGCAATTAAGAAAAGTTTCTCAACAATATGCCAGTGCAAAAACTAAATTGGATTCGAAATATAAAGAAGTTAAAGCCGCTTTGGTGTTGCGTGACAATGTGTTGCATAGGCGTGATATTGAAGAAGCTTATCTTGAAGCCATCGCCAATGCGAAAGAAGAAATTATTATCGCTAATTCTTACTTCGTGCCGGGTTGGCGTTTCCGCAAAGCTTTAATCGATGCAGCTGACCGTGGTGTGTCTGTTAAGCTGTTATTGCAAGGACGTATAGAGTACTTGGTGATGTTAGCCACGCATGCTTTTTATAGCACTTTTTTAGCGCATGGCATCGAGATTTACGAATACCGTAAAAGCTTTATGCACAGCAAGGTTGCCGTGATCGATCAAGAGTGGGCAACAGTAGGCTCATCTAACATTGATCCGTTTAGTTTGTTGTTAGCACGTGAGGCTAATGTGATGGTGCGCGATCATTTCTTTGCAGAAGAATTACGAGCCAGTGTTTTGCAATCCATACAGGATGGAGCAATAGAAATTAGCCCACAAGCATGGGTACGTGGCAATCTAAAGCACCGCATATTTTCATGGATAGTTTATGGCGTATTGCGAATCGTGCTCGGTGTGATTGGACGTGCTGAGGATTGGCGAAAATAAAAAAGCGCATTAAGCGCTTTTTTATTTGTTTGAGACTATTTCTTTTTAGCTGGTGTAGGGTTGGTGTTAAGTGGTGAAACAGTAATCGTAATCTTTGATGCCATGCTCAGCGCAGAGCCTTCAGCTACTTCAACAGTTACAGATTTTTTAGCATTCGTAAAAACAATGATGCTGTTTTTTGACTTGGTTGATGACAGCAAAGTCCATCCAGCTTGCGGATAACGCTCTACAAAAAAGGCAACCGTATCGCTAGCTGATAAAGGTGAATAAAGCTCTAAACGACCAACCCACGCCTCACCTTCACCTAAAATTAGTGAGTTTTCATTTAATACACGTGCATCTTTTGGTAGTGGAAATTCAGCCATCATGGCTGGATTTAATTTGCTAGCACTCTCAGTATTATGGGTGATGACCCCGCCGCCGCCAGCACACGCTGCAAGAATGGCTGTAATCATTGAGATGAAAAGGATGCGATAGAAATTAATTTTAGTACTCCAAAAGCTATTAAGTTAATCTGATTCTAATCGCAATCAAAAAGTCTATCTAGTTTTTTGTCTCTTGTAGTTCATATCTGTCATTTCAAATCACGATATAATCGTGATAATTAAAAGTAAAAGGCTAGTGCGATGAATAAATTATGTATGAAATTAAGTTTACTCTTTTTGGCATTCTCATTCGTTTCAGCTTGCAGTTCATTGGATAAAGTTAAAGATGTGAACTTGTGGCCATTTGGTAACGGTGGCGATGCACCCCGTGCTTATAAGCCTGCTAACTCAACTGAGTATGCATGTGAAAAAGGTAAGAAATTTTATGTGCGTACTTTAGATAACGGTGCGAATGTTTGGTTGATGCTTTCAGATCGGGAAGTGCTGTTGCCTAGAGTTGGAACTGAAAAAGTTTATAGCAACGGTATTAGTCGTTTAGATATGACAGGCGCTGATGTGAGCTTGGAAGCGAATGCAGACAATCGTTATATCGGCTGTAAAGTAGTTCCAATTAAATAAGCTTAAAGAAGGTTAGATGATGAAAAGTTATCGTAAAGAACTTTGGTTTAATCCACCGACCCGCGTTGCTCTGATTAATATTACTCAGCAGGTGAATGAGTGCTTGCGTGAGAGTGGTGTGCGTGAGGGTTTGGTCTTGGTGAATGCGATGCATATTACAGCCAGTGTCTTTATTAATGATGATGAGTCTGGCTTGCATCACGATTATAAAGAATGGTTAGAGCGCCTTGCGCCACATGAGCCTATTCGCAATTACCGCCATAACGATACTGGTGAAGACAATGCGGATGCGCATATGAAACGTCAAATTATGGGGCGTGAAGTAGTAGTGGCCATTACTGAAGGTCGTTTAGATTTCGGCCCGTGGGAACAGATTTTTTACGGTGAGTTTGATGGCCGTCGTAAAAAGCGTGTCTTAGTAAAAATTATTGGTGAATAAGCAGTTTTAGTTAAAGGTTTTGAAATAATGAAAGTTCCAGAGTTACTCGCGCCAGCTGGCGATTTGGATAGGATGCGTACCGCATTCGATTTTGGTGCAGATGCGGTTTATGCGGGTCAGCCACGCTACAGTCTTCGTGCTAGAAATAATGATTTTTCAATGGCGAATATTGAGCTTGGTATCAATGAGGCGCATGCGCGAGGTAAAAAGTTTTTTGTGGCGAGTAATATTCTTCCGCATAACGCCAAAATTAAAACGTATATGGCTGATATGGAGCCAGTGGTAGCGATGAAACCCGATGCTTTGATTATGGCTGACCCTGGTTTGATTATGATGGTGCGTGAGAAGTGGCCTGAGATTGATGTGCATCTTTCAGTGCAAGCGAATACTGTTAATTATGCCGCGGTTAAATTTTGGAAAGCTTTGGGACTAACGCGTGTAATTTTATCGCGTGAATTATCGATTGATGAGATTGAAGAAGTTCGTCAGCTTTGCCCAGATATGGAATTGGAAGTATTTGTACACGGCGCTTTGTGTATTGCGTATTCAGGTCGTTGTTTGTTGTCTGGTTACTTTAATCATCGCGATCCTAATCAAGGTACATGTACCAATAGTTGCCGTTGGGATTACAAAGTACATGACGCCAATGAAGATGCTGCGGGTGTTATTCGTTTGCAAGATTTCGATTTTAAAGCTGAGATGGAAAAGTCTAGTTTATCGAGTTGCGGCAGTATGCAGCGTCACCCTGAAGCGGATAAAGTTTATTTGATCGAAGAAAAAGATCGTCCAGGTGATTTGTTGCCGATTATGGAAGATGAGCACGGCACTTATATTATGAATAGTAAAGATTTGCGTGCGATTGAGCATGTGGAACGCTTGACTAAGATTGGTGTAGATTCGCTGAAAATTGAAGGCCGTACTAAATCTCGTTATTACGTGGCACGTACAGCGCAAGCTTATCGTAGAGCGATTGATGATGCAGTGGCTGACCGACCGTTTGATATGAATTTACTTGGTGAATTGGAAAGCTTAGCGAATCGTGGGTATACCGATGGTTTCTTGGAACGTCACCATACGGAAGACCATCAAAATTATATGCAAGGCTATTCAAAATCTAATCGCAGTTTGTATGTAGGCGATATCGTGGCCTACGACGAGACCAAAGGCTTGGCTGATATTTCAGTGAAAAATCGTTTTGCTGTAGGTGACCGTTTGGAGATTGTGCATCCGAGTGGTAATCGTGAAATTATTGTGGAAAGCATGCTAAATAAAAAAGGTGAGCCTGTCACTGAAGCTGCGGGTAGCGGCATTTTCGTGAAGCTGCCTTTGCCAGCCGCCGATTTACAAAACGCCATGTTGGCGCGATATTTATAAAAAATATCATGTAAAAAGGCGCTTCATTAAGCGCCTTTTTTATTGGTTCGGATAGTTGGAAATATTAGGAAGAAATAAATGAGTGCTTCAAAATCAACAACACTTAAAGCCTTTGCGGCTTTGCTATTACTCTCTATTTTTTGGGGTTATAACTGGGTCGTGATGAAATATGCTCTGCTCGATGCAGGCCCTTTTCAGTTTGGCGCAATGCGTACTCTTTTGGGGGCGTTGTGTTTAATGGCGGTGATGCTGGTCTTGAAAAGACCTATGCGACCAAGGGAATTTCCGACGCTCGTTTTGTTAGGTATCTTACAAACCTGTGGATTTACCGGCCTACTCATTTGGGCTCTGGTTTATGGAGGTGCAGGTAAAACTGCTGTGTTGACTTACACCATGCCTTTTTGGGTGATGGTGTTGGCTTGGCCTTTGCTCGGTGAAAAAATACGCGGCATACAATGGATTGCTGTTCTGGCATCTGTGATTGGATTGTTACTGATATTTGATCCATTACATTTAGGAAGTGATGTTTTTAGTATGTATTTGGCGATTTTGTCGGGGATATTTTGGGCGCTGGCAGTAATCATCGCTAAGAAATTGCATCGTAAAGTGCCAGATATTGATCTCTTGTCACTTACGGCATGGCAAATGTTAATGGGTTCTTTGCCCTTAGTTGCTTTAGCTTTTATTGTAGAGGCGCCACCGATTGATTGGACGCATCGTTTATTTGCTGCCATTACTTTTAATGCTGTTTTCTGTAATGCATTGGCTTGGTTGCTTTGGTTGTATGCTTTGCAAAGACTTGCGGCAGGTGTGGCAAGTATGACCTCAATGCTAGCCCCTTTAATTGGGGTGATTGCGGCATGGATGCAGCTGGGTGAAAAGCCTACATTCATTGAGTTATGGGGCATGGCTTTTATTGCAATGGCGTTGCTAATCATCTCAGTTCAAACTATTCGAACGCATAACCAAATAGAGCCTGCGATGGGGCAGGATTAAAATCACTCCCTATTTACCACAGCTAATTTGATAGGCTCTTATGGTAAAATCCTTTTATTTATTAGCTATTAAGGGTTAGGTCATGGCAGGGCATTCCAAGTGGGCCAATATTCAGCATCGCAAAGGCCGTCAAGATGCTAAACGCGGCAAAATTTTCACACGTTTAATTAAAGAAATTACAGTAGCTGCTCGTATGGGCGGTGCCGATGTGGGAACTAACCCACGTTTGCGTATGGCAGTGGATAAAGCTAAAGGCGAATCCATGCCTAAAGATAATATTGAAAATGCGATTAAGCGCGGTGCGGGCACACTTGAAGGTGTGAATTACGAAGAAATTCGTTATGAAGGTTATGGTATTAGTGGCGCAGCCGTTATTGTGGATTGTTTAACTGATAATCGTAATCGAGCCGTTGCTGATGTGCGTCATGCGTTCACTAAATTTGGCGGCAATTTAGGTACTGATGGTTCAGTGGCATTTATGTTTAAACATTGCGGCAGTTTGTTATTTGCACCAGGCACGAATGAAGATCAGGTGATGGAAGCCGCATTGGAAGCAGGCGCTGAAGATATTATCAATAACGATGATGGCAGTATTGAAGTGATTACAACGCCAGCAGATTTCTCTGCGGTAAAAGATGCGTTGGAAGCGGCTGGTTTAAATGCGGTGCTCGCTGAAGTGACAATGAAGGCGGATAACGAAACCGTATTTACCGGTGATGATGCAGTGAAAATGCAGAAATTGCTTGATGCCTTAGATGACTTGGATGATGTGCAAGAGATTTACACCTCAGCGGTCATCGAAGAATAGTGAGTTTGAGTAGCGCACCAGCGAATGTCGTGAGAATTTTGGGAATAGACCCAGGCTTACGACTCACTGGTTTTGGCGTAATTGAGAAGCTCAGCGAGAAAATTACCTATATCGCGAGCGGTACGATTAAAACAGCCAGCGCAAAAACCGAAGATAGGGAAGAATTGCCCGCCCGTTTAAAAATTATTTTAGATGGTTTGTTTGAAGTCATTGATACTTATCAGCCCGATGAAGTGGCGATTGAAAAAGTGTTCGTGAACGTGAATCCACAATCGACTTTGTTATTGGGTCAGGCTCGCGGTGCTGCCATTAGTGCGGCAGTGATTAGAAATTTAAGCGTTGCAGAATATACTGCCTTGCAAGTCAAACAATCGGTTGTTGGTAACGGGCATGCTGCTAAGGAGCAAGTGCAAGAGATGGTGAAACGTTTACTTAAATTACCGATGACGCCAAAACCTGATTCTGCTGATGCTTTAGCTTGTGCGATTTGTCATGCACATGGTGGTCAAGGGATGGGTAAGTTGGCGACAGCAGGCTTCCGCGTGAAAGGTGGACGATTAGTATGATTGCACGATTAAAAGGGGTTTTGATCGAGAAAACACCACCGTTTGTTGTGCTCGATTGCAATGGAGTTGGTTATGAATGTGAAGTGCCTATGGGTACTTTTTATAACTTGCCTGCCATTGATGATGTGGTCACTTTATTGACACATTTTGTGGTGCGTGAAGATGCACAATTACTTTATGGTTTTGGTACTGAGCGTGAGCGCGCAACATTCCGACAATTGCTGAAAGTGAATGGCATTGGTGCTAAATCTGCCTTATCTATTTTAAGTGGTTTGTCTGTTGAAGATTTGATTCAGGCCGTTGCATTACAAGATACTGCAATGCTCACGCGCATACCGGGCGTTGGTAAAAAAACAGCAGAACGTTTGCTGCTTGAGCTGAAAGATAAATTCTCGATTGAAGGGATCGCTGCAACCCCAGGCGCTCCAAAATCAGCAGCCAGTGATGTCTTGAATGCTTTGGTTTCTTTAGGTTATAACGAAAAAGAAGCCTTGCTCGCTGTCAAACAACTCGCCCCTGATGTTGGGGTGTCTGAAGGCATTAAACTCGCATTGAAGGCCTTGTCTAAATCATGATTGAAGCCGATCGCCTCATTGCTACTGAGCCGTTAAGTCAGCAAGAAGAAACGCTGGAGCGAGCTTTACGTCCTAAGGTATTAGATGAGTATGTTGGACAAGAAAAAGCGCGTGGGCAGCTTGAAATTTTTATTAATGCAGCACGTGGGCGTAGCGAGCCGTTAGATCACGTTTTATTATTTGGGCCGCCTGGCTTAGGTAAGACGACATTAGCGCATATTATTGCCAAAGAGATGGGCGTGAATATGCGCCAAACCTCTGGTCCTGTGCTTGAGCGGGCGGGGGATTTGGCTGCCTTACTAACCAATCTTGAACCTAATGACGTACTTTTTATTGATGAAATCCATCGCTTATCCCCAGTAGTTGAAGAGATTTTGTATCCAGCCATGGAAGACTATCGTCTGGATATTATGATTGGTGAAGGTCCAGCAGCGCGTTCTGTTCGATTGGACTTGCCTCCATTTACGCTGGTGGGTGCGACCACAAGAGCTGGCATGTTAACGAATCCTTTGCGTGATCGTTTTGGTATTGTGTCTCGACTTGAATTTTATACTTCTGATGAATTGGCCCGGATTGTTTCGCGTTCAGCTGGTTTGTTAGAAGTGGATATGCAAGGTGATGGAGCTTTAGAAATTGCTAAACGTTCGCGTGGCACCCCTCGAATAGCCAACCGTTTATTACGTCGTGTGCGTGATTACGCGCAAGTAAAATCAGATGGTGTCGTGACTTCTGCAATTGCAGATGCCGCACTCAAAATGCTGGATGTTGATCAGCTGGGTTTTGATGTGATGGACAGAAAATTATTGCTGGCTGTGCTTGAGAAGTTTAATGGCGGTCCAGTAGGTTTGGATAATCTGGCTGCAGCCATTGGTGAAGAGCGAGATACTATTGAAGATGTATTAGAACCCTATTTAATCCAACAAGGTTATTTAATGCGCACGCCACGTGGACGTGTGGCTACTCAGCAAGCTTATCAACATTTTGGTTTGCCTGTCCCTAAGGCGCTTGCTTCAGGAGATGTGTGGGCAACAGAGGGCGGAAATTGAGTATGCAATTTGAATGGCCTGTGCAGGTTTACTGGGAAGATACAGATGCAGGCGGGGTGGTTTATCACAGCCAATATTTGAATTTTATGGAACGTGCACGTACTGAATGGTTAAGACATTTGGGCTTTATTCAGACTGAAATGCGAGAGACGCTTGGTGTTTTATTTGTGGTGCGTCATATTGATATGCATTATAAAAAACCAGCAAAATTCGATGACGCGTTGATAGTGCGTACTTGCTTAATTAATCAAGGACGTAGTTTTATTACTTTTGAGCAGTCTATTCTACGTGGTGAAGAAATGTTAACTTCGGCCATGATTAAAGTGGTGTGTATTGATGCAGAAAAATTTAAGCCAGTGAGTATTCCAAAGTTAATGTTACAACGTTTTGAGTGTTAATTAAGCGATTCGCTAGAACTAAAAAATAACGGAGAAATGATGACGGATTTACCAGTAAATGCAGCAGCAGATATGTCTTTAATGACTTTGCTTACAGGGGCAAGTTTACCTGTGCAATTAGTGATGGCGATTTTGTTGTTGGTCTCTTTGGTTTCATGGTGGTACATATTCATTAAAGTCATGACGATTAGTCGTGCAGAGAAAGAAGCTGAAGATTTTGAAAATACTTTTTGGATGGGCGGTGATTTAAATAAGCTCTACGAAGGCATTACTTCTGGGCGAAATAAGCCACATGGTATGTCGAGTATTTTTGAAGCTGGATTCAAAGAATTTGCGCGTTTGAAACGTCAACAAGGTTTAGAAGTGAGCGATGTGATGGAAGGTTCCCGTCGTGCTATGCGAGCTACATTCAACCGAGAAATGGATGATCTTGATTCACACTTGCCTTATTTAGCGTCAGTCGGTTCTGTGAGTCCTTATATCGGTTTATTTGGCACAGTGTGGGGCATTATGAATGCCTTCCGTGGCTTGGCGAATATGGCGCAAGCAACATTGGCCCACGTGGCTCCGGGGATTGCCGAAGCCTTGATTGCGACGGCGATTGGTTTGTTTGCTGCCATTCCTGCCGTGATTGCTTATAACCGTTTTTCATCTTCAGTAGATCGTTTGGCTGTTCGTTACGAAAGCTTTATTGAAGAATTTACTAATATTCTGCAACGTAAGAGTTAAGCATGGCGAGACTTCGTAAACGTCGTGTGATGAACCAAATTAACGTCGTGCCTTATATCGACGTGACCTTGGTGTTGCTTGTTATTTTTATGGTCACAGCTCCGATGACAAATCCGGGTGTGGTTGAATTGCCTAAGGTCGGTGGTGAGATTCTTAAGCAACAAACTACACCTATCGTCATTACTGTGGTGGCCAATGGGAAAATTGAATTTCAAGAAAAGCAGTTATCAAGTGACCAATTGCTTTTTGAAATTAAAAAACAGGTTGAAAAAGAACCCGAGCGTGCCTTTGTGATTAGTGCGGATAAAAAAGTGAATTATGAAAAAGTAATTCAAGTGCTTGAACTCTTGAAGAAGTCAGGAGCCAAAGCAGGGCTTTTATTAAACCCTGTGAGTTAACGGGCGATTTTGCATGATTAGGCAGCATGAAAAAACAATGGCATGGCAAGCAGGTGCTTTTACCTTCTTGGTGCATGGTGTTTTGCTCGCTTTGCTTTTATTTTCTGTTCATTGGAAATCGGTGCAGCCTATGAATATTGCTGAAGTTGAGCTTTGGGATACATTGCCTACCCCTAAAGTTTCAGTCCAGCCTCCGCCGCCAGTCATTGAACCTGAGCCGGTTAAGCCTGTGGAAGCGGTTAAGCCAGAACCGAAACCTGCGCCCCCGCCAACGCCTGAACCTAAGGCTGAGATTCAAATTAAAAAAGAGGCTGTTAAACCACCGCCAAAAGTTGAAAAGCCTAAAGAGCCAGCAAAGCCTGAAAAGGTGAAAGAAGAAGTCAAGCCTAAGGAGGTTCCTAAAAAAGAAACCAAGGTTGATCTGGATACACTTAAGAAACTTCAGCAAGAAATGTTGGCTGAAGACGCGAAAATGGATAAGCAGGAGCCAAGTAAGTCAGCAGGACCTGCACAAGTTAAGCCAGCTGCGGTGGCGCAAGTCGGCGGGGCTAACCAAAATGAAGTTTCAAAATATGTGGGTTTAATCACGAATAAGATTAAGCAACATGTGAATAAGCAAGTTTGCGGGTCTGGCAAGCCAGAGTTGATTTTTAATATTTCATTGATGCCGACAGGCGAGGTGATTGGTCATCCTAAACTGCTAAAAAGTAGCGGTATGATGGCTTGTGATGATGCGGTTGAGCGGGCTATTTTGGAATCTCAGCCGCTACCTGTTCCTACGCAAGCAGACGTGTTTAGTCAGTTTCGTGAGCTAAAACTTAAATTCCGTCCTAATGAAGATGGATAATTTTGTTAAAATTAAAACTAATGACATTAATCATTCTGATAAAGGTTAATCAATAGAGATGATGAAACACCGTTTTTTTATATTGCTATTGATCGCGCTATTTTCTTTAAGCGCCCGAGCTGAGCTTACCATTGAGATTATGGGCGGGGCGGCCAATCAAATCCCAATTGCAGTAGTGCCGTTTGACGCATCACCTGCTGCAGCTGCGCAACAAAGCAGTATCTCCAATATTATTAATGCCGATTTAAAACGTAGTGGTTTGTTTAGAACATTGGAAACTCGCGGTGTTGCAAATCAGCCACATCAAGTTGCCGATGTTAAATATTCTGATTGGCTAGGAATTCAAGCGCAGGCTTTAACGATAGGTACAGTTGAGCCGCTTCCTGGAAATCGGATGAAAGTGGCATTTCGTTTGCTGGATGTGCTTAAGCAGAACCAGTTATTAGCGATGGAATTTACCATCACACAATCTCAACAGCGTATGACTGCGCATAAAATTGCAGACATGATTTATGAAAAGCTGACGGGCGAGAAAGGGGTGTTTGCTACACGTATTTCTTACGTTAATAAGGCAAATGGGCGTTATTCATTAGAGGTCGCCGACGCTGATGGATTTAATCCCCAAACAGTTGTTTCATCAAAAGAGCCTTTAATTTCTCCATCTTGGTCGCCAGACGGGACAAAGATTGCTTATGTTTCTTTTGAAAAGAAAAAGCCAGTGATTTATGTGCAGTCACTTGTTTCTGGTCAGCGATATGTATTAGCAAATTTTAAAGGTAATAATAGTGCGCCGGCTTGGTCCCCCGATGGTAGCAAGTTAGCTATTGTCCTTACTTACAGCGCTAACTCGCAGGTATATATTATTAATGCTGATGGTTCTGGTCTGAAGCAGCTTACTTATAGTAGCGGTATTGATACTGAGCCTGATTGGTCGCCAGACGGTGCATTTGTTTATTTCACTTCTAACCGAGGCGGTGGCCCGCAAATTTATCGTATTCCATCAAGTGGGGGTGATGCTAAACGTGTCACCTTTGAAGGAGCGTATAATGTGAGCCCACATGTTTCGCCTGATGGCAAATTGCTTACTTATATTAAGCAAGACTCATCAGGATTTAGAGTGGCAATTCAAGATATTGAGACTGGTCAAGTGCAAACGCGTAGTGAAACGACGCAAGACGAGTCTCCTAGTTTTGCACCCAATGGTCGCATGATTTTGTATGCGACGAATGTAGGTGGAAAAGGGACGTTGGCGGCTGTTTCTAGCGATGGTCGTGTCAAGCAGCGTTTAACTGATGCTGGTGGTGACGTCAGAGAGCCTTCTTGGGGCCCTGCTAACTAAGAGTTGTGTAAGTTTTTGTATGTTGTTTTTTTAAGGAGAGCGAAAGATGAATAAAAGTTTATTAATGAGTGTGTTACTTGCTGGTGTGTTAGCAGCATGTTCAAACAATGCAGTAAAAAACAAACCTGCTGCACCAGTAGCACAAACTGCAGCTGAAGCTGAAGCGGCTCGATTGGCTGCAGAAAAAGCTGCTGCTGAGGCTGATTTGGCATCATTGAAAGATCCAAGCAATATCTTGTCAAAACGTAGTGTTTACTTTGATTTTGATAAAGATGAAGTCAAACCTGAATACCGTGCTTTAGTTGATGCGCATGCTAAGTTCTTATTGGCACACCCAAAATCTAAAGTTGCTGTTCAAGGCAACGCAGATAATCGTGGTTCACGTGAATACAACCTTTCATTGGGTCAACGTCGTTCAGTGGCTGTGAAAAAAGTGATGAATTTGGCTGGTGTACAAGAAGCTCAAATTGAAACAGTAAGCTACGGCGAAGAAAAAGCGAATGCTTGTAAAGATGAAGCTTGTTTCCAACAAGATCGTCGTGCTGATATCGTTTACGATCACGAGTAATCAATATGCGCAAACTGATTCTTTTGGGTGTTTGTTTTTTAGGCTTCTCGCAATTTGCTCAAGCAGCACTGTTTGACGATAAAGAGGCGCGTCAGCAAATTATCGATTTGCAACAAAAAACAGACGCTCAGAATCAGTCTGCGTTATCAGCAATTTCCGCATTAGAGAAACGCATTTCTGCACTAGAGAATACGATTAAAAGCCAAGGTTTAATGGATTTATTAAGCCAGGTGGAGTTATTAAATAAAGAATTACGGAATCTCAAAGGTGATTTAGAAGTTGCGCAACATCAGATTGATGTGACGCAGCAGCGTCAAAAAGATTTATATAAAGATACCGACGGACGTTTACACAAATTAGAAATGGCTCCGCCACCAGTTGCACAACCTGTCGCAGCCACTGAAGCTGCAGCGCCAGTTGCAAGTGCTGCTCCAGTAGAGGACTCTGCTGAAAATAAGGCGCTTGAAGCAGCCCAGCTTTTATTGAAAGAATCTAAGTTCAAGCCAGCATTTGAGGCATTTGAGAAATTTCTACAAACTTATCCTAATAGCAAACAAGCGTCTGATGCTTTTTATGGGCTCGGTTCGGCGCAGTTTTCACTTAAATATTACAAAGCTGCTTTAGCAACACAACAAAAGTTGGTGATGCAATTCCCCGAAAGTCCTAAGTTAGCGGATGCTAAATTTAGTATCGCAAACTGCCAAATTCAATTGGCTGATATTGATAGTGCGAAAAAAACCTTACGTGATTTGATTGCGCAATATCCTGACCATGCTTTAATTCCTAATGCTAAGCGCCGTTTGGCTGTGCTTGATAGCATTAAGAAGTAGCAGTCTGCAGTAAAAATAATGTCTTTACGTATTCACGAAATATTTTATTCATTGCAAGGCGAATCATCGCGTGTTGGCTTGCCGACGGTATTTGTTCGTTTGACTGGCTGCCCTTTACGTTGTGGTTATTGCGATACTGAATACGCGTTTCATGGTGGCAGTACCCAAAGTTTTCAAGATATTTTGTCGCAAGTAGACGCTTATCAAGCTAAGTTTGTTTGTGTTACGGGTGGTGAGCCCCTTGCGCAAAAAGGTTGTTTGCAGTTGCTTACGATGTTATGTGATGCGGGCTACGGTGTTTCTATTGAAACGAGTGGCGCAATGGATATTAGCCCAGTTGATACTCGTGTATCAGTGATTATGGATATTAAGACTCCAGGCTCAGGTGAAGTGACTAAAAATCTTTGGTCAAATATTGGGCATTTAAAAGCGCAAGATGAGGTTAAATTTGTATTGGTAGATCAAGCGGATTATGTCTGGTCTAAACAAATTCTGAGTGAATATAAAATTTCAGAAAAATGTCCTGTTTTATTCTCACCTGGCTATCACACATTAAAAGCAGATGATTTGGCGGCTTTGATATTGGGCGATCATTTACATGTGCGTATGCAGGTTCAGTTACATAAAATTCTTTGGGGCGAAAAGGCTGGGGTTTAAGGCATGAAGAAAGCCGTTGTTTTACTTTCTGGAGGGTTGGACTCTGCAACCGTGTTGGCAATCGCTAAAAGCCAAGGGTATGAATGTTATTGTTTGAGTCTTGATTATCATCAGCGACACGTTGCTGAATTAAAAGCGGCTGAACGGGTTGCTAGCTCACTTGGAGCGGCGGCACATCGTACTGCGCAATTAGATTTATCTATGTTTGGTGGATCGGCACTTACCGACAATAATATTGATGTGCCAGAAGCGCCTACAGACGGCATCCCCGTTACCTATGTCCCTGCACGTAATACGATTATGTTGTCATTGGCTTTGGCTTGGGCAGAAACCTTGGGGGCACAGGATATTTTTATTGGCGTGAATGCATTGGATTATTCAGGCTATCCTGATTGTCGTCAGGAATATGTGTCTGCCTTTCAGCGTATGGCGAATTTAGCCACCAAAAGTGCGGTTGAAGGTAAAACGATTACTGTGCATGCGCCACTGATCGATATGACGAAGGCTGAAATTATTAAGTGCGGGCATGCTTTGAATTTTGACTATGGGATGACAGTTTCTTGTTATCAGGCTGACAGTGAGGGTCGCGCTTGTGGCTTATGTGATTCTTGTCGGTTCCGTAAAGAAGGCTTTGTTAATGCTGGTTTGCAAGATCCAACGCACTATCAATCTGGAGTATGAAAGCGCTTATTGATAGCATTTTTTTTGAATGCGCAGATTTACCTTGCCAAACTATTCGAAAATAACGTAAAATCCGCCCCTTTCTGTAAAAACGATTAGAGAACAAAATATTATGGTAATCATTCGACTAGCCCGCGGTGGCGCGAAGAAGACCCCTTTCTACAGCGTAGTAGTTGCAGATTCACGTAATCGTCGCGACGGCCGCTTTATTGAGCGTGTTGGCTTCTACAACCCTTTAGCTAAAGAAGGTCAAGAAGGTCTTCGCTTAGATACAGCACGTATCAGTCATTGGCAAAGCAATGGCGCGCAATTATCTGATTGCGTAGCTCGCTTGGTTAAAGACAATGCTAAAGGCCCAGAATTCATGGCTGCTAAGAAAGCGAAAGACGCTGCTAAAGTTGCAAATGCTAAAGCTGCTGCTGAAGCAAAACTTGCAGCTGCTGCTAAAGAAGCTGCTGCCGCTAAACAAGCTGAAGAAGCTGCTGCTGCAAAAGAGGCTGCTGAAGCCGCTGCAGCTGCGCCAGCTGAAGAAGAAGCTGCACCAGTTGAAGAAGTTGCTGCTGAAGAAGCGGCTCCTGAGGCAACTGACGCTGAGTAATGCTTTGTGCTGGCACGGCCAGCACTTAGTTAACTTGTCGTAAGCTGATCTGTGAGCAATATGGTAGTCATGGGGCGCATAGTCGCCCCTTATGGCATTTTTGGATGGCTAAAAGTGCAAACGAGCACCGAGTCTATCGATAGCCTTTTTGACTACCCGGATTGGTGGTTGGGACGTGAAGATAATTCAACCCAGCCTGGCATAAAAAACTCGCCTTGGCAGAAATACACCGTTGAAACAGCTAAAGTACATAACGATACTTTGCTGGTGAAGTTAAAAGGTGTGAATGATAGGGATGCTGCGTTAGCTTTGAAGAGTAAGCATGTGGCTGTGCCGCGTGAAGAATTTCCAGAAGCGGATGAAGGTGAGTACTACTGGTCGGATTTAATTGGATTAAATGTGACTAACCAACAAGGCGTTATTCTTGGACTGGTGAGTGATGTTTTTGAAACGGGTGCCAATGACGTGATTGTCATTAAAGACCCGAAAGATAGTAAAGAGCGTTTACTTCCTTTTGTGGATCAAACGATTCTAGATGTAAACATTGCAGATAAAACAATGTTGGTAGATTGGCCAATCGAGTGGGATGAGTAAGTGGCGCAGGCGATTCAGTTTGATGTAGTCACTTTGTTTCCACCGATGTTTGATGCGATTAGCCAACATGGGATTACCGCGAGAGCGTTACAAAATAAGCTTTATGATTTGTCTTTATGGAATCCTCGAGATTACACCACAGACAATCACCGTACGGTAGACGATAGACCTTACGGCGGCGGCCCTGGCATGGTAATGCTGGCGGAGCCACTAGAGCAAGCAATACAAGCCGCTAAAGCAAGACAGGTGGCAACAGGCGTGATAAAGCCTAAGGTGATTCATATGTCGCCAAGTGGCAAGCCGCTGACACATGAAATTGTCATGGGTTTAATGGCTGAGCAAGGCTTAGTGATATTAGCAAGTCGATATGAAGGTGTAGATCAGCGATTGTTAGATCGTATGGTCGATGCAGAATACTCGATAGGTGATTATGTGTTGTCTGGGGGTGAGTTGCCCGCCATGGTGTTGATGGATGCAATTGTAAGGCAATTGCCAGGCGCATTAGGTGATGCGGATTCTGCGATAGAAGATTCATTCGTAGATGGCTTGCTAGATTGTCCGCATTACACGCGGCCAGAAGAATATTTAGGTGTGAAGGTGCCGGAAGTCTTGAGTTCTGGCAATCACGCGAAGATTAAGCAGTGGCGTTTAAAAATGTCATTGAAAAGAACTCGGGATCAACGTCCCGATTTATTGGCCGTAAGGTCGTTGTCAAAAGAGGAATCTCGGCTGCTAGAAGAGCTTGATTTTGAGCTTAAAAACAAGCAGGAACAAGATTCGCATAACTAGAAGGAGCACGAAAGTGGCAAATATTATTGAAATGTTAGAGAAGGAAGAGATTGCGCGTTTAGGCAAAACAATTCCTAGCTTTGCACCAGGCGACACAGTAGTTGTTGGTGTTAACGTTGTTGAAGGTACACGTAAACGTGTGCAGGCTTACGAAGGTGTTGTGATTGCAATTCGCAACCGTGGCCTAAATTCTTCATTCATCGTACGTAAAATTTCATCAGGTGAAGGTGTGGAACGTACATTCCAAACTTACTCACCATTGATTGCAAGCATTGAAGTTAAACGCCGTGGTGATGTTCGCCGTAGCAAACTTTACTACTTGCGTGAGCGTTCAGGTAAATCTGCACGTATTAAAGAGAAATTACAAGCACGTGACCGTGAGGTTATGGCACCAGCAGCAGAGTAAAAATTGCTGTGAAATATTAAAAGCCCTAGATTTCGGTCTAGGGCTTTTTTATTGTCTGCTGTATATAAAATTAGGCTAATATAAAACACATGGTTAAGCCAAGTTCTCAGCACGATAATGTCGTGATCAATGTCCCATTTGGTGCAGTTGGTATTCATGTTAAAACTAACTATGTTGTTGGTATCGAGTTGTTTCCAAGTCAACAAGAGGCACGTGAAGCGACTAGCCAATTTGGACAATACCTAGCGCATCAGATGCATCAGTATTTTCAGCAAGCGAATTCAAAGTTGGATATTCCTCATGCGTTAGCAGGAACGCCATTCCAGAAGCGTGTTTGGAGTGCCATATCAGATATTCCCGCGGGAAAAGTGCTGACTTATTCTGAGTTGGCTCAGCGAATTGGCTCTGGGCCTCGAGCCGTAGCGAATGCTTGCGGTGCAAATAAAATTCCTTTGTTAATCCCTTGTCATCGTGTTGTTGCTAAAAATGGCTTGGGTGGATTCATGCAGGGTGTTGAGGGTGGTCTAAAAATTAAAGAATGGCTGTTGGCACATGAATCAAAATAACCATGGCACCCAAAAAAATCAGGCCATCTTAGATGAGTTTATTGATCGGATTTGGCTTGAAGAAGGTCTTGCCCGCAACACCCTAGATAGTTATCGCCAAGATCTGAGTCAATTCGCCATATGGCTAGAAAAAGATGCCAGTAAAGATTTATTGCAAGCTGAACAGTTCGATATTCAGCGATACCTGGCATTTAAATTTCCTATTAGCAAACCAAGAAGCGTGAGCCGCTTAATTGCAAGTCTTAGAAGGCTTTATCGATTTTCTTTGCGCGAAAATAGAATTGCAATCGATCCTACATTGCAGATTGAGTCGCCTAAATTGCCACGATCATTACCTAAAAGTTTAAGTGAAGATGATGTCGTTGCGCTATTGAACGCCCCAAATTTAAATGACCCTATTGGTCTGCGTGATCGAGCGATGCTAGAAATTCTGTATGCGAGCGGTTTACGTGTTTCTGAGTTGGTTGAGCTTAAAGTGACTGAAGTCAGTTTGAGTGAAGGCGTAGTTCGCGTGACTGGTAAAGGCAGTAAGACGCGGTTGGTGCCCATGGGTGAGGTGGCGGTAGACTGGATATCGCGTTATCTGAATGAGGCGCGGCTATCGATTTTAGAGAAAAGATTAAGTGATAGTTTGTTTGTCACACAGCGCGGCGGCAGTATGACGCGTCAGGCTTTTTGGTATTTGATTAAACGTTACGCTTTGTTAGCGGGCATCCATAAACCAATGTCACCGCATGTATTGCGCCATGCATTTGCGACACATTTGTTAAATCATGGGGCAGATTTGCGCGTGGTACAGATGCTATTAGGACATTCTGATATTTCAACCACTCAAATTTATACCCATGTTGCCCGTGAGCGTTTAAAACAGCTCCATACGGCACATCATCCAAGGGGTTAATCTCGGCTCTTTGCACCACGTTCGATAATGACACCAAGTGCTTTTACGCCTGGCAAAATTCCAGGTTTTGCGACTTTTATTTTGATCCACGGGGTGCCAAAATCAGACATAACCATTTGGCATAAATCTTCTGCTAGCGCTTCCACTAATTGAAATGATTTTGTTGTGAGACGTTCGCGAATTTTGGCGACGACTGTACCGTAATCGATGGTGTCATCAATTTGGTCTGTTTTACAGCTATTACTGTTTGGCATGGCGATTTCGATATCGAGCAAAATCGTTTGCGCAACCATACGCTCCCAAGCTGGGACGCCTAGTTTAGTTTGCACTTTAACTTCGTTTAAAAAAATAATGTCCATGCGACGACTTGGCCTATATGGTTTAGAATTGAACTTTTAGATTTTAGAGCATCTCGTCATGAATGAGTTAGGATTTATTCCAGTCAGTCCAGTCGCAATCATTCAAATTGTTGCCGCATATTTATTGGGCTCAATTGCCTTTGGGATTGTGGTCAGTAAGTTATTCAAATTACCAGATCCAAGAACTGTAGGCTCCGGTAATCCTGGCGCTACCAACGTGCTGCGAAGTGGCAAAAAATCAGCTGCAGCGTTGACGCTCCTCGGTGATGCATTTAAAGGATGGTTTCCGGTTTGGTTAGTGATGCAACCCGATGGCGGTGTAATGTGGATTACCAGTGCGGTTGCGATTGCTGTATTTTTAGGACACTTATACCCGGTGTTTCACAAGTTCAAAGGTGGTAAAGGGGTTGCGACAGCCTTGGGCGTGATGTTGGCCATTTCGCCTAGCCTGGCTTTGGCGGCAGTGCTAACTTGGGTGATGATATTTGTGGTAACTAAATTCTCTTCATTGTCCGCCATCATGGCTGCCATGATGGCACCTGTTTATGCGTGGTATCTTTTAGATGATGCCTACCATGATTTTGAAATGGTGGTGGCTTTTGTGAGCATTATGTTGGTGTGGCGTCATCGCACGAACATTCAGAAATTGCTCAATGGCACTGAGGCTGGTTTCGGCAAGAAAAAGCACTAATTTAGTTTGCAGATGGCGTTTGTAGTTCAGCTAAATCCCAGCGCGGTCTCACGGTAAAGCTGTGGTTATTATTCATGTTTTGAGTCATGGCTTCTAACCTTAATGCGCCTGCGAATCCAATCATTGCGCCATTGTCAGTGCAAAACTCTAGTCTTGGATAATGCACATGGCATAGCTTACGTTTTGTGGCGAAATTAAGTTGTTCTCTTAGGCGCTTATTAGCGCCAACGCCGCCAGAAACGATCAATTGATCGAGTCCTGTTTCGCGTAATGCACTCATACATTTAACCGTTAGAATTTCAGTCACGGCCTCTTGGAATTCATAAGCAATATCTGCTTTAGTCTGCAAATCACTATCGTTATTATTTGCTAAGGTAAGTACGGCTGTTTTTAAGCCGCTAAAGCTAAAGTTTAAATCGCCGCTGTTTAGCATGGGGCGAGGTAGCTTGAACCGACCTTTCTCGCCTTGCGCGGCCAATTTTGCAACAGCAGGGCCGCCTGGGTAATCCAAACCTAATAACTTTGCTGTTTTATCAAAAGCCTCGCCTGCGGCATCATCAAGCGTGTCGCCAAGTAATTTGTACTCGCCTATGCCAGTGACCTTCATGAGTTGGGTATGTCCACCGGAAACTAATAAGGCTACAAATGGAAAAGCTGGTGGATTTTCTTCTAGCAACGGAGCTAGTAAATGACCTTCTAGGTGATGTACGCCGATTGTTGGAATATTTAAGGTGAATGCTAAGGCTTCAGCAATGCTGGTTCCAACAAGAAGTGCGCCAGATAACCCCGGGCCTTGTGTGTAAGCAATGCCATCGATGTCTTTTAAGCTTAAGTTGGCTTGGTCTAGTACTTTTTGCGTGAGAGGTAGTGCGCGACGAATATGGTCACGGGAAGCGAGTTCAGGCACGACACCGCCATATTCTGAATGCATTTCAATTTGAGAATGCAGCGCGTGTGCAAGTAAGCCTTTTTCAGTGTCGTAGAGTGCGATACCGGTCTCGTCGCAAGAAGATTCAAAGCCTAAAACAATCATGTATGGTTCTTGAAATTTTAAAAATACTGTTATTGAAGTAATGAATGCTACATTAGAACAATATGTTTCATCACATAATCATTGATAATTTGTAGCTGACCCGATAGAATAGCAAACTTTTCCGCAATTTCTACCGAAAAATTTAATTGTAAAGAGAGATTTATGTCTAGTGTACGTGTTAAAGAAAATGAGCCGTTTGACGTAGCGCTTCGTCGCTTCAAACGCATGATTGAAAAAACTGGTTTGTTGACAGACTTGCGCGCTCGCGAGTTTTACGAGAAGCCAACATGGGAACGTAAACGTAAAGCTGCTGCAGCTGTTAAACGTCACTATCGTCGTATTCGTAACCAAACTTTAGCTCCCAAACTTTACTAGTTTCTAGTAAAAAGAATTTCGAGGTTTTGCAGTGTCATTAAAAGCGCGTATTTCTGAAGATATGAAAAACGCAATGCGTGCTAAAGATAGCGCGCGTTTAGGCGCAATTCGTTTGTTACAGTCCGCAATTAAGCAACGTGAAGTGGATGAACGTATCGAATTGGATGACATGCAAGTGGTTGAGGCAATCGAAAAGATGCTGAAACAACGTCGTGATTCTATTTCTCAATATGAAGCGGCTAACCGTCATGATTTAGCAGATGTTGAGAAGTTTGAAGTTGGTGTGTTACAAGAGTATTTGCCTCAGGCGCTGACTGATGAAGAAGTGGACGTAATTTTGACGCAAGTCATTACGGAAACTGGCGCAGTGGGGATTAAAGATATGAGTAAGGTCATGGCAGGCATTAAGCCTCTGGTAGTGGGTCGCGCTGACATGGCTAAAATCTCAGGCCTTATTAAATCAAGGCTCGGCAGTTAAATTTTTGCAAAGTAGTGATCACTAGAAACGATAAAGGAGCTCGCGGCTCCTTTTTTGTTTTAATTGACCAAGCGATGATGCTGGTCAAGACCTTTAGGGCATAGGTTGCAGAATATGATTCCAGAAAGTTTTATTCAGGAACTCATTAATCGCGTTGATATTATTGATGTGATTGATAAAAGCGTGCCACTTAAAAAAGCTGGTGCGAATTATTCTGCGTGCTGCCCATTCCATAACGAAAAGTCTCCATCATTTACTGTCAGTCCAAGTAAGCAGTTTTATCATTGCTTTGGTTGCGGTGCGCATGGCACGGCAATTGGTTTCTTGATGGAATATCAAGGTTTAAGTTTTGTTGAGGCGGTGCAAGAGTTAGCGAAAATGGTTGGGATGATAGTCCCACAAGAAACGCGTGATCCAGAAAAGCCTCAGCAAAAAGCTATTCCAGGTATGCAAGAAGCTTTGCAGGCAGCGTTGAATTATTATCGCGCTGAACTTAAGAAGTCTCAGCGTGCAATCGATTATTTAAAAGGTCGTGGCTTAAGCGGTAAAGTTGCTGGGCAATTTCAAATGGGCTATGCCCCAGCTGGCTGGCAAAATTTGCAGTCTGTCTTTTCGCAATATGACAGTGAGATTCTGGCTACCATCGGCTTGGTGGTTGAAAATGAGCAGGGTAAGCGTTATGACCGCTTCCGTGATCGCATTATGTTTCCAATTCACGATCAAAAGGGACAAGTCATTGGCTTTGGCGGCCGTGTGATTAATCCTGAAGACACGCCTAAATATTACAACTCTCCTGAAACTCCTTTGTTTCAAAAAGGTCATGAACTCTATGGCCTATTTATGGCGCGACGTGCGATGCGAGATGCGGGGCGTGCGCTGGTGGTCGAGGGTTATATGGATGTGGTTGCGCTTGCGCAATACGGTATTGAGTACGCCGTTGCTGCTCTAGGGACAGCGACTACGCCATTTCACATTACTAAGTTAATGCGCCAGACGGATGAGATAGTCTTCTGTTTTGACGGCGACAATGCGGGTAAAAAAGCGGCATGGCGTGCAGCCATGAATGCTTTACCTGCGCTTAATGATGGCTTGAAATTGAGCTTCTTATTCTTACCTGAAGAGCATGACCCTGATAGTTATGTGCGCGAATTTGGTAAAGAGGCGTTTGAAGCCAAAATGCAAGTGGCGTTGCCTTTATCGCAATACATCATTCAGCATTTAAGTGAAGAAAACAGCCTGCAATCGCAAGAAGATAAGGTTCAGTTTTTGAATGAAGTCGAGCCCATTTTGCAGCAAATTCAAGCGCCTAGATTGCGCTTGTTATTGAGTAAGCGAGTTGCTGAGCTGACCGGTATTTCGCTGGGTGAAATGAAGAGCATGATTAAAATGCCGACGATACAGCGCACCAAGACTGCTGCTCCTAGACAGGTTCGAACAACGGTTTCATTGCATCGCCGTTTTTTATTAATGTTGTTGATGCGTCCAGATTTAGTTGTGCAGCAAGATTTAGAGTGGGTGCAAAGTAATACTGAGGAAGAGCGCTTGCTAAGCGCTGGCATTCAAGTTGCTTTAACTTACCCAAGCTCTAAGCCAGCTGCCATCTTGCATCAACTGCAAGATAAGGCTGATGCGAGATTAGTTAGGGAAGTTGAAAGAGAATTGCATTTGTTGGATGAAAGTTTGGATATTGAGCTTGAATTTAATGGTGCACGCCACCAATTAATGGAGATGTATCAGCAACAATCGCACACCTCATTGCTCGATAGACTGAAAGAAAAAAGTTTGAGTGAATTAACTGAGCAAGATCGAGCTTTGCTCAAAACTCTTGGAAATAGTGCTAAAAATAAGCAGCAATTTTGAGGTATAATATCGGGTTTTCCGTAAACCATTCTCGGTTCAGGGGATAGAGGTTAAGCATGGCAAAAGATAAAGATCTAAAAAACGAGCAAGATATTGATAAGGCAGACGATCAGGCTGTTGATAGCCGTACGCGTTTGAAATTATTGATTGTTCTTGGTAAAGAGCGTGGCTACTTAACTTACGCTGAAATTAACGATCACTTGCCAGATGATGTTCAGGATTCTGAACAGATCGATGGCATTATCGGCATGATTAACGATATGGGTATTCAGGTGTACGAAGAAGCGCCTGATGCTGAAGTATTGTTGATGTCTGATGCGCCTCCAGCGGTTACCGATGAAGATGCGGTAGAAGAAGCGGAGCAAGCGCTAGCTACAGTTGATTCTGAATTCGGCCGAACCACAGACCCAGTGCGTATGTACATGCGTGAAATGGGTACGGTTGATCTATTAACACGTGAAGGCGAGATTGAAATTGCTAAGCGTATTGAGGATGGCCTAAAACACATGGTGCAAGCGATTGCGGCTTGCCCAACAACGATTACCGAATTGCTCGAAATGGTTGCTAAAGTCGAGCAAGATGAATTAAGTGTTGATGATTTGGTTGATGGTTTGATTGACTCTGATGTCGGTATGGACTCAGTCATGGCAAGCGAAACCGAAGACGAAGATGCTGAGCTTGAAGATGAGGAAGACGAAGAAGATGATGACGGCGCAAAAGCCGCAGCGATCTCTGCAGAAGCTCTTGCTAAGCTAAAAGAAGAAGTGTTAACACGTTTTGCTGTGATTCGTGAATCACATCAGAAAATGACTAAGATTTTAGAAACAAAAGGCTCGCAAGATAAAGAGTATCAAGAGCTGCAAGCGATTGTGCTTGAAGCGCTAACGGTATTCCGTTTTTCTGCTAAGCAAGTTGAAGCTTTATGTAGCCGTGTGCGTGATATGGTTGAAGAAGTGCGCGGCCATGAACGTAAGATTATGGAGTTCTCAGTTGATAAATCTGGGATGCCGCGTACTCACTTTATTAAATCGTTCCCAGGTAACGAATGTGACCTTGAATGGTTGGGTAAAGAATTAGCGGTTGATAAGCCTTATGTTGAAAAATTAGAGCGTTTTAAACACTCTATCGTTGATCAACAACAACGCTTACTTGATATTCAAGCACGTGTTGGTTTGCCAATCAAAGAGCTAAAAGATATTAACAAGCAAATGACGACAGGCGAAGCGCGTGCTCGTCGTGCTAAACGTGAAATGATTGAAGCTAACTTACGTTTGGTGATTTCGATTGCTAAAAAATACACCAATCGTGGTTTGCAGTTCCTTGACTTGATTCAAGAGGGCAATATCGGTTTGATGAAAGCGGTAGATAAATTCGAATATCGCCGTGGTTATAAATTCTCAACTTATGCTACATGGTGGATTCGTCAGGCGATTACACGTTCTATTGCAGATCAGGCACGCACAATTCGTATCCCTGTGCATATGATTGAAACCATCAATAAGATGAATCGTATCAGTCGCCAAATCTTGCAAGAAACTGGTTTAGAGCCAGATCCAGCGACGCTTGCTGAAAAAATGGAAATGCCGGAAGACAAAATCCGCAAGATTCTAAAAATCAGTAAAGAGCCGATTTCAATGGAAACACCAATTGGTGATGATGATGATTCGCACTTGGGTGATTTTATTGAAGATAACACCACGCTTGCACCAGTTGATGCGGCTGTATATGCAAGCTTGCGTGACGCAACCAGTGAAGTATTAGAGTCACTAACACCGCGTGAAGCAAAAGTTTTACGTATGCGTTTTGGTATTGAAATGAATACTGACCATACGTTGGAAGAAGTAGGTAAGCAGTTTGATGTAACGCGTGAGCGTATTCGCCAAATCGAAGCGAAAGCCTTACGTAAGTTACGTCATCCAACTCGTTCTGAGCGTTTGCGTAGCTTCCTAGAAACAGGGCAAGACTAATAAGTAATCGTTTTAAGGGCCTCTAGCTCATGCTTGGTTAGAGCAGCGGACTCATAATCCGTTGGTGCTGTGTTCGACTCACAGGAGGCCCACCAAATAGAAGCCTTGTAATTCGCAAGGTAGTTTTTTTGATCATTAGGGTTAAAAATGTATACTAAATTGATATTAGATAATTTAAAAAAACACGGCCAAAGACTTGATAGGGAAATTGCTAAAGATACTGGCATTTCACTATTACAAGTTCGTACTTCTATTTCAGAATTAGAAGGTAATAAAGCGGTTTCAAGTTGCAGTGTGATTAATTATGAAGATGGCGTTGCTATTGAAGGTTTACTATGCCGCGTATCTGGATATATTCCACCTGCTGCACCAGGCAGAAAGCCAACGCACTAAATTGATTGTAGACAAAAATAAAAAAGCCCACGGATGTGGGCTTTTTTATTGATTTCGATAAGTAGACTAAGTCCCGCAGAATGTTTTGTATGGCTCACTTGAGGCAGGTGGTGCAGCTTGGTATGGCTTATTTTTGGGGTTTTCATCATAAGGTTGAGATAGCACTTCAATTAGCTCAGCTGTCAGCGATAAATCACCTTGTTCTGCCGCGGCTAGCGCGCTTTCAACTTGATGATTCCGGGCAATGACACTGGGGTTGTTAGATTGCATTAACTCAATAGCACTTTCAATGGATTCTGCTTGTGATTGAAGACGTTGGTGCCAGCGCTGGTGCCATTGTATGAAGTCTGTTTGATTGGATATAGATTCAGGATTCTCTACTATGTTGGCGAGCTTACGAAGCGTATTGGTGTAATCCATTTGATAGTTCTGCATGACTGATAATAAATCCTCAACCAAAGATAAGTCCCCAGATTGCTCATTGAATAAGCCTAGTTTGCGCCCCATGATGCTTAGCCAATGTCGCTTAAGCTTAATAGAAAAACCATGTAAGGCATCTTCTGCAATTTGAATGGATAGATTGCTGTGTTGGCTGAGTAAAGGCAGTAAGGTCTCGGCAAAACGTGCCAAATTCCATTGACCCATATGAGGTTGATTTCCAAAAGCATATCGCCCTAATTGGTCAATGGAGCTAAATACAGTTGCTTGATCATAGTTATCCATAAATGCGCAGGGGCCATAATCAATCGTCTCACCACAAATTGACATGTTGTCCGTATTCATCACACCGTGAATAAAACCGACCGACATCCACTGGGCAATTAATTTTGATTGTCTATCAATGACTGCATCCAAGAATGCACTGTATTTATTTTCTGTGCCTTCAAGGTCTGCGAAGTGCCTATTAATGGTGTAGTCTGCTAGAGATCGAACGCCTTCAACACCTAAGCTGGATGAAGCGTATTGAAAAGTCCCCACGCGAATATGGCTGGCTGCAACTCTTGTTAAAATTGCGCCAGGCAGTGTTCGTTCTCGGTAGACTGGCTCACCTGTTGTGACAACTGCTAAACTGCGGGTGCTGGGGATATTAAGCGCATGCATCGCTTCGCTAATAATGTATTCACGTAGCATCGGTCCCAAAGCGGCTCGTCCATCACCGCGGCGAGAATATGCAGTTGCTCCTGCGCCTTTTAATTGAATATCAACCCTCATCTTATCTGGGGTGATATGCTCTCCGAGTAATATTGCTCGACCATCGCCCAGTATATTGAAATGCCCGAATTGATGACCTGCATAAGCTTGTGCAATAGGATCAGTGCCTTCAGGAATTTTATTGCCGCTGAAAACTTCCTCCCCTTGAGTGCTCATTAAGGCATTACTATCTAAACCTAATGAGCTGGCGAGTGGCTGATTAAATAAAACAATATGTGGATCACGAACTTTACTTGGAGATTGCCTTGAGAAAAATGCCGATGGTAATTGCACGTAGCTGTTATTAAAATTCAAGCCAGCCCAGTTTTTTTGTTTGCTACGATCAGTCAATTTCGTCAATCTCTAGTAAATTACTAGGATATTAACGTCTGGTGTAATAAAAGAGAAGTCTTGAATGTAGGATGAACTAATTGTTAATGCTGACTACTAACTAAAGCGAAATATTTTAAAGTGCTGTTGTAATTAAAACTAAGGAATGCCATGTTGTTTAACCATCATAAAACCATTATTAATTTTGCGTTGATTGCTTTCACTAGCTTTCTTGCGAGCACTTCTTTTGCGGAGTCTCGTGCAGAATTTCCCATTGAGCAATTTAAAAAGTTTAGTGAAGTTTACGCAAAAATTAAAAGTGAATATGTCGATGAGGTCGATGATAACAAGTTGTTCATGGATGCAATCAACGGCGCTTTGGCTGGTTTAGACCCACATTCTAGTTATTTAGATTATGAAGGTATGAAGGATTTTGGGATTGCCACTAAAGGTGAATTTGGCGGCTTGGGTTTAGAGGTTGGGATGGAAGATGGGTTAGTAAAGGTCGTCTCACCTATTGAGGATACGCCTGCATATCGTGCAGGGATTAAGTCTGGCGACTTAATTGTGCAATTAGATGGTAATCCGGTAAAAGGTTTGTCATTGGGTGATGCAATTAAGCGTATGCGTGGTAAGCCAAATACTCAAATTAAATTAGGGATTTCAAGAAAAGGTGAAGCGGCAATTGTTGAGATTACATTGACGCGCGCCGTCATTAAGAATCCAAGTGTTAAATATAAGCTTTCTGATGCAGGATATCCTTATCTTAGAATTACCCAATTTCAAGAACGTACAGGTGAAGACCTTGCTAAAGCATTGCTGACAATACACGAACAATCACAAGTGCCGCTTAAAGGCTTGGTGCTGGATTTAAGAAACAACCCTGGGGGTTTAGTGACTTCGGCCGTTTCTGTGAGTGCAGCATTTCTAAAAAAAGACGCATTGATTGTTTATTCTGAAGGCCGTGCGCCCGATGCAAAAATGCGATTATTTGCGAACCCAAGAAATTATGTTGGCGATAGACTCGAGGATGATTATCTGAAAGATCTGCCGGCTGAAATCAAGACATTGCCTATGGTAGTCTTGGTCAACGCAGGCTCTGCATCTGCTTCAGAAATTGTCGCTGGTGCTTTGCAAGATCATCAGCGCGCTAAAGTATTAGGTACTCAGAGTTTCGGTAAAGGTACTATTCAGACCTTATTGCCACTTAGTAGTGGCTCCGCTGTTAAATTAACAGTCGCTAAATATTTCACCCCAAGCGGCCGTTCTATTCAAGCGAAAGGAATTACGCCGGATGTGATTGTTGAGGATCCAACAATTTCAGTTGCTGATGCTGCGAATGTTAGGCGAGAGTCTAGTCTGAGCAATCATATTGCTAATCCAAATGAATCAAAGAAGTCTGCTCAAACAAATACAGCAGTCGTAAAAGACACTCCTAAAACACAATTCTCAGATCAAACTTTGGTGGAGGCTGGAACAGCAAGTGACTATCAATATACTCAAGCGATTAATTTACTTAAAGGGCAGGAAGTGGTTTCGGTCAAAAAGCAATAACGCCTTAGCCTTCAATTTTCCAGCTTGGTAACCGCCATTTGAAGTAGATCGTCATGATTCGCAAGGCTGAAACCAAGGCGGCAGCAATTGAGAGTGTTAGCCATTCAGGTGTGTGGAATTGCGTCAATGTCACTACCGTTAAGCTACCGATGAAAGCGAGTACCGCATAAGGCTGATGATCGTTAAATGCCTTGGGGATTTCGTTACAAAAAATATCACGTAATACACCACCAAAAACTGCGGTGGTGACGCCCATTAATGCACAAACAATCAATGGCATCTGATGTTCAATGGCAATTTGTGTGCCGAGTGCCGTAAATAAGCCTAATCCCAAAGCATCTGGAATTTGGATGGCTCGCTCGGTTAATGGAATGTGCCGATTGCGCATAAAAAGAATCGCAAGCAAGCTGAGTAATAAAATCACCCATAACCAATAAGCATGCTCTACCCAAAAGAATGGGCGTCTATCTAACAAGATGTCGCGCAATGTTCCGCCACCAAATGAAGATGCGCCAGTCACCACAAAAACACCGAATGCATCAAGATTCTTGCGTGCAGATGCAATTAAACCTGATGCTGCAAAGGCAATTGTTGCAGTAATCTCGATGGCTTCTTGAAGAGGTAAATTAAGCGCCATGATGGTTGATTGGGCGCTGCAGATTAGTAATTGCTTCGCGCATTAGATGGCGTAGATGGCTTTAAATCAAATGCAATGCAAATACGCTCTTCGTTAGATGTGAATGGAATCGTTCTGTGAAAGAGTGACGAAGGAAACAGTACGATTTCCCCTACATTAGGAATAACCCAACCAACTGGGAAGTTGCTATGTTTTTGTGGGTAGCTGTCGCCATGGGTGCCATATTCAAAAGCGCCTTCTTCAGGACTTTTTTTATCACTAGGCATCGCTAAATAAACCGCACCACTAATCCAGCCAATTTCATGGATATGAGAATCTAAATGCCCGCCCTGACGCATTTTAACGAACCATGAGCTGGTGAATTCAAGCTCTTCTGGGAATGACTTAATGAGTTCACAATCGGCGCCTGCAAATTTATTTTTATAATTAATAAATTCTTTTTTAACAAGTTCACCAAGTGTTCTGAATGAGTCTTCAGGACGCTTAAATAAATTGCCGGCGGATTGCTTTCCGTTGTGCAACATCCCTTGTACGCGCTCAGCAATCTCGGCGTTATTGATGTCATTGAGAAGCGCGTTTAATAGTGGGCTGTTGGGTTCTGATAGCTCCGGAATCGCTGCGTTATATACAAAATCCAAACCGTTTTTACAAAAATTGTATGGGTCATCTACACCAAAGTTAATGGAATAATGCGTGGAAAGTGTTGCTAAGAATGGGGCTGTGTGGCTGCCAGACTTAACAATTACATCAAGTTTATTTTTGAATTTGTCAAAGCGTTCTGCTTTATATAAGCAATACATGCTGCGTTCTTGCCAGTCATCTAATTGACTAACTTCGAAATGCGGAATGGCTTCATCGTAACGTTTTGCTAAATATAAAAATTCAGCCATATTGTAGTTTGCGCTTGGATGATTAGGGTTAAGCGCTAAAGCATTTTGATAGCTTTTAATTGCTTCTTGCATATTGCCTTGGTCACGCAATGTTTCTCCCAAGTTGCTATGGGCATCCGCGTAATTTGGGAATAGTTGTATGGCTTGTTGATAGCTCTTAATCGCCTCATCAAGCTTTCCTTGATCTCTGAGAGCGGTGCCGAGATTAAAATAACCACGAGCGTCTGCGTTGATTGAAATCGCTTTGCGATAGCTAGCAACAGCTTCTTCCAATTTCCCTTGTTTTTGCATCAGTGTGCCAAGGTTGCCATAAGCTTCAAAGAATTTAGGATTGAGTGCAATAGCCTTACGGTAGCTATTTGCTGCTTCTTCAAATCGATTAAGGTTGCCGAATACAATGCCTAAATTGAAATGTAAATCTGGCATGTTTGGCTGTAGTTTGAGTGCGTTACGATAACTATTGATCGCGCCATCGTATTCACCTAAACCATCTAAAGCGATGCCGAGTACATTGTGTAGTAAAAATGTATTTGGATATTGAGCTATTAGCGTTTGCGCCATATTTGCAGTGGCTGCTAGCTGGCCCGCATTAAGTAAATTCAATAGAGGTTGAATTTCCTGTTGGCTGGGTTGTTTGTTTGATGCTGAAAATGGAGTTGCCATAATCTTTTAAATTCTTTGTATAAGCGCTGAGGATAATACTGTCATCTTAAGAAAGATTCGCATAAATGAATAGTACTTATGCTGGATTATTACCAGTACGGCTATTTTTAAGTTGTAAGGCCATATGACCTAAAAATCGCATTGCGATTTTTGGTTCGCTTAATACAAGCGCTTGAATGTGATCGGAGCTAATCGCGATTACCTCAGCTACCGGTGAATCTACAATTGCATCTGCAATTCGGATTGGATCTGAGAGCATCGCCATTTCGCCGAAATAATCAGCTTCTTTCAGGCGGCGCATCAGCTTGCCGTCGCGAACCAAGGATATTTTCCCTGAAACGACATAATATAGATCATCCCCTTCTTCACCATCTTTAAAAACAGTATCTCCCTGTTTAAAGCTAATACCGTAGAGCCCAATTAATTTATTCATGAAGGCTTGGTTGCCTTTTTCTGTTTCATTAAATAAGCCGCGTAACAATAAAATATCTCGTTTGTGTAGTGTTGCGATTAACTCTGTACCTAAAAGGAAGATAGCAAAAGTGTAGTAAAGCCAAGCAAGTGAAACAAACACATTCTTCATCCCTCCAAAAATGGCGCCGTAGGAGTGATTGGCTGAAAACACTTCAGTAAATAGTGGGCGCATACCCATCCATAAAATGGCGGTGACTAGAGAGCCAATCAAAATGTAATTAAGAGAAATTTTAATTGGGAAAAATAAACGATAAAAAATGGCAAGCAGAAGCGTAATGATGATGAGCGTACTTGCGGCCTCAAATATCACTGAGTGTGCGAAAGCAAGATGAAAGAAATGTAAAAATTTCCCCAACATCAAATCTGCGAAAGTAAACATAAAAAATACAAATAGAATGCCGATGACAGCCAAAATATCCTGAATAGATTTTTTTAGGAATGATGGCGGTTCTGCAATGGCGAATATGTTGTAAAAAGCAGTTCTTAGTCCGCTCGCTAGTGGAATCGTAAACCAAAGCAGTGCAAAGGAACCTACAGCGCTCCAGGCGGTTTTATGTTGAGCGACCTTGTAAACTTCGGTCATGATGCGTCGACTCAGCTTGGGCTCAAAGTTGCTGGTAATAATTGCTAGGTTGATGACTGCGTGATTAGATGAAACGACTAGATAGCTCAATACGAAAAATAGAATGAGCGCCATCGGGATCATGGCAAACATCGCATAAAAAGACAGTGATGCGGATAAGTTAAGCCCACCATGTAGCTTATATGCGCTAAAAGTTTCACGTGTAATGAAAAAGGGCGTGCTGAATCTTTGCTTATTGAAGAAATTACTCAAACCGATACCTTATATATGTAATGTTTTTTATTTTTCTTTTAATGCCATTTTAAAGCATTCGGTCGCTTCCACTAAGGCTGATGTAATCCCTATTTCCATAGCTGAGTGCCCAGCATCTGGAATCATATGAAAGCTGGCGTGTGGCATTGCTGATTTTAGGTCCCAGGCGCTTACAGGTGGGCATACCATGTCATAGCGGCCTTGAATGATTGTCGTCGGTATTGATTGTAGCGTTTCTGCTTCTTTAATTAGGTCGCGCTGCCCTACAAAACATTGATTGAGAATGTAATGAATTTGGACTCGTGCTCTTGCCACTTCAATTTCTGCAGGAGTTATATTAGTGTTCATTTGCTGTGCTCTTGGCAGCAGCGTCATGATGCTGTTTTCAAAAGCGTTCCAATGCCGAGCCGCTTCGCTTGCTAGCTGAGAGTCATTTGAAAATACACGGCTAGCGTAAGCTTTTAAAACGTCATCTCGTTCAGAGTTGGGTAGGTAAGCTCTCAGTGCTTCATAAGCTTCAGGGTAAAAATAATTAATATCGCGTAAAAACCAATCAAGTTCATGAGATCGACTTAAAAAGATGCCGCGTAAAATAAGCCCTGTTACTGATGTTGGGTGGGCGATTGCATAGGTTAGGGCAAGTGTGCTGCCCCATGAGCCACCAAATACTAGCCATTTTTCAATGTTTAAATGATTCTTAAGTACTTCAATGTCGCTAATCAGTGCGTCGGTATCGTTATCTTTGGTTTCGCCTGCAGGTTTGCTTCGGCCGCAACCGCGTTGATCTAATAATATGATTCGATAAAAGCTAGGATCGAAAAATCTACGTTGGGTCGGGTTGCAACCGCTACCAGGGCCGCCATGTAAGAAAATGATTGGATATCCATCCGGATTACCACATTCCTCATAGTAGATTTCATGAGTTTTTCCTACTTTTAACCAATTTGTCGCATAAGGGGTAATTTCTGGAAACAACTTGTAGCTTTGTGAAAACATTCTGAGTCGAGGCTTTCGTATTGATTATGTTGATGAATTGTAAATATGATAACACTCGAAAACTAGCGCTAATAAAAAGATTCGGATTATTTGTAAATAAATTGTAAATAGACTATTGCAAATCATTTTTGACTACTCTATTATCTCAAAACGCCCACAAATGTGAGGCGAAGGTAGTGAACGGAAAAGTCGCTTAATTACATCGAATAAATGTAAACAGTTTCGGATCTTAGTAATTGCTTTGTAGTTAAACCCTAGTAGTAACAACTATGGAGATTTAAAAAATGGAGATGAGCAAAATCAAACTAGCTCTAGGTTTAGTGGTTGGTGCATCATTGGCTATGCCAATGGTAGCTTCTGCTGCTGCTGATCAAGAAGCTGCATTGAAAGACGCTAACAACTGGGCACATCCACGTGGCCAACACAATAACCAAGGTTATTCAGCATTAGCACAAATCAACAAAGGTAACGTTAAAAACGTTAAAGCTGCATGGACATTCGCTACTGGTGTAAACCGTGGCCACGAAGGTTCACCAGTTGTTGTTGGTAACATGATGTATGTACATACAGCATTCCCAAACAACGTTTACGCTCTTGATTTGAACGACAATCAAAAAATCGTTTGGTCATACTTCCCTAAACAAGACCCATCAGTTCAAGCAGTTCTTTGCTGCGACAACGTTTCACGTGGTCTAGGTTATGGCGATGGCAAAATCTTCTTGCAACAAAACGACGGTAACTTAGTTGCTCTTGATGCTAAGACAGGTAAAAAAGTATGGTCTGTATTGAATACAGATCCAAAAGTTGGTGCTACAAACACTAACGCTGCACACGTGATCAAAGACAAAGTGTTAACAGGTTGTTCTGGTGCTGAATTTGGTGTTCGTTGCTTTATCGCAGCTTACAACATCAAAGACGGTTCATTAGCTTGGAAAGCATACTCAACAGGTCCAGATTCAGAAATGTTGATCGGTGCTGACTTCAATAAAGCTAACCCACAATACTCAGCATTGTCTGTTTATGAAGATGTTAACGGTGGTAACAAACAAGGTGGTTCATTCAAGAAAATCGCTAACGACAAATTAAAAGTTGGTGAAAAAGATCTTGGTACACGTACATGGTTGAAACCACAAGCAGTTAAAGATGGTTGGCAACATGGTGGTGGCTCTGTATGGGGCTGGTGGCCATATGATTCAAAAACTAACCTAGTTTACTACGGTACAGGTAACCCATCAGTTTGGAACCCAGACGTACGTCCAGGCGACAACAAATGGTCAATGACTGTATTCGCACGTGACTTAGACACTGGCGTTGCAAAATGGGGCATGCAAATGACTCCACATGACGAGTGGGATTACGACGGTATTAACGAAGTTATCTTGTTCGACAAAGGTGGCAAAACATATGCTAACCATATGGACCGTAACGGTTTCGTGTACACATGGCAAGCTGACAACGGTACTTTAGTTGTTGCTAACAAAGTACACCCATTCGTTAACTGGGCTACTGATGTTGATTTGAAAACTGGTGTGCCAAACAAATTGGCTACAGCTTCAACTCACCAAGATTACAATGCTAAGGGCGTATGTCCAGCTGCTTTAGGTACAAAAGACCAACAACCAGCTGCTTACTCACCAAAAACTGGCTTAATGTACATCCCATTGAACCACGTATGTATGACTTACGAACCAGTTGAGTCTAAATACGTTGCTGGTCAACCATGGGTTGGTGCTACATTAACTATGTTTGCTGGTCCTGATGGCGTAATGGGCGGTTTCACTGCTTGGGATCCTATCAAAGGCAAATCAGTTTGGTACAACAAAGAGAAATTCTCAGCATGGGGTGGTGTATTAACAACTGCTTCAGACTTAGTTTTCTACGGTACTCTTGACCGTTGGTTCAAAGCTGTTGATGCACAATCAGGTAAAGAACTTTGGAAATTCCAAGTTGGTTCTGGCGTGATTGGTAATGCATTCACATACGGTAACAAAGGTAAACAATACGTTGGCGTGCTATCAGGTATCGGTGGCTGGGCTGGTGTTGCGATGAACCTTGGTATGACTAACCCAACAGACGCTCTTGGCGCTGCTGGTGGTTATGCTGAATTGACAAAATACAACGCTGCTCCTGGCGGCGGTGCATTGAACGTGTTCAGCCTATAATTAATTGTTGAAAAACAATTGTTATAGAACTAACCGTTAGTTAGTTTGTCATATAAACACCCCGCTTCGGCGGGGTGTTTTTTTATACCTAGATTTAATCATCTAACGGAAAAAAGGAATGATGAAATGATGAACAAGCTTTTAGTATCGCTATTTATTGGCAGCGTAATGATAGGAACAGCGATTGCTGACGATACTATCGACGTGCCAGTCATTAACCCTGATGAAGGTCGTATCGGCGAAGTGCGCCGTGTTGAAGACCCTACCGAATTTAAAGTCTGTGCTGATCCAGATAACATGCCTTACTCAAATGCAAGACAAGAAGGCTTTGAAGATAAGATCGCAGCATTGATTGCTCAAGATTTAGGCAAAAAATTAAGCTTCCAATATGCTTATTACAGACAAGGTTTCTTAAGAAATACCTTGAACGCAAACCGTTGTGATGTTGTGATGAGTACAACTTCAGATAACGACACGATGTTGACGTCAACACCTTATTACAGATCAACTCACGTATGGGTGTATCGTAAAGATAAGGGTTATAACATTACGAATTGGGATTCGCCTGATTTAAGAAAAGGCATCATTGGTATCGTGGGTCAAAGTCCTGCATCACGTCCTTTGGCAGACCATGATTTAATGGGTAATGCTCGTCCATACCGTTTACAACGTGACTTACATTTACCACCAAGTTTCTTAGTGGATGATGTCGTCAAAGGTGATATTGATGTTGCTGTTGTTTGGGGTCCAATCGGTGGCTACTTTGCAAAACAATCTAAAACACCGCTTTCAGTGGTTCAAATTCCTGAATACGAAAATATCAACGTAAAAGGTAAAGAAAACTGGAATATCTCTATTGGTGTTCGTAGAAAAGACAAAGAACGCATGGCTATGATTAATGATGTGATTAAACGTCGTCAAGCAGATATCGATAAGATTTTAGATGAGTATGCAATACCACACATCCCTGTAGTACTTGGCGACAGTATTGAGAAAAAAGCGCGCGAAAAAGTACAGGGTGAAAAAGTAGATAAGCCTATGTAATGCACTATGGTTGACTAAAAATGCATTAATTAGTCAACCATATTTAGTTTGTTTCGTTATAGAATACGTGTTCTAGATTAATCTGATAGAAGCAATCTAAAGTAGTACTAATTTAATACTTAGGAGATAACATGTTAGGCAACAAAGCAATTAAAGCAGCATTGATGGTTACGCTTGTAACTTTGTCTGGTTTGCTACCTTTGCAAGCAAGTGCAGATTGTAAGTTTGTATCGACAAAAGATGGCAGTCCATTAGCTATTAAAGCAGTTGATTCAGATACACCTGAAGCTAAACAATTTATAGCAACTTGTATCAATCCATACACTAAGAAGTTTGCTGAAAATAAAGAATTAGCAAATGCTGGTAAGAAAAAATTCGGTTACTGGTCATGTACCCAATGTCACGGCGGTAACGCTGGTGGTCAAACAGGCCCAAGTATTACTGATGCAACATGGCAATATTCTAAGCACGTGACAGACAAAGGTATGTTTGAAACGATTGCAGGTGGTTCTAACGGTGGTATGCCAACATGGCACAATCAACCAGCAGGCAATCCTGAATTGCTAAGCACTGATGAAATTTTAAAAATCATTGGTTGGTTACGTGTTGAATACAAAGGTGGTGGTGACACTCCTTGGTTAAATGACAAGTAATATTTGTTAGTTTAAAAAAGGGCTGCCAACTGGCAGCCCTTTTTGTTTGTAGGGTTTTAATCTTGAGTTAAAATAAATGCATAGTAGTCATCGTTATAACAATTAAAGTAAAAATACGAGGAGATTAATATGCAAAGACAATTAATTTTAGTATCGGCTTTGACGCTGGCCTTGCTTGCTAGCTGCTCTGGAAAGACTTCCGGCGATAGCTCTGCTAGCGGTGATTCAGTCAAATTTGTAACAACTCAAGATGGCTCAGCGATGGAAATTAAATCTGAGTTATTTGATACGCCAGCCGCTAAGGAATTTTTGGCGACAGGTAAGAATAGTTATGTTGGTAATGCCGATGCGGTTACCGCGGGTAAAAAGCTGTTTCAAATGTATTCATGCACACAATGTCACGGTGGTGATGCTGGTGGTCAAACTGGTCCAAGTTTGCATGGTCCAGACTTCAAGTATGCTAAAGATGCTACAAACAAAGGAATGTTTGAGACGATTTGGCACGGAACAAATGGTGGTATGGGGGCAAAAGGTAAAGGTTTGATGGATCCGTCAGATCCATCAAATGGTTTAATGCCTGATGACGTATTAAAAATTCAGGCGTGGGTGCGTAGTCATAACGAAAAACTCACAGGTAACGAATAAACGTATTAATTTAATTAAGGTAATTTCATGAAATTTAAGAAAAGCTCAATCAATAAACCAAAGCTTCACCAAGTAGTCATTGTTGGCGGTGGTGCTGGTGGACTTGAACTTGCGACTCGCTTAGGGGATAAGCTAGGACGTAAATGTAAGGCTGAGATTACCTTGATTGATCGTACTAGAACGCATGTTTGGAAGCCTTTGTTGCATGAAATTGCAGCAGGTAGTATGAATCCGGATAAGCATGAGCTGGAATATCTAGCCCAAGCACATTGGCATCATTTCAATTTCCGCTTGGGTGAAATGGATGGCTTGGATAGAACTAAAAAAGAAGTTTATATCAGTGCCAATTACGATGAGGATGGTGAAGAGATTATTCCGCGTCGCACTATTCCCTACGATACGCTTATCATCGCAGTAGGAAGCACTACTAATGATTTTGGTGTTAAAGGCGCACGTGAAAACTCAATTGCTTTGGATACACAAGACCAAGCCGAGCGTTTTCATCGTAGACTTCATAACGCACTAGTAAGAGCACAAACGCAAGTTGGCCCTGTTAATGCCGGTCAATTAGAAGTAGTTATTGTGGGCGCTGGTGCGACGGGTGTTGAGTTATCAGCTGAATTGCATAATACAACACGGGAATTGGCTGCTTATGGCTTAGATAAAATTGATCCTGATAAAGATGTTCGGATTTCATTAATTGAGGCGTCAGATCGTGTATTGCCAGCGTTACCACCCAATTTGTCTAAGGCGGTCGATCTGGAATTGCGTAAGCTACGCGTACACGTCTATGCAGGCGAGCGCGTAACTGAGGTAAGTGATAAAGGTATTCATACGCATACAGGACGGTTTATTCCATCAGAGTTGGTAGTTTGGGCTGCTGGGATTAAAGCGCCTGATTTCTTGAATGGTTTAGATGGGTTGGAAAGTAACCGTATCAATCAGCTAGTTGTACATCGTACTTTACAGACAACGATGGACACGGATGTATTTGCGTTTGGTGATTGTGCTGCATGCCCGATGGAGGGTACTGATCAGAACGTACCGCCACGTGCACAATCAGCGCATCAGCAAGCCTCGATGTTGGTTAAAACAATTAAATTGCGCGTACAAGGTAAAACAAACTTACCTAAATATACTTATCGAGACTATGGCTCATTAGTGAATTTAGGTCGTTACTCTACCGTTGGTAGTTTGATGGGTTCGGTTTCTGGCGGCACAATGTTTGTAGAGGGTATGTTTGCAAGGCTTATGTATCAATCTCTTTATCAAATGCATTTGATGGCGCTACATGGCTTCTTTAGTGTGTTCTTGCAGATGTTGGCACGTTTGATTACACGTAGAACAGAACCCCACGTTAAATTGCATTAAGCGATATTTTGAACAATAAAAAAGCCTAGCGATGCTAGGCTTTTTTATTGTTCATTATTTATTTTGCTTGTAAATGGTGTCTGTAGAGTTGGTTAATTGCCGTCATGCTAAGTATGACAAATAGACCGAAGATAACCACGATATGATTGATATGAATGTTCGCTTTTACCATTAGAGTATAAGCACCGCTCACCAATAAAATACCTAAGTTTTCGTTGAAGTTTTGAACGGCAATCGAATGCCCAGCACCAATTAGTAAATGTCCGCGATGTTGTAGAAGTGCATTGAGTGGTACGACAAAGAATCCGCTCAATACGCCAATCCCGAATAGCAATCCAGCAGCAAGATGCCATTCTTTAATGAAGACCATAATAATGACAACAAAGCCCATTAGGATGCCTGCTGGCATGACTTTAATAGAGTTTTCTAAGCTGATGTAACGTGCGGCAATGACTGAGCCTAGCGCAATGCCTAAAGCGACCCATGCAGTGAGCTGAGTTGCAAGGTCAAGGCCAAAGCCTAATGCAATGCCTGCCCAAGCAATGACTACTAATCTAAGTGTGGCGCCTGCACCCCAAAATAATGTGGTGACTGCTAATGAAACTTGACCCTGAGGATCGCGCCATAAAGTGAAGAACGATTTATAGAAATCAATCATCATACAGATTGGATTTTTATTCTTAATTTCATGCTCAATAGGCATTCTAGGAATAAAAGTATTGAAGGCTGCAGCGACAAGATATAAAGAAGTAATAACAATCATCGCCATTTGCGTATTGATGCTCGCAAGATGGCCGCCAAAGATTGCACCAAGAATAATAGCAATCACGGTTGAGCCTTCCATCCAGCCATTCGCACTCACTAATTTACTCGGAGGTAAAAGCTCTGTAAGAATGCCGTATTTTGCAGGTGAGTAAGCGGCAGCACCTATCCCAACAATTCCATAAGCATAAAGTGGAGGCATACCAAAAAGCATGGCCAGGCTGCCAAAGAACTTAATGCCATTAGAAATGAACATCACACGACCCTTTGGAAGGGCGTCAGCGAACGATCCTACAAACGGTGCTAGTACGATGTATGAAATGACAAAAAACTGCAGCAATAGCGGTTTATGCCAGTTTGGCGATTGCATCTCTTGCAGTAAGGCAATCGCCGCGAAGAGCAAAGCATTATCTGCAAGCGCTGATAAAAACTGAGCAGCCAGTAAAACGTAAAAGCCTTTGGTCATCTAGTTATAAAATTTCTGCAGCAAAGTCTGCTAATCGTGAACGCTCACCGCGCATAAGTGTAACGTGACCATTATGGCCCCAACCCTTAAATCTATCCACTACATAAGTTAACCCTGAACTGCCTTCAGTCAGATAAGGAGTATCAATTTGTGCAATATTACCTAGACAAACAACTTTTGTCCCAGGGCCTGCGCGGGTGATAAGCGTTTTCATTTGTTTAGGTGTTAGGTTTTGAGCTTCATCAATAATTAGAAACTTGTTTAAAAACGTACGACCACGCATAAAGTTAAGTGATTTGATTTTGAGACGGCTACGAACCAAATCTTGGGTGACGGCACGACCCCATTCCCCAACATTTTCATCTGATTGATTTAAGACATCCAAATTATCTTCTAATGCACCCATCCACGGCGCCATTTTCTCTTCCTCAGTACCTGGTAAGAATCCAATATCTTCACCAACTGAAATAGTGACGCGGGTCATAATGATTTCACTGTAGATTTTTTTATCTAATGTTTGGGTAAGCGCGGCTGCAAGGGTTAATAATGTCTTACCACTACCCGCCTGGCCAAGTAATGAAACAAAATCTATATCAGGATCCATCAGCAGGTTAAATGCGAAATTTTGTTCTCGATTGCGTGCTGCAATACCCCAAACATTATGTTTAACTTGTGTGTAGTCTTTAATAATTTCGAGAATAGCAGTCTTGCCTTCGACGTTTCTTACAATCGCTTCAAATGGTTTTTCGTAAGCATAAAAAACAAATTCATTGATAAGAAACGATTGGCAAAGCGGGCCTGTAATTCTATAAAACATGCGTCCTGCATCTTGCCAAGACTCCATCGCTTTACTGTGCTGATCCCAGAAGTTTTCTGGTAGTTCTTTAATACCGCTATATAGAAGCTCGCTGTCTTCCAATACTTTATCATTGAAATAATCTTCAGCAGGAACACTTAAAGCACGTGCTTTAATTCGAATGTTGATGTCTTTGCTGACGAGAATGACTTGGCGGTCAGGATGTTTTTTTTGTAGGGATAGTACGACACCTAGAATCTGATTATCGGCCTTGCTACCCGCTAACATCGGGAGGTTAAAATCAACTGCATCCGTTTGTAAGAATAGACGGCCGCTGACATGTTTATTGCCTTTAATGGAAAGCGGGCAGCCTTCATCGAGATTCGTTAAGTTAGCACCCACTATCTCTTCTAGATTTCTACTAGCTTGACGAGCGTTGCGGGCAACTTCGGTAATGCCTTTTTTATTGTTATCAAGTTCCTCGAGCGTGACCATCGGTAGATAGATGTCGTGCTCTTCAAAACGAAACAAACTAGAGGGGTCATGCATCAGAACATTGGTATCAAGCACAAACAATTTTTTATCATTCGCTTGTTTCTTTGCCATTACATGAACTCCCTTTAAGGTTAATTAAAGTGTGCGTACAAAATCTAAAACTTCAGGAATGTGGCCATCAACTTTTACGCCTCGCCATTCGCGAACAAGCTCACCTTTTGTATTAATAACAAAGGTACTGCGTTCAATGCCGCGGACTTCTTTGCCGTACATCTTTTTCATTTTGATGACATTGAATAGATGGCAGGCAAGCTCTTCGCTGTCTGACAAAAGCTCAAATGGGAATTCAAATTTAGCTTTGAAATTTTCATGTGATTTGAGACTGTCGCGAGAAATGCCAACAACTTCAACATTCGCTTTTTGAAATTCAGGGTAAAAATCTCGGAATTGTTGACCTTGAGTGGTGCAGCCAGGGGTCGAGTCTTTAGGATAAAAATAAATCACTAAATTCTTACCACGTTGTTCGGAAAGTATAAAAGTTTTACCACTAGTAGAGGGGAGGGTGAAGTCTTGGATTGTTTGATTAGTCATGATGTTTAAAAGCACTCTATTGTAGTCATTGTTGTAAAAAATAAAGAGAAACGCAAGTAGCTTTTATGAAGATTATATTAAGTTTACATAAGTTCACTTTTTAATTTAAATGTATGCGTTTAATAGCATCCACTCGAAAAACTCTAACCTATTCGAGTCTAAATGAAACAGGCACTAAAACATTAAATGGTTTTGATCTTAAAGCGGCAGGTGGCATTGGAAATGGCGATGCTTTTTTCACCATTTCTAAAGCTTGTTTGTCTAATGACTCAAAACCACTAGAAGTGTGAATCTTGGTAGATAGCACATTACCGCTGCCATCAATTTGAATGTCTACTGCAACATCACCTTGCCAGCCTCGCATTTGTGCGATTTTTGGATATTGCTTGTGCTTAGCAATTTCACGACTGAGCAAACTTCCGTATTGGTTACGAGAAGTGTCAATTTCTTCTTGATTAACGGTTACCGGTTTTGGTGGTTCAGGCGGTGGTGGTGGCGCTGTAACCGTTGGTTTTACTTCTGCTTTTGGTGCCGCAGCCATTACCGGTGGTGGAGGCTCCGCAACAGTCTCAGGACTCACTTTTTTCTCAACCACTGGTTGAGGTTTCGGTATGACTTTAGGAATTGGTTTAGGCTCAACTTTAGGTTTAACGGGTTCTTGTTTTGGTTGAGGTTCTTGTACTGGCGTTGGTTGAGAAATCTCTACAGTCAGCACTTTTGGCGGTTCAAGCGGATCTTGATTAAATCTTGGCAGGTTAATCAGCGCGGCCAAATGCATAGCAATTGATAAGCATAAAGCCCATGTGAATGCATGTTCGCGGTTGAATAAGCGTGAAGAGTAAGCGGCCAAAATTAAAAATGAAGCTAGATTAGTTGTTTGTTAATTGAATTAAATTTGACGGTAATTATACATGATGCTTAATGCTTGCTATCGTTTTGTAAAGCTTGGCTACTCCCATTCGAGGCTGGGATAAATGTTATTCACATTGCGACGATTTACAATATCAAAAAGTTGCCAATAGCTACGTTCTGAAGCTGCTGCGGTCGACATCGCTTTTTCCATCACTTCGCCTTTTTTAATACTGGCGCGAATATCATTGAGCAGCGTCCATAAATAGCGTTCTTCATTATTGAGTTGCTGTTTCCAGTTGCTATCTTTAAGTATGCTGCTATGCCCTGGAATTGCATTCTCTGCTTCATGGACTTTGAGTTCATTAATGACAGATAACCATCCTTTAATGTCACCATCAATTGATGGTGTGCGTTCAACAAATAGCAAATCTCCTGTCCATAGCGTTGAGCTTTTATTATCAAACACGGTTAAGTCTGTATTGGTATGGGCTGTCGGATATGAGGTAAGTAATAGCGTTCTATCACCCAGTTCCAATTTAAGCGTGCCTTTTACTAAAGCACTAGGCTTGACGATTTCGCTCCCTGCAAATGCATCTCCAAGCCACTGTTGATTAATGCGAAGATAGTTCTCGCGGCGGCGCTCCATGGCGTCAGGAAGCTTCTCGTGGCCAACAAAAATTGGTTTGTCTTGAAGGAATGCCGCATTCCCAAAAATATGGTCAGGATGCACATGCGTATTAATGACATAAAGAATAGGTAGGGATGATACTTTTCGAATCGCTTCATGAAGTTGCTGACCAACTTTCAAACTGCCACCGGTATCAATGACGGCAATACCTTTGCTGCCAACAATGAAGCTTATATTGCAAATATCACCATGGTAATTTTCAGATAAGTCTTCATGCACTCCGTGGTGAACGTAAATGTCATGGTCTAGCGCTTCCATTTGTAATGGTGCAGCTTTAACTAAGCAACAAGTGAGTGTAAAAACAAAACCCAATAAGATACGTAGTGACATGAGGAATTCCTAAATTTGAGCGGTATTTATAAAATCATGATTTTAATGATGCGAGATTAATAGCCTAGCGCTATATAATAGCCCTGAGTGATTAGCTTAATCATACATGAGAACTAGGAGATAAGATGAATAACAATCAGTACACCAAAACCGCCATTTTTTTACATTGGTTCATTGGTTTGGCAATTTTTGCGATGTTTGCGCTAGGTTGGTATATGGCAGAGTTGCCTAAAGATGCTCCTAAAGCCTTATCTTTTGATTTGTTTGATTTGGGCCTTTTTAATTGGCAAATGGCTGAAGAAGTTTCACCAAGAACATTTTATTTTAATCTGCATAAATCAATCGGTATCACCTTATTGGCGTTGATTGTATTCCGTTTGGTTTGGCGCATCATGCATCGCCCACCTGCTTTACTCGAAAGTATGTCAGCGGTCGAAAAGAAAATTTCAACAGCAGTTCATCATTTCTTGTATTTATTGATGTTTGCTTTGCCTATCAGTGGTGTGGCAATGGCGATTTGCAGTAAATATGGTTTGAAATGGTTTGGTGTTGCCTTAGTTGCAGGCTTAGATAGTGCTGCTTGCCGTGACTTTTATAAAGAAACCCATGAGGTTCTCGGTGTAGTGTTGTTGGTGTTGATTGCAGTTCACGTATTAGGTGCTCTAAAACATCAATTCATTCTTAAAGATGAAACAATGAGCCGTATGTCACCTTGTAAACTTTGGAATAATTGTTGCAAAAAGAAGTAACGAGATCTGAATAAAAAAGGGCGCTTAATGCGCCCTTTTTTTATTGATTAAGAGGTGCTTAACGCACTTCTGTTTGTTGGCTAAACTCTTTACCTTCGTTGTCTGTTGCCTTTACTGCCAAGACACCTGGAGCTTTTGGAGTAAAGTTGAAGCGGAAGTAAGGATCTTCACTGGTGCCTACACCTATATCCACATCCATCACTTTTTCATTGTTATAAGTAAAAGCCGCTTTTTGAATGTAAAAAGCTGGTACAAAGCCTTGAGAAACCAAGTCGCGTTGTAAGCCGGTACGCATTGGGTGCTTAATCATAAAAGTGGTTTGCGTTGCCTCACCCAATTTCACTGGGCTTTCGACATTCAATTTGATTTTCCCAGCTGCAGCGCGAATCTCTTTTTCATCGCCATCTACAGTGCCGCCACATCCGCCAGCAGCGCGGATTTCAACTGAAGCTAAATACAATTTGCCATCAGCAGTTTCACCGACAGCACGAATGTATGAATCCATTTCCATGCGGATACGTGTTGATAACTTAAATTTACCAAGTTTGTCAGTGAGATGGTAAGTCGCTGTCAGTGGAATAGGGTTTGAATCCACTAATAGATAAATGGTTTTGATCGCATTAGCATCAGCTTGCGTTTGGTCTACCATCATTTCTAGAGGTACTTGCGCGCCACTTTCTGCTCTGCGCGGTGCGGTAAAGCTAATGAAAGGCGCCTCTGCCATAGGGCGATCACCAAAGAAGCTTTCCCTCACTACTGGCCATTTCTTAGGATCTGATTCAGCTGATGCTAGATTGCTGAACGCCATGAAGCTTAAACAGCCAATCAATAAGGTACGTTTAAACATGATTTCTCCTTGAATACTTTTTATTTTACTTATCAGATAAGAATACTTGATTTGTGCATTAGTTCAAGGCTGATTAAAAGTTAATTACTGTTTTTCTGAAGATATTGTCATATTTTGTTACAAATCATGATTTTCATTATGGCTTACTGATGCCTAAGTCATTAGTATTCACGCTTCTAAAAAATGAAAATTTTAATAAAAATGAATAAAAAACTAATTTTTACCTTGATTTCAGGCTTGGCTTCAGCGCAGGCGTTCGCTGAAGCAAAAATTCAATTGTCACCAGTTGTCGTTACGGCAACTAAATCAGCTGTGAATAGTTTCGATTTGCCAGTTTCTATTGATGTGGTGAATCAGAGTGATATTCAAGACGCTCAATTGAAAATGACTTTGTCTGAGAGTTTAATTCGTGTTCCAGGGATTACCGCACAGAACCGCTCTCAGTTTTCACAAGATCCTCAAATCTCAACTCGTGGATTTGGATCACGTTCAAGCTTCGGTGTTCGTGGATTGCGAATTTATGTAGATGGCATTCCGTTTAGCATGCCCGATGGTATTGGTCAGCCAGGGAATATTGATTTAGGCACAGTTAAAACTATTGAAGTAATGCGCGGCCCGTTTTCAAGTTTGTATGGTAACTCTTCGGGCGGAGTTATTCAGTTATTAACTGAAGATGCACCCAAAACACCTGAAGTTAGTACAGAGCTACTCACTGGTAGCTATGGTACTAACCGTCAAAATATTCGTGTTGGTGGAACAGAAGGTAATGTTGAATATTTGGTTAACTACTCAAACTTTGAAACTGATGGCTATCGTAAAAATAGTGATGCAAAAAAAGAGCAGTTCACAGCGAAGTTGAAATTCAACTTCACAGATTCTACTAAGCTGACGATGTTAGCTAATTGGATGGATATGAGTGCTCAAGATCCTCTAGGTTTGCCAAGATCTGATACAACTTCAGGCGATATGTTCCAACCATCAGCATTTTCTTCACCTAAGGGTGTTCCGAATGTTGCTCTTTTAGCTAATACAAGAGTTAGCCGTAAAAATGAGCAGGTTGGCTTTAATTTGGAACATGCTTTTGATGAATCAAATTCTGTTAATTTGATTACAAGCATAGGCAAAAGAGAAAACACACAATTTCTATCTGTATATTCCTCTACAGGCACTTCAGCCCCAACGAACAGAATCGATGGAGGCCGGGCTAGTATTATTGATAGGGACTTTTGGAGTGGTGAGCTTAGATACAACCACAAGGGCTTAATTTTAAGCAGACCATATAGTGTTACTGCAGGATATAGTTACGGTGAAATGAAGGATGCGAGAAGCGATGTAACAGCATATGGTGGGGTTGTTCAAGATTCATCTAATTTAACTAATGTTAATCGAGATGAGAAAGATACTGCAAAGAACAATGATAAGTACGTACAGGGTCAATTGTCTGTCTCGGAAACTTTTGATCTTCATGCTGGTGTTAGAAACACTAAAGTGAATATAAAAGTTGAAGATGGCTTGGTAAATTTAACTAAGGACTTTACTCAAGCATTTAATGCTAAATATCGTGATTCAAGTGGTAATTTAAGTTACGAAAAAACCACTCCTGTAGTTGGTGCAGTATGGAAAGTTAATCCTGCTTTAAATTTGTATGCTAACTATGGTAAAGGTTTTGAGACGCCTAATCTAATTGAAATAGCGTATGACAATACAACTGGGACAGGTCCTAATTTAGGATTAAAACCAAGCGAAAGTGATAATTATGAACTTGGTTTTAAAGCATTTCCAAATGACACGACGAAGTTGAACGTAGCAGCGTTTAGAACAAACACAGATAAAGAGATTGTTGTTTCCCAATCAGGTGCCTATGCCGTATATAACAATGCTGGTAAGACTAAACGTCAAGGTTTAGAAGTTTCTGTTGATTCTCAACTGCCGAATAATTTTGGTTTATATGGCGCCTATACATACCTAGATGCTAAGTTTGATTCAAGTTTTACATCTGCAGGAAATATTGTGAATTCCGGAAATTACATTCCGGGAACATATCGTAATCAATTGTATGCTGAAGTTTCATGGAGAGCGCCTTCAGTTGGGTTCTATACTGCCTTAGAGGGTCGCTATAACAGCAAAGTGTATGTCGATGATAGAAATACCGAGAGTGCTGATTCATACGCAATTTTCAATTTAAGGACAGGCTTCCAACAAAATGTAAGTAATTGGCGTTTTAGCGAATTCCTTCGTTTGGAAAATATTACCGATAAAGAATATATTGGTTCAGTTCGTGTAAACGATGGCAATAGTCGTTTTTATGAACCTGCAATGGGTCGTGCATGGATGCTAGGTGTTAATGCTAACTACCGTTTCTAATAGTTAGTATTGATTGATAAAAAAGCCGTCACATGTGACGGCTTTTTTGTATCATCAACTTAAGAAATATTTGGAGTTTAATTTTGGCTATTCTCGGTTTTAATCATTACAACTTACGTGCTGAGCGTTCCATGATGGAATTGCTGAAGGTGTTTTATCGTGATGTAGTCGGGCTGAGCTTGGGCGAGCGCCCTAAACTTAGCAGCTTTGGATATTGGTTATATATCGGCAATAAGGATGTGTTGCATTTATCTGAAGCAAAGCCAGAAGAAGGGCGCCAGGAAAACGTGGCTACGACCTTTGATCATGTGGCATTTACGGCAACTGATTACGCGGGAACGCTTGCGCGCTTGGAACAACTTGGTATTGAGTTCAGAACCCGTAAAATTGAATCTGCAGGTCAGAAGCAAATATTTTTTACTGACCCTGCAGGTAATGGGATTGAATTGAATTTTCGCTAAGATTTAGTCTTGGCTATTAAATTACGCCATCAAGCAGTTGTACTTTAACCGTTGCGCCAGCTTCAATATTGCCTGTCTCTTCATCTAAAACAATAAAGCAATTCGCTGCTGACATGGAGCTAAGAACACCTGAGCTTTGATTACCTGTTGTTTTTACCTGCCAGTGACCACTTTCGGCTAAGAATAAAATACCTCGTTGAAATTCCGTGCGGCCTTTAGCTTTTTTAATGGGCGAGACGCATACTGCATTCATTAATGGTTGCATAGCAGGGGCATCTTGTCCCATCAATATGAGTAACGCTTCACGCACGAATTGGTAAAAAGTCACCATCACCGCGACTGGATTGCCGGGTAAGCCAAAGTAATGCGCATCACCAATTTTGCCAAAAGCGAGTGGACGTCCAGGTTTCATGGCAATTTTCCAGAAAAGCACTTGCCCTAGTTTTTGGAGTAGCTGTTTCATGTAATCCGCTTCGCCTACTGAGACACCGCCGCTTGTAAGAATCACGTCTGAATGTTGTGCTGCTGTTGCTAATGTTTTTTCCAATAACTCAGGATTGTCAGGAATCGCACCTAAGTCTTGAGCCTCGACGCCTAAGCGAGTGAGCATGCCAAATAAAGTATAGCGATTGCTGTCGTAAATTTGTCCGTCTTCTAAAGTTTGCCCTAGGCTGGTGAGTTCATCGCCCGTGGAGAAAAAGCTGACGCGTAGTTTTCTGTAAACCTTAACATCAGGAATGCCTAGTGAGGCGATTAGGCCTAAATCCGCTGCATGCATTAAATGCCCTTGCTTTAAAACAACTTGGCCTGTGCTTAAGTCTTCGCCAGCAAGACGCACGTTCATGCCAGGTTTGATGCTGTCTGTAAATGTTATGCTGTCTGCATCAGCGCTTACGCGTTCTTGAGCAATGACGGTATCAACGCCAGCAGGGACTGCTGCCCCCGTCATAATCCGAATGCAAGCTCCTTTTTGAACGCTTCCTGTGAGTGGATTACCTGCGAATGCACTCCCTGTGATTTTTAAGGTTGTGCTGCCTGATTGTTCGACATCTGCCGAATTAAAAGCGTAGCCATCCATGGCTGAGTTGTTGTGACCTGGCACATTGAAAGGCGAAATAATGTCTTCTGCCAAAATGCGGCCAAGTGATGATCTTATCTCTAAAGATTCGGTTTCTTTAACAGGATTTAAGTAGGCTTTAATCGTAGCGCGAGCTTGATTTACCGCCATTGAATTTGGGTCGTAATCATCACAAGGGCTCGGGGTGTTGGCAAGTTCGGCTAAGGTTTTTTTACTCATGGTTGGCGTCTGTTTTTCTAAATCTGTTTTTATAGTTTAAGCCATTGTCGAATAAAGGTAGCAACGGCAGAAATATCGTTTAAATCAATTTGTGGTTTTGATGTGTTCACTGTTTCATCTGTAGCGATAGCAATAATATTCTCATCTTCATTTGCTAATAAAGGCGTGCCCATTTCTGCTCTATGCACTTCAATTTTTGGAATGGCTTCGTGTTTGAAGCCTTCAACTAATACTAAATCGCTCAGTGAAGTGTCCATTTGAGAAAGTAGCAAAGCCAAAATTGGCTCATCTTCGGCATGGGGTGTCCGTGATAGCTCTGTCATCAGTGCCCAGCGCTCTTTTGAGCCTATCATCATTTGCACAGCACCTGCTTCTCGTAAGCGATAGCTATCCTTGCCTGCTTGGTCGATATCGAAGCTGTGATGCGCATGTTTGATCACAGAGATTCTTAAGCCTTGCGAGATTAAAGCAGGAATAAGCTGGGTCAGTAGGGTGGTTTTTCCGATGCCACTGCTATGTGCGCAAAAGCCGAGTACTGGAATCATTTTTTTGGTATTCACAATATTAGTTTTTATTGAGGACTAAACGCTCAAGTTCGGCAAGATCGTCCATGGTATTAATGTTACTGAAAGCAGTGGACTGATCGTCAAAGCTGACGATGGTTAAGTGATGTTTCTTTTGCCAGTCTTCAACTTTACGTCCGCCAGAAGTGAGAAATTCTTCTAAGTCTGAAGCTAAGTTGGTGCGACATAAACAAAATACAGGATGTGTTTGCTGTCCTGTTTTTACGATCGCAATATCCGCATTGTTTGTTTGAAGCGCATGCATTAAATCAATCGCTAGATTATTTGGTAGCAAAGGTGAGTCGCAGGGAACACTTAAAACAAACTCAGTTTTCGCATGTTTCATGCCAGTATGTAAGCCAGCTAAAGGTCCCGCAAAGTCTGCTATTTGGTCTTGGATAACGGATAAGCCCAAAGCTTCATAACGTTCAATTTCGCGATTAGCATTAATCAACATATCCTCAACTTGAGGTTTTAATTGATCAATAACATGTGAGATCATGGGCTTGCCAAAAAATGGGATCAGGCCTTTATCAATACCACCCATACGTCTCGCTAAGCCGCCTGCTAGGATGGTTCCAGTTATATGCATGCCCTATCCGCCTGTGTGTGACATAAATCGCACCACAGCAGGTGCCGCACGTTTTAGGTCGAAATCGTGACCTTTTGGTTTGATTTGCATGCTGGACAAGATGGCGGTGATGAGTGCTGAATCATCATCAGGGTGAGCTCTTAACAAAGGCATTAAATCAATCTTATCTTCTTGGCCCAAGCATAAATACAGCTCACCTTTGCAACTGATACGCACTCGATTGCAAGCCTCGCAGAAATTGTGGCTATGCGGTGAAATAAAACCGATTTTGGTGTTGGTGTTTTTTACTTGCCAATAGCGTGCTGGACCACCTGTATTGATTTCGCTGCTGATTAATTCAAACTTTGTTTGGATCTTAGCTAGGGTCTCTATATTGCTTACAAAGCTTGATTCGCGATGATGGTCAACTTCTCCCAGTGGCATTTCTTCAATAAATGAAATATCAATGTTCTGAGCAATCGCAAATTCCACTAAGGATAATGTTTCATCATCGTTGATGCCGCGCATTAAGACAGTATTGAGTTTGATATTATCAAACTTAGCTTTTTGCGCTGCGCTGATGCCGCGAAGTACTTTGTCTAAATCACCTACGCGGGTGATTTCCTTAAATTTTGTGGGATTTAAACTATCGAGGCTGATGTTGATTCGTTTAACTCCTGCTGCCTTGAGAGTTTGGGCTTGTTGCACAAGTTGTGAGCCATTAGTGGTAGTGACGAGTTCTTTTAAGCCTGACAATTTGCCGATTTCTTCAAATAACCAAAGTGCATTTTTACGGACTAATGGTTCGCCACCGGTGATGCGTACTTTAGAAACACCAAGCTTAACAAAAGCCTTGACGATGCGCAGGCATTCTTCAAGTGAAAGCACTTTGTCACGAGGAAGAAACTCCATATTTTCACTCATACAATACGTGCAGCGGAAATCGCAACGATCAGTAATCGATAGGCGAATGTAATCTACCTGGCGTCCGAATTGATCAGTTAAAGTGTGTGGAAATGGAGTGCCTGATTGCATTGACGGGATGGCTTATTAATTTTTTTGATAGAGTCTGAAATACTCACGACGTTCAGCAGGTCGCTTACCTTGCCATATGAGTGCCCAGTCTTCGCCAGGTTCTAATTTTTCTCGATTTTTATCATCTTGGATGAGATATAAATCGCAATTTAAGTTTTGTGAAGTCTCTAATGGTATGGCTTTTAAATGGGTGTAGTAATTTAAAAGTGATTGTTGTGAAGAGCCTAAGCCATGACTATTGATGCAGGCAAACTCTTTTGGAAGCGCTTGTTGCATGCTGTTCATGACACTTTGATAGCTTTTTGCTGAGTCTATCATTGGAAGCCACAGTGTCATGAGTAAGCTCCATGCAATTGTCATACCTACAGCCCAGTCGTTGACTGCTGCTCTATTTGAGCGCTTAGCATTAATCGTCACAATCCAAATCAGTGTCACAAGAATACTGATGATTAGGCTTGGGTAGTAGATAGGAACATCGTTTAAGCCAGAAAGAATGTGCATTCTCGCAGAGAGCTTGGATGGCCAACCAGTGGTGATTGCAATCCAGCCCAGCCAAATTAATAAGCCTATCAATCCAAATAGGATGAGCCCAAACCAATTAAGTGCGCCTGCCGCCCCACGTTTTAGTGTTTCAACGCTGCCGCCTGCGAGAGCTACTAAAGGTAATAAAAGTGGTAGGGTGGAGATGTCATTGTTGTTGGCGTTAAATCCTATCAGAACGAAGCCAACGGTAAAGTAAGTAATAATTAATTGGAATTTAGGTTTTGTAATTAGGCCAGTTCTAAAGCGCCATAGACCCCAGGCCGCAATTGGAAGTGCTGGCCATGCAAACCAACCTAAAGTGCGTAAAAAGTAGAGGTGATGAATATTCGGGAATTGGAGCTGGTTATGCCACCAGGCTAAAAATTGATCAGGTGCTGTTTGCCAAGCCAGTAATGGCCATAAAGCTAGCCAAGGAGTTGCAATAATGAGCGCTAGGCCTAAAACAATTGCATAGCTTTTAGAGCGCCATGCTTTGAAGAAAATAGGTAGGCTTAGTGCCGAAATTACTGTGATTGCAGCGGCTAAAACACCTGTTGATAGAAAGCCAATGCCAACAGCGCTTCCTAGTAATAAACTTGCTCTAAATGGCCTGCGTTTTGCCAGCGCTAATGCGTAAAAGCCCATCGCATATCCAGTGAGCGTTGAAACTTCTGGCATTAGTAAGTGTGCCATGACAACCAGGCCAATTGAGCTAATGAAGATAAATGTGGTTTGGCGGCCAATTCCCTCTCCCCAGAGTTCACGTCCAATCATCCCAACCAGTAATAGTGTCAGCGCCATCCAAAAGCCGCTCGCAATTCGAGCTGCATCATGAATTGGTAGCCAGCTAGAAAAGGTTTTTGCGAAAGCGGCTGCTGAGAGGTAATAGAGCGGTGGGTTCTGAATAGAGCTTTCAGAAATTGAAGTGGGCGTTATCAGGCCTTCACCATTTAACATTGAGGTGACAATGGTAATGCTTGTCGATTCGTTGGGTTTCCATGGTTGATGGCCGATAAGGCCAATAAAGATCCAAATGGCACAAAGGACGATTAAAAGACGCGTTTTGGCGCCTTCACCAATGCGTGCTTTTGGAGTTGCAAGATTGCCTTGCCAATCATGATCTATTTCAAACGCCATTTAAAACCTAATCAATGTATTGATAACGTTAAGTTTAAAATAAAAAAGGCAGCGTAAGCTGCCTTTTTTGGAAACCATACAAAATTACATGCCGTATTTTTGACGGAATTTCTCAACACGACCAGCAGTATCTAAAATCTTTTGCTTGCCTGTGTAGAATGGGTGACATTGTGAACATACTTCAATGTTCATGTCCTTGCTGTTTGTAGAACGTGTATTGAACTTGTTGCCGCAGCTGCAAGTTACTTTAATTTCGTTGTACTCTGGATGAATCTCGGCCTTCATGGTCAAATCTCTTTCAAAAGCATTTCACTGAACCAGCAATTATCATTGATTTCTTTAAATTAAGCAACTAATAGCCAACAATTATCCGCGGCGCATGCTGTCAAAAAAGTCAGCATTGTTTTTGGTGGCTTTGATTTTGTCTAATAAGAACTCCATTGCTTCAAGATCATCCATTGGGTAAAGCAGTTTGCGTAATACCCAAATTTTCTGAAGAATATCTTTTTCAATCAGCAATTCTTCACGGCGTGTGCCGGATTTATTCACATTAATGGCTGGATAGATGCGTTTTTCAGCCATGCGACGGTCAAGATGGATTTCCATATTGCCCGTGCCTTTAAATTCTTCATAAATCACATCGTCCATCCGTGAGCCTGTGTCTACAAGCGCAGTTGCGATAATGGTAAGTGAGCCACCTTCTTCAATGTTACGTGCCGCACCAAAGAATCGTTTAGGACGTTGAAGCGCGTTAGCATCAACGCCACCTGTTAATACTTTGCCTGATGCTGGAACAACAGTGTTGTAAGCACGGGCTAGGCGGGTAATGGAGTCTAATAAAATAACCACATCTTTTTTATGTTCAACTAAACGCTTAGCTTTCTCTAGCACCATCTCTGCAACTTGTACGTGACGTGTTGCTGGTTCATCAAAGGTTGAAGCAACGACTTCGCCTTTGACTGAGCGTGTCATTTCCGTTACCTCTTCAGGACGTTCATCAATCAATAGTACGATTAAGTTAACATCAGGATGGTTTGCGGTAATGGCATGTGCAATATGTTGCATCATGACCGTTTTGCCGCTCTTAGGGCTCGCTACTAATAGCGCGCGCTGACCTTTACCGATTGGCGCAATCATATCGATGACTCGGCCAGTGACGTTTTCTTCGCCGCGAATATCACGTTCTAAAATCAGTGGTTTTGTCGGGAAAAGTGGCGTTAAGTTTTCAAACAGGATTTTGTGTTTTGTGTTTTCTGGAGATTCGCCGTTGACGCTATCTACCTTAACTAGAGCAAAGTAGCGCTCGCCATCTTTAGGTGTGCGAATTTCGCCTTGAATTGTATCGCCTGTATGTAAATTAAATCGGCGAATTTGCGATGGTGAAACATAAATATCATCAGGACCTGCTAGGTAAGAGGTGTCTGGTGATCTTAAGAAACCAAAACCATCTTGAAGTACTTCTAAGGTGCCATCGCCAAAGATGCTATCGCCTTTTTTTGCTTTATTCTTTAACAGAGCGAAAATCAAATCTTGTTTTCGCATGCGACTGGCATTTTCGATTTCATTTTCGATTGCCATATCGACAAGTTCTGTGACTGGAAGGTGTTTTAGGTCTGATAAGTGCATTTGAGGGTGCTCGCTGAAAAGGACGGAACTACTTAAAGAGGATTATGTGACTTACAAAATTGTGTCTAGTTCTTAGTGTTGCTTAAATATCAGGGGATATCAGGATTGCAACAGAACTAGACACAAGATATATCGATTAAATGTTGCTGTCAATAAAAGCTGTTAATTGTGATTTTGATAATGCGCCAACTTTAGTTGCTTCAACGTTACCATTTTTAAATAACATTAATGTTGGGATGCCACGAATGCCGTATTTAGGTGGTGTTTGTTGATTTTCATCAATATTTAACTTAGCCACTTTAATGCGACCTTCGTATTCTTTTGCCACTTCATCTAAAATCGGTGCAATCATCTTGCATGGGCCACACCATTCAGCCCAGTAGTCAACTAATACTGGAATTGCTGATTGTAGAACTTCTTGTTCGAAAGCATCGTCGCTTGTGTGGATAATTTGGTCGCTCATGTGAACCTCTAATTTGTAAAATTTGAATAGCTAAATTAGCTTAACTGGAAAATACTATTTCGCTATCGTAGCGAAAAAATGCTGATTAGTGAAGCATTGTGTGCAATAGATTGTGGAGTTTTGATATTTTTTAGTGAATCACGATCGGAATCGTTTTTATGCAAAAAATTATATTTTTAATCATAGCCTTGTTTTTAATCGCCTCCCCAAGCCATGCGGAGCTTACTAAGCAGGAGGTTTTGAAAGATATGGCAGGTAAGGAGCATCGCCTTTCAAACTACCAAGGTAAATGGGTGTTGATCAACTATTGGGCCACTTGGTGCCCGCCTTGTTTGGAAGAGGTGCCGGATCTGGTTGCGCTCTATGACGAACATAAAGGCAAGGACTTAATGGTCATTGGTGTCGCGGTCGATTATAAAAACGAGAAAGAGGTTGCTCGATTTGTTGATGATATGTTGATGTCTTATCCAATTGTATTGGGGACATCGAAAGTGATGCGAGCAATAGGCTCAGCTGAAGTGCTGCCGAGTACCTATATATATAATCCTCAAGGTAAGCTTGTGAAAATTAAGCGCGGTTTAGTGACTAAGCAATATATAGAGGCATTAATATATGCTAAGTAAATTTTGATCATTCGCTAATTAAGCGGAGGTGTAAATTAAAAAGGCTTACCTCGTGATGAGATAAGCCTTTTTAATATTGCTTTTGCTTAGTTTGGCGTTGGAATGCTTGCGCCAGTTTCATCTAAAACATTTAAATTATTTTCTTCAGCAAAGTGCATGAGTTGCTTGTAGCCTTCAGGATTTACATCCTTAAGTTTTAAATCTACGGCTAAACAACGCACTCCATTAACCACCCGTGGTTTTAGATACGGAGAGTATTTCAGTTTACGGTCTGCGCCAAAAGTCGCGTAAGTGCTACACATTCTATCCACCCAGTCGCTTGGACGGAAAGGCTTGCCTGCCCGGGTTAGGCCTTCAATAATAATCTCTTTATTTGCTTCACTCATGTTTGAACTGCCTATATCAATGGTTGTGTTAATTTCTTTATTTAATATATTCAAAAACTTTGACGACCTTTTCTACACCGCTGACGCTTCTGGCGATTTCTACTGCATCATCAGCTTCTTGTTGCGTCACAATTCCTAGTAAAAATACAGTTGAAGCCTCAGTAACGACTTTTACATAGTTAGCTGGAAATTTATTTTCCTTAATGAAGCTCGCCTTAACTTTTGATGTAATGTAAGCATCATTAGAGCGCGATGTTAATGATGAGTTCTCGCCAATCACTAATTCATTTGTGACTTTATTTACTTGGTTAATTGGTTTAACCAAATCCTCTGCATTTGCTTTTACAGCGCTGGTCTTAGCTTCTCCGGTAATGAGTACATTACGATTGTAGCTAGTTACGTTGGCATGAATATCTTTACCGATTTTCTCAAAAATCGCTTTTTCAGCTTTTAGTTCAATCGTTTGATCTTCGACATAAGTGCCAGCTGTTCTTCTATCGGCAACTATTGCGCCACCAGCTGCTGCGCCGCCAGCAATAACCGGAAAACATCCCGTCAGTTGTGTGGTGAGCGCGGTAGCAATAATGAGCTGACTCATTGAAAATTTGAATGGTGAACGCATTTATTCAACTCCTAATAGTAAACAATCGATAGCATCGCATAGGCAATGCAAAATGAGAATATAAACTTCTTGAACTCTGGCGGCATTTTCATGAGGTACTCCTAGATGGATATCTTGATCCTCAAGAAGTTCCATGACCTTCCCGCCATCGCCACTGCTAAATGCAATAACTTTCATATTACGTTCTTTGGCTGCGCGGATGGCATTTAAAATGCTTTCCGAATTTCCGCTGGTGCTAATGGCCAATAAAATGTCGCCAGACTGTCCCAGCGCTTGTACTTGTTTTGCATAAGCCTGGTCAAAATTACCAAGATTGGCGATCGCCGTAATTGTTGTGCTGTCTGCGCTCAGGGCTATGCTTGCTAGGCCTGGGCGCTCCATTTCATAATGGCCAAGCATGCGAGAGCTGAAATACTGAGCATTTGCTGCACCCGCACCATTGCCGCATGATAAGACTTTTTTCTCATTCAGTATTGCATCGACAATCATCTGTGCAGATTGAGCAATAGGACCTGCTAGTAATTCCGCTAAGGCTAATTTTAATTGAGCGCTTGCCTCAAAGTGTGCACTAATTCTTGCGCTTAAATCCATGAGTGTGGGGTCCAGTTAAACTTCAAAAGCATGTTTTATCCATTGAACATGTTGTATCTCTGCTTTATCCATCACAATGGCATCAAATCGACATGCTTGATTGCCATGGTGTTGTAAGAACTGCTCAGCGACTTTCGCTATTTTACGCTGTTTGGCTTGTGTAATGCTCTCACTTGCACCACCAAATATATTATTTTTTCTCAACCTAACTTCTACAAACACAATACTTTTGCCATCCTGCATAATTAAGTCGATTTCACCAAACCTGGTTTGATAATTCTTTTTAATTAAAGTGAGGCCTTGTTGTTCCAAATAGGACAAAGCAACTTTTTCTGCTTGATTGCCTAATGTGTTCATAGGCTAGTATCTGGCTTGCGTGTAAACTTGCGAAATATTGAGATGAAAGTGAGTCATTTTTGAGTTCTGCCAATCAGCATTCATTGCCCACATTATATGTGGTAGCTACCCCAATTGGAAATCTCCAAGATATCAGCTTGCGTGCGCTTGAGGTGCTTAAGACTGTTGATGCGATTGCTGCAGAAGATACAAGGCATACTTCTCACCTGCTCTCTCATTTTGCTATTCAGAAGAAATTAATTGCTGTTCACGAGCATAATGAACAGCAGTCGGCGCAGATTTTATTGGGGCGTTTGCAAGCGGGTGAATCTATTGCATTGGTTACCGATGCTGGGACTCCTGGCATTAGTGATCCTGGCGCTATCGTGGTGGATGTATTACGTGAGGCTGGCGTAAATGTAGTCCCAGTGCCGGGTGCGAGTGCTGTGATTGCGGCTTTGTCAGCATCAGGGATTACGGCAAATGGTTTTCTATTTTATGGATTTTTACCTGCAAGTGGTTCGCAGCGCCGCAAGGCTTTGGAAAATTTAAAGGCCTACCACTCAACTTTGGTTTTTTATGAGGCGCCACATCGAATCATTGAATGTGTAGAGGACTTGTCCAAAGTCTTGGGCGGCTATCGTAGAATCACGATAGCGCGTGAGCTGACTAAAACCTTTGAAACGTTTCATCGTTGCAATTTAGCAGATGCGCAGTCTTGGTTAGAGGCTGACGCTAATCAACAACGCGGGGAGTTCGTGTTGCTGGTTGAAGCAGCGCCTCCGGTTGAGGAGGCGGCAGTTAATGAAGAGGCTGAGCGCATTTTAAGATTATTGCTTGAAGATTTGCCTTTAAAACAGGCGGTGAAGTTAGCCGCTGAGATTACGGCGGTAAAGAAAAATATGCTTTATGAGTTTGCATTGAAAATTAAAGAGTAAAAGATGAATAAATTAACGATAACACGTCCAGATGATTGGCATTTGCATTTGCGCGACGGCGCTTCACTTAAGGCTGTCTTGGCTGATACCGCGAATCGATTTGCAAGAGCGATTGTTATGCCGAATCTGCGTCCTCCAGTGACGACAACGGATCTTGCCGAATCTTATGGTCAGCGTATTCTCGCCAATCTACCCAGTGGCTCTAAATTTGAGCCTTTAATGACACTTTATCTGACTGATAATACAAGTCCGGAAGAAATCATTAAAGCTAAAGCGAGTGGCTTTGTTCATGGGGTGAAGTTATACCCTGCAGGTGCAACTACTAATTCCGATTCTGGAGTGACTAGCTTTGATGCTTGTGAGCGTGCTTTAGATGCAATGCAGAAACACGGAATGCCTTTGTTAGTTCATGCTGAAGTGACTGATGCTGATGTGGATGTATTTGATCGTGAAAAGGTGTTTATTGATCGAAATATGAAGCCGCTTTTAGCTCGATTTCCAGAGCTAAAAGTTATTTTTGAGCACATTACAACACGAGATGCGGCTCAATTTGTTGCTGCTGCCCCAGCTAATGTGGCTGCGACCATTACGCCGCATCATTTATTAATGAATCGCAACGCAATGTTCGCTGGCGGAATGCGCCCGCATCATTATTGCTTGCCCATATTGAAGCGTGAGGAGCATCGATTAGCGTTGGTGGATGCGGCTATCTCTGGCAGCCCTAAATTCTTCTTGGGAACAGATAGTGCGCCACATCCTAAGTCAGCTAAAGAGTCTGCTTGTGGTTGTGCTGGTATGTATAGCGCCCACGCTGGAATAGAGCTTTATGCAGAAGTTTTTGAGTCTGCGAATGCGCTTGATAAATTGGAAGCGTTCTCTAGTTTTTACGGGGCAGATTTTTATGGATTACCACGAAATCAAGATCACATCACATTGGTAAAGGAAAGCTGGCAAGTGCCTGCTGAAATTGAATTTGGTGATGATGTGCTGGTACCACTTCGCGCTGGTCAATCAGTGCAATGGAGAATGCTTTAGCTGCGAGTAATTAATCCTCGGCATGCTAAAATGACCTTGAAGCTGGTCAGACAGTCGCCGCTACTTAGTAGGGGAGGAAAGTCCGGGCTGCATAGAGTGGGATGACGGCTAACAGCCGTACGCTGAAAGCTAGCAATAGTATAAGGCGCGGAATAGGGCCACAGAGACGAGCGTATTTAGTTACGGTGAAACGCGGTAACCTCCATCCGCAGCAAGACCAAATAGGCTGGTAATGGCGTGACTCGCGCTGCCAGCGGGTAGGTTGCTCGAGCGTACAAGCAATTGTTCGCCTAGATGAATGACTGTCACTTGCCGCAAGGCATTTACAGAACCCGGCTTATCGACCAGCTTCAATTTTTATGTATTTCTTCTTCATCAGTTTCGTTTGAAATCTTTCGAAAATATTTTCAGCGCCTTCGCTTTAGGTTTCTATCTCCTCTTTATTTTCGATAATCTTCCGCAATGCCTTTTCCTGTCTGCATTTCTTAAATTTTGTTAAATTTCTTGGCAAAATTCAGCTCTTTATAAGTCACATTCACTAGGTTGCCTATCTTGTTATTTTTAAAGGATAAATTATTTATCATCAAAAGTAGCTAAGTCATTGTACTGTAAAGGAAAAATCATCAAAAAGGGCTTGCATAGCCCTATTTTTTTATCTATAGTGTCAACAAGTGGGTGAAAGTGGGTTTTTGTGGGAAATTGCTGGCCTGTAACCGTTGTGCTCATCTCATGGCGTGGTCAGCATTTCTTTAGATTAATAAGCCGTTCACCACTTAAATTTTGATAAAAGGGTTTTTATGTTTCGCGGTGCTTCATCACTTAATTTAGATGCAAAAGGCAGGCTGGCTATCCCAGCTAAGCATCGTGACGCCCTGCAATCTCAATCTGCCGGTCATTTGGTTTTGACTGCGCATCCTCATCGTTGTTTATTGCTTTACCCGCAGCCTGCTTGGGAGCCTATCCAATCCAAAATGATGTCTTTATCTTCTTTTGATAAGCGCTCTAGCGCGTTGCAAAGATTGTTGGTTGGTTATGCTGAAGATATTGAGATGGATGCTGCTGGTCGTTTATTGGTTTCGCCAGTGCTGCGTGATTTTGCGGGCTTGGACAAGCAGGCGATGCTTGTTGGGCAGGGTAGTCATTTTGAATTATGGAATATGGAAGCATGGCGCGCCCAGTTGGATAGTGTGATGGCTGGAGATGATTTGAGCTTGCCATCTGAATTAGAAGGATTCTCACTGTGAGCAGCCGCTCACAAATCAAAAAAAATGAGCAAAATGTAGGAGAGGTGCCGGCATCGCCACACATTGCGGTGATGTTAAATGAGGCGGTGGAAGGTCTAGCGGTAAAGCCTTCAGGTATTTATGTGGATGGCACTTTTGGTCGTGGCGGTCATAGCCGCAAGATTTTGGAGCAGTTAGGAAAGGGTGGTCGTTTAATTGCGTTTGATCGCGATTTGGCAGCGATTGCTTCTGCTGAAGCTATTCAAGATCCGCGTTTCCATATTGTCCACAGTCACTTTGCGGGTCTAGCTGAAGAGCTTACTGCATTGGGCGTGAATAAAGTTGATGGCATTTTGTTGGACTTGGGCATTTCTTCGCCGCAGATTGATGTTGGTGAACGAGGTTTTAGTTTTAGATTTGATGGTCCATTGGATATGCGTATGGATCAAACAACAGGAAGAACCGCTGCTGATTACTTGGCGGTGGTAACAGAGCAGGAATTGGGAAAGGTCATTAAAGAATATGGTGAAGAACGGTTTGCTAAACAGATTGCAAGGGCGCTTATTGCGGAGCGCACAGGGGGGAATGCCGTCACCACTACCAAGCATCTTGCCAAGATCGTGGCAGATGCGGTCCCGAAAATCGAGCCTGGCCAAGATCCCGCGACGCGTACCTTTCAAGCTTTACGGATTTACCTCAATCAAGAGCTTGAGGAGTTGTCGCTAGTATTGCCACAGTGCTTAGCATTGTTGTCACCTGAAGGTCGTTTGTCAGTGATTAGTTTTCATTCGTTGGAAGACCGGATTGTGAAGCAGTTTGTGCGTGGCGAGCAGGATAGAGATGATCTGCCAGCCAACTTCCCAGTGATGGCGAAGGATTTACCGCAACCAAGAATGAAAATGGTGGGTAAAGCAATGAAACCTAGTGCAGAGGAAGTGAAGCGTAATCCGCGGTCTAGAAGTGCAGTGTTGAGAGTAGCTGAGCGTACTCATGTTGCTTTGTAATTTAAAAGAAGTTTTTAGGTAGAAATTTGCAATGACGAGATTGAATTTCATTTTATTTTTTGTGCTGATCTTTAGTGCGCTAGGTTTGGTGACCTCGCAGCACAAAGCGCGCAAATTATATTTTGAATTGCAGCAACAGCAAGATGCGGCAAAACAGTATGAAACTGAATGGAGTCAGTTGCAGTTGGAGCAAAGTACTTGGGCTATGCATAGTCGTTTGGAGCAGGTGGCAAGTGATTTATTGCATATGCATGTGCCAGATACCAAACACATACAAATTGTATTTCCGGATAAACAATAAATATGGCATTTGTCCAACACACCATTAAGTTACCAGTCTGGCGCCGACGCTTATTACTAGTGTTGGTGATGGCTGGTTTGGGTGCATTGGTTGGGCGTGCTATTTATTTGCAAAGTCTTAATAAGGCTTTTTATCAAAAGCAGGGTGATGCACGTTATACCCGATCACTGACTTTGTATGCGCATCGAGGAACGATTACTGATCGTAGCGGAGAGCCGCTTGCAATGAGTACGCCGGTTGAGTCTATTTGGGCTAACCCGGTCGATGCCACAACAACCCCTGCTCAATTAGAAAAATTAGCGCGCTTGCTTAATCTTAGACAAGATGAGATTGCTAAGAAATTAGAAAATCACAACCGTGAGTTTGTATATTTGAAGCGCAGAATTTCACCTGAGCTTGCTAATCAAGTCATGGGTTTGCGTATCCCTGGTGTTTACATGCAGCGTGAATACCGTCGTTATTATCCAGCGGGTGAAGTGACTGCGCATTTGGTTGGTTTTACTGGCTTGGATGAAAAAGGCCAAGAAGGTTTGGAGCTTAAATATCAAGATTGGTTGTCTGGCAAGGCTGGAAGTCGTCACGTTATCAAAGACAGACAGGGTCATATTGTAGAAGATTTAGAAGCAGTCAAAATGCCGCAAGATGGACATAAATTGGTATTGGCGATTGATAGAAAAATTCAATATTTAGCGTATCGAGAATTAGCTAAAGCTGTTGAGATGCACAAAGCTGCGGCTGGAGCAGCGGTGGTTTTAGATGCTAAAACTGGTGAAATTCTCGCAATGGTTAATTTGCCAACTTACAACCCAAACAATCCGAACAATATTGGTGGTAAGTCTCGTAATCGCGCAATTACAGATACTTATGAACCTGGTTCAACGATGAAGCCAATGACAATTGCGTTTGGCTTGGAGTCTGGTAAGTACGCTTCTGAAACGCAACTTAATACTGCACCGGGAACTTACAAAATTGGTCCTGCAACGATTCATGATCATGAAAATTACGGTGTTTTATCTGTTGCACAGATTATTCAAAAATCTTCAAACGTTGGTGCATCAAAAATCGCATTGTCATTAGAGCCTCAATATATGTGGGGGATCTTAAATCAACTGGGGTTTGGAACAAAAACAGGTGTTGAATTCCCTGGAGAGGTTTCAGGGCGGTTACGCAACTATAAAGATTGGCGACCAATTGAACAGGCAACGATGTCTTACGGCAATGGTATTAGTGTGACTTTGTTGCAGATTGCGCGTGCTTATACAACCTTCGCTAATGATGGTGAGTTGTTGCAAGTCACGCTAATTAAGTCAAAAGACATGCCTGTTGGGCAACAAGTATTTTCTGCTGCAACAGCCAAAAGTGTTCGTGCGATGTTGGAGTTGGTTGTGCAACCTGGTGGAACTGCAATGAAGGCGCAGGTGATGGGTTATCGCGTTGCAGGTAAAACTGGAACCGCGCATAAGCCTGGTGTTGGTGGCTATCAAGATAAATACATTGCTTCTTTTGTTGGTATGGCGCCAGCTTCAAATCCTAAATATATCGTGGCGGTTATGATTGACGAGCCTAGTGCCGGGCAATATTACGGTGGTGCTGTTGCTGCCCCAGTTTTTAGTGCCGTCATGGGAGCGACGCTCCGTATGATGGGCATTCCTCAAGATGCACCTAATAACAATATTATTCTGCCATCGCCAAATGCAGTAGAAGTAAAGGAGGCTGCATGACCTTGCCTCCGGTTTTAAATTCTGGCTTGTCTTTAACTAAGCTGACAGCTGATAGCCGTCAGGTGTCAGTTGGAAGTGTATTTGTTGCATATCCTGGCGAAGCAAAAGATGGTCGTGATTACATTGAGCAAGCTGTAAAGCAAGGTGCATGTGCAGTGTTATGGGAGCAACAAAATTTTGCTTGGGATGCATCTCTGAAAGTTGCTAATCAAGGGATCACAAACTTAAAACAGAAAATTGGTGATATTGCGAGTGAGTTCTATGGTTCGCCATCGCAAAAACTTTGGATGATAGGTGTGACTGGGACGAACGGTAAAACCACTTGCAGTCATTGGTTGGCGCAAGCTTTTAATCAGTTGAGTCAGAAAGTAGCAGTAGTTGGTACTTTAGGGAATGGCATATTCGATGCAGGTGTGCCTTTAAGCACAACGCTTAACACCACTCCAGATCCAATCTTATTGCATGCAATGTTGGCAGATTATGTCCAGCAGGAAGCAAAAGTTGTGGCGATGGAAGTGTCCTCTCATGGCTTGGATCAGGGGCGTGTGAATGGTGTGCAATTTGACGTTGCTGTATTTACCAATCTGACAAGAGATCATTTAGATTATCACGGCGATATGGCAGCTTATGCAGCCGCTAAGAAAAAGCTATTTGATTGGAATGATTTGAAGCATGTTGTACTCAATATTGATGATGCATTTGGGTCGCAGCTTGCTAAGGAATTCAAGGCTAAAAATAAGGCTGTCATGACCTATGGTTTTAGTGGTAATGCGGATGTCTACGCTGAGCACTTAAGCATGAATGATCAAGGCATCACTATGCAGGTGAATACACCTTTTGGTCTGGCTCATTTAACGGCAGAAGTGTTGGGTGAATTTAATGCATACAATTTATTGGCTGTATTAACTACTTTATTGGTTTCAGATGTGAGTTTGCAAGATGCGGTCAACGCTGTTTCAAAAGTAAAACCAGTGGCTGGTCGTATGCAGCAATATGGCGGCGGAAAAATGCCATTGGTTGTGATTGATTATGCGCATACGCCTGATGCATTAGCGCAAGTATTGAAATCATTGCGCCCACAAACTAAAGGTGAGCTGACCTGCGTCTTTGGATGCGGTGGTGATCGAGATCAAGGTAAGCGCCCGCTTATGGCTAAAGTAACGTCAGATCTTGCTGATCATGTTGTGATTACTTCTGATAATCCTAGAAATGAATCGCCAGCGTTGATTATAGAGGCGGTGGTTTCAGGTGCTGGATCTAATGTAAAAGTGATTGAAGATCGAGCACAAGCAATCGTACTTTCAATTAAACAAGCACATGCTGGCGATGTTGTTTTGGTGGCAGGAAAAGGTCACGAAAATTACCAGGAAATTGCAGGGGTTAAATATCCTTTTAGTGATGCGGATGTCGTGAAGAGTGCGCTAGAAGAGATGGCTGCATGATGCGTTTGTCTGAAGCTGCAATTGCAACGCATGGCATCGTTATTGGTAATGATGTTGAGTTTACTTCTGTTGGGACGGACAGCCGAGCTATTACTGAAGGTCAATTATTTGTTGCGCTTAAGGGTGAAAATTTTGATGGTCATGATTATGTGGCTCAAAGTTTAGCGCAAGGGGCTGCTGCTACATTAATTGAAAATGATGAAAATGCGCCAGCGGTAAAAGTGAAAGATGCGCGTTTGGCACTGGGTGATTTAGCAGCGTATTGGCGTAAAAAGATTAACGTGCCTGTGGTTGCAATTACAGGAAGTAATGGTAAGACCACTGTTAAAGAAATGTTGGCTGCAATTTTAAAAGTAGCAGCTGGTGACGACTCAAAAGTGTTAGCAACGCAAGGTAATTTAAATAATGACATTGGTATGCCGTTAACGTTATTAAGAGCAGAAGCTCATCACAGTTATGTAGTCCTTGAGATGGGGATGAATCACAGTGGTGAAATCTCTTATCTAACAAAAATCGCTAAACCTAACGTTGCTTTAGTAAATAACGCAGGCTTGGCACACATTGGTGAATTGGGTTCGGTTGAAGCGATTGCTAAAGCTAAAGGCGAAATTTTCCAAGGTTTAACTTTGGATGGTACAGCCATTATTAATGCAGATGATGTGTATTCGGATTTATGGAAATCACTTGCAAGTAAACATCAACAAATGACATTCGGTTTGGAATCGACTGCTGATGTAAATGCAACTTACCAGCTTAATGGCGCAAGTAGTCATATCAAATTAAAAGCGCCAAATGGTGAAGTTGAATTCACATTGCCAGCTTCAGGTTTACATAATGTCAGAAATGCATTGGCTGCAAGTGCTGCGGCGATTGCCTTAAATGTTTCGTTGCAAAACATTGCAGAAGGGCTATCAGGATTTTCTGGGGCAAAAGGTCGCTTGCAGCAGAAGCTAGGTCAGTTCGATGCACAGGTGATTGACGATACTTATAACGCTAATCCCGTATCAATGAAAGCAGCCATTGATGTGTTAAGCGCTCGCGAAGGTAAGCGTTTTATGGTGATGGGTGATATGGGTGAGCTTGGTGCTGACGCAGGACTCATGCATGCCGAAATTGGATCTTATGCTAAACAAGCTGGAATTGATGCTCTGTTTGTTTTGGGTGAGTTAAGTCAAGAAGCTGTGCAAGCTTTTGGTTCGGGCGCTCAGTATTTCGAGAATGCGGAGTTGCTGAGTGATGCTCTATTAAATCATATGGATAAGCTCACCACTGTATTGGTGAAAGGCTCGCGTTTTATGCGTATGGAACGTGTTGTAGAAAAAATAACAAAATATAGTCATGAGGAGACACGCTAATGTTGCTTGAACTCGCACGTTGGTTAGCACACGACATACATGGTTTTAATGTATTTAATTACATCACATTACGTGCCGTCTTGGCGACACTCACTGCACTAACTATTTCCTTTGTAGTCGGTCCTTGGTTAATTCGCAAGCTCACTCAATATAAAGTAGGTCAGTCAGTAAGAGATGACGGTCCGCAAACACACCTTATTAAAGCTGGTACGCCAACGATGGGTGGTGCTTTGATTTTGGTTTCAATTGCGGCATCAACACTGTTGTGGGCTGACTTAACTAATCGTTATCTTTGGGTTGTACTGATTACAACATTAGGTTTCGGCATCATTGGTCTAGTAGATGACTGGCGCAAAGTTGTCCATCGCAATCCGAAGGGATTGTCTGCAAAAGAAAAGTATTTTTGGCAATCTGCGATTGGATTTGGCGTCGCTATTTATCTAAGTCAAACAGCGACGATTCCTGCAGAAACTACTTTATATATTCCATTCTTTAAACACATGGTTTTCCCATTGAGTGCTTTGGTGTTTGTTGTGCTCACTTATTTGGTTGTTGTTGGCAGTAGTAATGCTGTGAATTTGACGGATGGCTTAGATGGCCTCGCCATTATGCCAACGGTCTTAATTGCATCAGCTTTTGCGATTTTTTCTTATGTGACAGGGCATTTATTTTTCTCTAAATATTTGGGGATTCCTTATGTGCCAGGCGCTGGTGAATTAACTGTGTTTTGTGCAGCGATGGCTGGTGCAGGTTTAGGTTTTCTTTGGTTTAACGCTTATCCAGCAGAAGTTTTCATGGGAGATGTTGGTGCCTTGGCTTTAGGTGCTGCGCTTGGAATTGTTGCTGTGATTGTGCGTCAGGAAATCGTGTTATTCATCATGGGTGGTGTTTTTGTTGTAGAGACACTTTCAGTGGCGGTGCAAGTTTCTTATTTTCGCTATACCAAAAATAAGTACGGTGAAGGGAAGCGCATCTTTTTGATGGCACCCCTACATCATCATTATGAGCAAAAAGGCTGGAAAGAAACGCAGGTTGTCGTGCGTTTCTGGATTATCACCATGATGTTGGTATTAATCGGATTGGCGAGTTTGAAGATACGATGAGACTTACGCTTAAAGATCAACAAGTGCTAGTGCTGGGACTCGGTGATACCGGGCTTTCGGCTTTGCGCTGGCTGAAACGCCAGGGCGCACTGTTGTCTGTCGCTGATACACGTCAGGTTCCACCGGGTGTTGAAGCTGTGCGTACTGAGATGCCAGAAGTAAAAATGCATCTAGGTGAGTTTAATCCTGAAGTGTTGATCAAAACGGATTTGATTGTGATTAGTCCGGGAGTGGCCTTGGCAGAGCCTATGGTGCAAGCGGCAATCGCTCATGGTGTGAAAGTTGTGGGTGATATTGAGCTTTTCGCACAACACAAACCAGCAAAAGCAAAAGTTATTGCGATTACTGGCTCCAACGGGAAAAGCACCGTGACTACGATGGTGGGTGATATTTGTAAGGCTGCTGGAATGAAGACGGTTGTTGCTGGCAACATTGGTTTGCCAGTATTAGACACGCTATCTGATAAAGTTGATGTTCCGGATGTCTACGTACTAGAGCTCTCTAGTTTTCAACTTGAAACGACAAGTTCCTTAAATGCTGATGCATCAACGGTACTCAATATTAGTGAAGACCATATGGATCGTTATGACAGTTTTGCTGATTATGCTGCCGCTAAAAATAGAATTTTTTCCGGTCATGGTGTGCAAGTGTTGAATCGTCAAGATGCATGGAGTATGGGCATGGCAATTGCTGGACGCCCGATGATTACTTTTGGCTTAGATGCTCCAAAGCAAGCTTCTGATTTTGGTTTGATTGATGCAGCAAACGATGCAGTCCTTGTGCAAGGCGATCATGCATTACTTGATATGGGTGATTTGAAAGTTGCGGGTTCACATAACGCGGCTAATGCTTTGGCGGCGATGGCTTTATGCCAAAGTGTTGGTGTGCCAGAAGCACCTATTTTGCAAGCACTTCGATCCTATCAGGGTTTGTCACACCGCGTGGAATGGGTTGCCAAGATTAATCAAGTTGATTTTTATGATGACTCTAAGGGAACAAACGTGGGCGCAACATGCGCCGCGTTGGAGGGCTTGGTGACGTCAACAAGTTCTAAAAAAGTAGTGCTGATTGCTGGTGGAGATGGTAAAGGTCAAGACTTCTCACCGTTGCGTGAGCCTGTTCGGAAGAATGCACGTGCTGTGGTGTTGATTGGCCGGGATGCGTCGAAGATTAAAGCGTCGCTGAGTGGATTGGATGTTGAGTTTTTTGATGCTGCCAGCTTAGAAGATGCGGTGAAAAAATCAATGGCTGTTGCCCATTCTGGTGATGTGGTTTTACTTTCACCGGCGTGCGCCAGTTTTGATATGTTCCGTAATTATGTTCATCGTGCAGAAGTCTTTGTTACGAGTGTGATGGCGCTAGAAAGATCGAAAGACGCTTCACTATGATGCCAATGCTCGCTAATCGCAATAAAGTGACTGGATCAACTTATGATCAAGGCTTGCTTTGGGTGACATTGATTTTGTTGGCCTTTGGTTTGGTCATGGTCTATTCAGCATCAATTGCTTCTGCAGAAGTTAAATCGGCGACCAATCACCAAAGTACTTATTTTTTAATTCGCCAACTCATTTTTATTGTGGTGGGATTAGTGGCTGGCGTTGTTGCGTTCCAAATTCCCACATCGGTGTGGCAAAAAATGGCACCACTATTGTTTATGGTTGGTTTATTTATGCTGCTATTGGTACTTGTGCCTGGAATTGGACACAAAGTGTTGGGTAGTCGGCGTTGGATTAAGTTGGTGTTTTTCCAAATTCAGCCCTCTGAATTTATGAAGTTTTTGGCAGCGGTTTATGTGGCCGATTACACCACACGTAAAGCAGCATTAATGGATAGTTTTAGACATGGCTTTATGCCGATGTTAGCTGTGATGTTGCTTGTCGGAGGCTTGTTGTTAAACGAGCCCGACTTCGGTGCTTTTGCTGTTATTGCGTCTATCTCAATTGCAATTTTATGGTTGGGCGGCATCAATTACCGTATTTTTGTGGGCTTGCTCATCATGTTGGTGATTGGTTTTATTGTGCTGATTTGGACATCGCCTTATCGATTGCAACGTATCGTAGGTTATATGGACCCATGGGCTGATCCCTTCGGTAAAGGCTATCAATTGACGCACGCTTTAATTGCATTCGGTCGTGGTGAATGGTTGGGTGTTGGCTTAGGTGGCAGTGTTGAAAAATTGATGTATTTGCCAGAAGCACACACCGACTTTTTATTAGCTGTGATTGCTGAAGAACTTGGTTTTGTTGGCGTCATGATTGTGATTGGTTTGTTTGCTTGGTTCGTGCTTCGTTGTTTTTCAATCGCTAAAGAAGCCATTAGTAATGAGCGCTTTTTCTCTGCATTGTTGGCACAAGGTATTGCGGTATGGATTGCCGTACAGGGCAGTATCAATATGGGTGTGAATATGGGCTTATTGCCAACAAAAGGTTTGACGCTTCCGTTCTTATCTTTTGGTGGTAGTGGAATTTTGGCTAATTGCATTGCTGTTGCTGTTTTACTTCGAATTGATTGGGAAAATCGTCGATTAAGTAAAGGGGTGCCTGTATGAGCAAGACCCTAATGGTGATGGCTGGTGGTACAGGTGGGCATGTTTATCCAGCAATGGCAGTCGCAGATTATTTGAAAGCACAAGGTTGGACGATTGTTTGGTTAGCGACAGAAGGCGGTATGGAAAACCGTTTAATTGAAGGTAAAGGCTACCAAAAAGCAATTATCACGATGCAAGGTGTGCGCGGAAAAGGTTTATTGGGATGGATGTTGTTGCCAATTAAATTGCTAAAAGCCTTGAGTCAAAGCTATCAAGCAATTCGTCAATATCAACCAAATGTGGTGTTGGGTATGGGCGGTTTCGCAGCATTTCCTGGCGGATTAATGGCGCGCCTTTTAAGTAAGCCTTTGGTGATACATGAGCAAAATTCTGTGGCTGGGCTCACCAACAAGTTGATGTCTAAGATTGCGACGCGCGTGTTGGCAGCATTCCCTGGCGCACTCAATAAAGCGCTTGTACTTGGAAATCCTGTACGTGCTGATATTGCGATGGCAGCAGCTCCGGAAGCGCGTTTTTCTCAACATCAAGGTGCTTTAAATATATTGGTTGTTGGTGGTAGTTTGGGTGCGCAAGCATTGAATGATTTGATTCCGCAAGCTTTGGCCAATATTCCGAAAGCATCGCGTCCTGTCGTTATTCATCAAGCAGGCGTAAAGCATATTGTTGCTTTAGAAGCGAATTATCAAAAGCATGGAGTTTCTGCAGATTGCCGAGCATTTATCGACAATATGGCGGAGATGTATGCGCAAGCAGATTTTGTGATTTGCCGGGCAGGCGCAATGACAATTGCGGAGTTATCAGCAGTTGGTTTGGGGAGTTTGTTAGTGCCTTTCCCTTATGCGGTGGATGACCATCAAACAAGCAATGCTGCTTATTTGGCAGAAAAAAATGCCGCATTATTAATTCAACAAAAAGAGTTAACGGTAGAGAAATTGGTACAAATATTTGTGCAATTGACGCGGGATAAATGCTTGAAGATGGCTAAGCA
>JAHEEA010000001.1 GCA_024640945.1 Candidatus Methylopumilus sp.
AATTTGGCGGAGAGAGAGGGATTCGAACCCTCGATACACTTACGCGTATGCCACCTTTCCAGGGTGGTGACTTAAACCACTCATCCATCTCTCCGAATTCGGCGGCGAATTATATCGTATGTAGGTGCTTTTTTGTTGCATAATGCTTTTTGTCACGCGCCCAAGCATAAGTTTGATGTAAAATACCCGCGGGCGGGCCTCCCCGCATTGTAAGATAGCCAACCTGGTCAGGTCCGGAAGGAAGCAGCCACAGCTGTTGAAGCAAGTGCCGGGGGTTTGGCTCGCCTCTTCCCAGTTTGTCATTTTAGGCTTAAATTTTTACGCCACTGAATGGCAAATTAAGCTAAAGTTAAGCCCTTAATTACTGAACAATATCATCCATGAGTTATCAGGTTTTAGCGCGCAAATGGCGCCCCAAGTCATTTGATACATTAATCGGCCAAGAACACGTGGTACGTGCTCTGACCAACGCGTTAGAGCAGCAGCGCTTACATCATGCTTATTTGTTAACCGGCACACGCGGTATCGGCAAAACCACAATCGCACGTATATTAGCCAAATCCCTAAATTGCGAAACTGGCATTACTGCACATCCTTGCGGTGTTTGCTCTGCATGTATGGAGATTGATAAAGGTCGCTTCATTGATTTAATTGAAGTGGATGCGGCATCTAATACTCAAGTCGATAATATGCGTGATCTGCTTGATAACGCCCAATATGCACCAACCTCAGGCCGTTTTAAGGTCTATATCATCGATGAAGTGCACATGCTGAGCAAAAGCTCGTTTAATGCGATGCTTAAAACACTGGAAGAACCACCTGCACACGTTAAATTTATTTTAGCAACGACTGACCCTCAAAAAATGCCGGTCACCGTACTTTCACGTTGCTTACAGTTTAATCTGCGCCAAATGGCTACAAGCTCAATTGTTGAGCATTGCCAAGCAATATTAAGCAGTGAAAATATTCCTGTTGAGACCCCTGCCCTCAATTTAATTGCCAAGGCAGCTTCGGGCAGTATGCGTGACGCGCTTTCCTTGCTCGACCAAGCGATTGCTTATGGCGGTCAAATGGTGAATGAAAAAGAAGTGCGTGCCATGCTTGGCACCATTGACCAGCATTATTTATTTGATCTTCTTAATGCTTTAGTCGCTCAAGATGGCAACGCCTTAATCGAACAAACTAAGGCCATGGAACAGCGTAGCATTTCGTTTGATGGCGCATTAGCAGATTTAGCAAGCCTTTTACAACAAGTGGCAGTCGCGCAAGTAGTACCGGATAGCATTTCACAGACGCTGCCTGAGCGTGCAAGTCTCATGGATTTAGCTCAAAAAATCAGCGCTGAAAAAGTACAACTTTATTATCAAATTACACTCACTGGACGCCGTGATTTAGGCTTGGCACCTGAGGAATTTTCTGGCTTTAGCATGACGCTATTACGAATGCTCGCTTTTAGCCAATCGGATATTTTAGGATCTGCATCAAGCGGCCAGCAAAATATTCAAAACAACGCCCAATCTAAGCCTAGCGCTTCTACAGCTACGACCACTGCCTCTCAAACACCAGTCGCATCAGAAAGCGCGGCACCTGTAGTGCGTTCTGCGACAGCGACCTTAAATGCTGCAACAGAAACGTCTCGACCTGCTCTTGTAGAGAGAGCGCCAGTATTAGCAAATACCTCTATATCGGAAAGCCTTCCTGCGGTTGAAATTAGCCAACCTTCTGTGGAAATCACACCTTCAATTGAGGTCGCTTCAGCCATACAAAATAAAGCAGTAGAAAATACACCCGCGCCAATTTCAACGATTGTTGAAACAGCAGATACTGAAGAAATATTTGTCGATACTCAAACGGCTTCGATGTTTGGCGACGATCCTGTAACAGAATCACCATCTATTGAAGCTGCCGCACCAACTGGAGGCTCAAAAAGCTTTGATGGTGACTGGCGCAGACTTATTAATGAACTCAAACTTGGTCTGGCACGTACATTGGCGCTTAATTGTGAGCTTGCATCATTTGATGACAACAACATTAACCTCACAGTCCCGGAGTCTGAAAAACATCTGTTAGACGCTACTTATCAAGACAAATTAAGTGCGGCGATTCAACAGCATTTTGGCAGAAAAATTAAACTCAATTTAACTGCAGGTGGCACCGGCAATACGCCAGCGAAACAGATTCTTGAAGAGAAGGCCGCGGTTCAATCACAAGCAGTTTCAGTGATTGAACAAGATCCTTTCGTACAGGCTTTAGTGTCTGACTTTGGTGCACACGTCATACCATCCAGTATTAAACCCATTCAATAACATTAAGATTTAAAAGGAAATAAAGATGTTTAACAAAGGCGGTATGGGCAATTTAATGAAACAAGCCCAAATGATGCAAGAGAACATGAAACGTGCTCAAGCAGAACTCGCAACTGTTGAAGTTGAAGGCTTAGCAAGTAATGGATTAGTTAAAATCCTCATGACATGTCGTAATGAAGTGAAACGCGTGAGCATTGATGACAGCGTGATGGACGATAAAGAAACCTTAGAAGACTTAATCGTGATTGCATTTAAAGATGCACTTAGCAAAGCCGAAAAAACATCTGAACAACGCATGGCTGGCTTAATGCCTGCTGGCATGAAATTGCCTTTCTAACCCCAGCTCGATGTCAACACCTGCAAGCCTTGAGCAATTAATTGAAGCCTTACGCTGTTTACCCGGCGTTGGGCCTAAATCTGCTACGCGTATGGCTTATTACCTGCTACAACGCGACAGGCCAGGTGCTAATTTACTAGCGAATGCGCTAGACACTGCTTTACAAGTCGTTGGACATTGTCAGCTTTGCAATACCTTTAGCGAACAACCTGTTTGCCCAATGTGCGCCTCAGGCAATCGCGATAGCAGTTTGCTCTGCGTAGTAGAAATGCCTACTGACATGATGATGATGGAACAAACGCATGCCTTTGAAGGTATGTATTTTGTACTGATGGGAAGACTCTCCCCGCTTGATGGTGTTGGCCCCAAAGAAATTGGCCTGGAAAAGCTGCTCAAACGCGCACAAGATGGCTTGGTGAAGGAAGTGGTATTAGCAACCAATTACACCGTTGAAGGTGAAGCTACCGCACACTACATTAGCGAAATGCTCGCTAAACACGGACTAAAACTCACTCGTATCGCACGCGGCATGCCGATGGGCGGCGAAATTGAACATGTCGATAGCGGCACCTTAGCGCAAGCCATGATGGAAAGACGTAAAGTGCTTTAGGTATTAATCAATCATAAAAAAGCCCAGCATAGACTGGGCTTTTTTATTGGTGAAATGAAGATTTACTTGCGAATCAAGTAATCAAACGCGCCAAGTGCAGCTTTGGCACCCTCACCCATTGCAATAATAATTTGCTTGTAAGGCACTGTCGTCACGTCACCCGCAGCAAACACGCCAGGCATTGATGTTGCGCCATGTGAGTTAATCTCAATCTCACCAAATTTACTCAAATCAATCGTACCTTTTACGAAATCGGTATTAGGTAACAATCCAATTTGAACAAACACAGCATCAATATCAATATGCACAGACTCCCCCGTTTCGCGGTTCTTATAATTCAAGCCATTCATCTTAGTACCGTCACCAGTAATATCTGTGGTTTGCGCATTAGTCACGATAGTGACATTACTCAACGTTCTAAGCTTATCTTGCAACACTGCATCAGCTTTTAATTCTTTGTCGAATTGAAGCAAAGTGACGTGGGCAACAATCCCAGCCAAGTCAATCGCCGCTTCAACACCTGAGTTACCACCACCAACGACTGCAACTGGTTTACCTTTGAACAAAGGGCCATCGCAATGCGGGCAATAAGCAACACCTTTACCGCGATATTCTGCTTCACCTGGCACGCCCAGCTCACGCCAACGTGCGCCAGTCGCCAAAATGACTGATTTACTTTTAAGCTTTGCGCCACTTTCTAATTCAACTTCAATCAAATCACCTTGCTTAATGGATTTAGCACGTTGCAAGTTCATAATATCCACGCCATACATTTTGACGTGCTCTTCAAGCGCCATCACTAACTTAGGCCCTTCTGTTTCTTTCACAGAAATGAAGTTTTCAATGGCAAGTGTATCCATGACTTGACCGCCAAAACGCTCGGCCACAATACCTGTTCTGATGCCCTTACGTGCAGAGTAAATGGCTGCTGAAGCGCCAGCTGGGCCACCACCAACAATCAATACATCATAAGGCGCTTTGGCGTCTAATTTTCTCGCTTCACGTGCGACCGCACCCTTATCGACTTTGGCTAAAATCTCATCGAATTCCATACGGCCAATGCCGAATTCTTCGCCATTTAAAAACACAGACGGCACAGACATAATCTTGCGTTCTTTGACTTCGTCTTGGAACACGCCACCGTCAATCATGACGTTAGTAATATTTGGATTAATCACTGCCATCATATTTAAAGCCTGAATCACATCTGGACAGTTATGGCAGCTAAGTGAGATATAAGTCTCAAAATGGAATTCACCTTCAATTGCGGCCACTTGCGCAATTTTTTCGGCTTCTAATTTCAATGGATGTCCACCTGCTTGAAGCAAAGCCAACACCAATGAAGTAAATTCATGTCCCATTGGGATGCCAGCAAACCTAATGCCTAATGACTTAGTCGCATCTTGGCGTTTAATCGCAAAAGATGGTGTACGTGCGTCAGCAACTTGGTTGAGCTGAAGTTTGTCGGACAATTCGGCAAGTTCAGTCAGCAAATCCATCATCTCATTAGACTTAGGACTTTGATCTGCCGATGCTTCAATCACAATCGGGTTCACCAATTTTTCCATGTAGGCTTTGAGCTGTGCTTTGATATTGCTGTCTAATGCCATGATATTTTCCTATCTTTCTTTTTAACTACATTCGAACTTGTATCGCTTGATATGAAAATGTCATGCTAAATACGCAAGGAGACGCACCCAGCATGACAATCCCAAACTACAACTTCCTCAGGGTTTTAACCCTGTAAATTAGATCTTACCAACTAGATCCAATGATGGCGTCAATGTTGCTTCACCTGGTGTCCATGAAGCTGGGCAAGCTTCGTTAGGATGTGCCGCAACGTATTGAGCAGCTTGTGCTTTACGTAACAAATCAGCAGCTGAACGGCCAATACCTAGATCGTTAATTTCAGCAGCTTTGATTACACCTTCTGGATTGATAATGAATGTACCGCGCAATGCAAGACCTTCTTCTTCAATCATTACATCGAAGTTACGTGAGATGTTGCCTGTTGGGTCAGCAAGCATTGGGTATTTGATTTTCTTGATTGTGTCAGAAGCATCAGCCCAAGCTTTGTGTGTGAAATGTGTATCAGTTGAAACTGAGTAGATTTCAAGACCAATTTTTTGGAACTCTGGGTACAAGTCAGCCAAGTCGCCTAGCTCTGTTGGGCAAACAAATGTGAAGTCAGCTGGATAAAATACAAATGCTGTCCATTTGCCCTTTAGATTTGCTTCAGTTACTTCTACGAATTTACCATTGTGAAAAGCTTGTGCTTTAAATGGCTTGATGGTTGTATTAACTAATGACATATTGCCTCCTAATTTCAGGTTGATTAAAAAACTACAGCTTGGTTAAAAACTAAAAATTACTTAAAAAATTCTTGCTCGATGTTTCTGCGAGTGAGTGCATTCTAGAGGGTCCATTTCAACAAGTAAAATCAATTGTTTTAATTGTTACGATAAAAAAAACTAATTGAACAAAATATAAAAAACGCGCTTCTTATTCAAACCTATTTAAGTTTAAACCCAGAAACGCGTCATTTTTGGCTTCAGTTAGATACTATAAATAAAGATTAATACAAAAAATCACCAATCAACACCCTACAAAATGCGGAATGACATTTTTAAAACTATTTATTGTGGGCGCGAACAATACGACCTTTTTCACGTTCCCAGTCGCGCTCTTTTTCGGCTTCACGTTTATCGTACTGCTTCTTACCTTTAGCAAGTCCAATCTGAACCTTCACGCGACCATCTTTAAAATGTAAATCCAATGGAACCAAGGTGTAGCCAGCACGCTCAACCTTGCCAATCAGTTTTGCAATTTCTTCTGAATGCAAAAGTAATTTACGCGTTCGAATCGCATCAGGGCGAATGTGAGTTGATGCTGCACCAAGCGGAGTAACATGACAACCAATCAAATACACTTCACCACGTTGAATAATGACGTAAGCTTCTTTGATGTTGGCACGATTATCACGAATTGCTTTGACTTCCCAACCCTCTAGGACGATGCCAGCTTCGTATTTCTCTTCGATGAAAAAATCATGAAAGGCTTTTTTATTTTGGGCAATGCTCATCGCTACACACAGGCTTAAATAGCTTAAAATAGGCATTTTACTCTAGTTGTCCTGCAAAACATAAACGTACCCTATGGTTAAAGTTGAAAAAAACGTCTTAGTCCCTCACTCGGCTGAACAAATGTTCACCTTGGTTGATCGTGTTGAAGATTACCAAGCATTCTTACCTTGGTGCGGCGGCATTGATTTAATTGAGCGGTCTGAAAAAACCACCACAGCGACTATTTACATTGATTACCACGGCTTAAAACAAAGCTTTACCACACAAAACCAAAAACAATTTCCGAACAAGATGGAAATGCAGCTAAAAGATGGGCCGTTCAAACACTTTAATGGGCAATGGCGATTTATCGAGCTTAATGAGAATGCCTGTAAAATAGAATTTATATTAGAGTATGAGTTTTCAAATGCGATTCTAGGCAAAATCATTTCGCCAGTATTCAGCCATATCGCGAATACTTTTGTGGATTCTTTTGTGACGCGTGCAGAACAAGTATTTAAACTTTAGATAGAGATTGATTATGAATCCAAACAACCAAGAAAAAATCGTAGAAATTGCCTATGCGCTACCAGCGCAACAAGTCATTATTCCAGTCAAATTAATAGAAGGCATGACTGCGGAAACGGCCATTAAAAAATCGGGCATTTTAGATAAGTTTCCTGAGATCGATTTGAACGTCAATAAAATCGGTTTATTCGGCAAACTCAATAAGCTAGACGTTGAATTACGTCATTTAGATCGTGTAGAAATATACCGTCCACTGATTGCAGATCCTAAAGAAGTTCGTCGCCAACGCGCTGAAGCTGGCAAGGTAATGAAAAAAGGTGGTGGTGATATTGCCGAATAAGAAAACTTAGCTAGCCTGCTATATCAAGCGTTTTTTGCAATCTTCCTTAATTAGGAATTTACCGAAGCCTGACAAGTCGGTATAATTTCGTTTTGGAAGCAAGGAATATTCACCATGCGTTTGTTGCAAAATGCGCTTACATTCGATGATGTTTTGTTGGTACCAGCACACTCTAACGTGCTCCCTCGCGAAGTAAGTCTCGCCACCCAGTTAACTCGTACAATCCGCTTAAACATTCCTGTTGTGTCAGCTGCTATGGACACGGTAACAGAAGCGCCTCTTGCCATTGCGTTGGCACAAGAAGGCGGGATGGGAATCGTTCATAAAAACATGACAGCCGAAATGCAGGCCGTTCATGTTTCACGCGTTAAACGTTTTGAATCTGGCGTTGTTAACGACCCAGTCACTATTCAACCGCACATGACCGTGCGTGACGTTTTAGCACTCACCCGTTTACACAAAATCTCTGGTCTTCCAGTTGTTGATGGCAAAAAAGTCGTTGGTATTGTGACCAACCGCGATTTGCGTTTCGAAACAAATTTAGACCAATCAATCGCCAACATCATGACGCCTCAAGACCGCTTAGTGACTGTGCGCGAAGGCGCAAACCGCGAAGAAGTGATGGAACTATTACATCAACACCGCTTAGAGCGTGTATTAGTGATTGATAATGCATACAACCTTAAAGGTTTAATCACTGTTAAAGACATTCAGAAATCAAGCGACCATCCATTAGCATGTAAAGATGCGCACGGTCGTTTACGTGTTGGCGCAGCTGTTGGCGTTGGCGAAGGCACTGAAGAACGCGTTGCGGCCCTGGTTGAAGCTGGTGTGGATGCCATTGTAGTAGACACGGCGCACGGCCATTCACAAGGCGTATTAGATCGCGTCACTTGGGTTAAAAAGAACTTCCCAGACGTGCAAGTAATTGGTGGCAACATCGCTACTGGTGCAGCTGCATTAGCATTGGTTGATGCTGGCGCTGATGGCGTTAAAGTCGGTATCGGCCCTGGTTCTATCTGTACTACTCGTATTGTTGCTGGTGTAGGTGTTCCACAAATTAGCGCGGTAAGCAATGTTGAAGAAGCGTTGCGCGGCACTGGCGTTCCGTTCATTGCTGACGGTGGCATTCGTTACTCTGGTGACATTTCAAAAGCCATCGCTGCTGGTGCCTACTCCGTGATGCTTGGCGGCATGTTCGCTGGCACCGAAGAAGCGCCTGGCGAAATCGAATTATTCCAAGGCCGTTCATATAAGTCATATCGCGGCATGGGCTCTATTGGTGCGATGCAAAAAGGTTCTAGCGACCGTTACTTCCAAGAAAATAACGGCAATGCAGACAAACTAGTGCCAGAAGGCATTGAAGGTCGCGTGCCTTACAAAGGCAGCATGATCGCTGTCGTTCATCAGCTGATGGGCGGTTTACGCGCTTCTATGGGCTATGTAGGCTGCAAAACGATTGATGAAATGCGTAACAAAGCTGAATTTGTACAAATCACTTCAGCAGGTATGCGTGAGTCACACGTTCATGATGTTCAAATCACAAAAGAGGCACCGAATTATCATATTGATTAATTCTTAACCGACTTTAGTTGGGCAAACCGCTTTGATATTCGTATTAAAGTCGTTTGCCCTTCGTTATTTTTAGCGTATAGGCTTTTACTTAAATTATGTCTCATCAAAAAATTCTGATTTTAGATTTTGGCTCACAAGTCACTCAACTGATTGCACGCCGCATTCGAGAAGCACACGTTTACTGTGAAGTGCATCCATGCGATGTTTCAGATGAATTTGTAAAGAGCTTTGGTGCAAGCGGCATCGTGCTATCAGGTAGCCATGCCAGCGTTTATGAAGAAGACACAGACCACCCACCAGATGCAGTATTTACTTTAGGTGTTCCAGTATTAGGCATTTGTTACGGCATGCAAACCATGGCGCAACAACTCGGTGGCAAAGTAGAAGCTGGTACTAAGCGTGAATTCGGTTTCGCAGAGGTTCGCGCACGCGGGCACTCTGCCCTATTCAACCATATTCAAGATCGTAGCAATGCTGAAGGCCATGGCTTGCTAGATGTTTGGATGAGCCATGGTGATAAAGTCACTGAGCTACCACCGGGCTTTAAAGTGATTGCTAGCAATGACACTACACCAATTGCTGCGATGGCAGACGAAGAACGTAAATTCTATGCAGTTCAGTTCCATCCTGAAGTGACCCATACAAAACAAGGCGATGCGATGTTACGTCGCTTTGTGTTAGACATCTGCGGCACTCGCGCTGACTGGATTATGGGCGACTATATTGAAGAAGCTGTCGCTAAGATTCGCGAACAAGTAGGTAATGAAGAAGTAATTTTAGGTTTATCAGGTGGTGTCGATTCAAGCGTTGCAGCTGCATTGATCCACCGTGCGATTGGCGATCAGCTTACTTGCGTGTTTGTAGACCATGGATTGCTACGCCTAAATGAAGGCAAGATGGTCATGGAAATGTTTGCAGGCCGCTTACATGCCAAAGTGATTCACGTGGATGCTACTGAACAATTCATGGGAGAACTTGCTGGCGTTGCCGACCCTGAAGCTAAACGCAAAATTATTGGTAAAGAATTTGTAGAAGTATTCCAATCAGAAGCCAAAAAGTTAGCAAATGCTAAATGGCTAGCGCAAGGTACGATTTATCCTGATGTGATTGAGTCAGGCGGCGCAAAGTCTAAAAAGGCTGTAACGATTAAGAGCCACCACAATGTGGGTGGATTGCCAGAAAAACTAGGTTTGAAATTATTAGAGCCACTTCGCGACTTATTCAAAGACGAAGTCCGTGAACTAGGCGTAGCACTTGGCTTACCGCATGACATGGTTTATCGCCACCCATTCCCAGGCCCAGGCCTTGGCGTGCGTATCTTGGGTGCGGTGAATAAAGGGTTTGCAGATTTATTGCGCATGGCTGATGCGATTTTCATCGAAGAATTACGCAATACCGTTGATGAAGCGACAGGTAAGAATTGGTACGAACTGACCAGCCAAGCCTTCACGGTGTTCTTACCTGTGAAATCTGTAGGGGTGATGGGTGACGGCCGCACTTATGATTACGTGGTTGCATTACGCGCTGTTGTCACAAGTGATTTCATGACAGCGCATTGGGCTGAATTACCTTACAGCTTGCTAGGCAAGGTCTCAAATCGAATCATTAACGAAGTGCGTGGCATTAACCGTGTTGTATACGATATCTCTGGAAAACCACCCGCAACAATCGAGTGGGAATAAACGGATTTATTCAATATGAGTCGCGGTTTTGTTAAAGAAGATGATTTAGAACTTGCAGGTACTAACCTGCCAGAACGCCCTGTCAGCGAACACCCTAATTATGTGACACCTCAAGGTTTGAACCAATTAGAACAGTTTGTTGAAAAGCTTGCTAACGAACACCGAGCACTCTCGCCTAAAAGCGAAGATCCAACTGTGGGCCAGAAGCTAGCGAGCATTGAACGTGATTTACGCTATTACGAAGCACGACTAGAAAAGGCGATCTTGGTAGAACCTGCTAGTGAAAAACCAACGAGCGCTGTATTCGGTACAGCAGTGACCGTAGAAGATGAGAATGGCGATCAACATCGATTCAATATCGTGGGTGAAGATGAGGCTGACGCTAGCATCAATAAAGTCAGTTATGTATCACCATTGGCGAAAGCTTTAATTGGGCATAAGGTCAGTGAAAATGTACTTTGGAAACGCCCTGCTGGTGATTTAACTTTAGAAATTATCGATATTACTTACTAACTTAAGAAAAAGAACAACATGAACGTTACCACCGCAATTGAAACGCGCCGCTCGATTAAATCTTACGATGCTTCACACAAGATGACAGAAGCTGAGATTAATCAGCTCATTTCTTTATCCATGCTTTCGCCCACTGCATTCAACATTCAGCACTGGCGATTTGTAATGGTTGAGGATGCTGCACTTCGTCAGCAAATCCAAGAGGTCAGCTGGAATCAAGCACAAGTCACAGAAGCTTCGGCATTGATTGTATTAGTTGCGGATGTTCAAGCTTGGGCAAAACAACCTGAACGTTACTGGAAAGATGCGCCTCAAGCCGTGCAAGACTTTTTAGTACCTGCAATTACGCAATACTACACTGGCAACCCACAAGCGCAACGAGATGAAGCAATGCGCTCATGCGGCATGGCTGCAATGACAATGATGCTAGCAGCAAAAGAAATGGGCTATGACACTTGCCCTATGGATGGCTTTGATTTTGATGCCGTCGCAAAACTACTTAATTTACCAGCCGACCATATTCCAACAATGTTTGTGACTGTGGGCAAAGCAACAAAAGAAGCTTGGCCTCGCGGTGGTCAATTAAGCATTAATGATGTATTGATTAAAAATAAATTTTAATTTTTAATCAAATAATTATATAAAACTATTAATAAAAGACTTTAGGAAATAAAACGTGCTTATTAGCAATAACATCACCATGCAATTCGGCGCTAAGCCATTATTTGAAAACGTCTCAGTGAAGTTTGGTGACGGCAACCGCTACGGCTTAATTGGCGCTAACGGTTGTGGCAAATCAACCTTCATGAAAATCTTGGCAGGCGTGCTTGAGCCTACTGCTGGCAACATTGCTTTAGATAGCAACGAACGTATGGCTTGGTTGCGTCAAGATCAGTTTGGCTATGAAGATCAGCGCGTTCTTGACGTGGTGATGATGGGCCATGAACAAATGTGGAAGGCTAATGTAGAAAAAAATGCGATCTACATGAATCCAGAAGCGACCGAAGAAGATTATATGAAAGCCGCCGAGCTTGAGTCTGTATTTGCTGAATACGATGGCTATACAGCTGAAGCACGTGCTGGAGAATTGCTATTAGGTGTTGGTATCCCTATCGACCAACATAATGGCTTAATGAGCTCCGTAGCGCCAGGTTGGAAGTTACGCGTATTGTTAGCACAAGCGCTTTTTGCAAATCCTGATATTTTGCTACTCGATGAGCCAACCAATAACTTGGACATCAATACCATTCGCTGGTTAGAAGACATTCTAAATAACCGCGATTGCACCATGATTATCATCTCGCATGATCGCCACTTCTTAAACCAAGTATGCACACATACAGCCGATATGGATTATGCAAAATTAACGGTTTATCCAGGCAATTATGATGACTTCATGGAGGCGTCAACGATGGCTCGTGCTCAACAAGCCAAAGACAACGCCAAAGCAAAACAACAAATTGCTGACTTGCAAGACTTTGTACGCCGCTTCTCCGCTAACGCTTCTAAAGCGAAGCAAGCTACCAGCCGGGCTAAACAAATTGATAAGATTAAAGTGGAAGACATCAAACCGTCTAGCCGCCAATATCCGTTTATCCGCTTTGAATATGATGACCGTGAGAAGCTACATCGTAACGCCGTAGAGGTTGAGAAGTTAAGCCATAGTTTTGATCGTGTGTTATTTAACGACTTCGATTTACTGGTTGAAGCAGGTGAAAAAATTGCCATTATCGGTGAAAACGGCATCGGTAAGACAACCCTACTCCGCTGCTTAGCACGCGACCTGACGCCTAACCATGGTTCAGTTAAATGGGCTGAAAAAGCCAATATCGGTTACTTTGCGCAAGACCATGCTGAAGACTTTGAAGAAGACCTTAATTTATTCGACTGGATGAAACAGTTCACGCAAGCAGGTGACGATGACCAAGTCGTGCGTAGCATGCTTGGTCGCCTATTATTCTCTGGTGAAGACTTCAAAAAATCCGTTAAAGTGCTTTCTGGCGGTGAAAAAGGCCGCATGATGTTTGGTAAGCTCATGCTTGCCAAAACCAATGTATTGCTGATGGATGAACCAACCAACCACATGGATATGGAATCCATCGAATCGTTGAATACCGCTTTAGATAGGTACAACGGCACACTATTCTTTGTCAGTCATGACCGTGAATTTGTAAGCTCTTTAGCAACACGCATTTTAGATGTGCGTGCTGATGGCATTATTGATTACTCAGGCAACTACGAAGACTACCTAGCTAGCCAATTGGTAGAATAATCACAAAATGTGAACGTAAAAAAAGCGACCTAGATTTCCAGGTCGCTTTTTTTATATCTAAAATTACAAGCTGTTAGTCACTTTAGCAGCTTCTCTTAATTTCTTAATAGCTTCTAAACGCTGTTGTTGCAACAAACCGCCACGCAATTGAGGAAGTACATCATCAAACTTAGGCGCTTTAAATTGACGATTCTCTTCAACGCGCACAATTTGCCAACCAGCAGGTGTTTCAATAGGTGCTGCAGTCATACCGCCCTCACCAAGATTAACGACCACTGAAGAAACAGCAGGGATAATTTGATTAGGCAACACCCAACCTAAACTACCGCCGTCTTTAGCACTTGGATCGATAGAAGATTCTTTTGCCACTTTAGCAAACGACTCACCTTTTTTAATTTTTGCAATAAGGCTACGTGCATCTGCATACGTCTTAGTCACAATATGGCTCAATCTGTACTCATAGGCCTGATCGCCGATTGCAGCAATTTGTCTGTCATATTCAGCTTTAAGTGCAGCCTCACTAATTGGATGTTTCTTATCGTAATCCGCTAAAAACAAATCAACCATAAAATTACGTTTTAACTCTACCAAACCTGCTTGACCTTCTGCAGTCTTATCCAAACCTAATTTAGCTGCCTGCTGGGCTAAAATCTCGCGATTAATAAACTCCTCTTTAATCAGATGGCGTAATTCAGGGGTATCTTTCTTACCTTGCTGAACATTTAAGTTCACACTACGCTCAATAAGCGCGCTAGGAATTGCAACTCCATTAACAGTCGCAGCACTATCAACAGCTGGCTTAGGAGCCGCAAAAGCAGAACTTTGAGTCATAATAATCAGCAAACATGCTAATGTAATTTTTTTCATATCTTTCAAATAATAAAGTTGCGCAACTTCACACTAAGCACAAAAACTTATAAAGAGCTTTAACTTAAGGTGAAGCACCTAATACAGCTTACAGAAATTTAACATCATTTGACTAGACAAACAGATCAAACTTAGTGAAACTTGAGCGATGAAAAGATTACATCTTTTAGGCTACGCAGTCTTTACAGCACTTCTCGTTTTGCTAGCCTACGACTTACTTAACAAGCCTTTAGCTAGCGTCCAAGAAAGCAAGACGTTGGTGGTGATTACGCCTAACGGGCCTAATACTTACTACATTAAAGACGAAGGTGAATACGCAGGCTTTGAATACGACTTAGTTAATCTTTTTGTTAAAGAGCTAGGCCCTGAGTATTCAGCTAAATTCGTCATGACAGGCCATGTAGCAGATGTCATTCCAGACCTATTGGACAATAAAGGCCACATCGCTGCTGCCAATTTAAGCATCACTATTGAACGTCAAAGAAATGTGGCATTTGGAACGCCTTATCAAATAGCTCAACAACGCTTAGTTTTTAATAAAGATAATCTAAATCCACCTAAATCACTTAATGAGTTAAGTGGTAAGCATATTGTTGTTCCGTCAGGAACAAGCTATGCACAGCGTCTAAAAACACTATCAAAAACCACCCCAAACATTAACTGGCGTGAAGACAAAAAAGCCAATACCGAAGAACTTCTAGAACAGGTGAATAGTGGCACATTGGATTACACAATTGCAGATAGCCATTTAATCTCAATACTCCAAAACTATTATCCAAATTTAGAACAAGGGATAAGCATTGGCGATCCAGAAAAAATTGCTTGGGCCTTTCCTAAAAAGACTGACCCATGGCTATATCAAAAATCAGCGTCTTTTTTCAACAAAATCAGCCAAGATGGAACCCTACTTCATCTAATAGATCGCTATTACGGGAACGCGAAACGCCTGGATACATTAGACGTCACTAAGTTCCTATCGCTAAGCAGAAGTGTCCTACCCAAATTCACACCGCTATTTAGGGAAGCTCAAGAAAATACCGATCTAGATTGGCGATTATTAGCTGCGGTTAGTTACCAAGAGTCGCATTGGGATCAATACAACACCTCACCAACCAATGTGCGAGGATTAATGATGTTGACGGAAGAAACTGCCGACCATCTGGGCGTTACCGACAGACTAGACGCCAAACAGAGCATCATGGGTGGTGCCCGCTATATCAATCAGTTAAAGAAACAGGTGCCCGATAACGTTCCCGAGCCAGATAGAACATGGATGGCGCTCGCCGCCTACAATATTGGCTACTCACATGTAGAAGATGCCCGTATTTTAGCTAAAAAACTACATAAGAATCCAGACAGATGGGCTGATGTTAAAACCACACTACCTTTATTAAACAGACCCGAATATTATGCAAAAGCTAAATTTGGTTACGCCAGCGGTGGCGCACCCGTGATCTTTGTCGAATCAATCCGCACTTATAATGACATACTAGAAAAATACGCAGCACCACACACCTCTATTTTTCCAAGCTTTAGCTTCACTAAGTAACAGCCAATAAAAAAGCAGCTTTGAGCTGCTTTTTTATTGTTTTTAATACAACATCACTTATTTGATGAGTGTTTTTCCGCCCATGTAATCTTGTAAGACTTTAGGAACTGTGACACTGCCATCTGCGTTTTGATAGTTTTCAAGCACAGCTACTAGCGTACGGCCAACAGCTAATCCAGAGCCATTCAATGTATGGACTAGCTCAGGCTTACCCGCTTCATTACGGAAACGTGCTTGCAAGCGACGTGCTTGAAACGCCTCACAATTAGAAACAGACGAGATTTCACGATACGTATTTTGTGCAGGCAACCATACTTCCAAATCATAAGTTTTAGCTGCGCCAAAACCCATATCACCAGTACATAAAGCCACCACACGATATGGCAACTCTAAAGCTTTCAAGATATTCTCCGCGTGCCCAACCATTTCTTCTAATGCCTCATTGCTCTTTTCTGGATGAACAATTTGCACCATTTCGACTTTATCAAACTGATGCTGACGAATCATGCCGCGCGTATCGCGTCCATAAGAACCTGCTTCCGAACGAAAACATGGCGTATGTGCTGTTAATTTAATAGGCAAACGATCTAAAGCAACAATTTCATCACGTACAGTATTCGTTAAAGTTACTTCCGAAGTGGGAATAAGATACAAAGTGCTGTCATTATGTGGCATCTTGAAGAGATCTTCTTCGAACTTCGGTAATTGACCTGTTCCACGCAATGAATCAGCATTAACCATATAAGGCGTATAACATTCCTCATAGCCATGCTGTGCTGTTTGTGTATCAATCATAAACTGAGCTAATGCCCGATGCAGCTTAGCAATTTGACCGCGCATCAAAGTAAACCGAGCACCAGACAATTTTGCGCCTGTATCAAAATCCAAACCTAGCGGCATGCCAACATCGGTATGATCTTTGATTTCAAAATCAAATGTGCGCGGCGTCCCTACTTTACGCACTTCTACATTCTCTTCTTCTGACTGACCAACAGGCACTGTGTCTTGCGGTAGATTAGGCACATTGAGCAAAAAGTCCTGCATTTGAACTTGAATCACATTTAATCGTTCTTCATCCGCTTTCAATTGCTCACCCAAACCAGCAACTTCAGCCATAATGGCGCTAACATCCTCGCCTTTAGATTTTGCAATCCCAATTTGCTTAGAGCTCGCATTGCGCTTTGCTTGCAACTCCTGTGTGCGGGTTTGCACTTCTTTACGCTCAGCTTCGAGCGCGGTGAATCCAGCTGTATCAAATACAAACTTACGGCTAGCCAACTTCGCGACCACAGTATCTAAATCATTTCTTAATTGCTGAATATCTAACATGCATTTTCCTAATTAATTTACTTCTTGGCTTTAGCCTGCTTATCCAGCTCAGCCAAATGCGCTAATTTTTCGCTTATTTTACCTTCAAGCCCACGATTTGTCGGCTCATAAAACTTCACTTCTCCTAAACCATCAGGCAAATACTGCTCACCCGCTGCATATGCGCCCTCTTCATTGTGAGCATACCGATAATCTTTTCCATAATCCAAATTCTGCATCAATTTAGTTGGCGCATTACGCAGATGTAAAGGCACTGGCCTAGACTGATCTTGCGCAACAAAGGCTTTCACTTGGTTATACGCCATATAAACAGCGTTGCTTTTAGCGGCAATCGCCAAATAAACCACGGCATTCGCAAAAGCCAACTCACCTTCAGGAGATCCTAAGCGCTCATAGGTCTGGCAAGCATTTAAGCAGATTTCTAAAGCCCTTGGATCAGCCAAACCAATATCCTCAATCGCCATACGAACCAAGCGACGACCAACATATAGCGGTTCAGCGCCTCCGTCTAACATTCGTTGCATCCAATATAGCGCACCATCAGGATTTGAACCACGCACTGACTTATGCAGTGCTGAGATTTGATCGTAAAACGCTTCACCGCCCTTATCAAAGCGACGTGTCTTGCTGGCCATAGTTGATTGCAAGAAAGGCATGTCAATTTGCTTAATTTTAGCCTCAGCGGCTGCATTCAAAAGCCCCTCAACAAAATTTAACAAGCGACGGGCATCACCATCTGCATAAGCAAGCACTTGAGTAGTCGCTTCTTCGTTCAATGTTACGTTTAAGCTCATTTCCTCTTGCGCACGAACGAGCAACTGGCCTAATTCAGATTCAGATAGCGCCTTCAACACAAAAACTTGTGAACGACTTAGTAACGCACTATTAACTTCAAATGACGGGTTCTCAGTGGTTGCGCCAATAAAGGTAATCAAACCACTTTCAACAAACGGCAAGAATGCGTCTTGCTGACCTTTATTGAAGCGATGTACCTCATCCACAAACATGATAGTGCGGCGGCCTGATTGTTGTAAGGTATGCTCAGCTCGCTCAATCGCCTCACGAATATCTTTAATGCCAGAAAGCACGGCAGAAATAGGAATAAACTCAGCATCGGCCGTATTTGCAATTAAGCGAGCCAATGTCGTTTTACCAACGCCTGGTGGGCCCCACAAAATCATAGAAGGCAACTTACCTGATTGAAAAGCCAATCTAAGTGGTTTGCCCTGCCCTAACAAATGAGATTGCCCAACAACTTCATCTAAAGTTTGCGGGCGTAGTTTCTCAGCGAGAGGTGCTTGAGGTTGATTAGGGGCGAATAAATTCAAGATATTTCCTGAATTATTCTCTTAAGACATCTGCGCCTGATGGTGGCGTGAATTTAAAAGAAGCTGCTGGAATTTTAATATTGCGCTCAAGATTACTAAATTGAATAAGCGTTCTATTGCCGAAGCTGTCATGCAACTCCATTTCCATTAAAGCATCTTCTTTAAAGCCTAAGAACACTCGCTCAAATCCAGTTTCTTTAAGCTTAGGAATTGCAATGACCCATTCAAGATCACCTTTACGACTGACATCCTTGATATCAAAAGCACGTTCCATTTCTTTACCTCCAGCAAGAAGCGCTGCTGGACTAGAACCCAGTGCTTTAGAAAAAGAACGGACAGTCACTTGATTAAGCTCTGGGTCGAACAACCAAACCTTTTCTCCATCACCGACAATCAACTGCACATAAGGCTTGTTGTAATCCCAACGGAATTTACTAGGCTTTTGTAATTTCATATGCCCAGTCACTTCTTGAGTTTTATGCCCTTGCTTATCAAACACCGTTTGTTGTAAATCAGCTTCAGCAGTTTGGGTATTTTGAAAATAATCCTTCATTCTCTCCAAACCGGCGGCCTGAAGATTGAATGTAGTAAAAATCAAAGCTAAAACAAATAGTTTTTTCATATACGCTTTATTCCTGGCCGCCCGGGGCTAAAACTTCACGGTTGCCATTACTTTGCATCGAGGAAACCAAGCCAGCACGCTCCATTTGCTCAATCAACCTAGCTGCGCGGTTGTAACCAATGCGCAACTGACGTTGTACCGCAGAAATAGATGCGCGACGGGTTTTAAGCACGATAGCGACTGCTTCATCATATAGCGGATCTGACTCATCACCGCCACTACCAAAATCACCAGCTTCCCCACCATCTTCTGACGAGCCTCCAGTCAAGATACCTTCAATGTAATTAGGCTCACCTTGCAATTTAAGATGTTGTACTACGCGATGGACTTCAGCATCACTCACAAACGCACCGTGGATACGTTGTGGGAACGTAGTACCTGGCGGTTGATACAACATATCACCCTGACCAAGCAAAGCTTCAGCACCCATTTGATCAAGAATCGTGCGCGAGTCAATTTTGCTAGATACCTGGAATGCAACACGAGTTGGGATGTTGGCTTTAATCAAACCTGTAATCACATCAACAGAAGGACGCTGTGTCGCGACAACCAAGTGAATACCGCAAGCACGTGCTTTTTGTGCTAAACGCGCAATCGGCTCTTCAACTTTCTTACCAACTACCATCATTAAGTCAGCCAACTCATCAATCACCACGACAATTAACGGCAGTTCATCTAAAGGCTCAGGGCTATCTGGAGTCAATGTAAATGGATGCGTAATTGGATTGCCATCTTTAATTGCATCTTTGATTTTTACGTTATAACCAGCCAAATTACGCACACCAAGTGCTGACATTAATTTATAACGGCGTTCCATTTCAGCCACACACCAGTTCAAAGCATTTCCTGCTTGGCGCATATCCGTAATTACTGGTGCCAACAAATGCGGGATACCGTCATAAACAGACAACTCCAACATTTTTGGATCAATTAAAATCATGCGAACTTTGTCAGCTTCAGCTTTGTAAACCAAGCTCAAAATCATCGCGTTAATCGCTACCGATTTACCTGAGCCAGTGGTACCCGCAACTAAAACGTGTGGCATTTTCGCCAAGTCGGCAACCACAGCTTTACCAGCAATATCTTTACCCATCGCAATAGCAAGTGGTGATGTCACGTCAGCATAAGCCTGAGAACCCATAATCTCGGAAAGGTAAACAATTTGACGTTTAGGATTAGGAATTTCCAAGCCCATGCAGCTTTTGCCAGGAATTGTTTCGACAACACGAATACTGACCACAGAAAGCGCACGTGCTAAATCTTTAGATAGATTCATCACTTGACTACCCTTAACCCCAGCCGCAGGCTCTAACTCATAACGCGTAATCACTGGGCCTGGCATCGCAGCCAAGACTTTCACTTCGATACCAAAGTCCATCAACTTACGTTCGATTAAGCGAGAAATAAATTCCAAGGTTTCGGCAGATTGAATTTCAACTTCACCTTTAGGCTCATCCAATAAATGCAATGGCGGTAATGGTGAGTCCGGCATAGTTTCAAATAAAGGCGCCTGACTTTCTTTTTTAACTCGCTCACTCTTAGGGATTTCCAGCACAGGCGTTTCAATTTGAATTGGCGCACGATCTTCCGTACGTTTGCGCTCTTGCTCTACGAATTCGGTACGCGCCTGTTCAGCAATGCGACCAACTTCCCTATCTTTTCTATCTTGCCATTTGGTTTTAACGAACTGATAGGTGTTGATGACCCCGCCACCCAATTTTTCAATTATTAATATCCACGACCATCCTGTAAATAAGCTAAATCCAGCGGCGATGGTAAAGAGAAGAATAAGCGTTGATCCAACAAAACCCAATGACTGACGCATCAAGCCGTCAACAACCGCACCTATCATGCCGCCAGAATTAAGTGGAAGCGTTGCAGGCAATTTAACGAGATGACCAAACTCCATGGCAGCAGATGCAACCAACACCATGCCGAAACCTAAAAAGTTGAGGAACAACAATGGCTTTTTACTTTGGCCAACAACATCTAAGCGCAAATAAACTAACCACAGCGCATAAAAAGCAAAGACTACCCACCACCACGCGGAAAAACCGAATAAAGAAAGCAGAACCGCAGATAACTTAGCACCAAGTGCCCCGCCTGCATTATGAATATCATCTTGCGATGAAGTTGCGTTAAACCATGAAGGATCATTCACATAATATGTTAGAAGAATAAGCGCCAAATAAACGCCGAGCACCGAAAAAAACAACCACCAAGCCTCACGAACCAACCCTGCACTTTCAGCAGGGATTAGATTTGAAGCATTTGTATTCACATTTTTTTTATTAAAAAACAAAATAATTAACGGCCTAATTTAGTGAAAATTGAATATCAAAATTTAAGCTGAATTATAGCAGTATCAGACACTTCATAACACGTGAGATTGACGGCAATCAATGCGCAAAAATTAGCGAGGATAAGCCAAAATATTTACGTTAAAATAGAGGGTAACAACGAACAATTTTTAGGAATAATTCACCATGACTACCAAACACGCTCAACTCATGATTTTAGGTTCAGGACCTGCCGGTTACACTGCTGCTGTTTACGCTGCCCGCGCCAACCTAAAGCCTGTATTAATCACTGGCATTGCTCAAGGCGGTCAATTAATGACGACCACCGAAGTAGACAACTGGCCTGCTGATGCCGATGGTGTCATGGGTCCTGAATTAATGGCGCGTTTTCAAAAGCACGCCGAGCGTTTCAATACAGAAATGATTTTTGACCATATCCATACAACGCATTTGAAAGAAAAACCAATTCGTTTAGTAGGCGATTCAGGTGAATATACTTGCGATGCTTTGATTATCGCCACTGGCGCTTCAGCAAAATACTTAGGCATTCCATCAGAAGAAAAATTTGCAGGCAAGGGTGTTTCTGCCTGCGCTACATGCGATGGATTTTTCTACAGAAACCAAGAGGTAGCAGTCATTGGCGGTGGTAACACTGCAGTTGAAGAAGCCCTTTACTTAGCTAATATTGCAAGCAAGGTCACGCTAGTTCATAGACGCGATAAATTCAAAGCAGAAGCTATTCTTATCGACAAACTTATGGAGCGTGTAAAAGAAGGAAAGATCGTTTTAGAAGTGTTCTCAACGCTTGATGAAGTACTAGGTGATGACATGGGCGTTACCGGAATGCGTATTAAGAATGTAGACAATGGCAGTACTAAAGACATCGAATTACGCGGTGTGTTTATTGCAATCGGCCACAAACCAAATACAGATATTTTTGAAGGCCAACTAGAAATGGAAGGCGGCTATATCGTCACACATACTGGCCGCCAAGGTAATTTCACTGCTACCAACATTCCTGGCATTTTTGCAGCGGGTGACGTACAAGATCACATTTATCGTCAGGCAGTCACTAGTGCTGGCACAGGCTGTATGGCTGCTTTAGATGCTGAACGTTATTTAACCAGCTTGAAATAAAGTTACAAAAAATCATTGTTGAACGCCGCCTTACATCATGAACAGCGATTCAAGAATCAAAAATATCGAGCAAGCAAAACTGCTGATTAAGGCGCAGCAGCTTGAGAACCTCGAAAAAGAAAAAGCAGAAAAACTAAAGGCCGAACTGGCTCAGCAGCAAAAAACTGAAGATTTATTCTTGGCGGCAGTCAAAAATGCACGGCCTCTAAATACTAATCGCATACATCACGAACCCTCAAAACCCAAACCCATTCCTCAGCAATTTATTCGAGACGAGAAACAAGCCCTACGAGACTCTTTAAGTGATGGCTATATTCCTGCACACGAGCTAGAAAGCGGCGAGGAGTTGCTCTATTTACGCGAAGGCCAGTCACCTTCCATACTCAGCAAACTCAGACGTGGACATTGGGTCATTCAAGCCAATTTAGACTTACACGGCCTCATCAGCGATGAAGCGCGCATTCAAGTAGGTGAATTTCTTGCTGGATGTAAAAAACGTGGAATCCGCTGCGTGCGAATTGTTCATGGTAAGGGCCTAGGCTCAAGAAATCGTGAGCCTATTCTCAAGCATAAAGTAAGAAACTGGTTGATACAGAAAGATGAAGTGATTGCTTATGCGCAAGCAAGAGCAACAGACGGCGGGAGTGGTGCCGTGATTGTTTTACTTAAAGCCTAGCTCTTCTTCGCAAGTAAACATACAGCTTGCGCCGCAATGCCCTCACCCCTACCTTCAAATCCAAGCAGTTCAGTTGTAGTAGCTTTTACATTAATACGATCTGCCGGTACCTGACAGTCAGTTGCAATATTTAAGCGCATTTCATCAATATAGGGAGCCATTTTCGGCTGTTGCGCAATAATCGTTGCATCGAGATTACTCAGCCGATAACCCAAGTGATGCAAAAGTTCAATAACTGTCCGCAGCAAGGCTCTAGAGTCTGCACCTTTGTATTGTGGATCATTATCAGGGAAATGCTTACCAATATCCCCAAGTCCTGCCGCACCAAGCATCGCATCACAAATCGCATGCAAAAGTACATCAGCATCTGAGTGACCATCAAGTCCTTTACCAAAAGGAACATCTACGCCACCAATAATGCATGGACGACCTTCAACTAAACGATGGACATCATATCCTTGACCAATTCTTATCATTATTGATGCTCCGAATGCTTATTCATATCAACAGCTAATATTGCTTCAGCCAAAAGTAAATCTTGTGGGTAGGTGATTTTAAGATTACGTAATTCACCTGTAACTAATTTAGGACTAAGTCCCAAAAACTCAATTGCTTGAGCCTCATCTGTAGGTTGATGATTTGCATTGTGCGCTGCGAGCAATGCACGCTTTAGAAGACCGTAGGTAAACATTTGTGGTGTTTGTGCTTGCCACAAATCTTCACGCGATTCAGTCCTCTCAACACGCTGACTAGCATCAGCACGTTTCAAGGTGTCTGCTAGAGGAATTGCTAACACCCCCCCAACAGCATCGTCTTGCAAGGCATCTAATAACTTACTCAATAACTCATCAGTCAAACCAGGCCTAGCAGCATCATGTACTAACACCCAGTCATGCTCATCTGCATCAATCTTTTCCAAAGTATTCAGAACCGTTTGAGCACGCGTGTCTCCGCCAGTACGCAAAACATTTAATTTGGGATTATTTGATAATTGCTTAGTCCAAACTTCATCTTGAGGATGCAGTGCCAGGTGTACATGATCAATTTTAGGGTTGGCATAAAACACATCCAAGCACCAAGTAATTAAGGGACGTGATAATAAAGGCAAATACTGCTTTGGAATTTGTGAATGCATTCTGCTACCAGAGCCGGCTGCAGGAATGATGACGTGAAATTTTGCCATGTTTTTATGTGAAATGGCGGCTTGATTAATTAAGCAAGCAAAGCGCCATGTTCATTAATCGCTTCTTTTACAATAACCTCTAAACCTTCACCTTGATGTTGCTTTACATGCTCAATTAACTGCAAACGCATTTGTAACGCCCAAAAACGTTTGATATGCATCACGATATCTTTTTTAGCTTGATCCGCATCAGGATAAGACTTGAAAAACGTCCCAATTTGATTTGCCATCGTGATTAAATGCTCAATATTCATTCTACTTCCTTCTTTTACTTCTTTTTAATATTCAATCGTTCGGGATGTGTGTAAACCACATATTGTTCAGCACGGGCAAAACCAACCAAGCTAATGCCACACTGCTCCGCCACTCTAATTGCCAAACCTGTTGGCGCTGATATCGCGATTAACATTGACACCCCTGCTACCGCAGTTTTTTGTACCATTTCATAACTGGCGCGGCTTGTTGTAATCACAAAACCATCACCTAAATCTGCTTTTGCCCTAGCTCCTAAAAGCTTATCTAAAGCGTTGTGCCGACCAACATCTTCACGCAACATGAGTACATTACCATCAACATCAGCCCATGCACTCGCATGAGTAGCACCTGTCTTTATTTGCAAATGTTGCAGCGGCTCAAGACTAGCTAAAGATTTTTTAATCGCAGCCTCATCAAATACTCGGCTGTTTTCAATCCGAACATCAGGTAAACGCAGAGCTTGAGCCAAACTTTCAGCACCACATAAACCACATCCTGTTCGCCCAGCCATGCTACGGCGTCTATCTTTTAACATATGAAACCGCTCAGCAGCAATTTCCAAACGCAGCTCAATGCCGTTATCTTGGTGCACCACTTCAACACCATACAATTGATTTGGCTCATTTAAGATGCCCTCAGCCAAAGAAAAACCTAAAGCGAAGTCTTCTAAATCTTGAGGGCTTGCCAGCATCACCGCATGAGAAATACCGTTATAAATCAATGCAACGGGCACTTCCTCAGCCACAAAGTCCTCAAGCTCAGTGCAACTGCCTAAGCGGCACTTTGTAACATTTACCAAGCTAAAAGAGGATGTTGAAATCATGTAATGAGCGCCCACAATCTAAATTGCAGGCGCAAATTCGTTAAATTTTAGCTTCAGATTTTGCGTTTTGTACAAAGCCGATTTGCTCATCACTGAAAGCTTTGTATTGACGCTGCCAGTCTGATAATTGAGACACTTTATTTAACTGCACTGCCGTCACTTTAAACTCAGGACAATTCGTTGCCCAATCTGAATTGTCAGTTGTAATCACGTTAGCGCCAGACTCAGGATGGTGGAATGTTGTATAAACTACACCAGGCTGAACACGCTCTGTGATTTTTGCACGCAGTACTGTCTCACCAGCACGACTTGTAATGCCAACCCAATCGCCTTCATTAATGCCACGATCTTCAGCATCATGAGGATGAATTTCGATCAAGTCTTCTGCGTGCCACGCAGTGTTATTGGTGCGACGAGTTTGCGCACCCACATTGTATTGAGAAAGAATTCGGCCAGTGGTTAAGATAAGTGGATATTTAGCATTCACTTTTTCTGTCGTTGGCACATATTCAGTAATAAAGAATTTACCTTTACCGCGCACAAATTCATCGATGTGCATCGTTGGCGTACCTGCTGGATTCGCATCGTCACAAGGCCATTGCACGCTACCAAGTTCGTCTAACTTCTTAAAGCTAACGCCTTTAAATGTTGGCGTTAATGCAGCAATCTCATCCAAGATGTCACTTGCATGGTTGTAATGCATAGGATATCCAAGTGCCTCAGCAAGCTTAGCTGTCACTTCCCAATCCTCAAAACCATTCTTAGGTGTCATCACACGACGCACAGGTGAAATACGACGCTCAGCATTGGTAAAAGTGCCTGATTTTTCAAGGAATGAAGCACCAGGGAAGAATACATGTGCGTACATCGCTGTTTCATTTAAGAACAAATCTTGCACAATCACACATTCCATTGATTCGAGCGCATGGGTAACGTGCTGCGTGTTTGGATCAGATTGAACAATATCTTCACCCACACAATAAAGTGCTTTGAAGTTACCTTCAATCGCTGAGTCCAACATATTAGGAATACGTAATCCTGGCTCACTACTGAGCGGACGACCCCAAGCAGTTTGGAATAATGCACGTGTTGCATCATCAGATACATGACGATAGCCAGGGAATTCATGCGGCATTGAACCCATGTCACATGAGCCTTGCACGTTATTTTGACCACGCAATGGGTTAACACCCACGCCTTCCCTGCCTAAGTTGGCTGTTGCCATTGCTAAGTTAGCAATACCCATTACAGTAGTTGAGCCTTGACTATGTTCGGTCACACCCAAACCATAATAAATCGCTGCATTGCCTCCTGTTGCATACAATCTTGCTGCAGCACGAACCTCTTCTGCTGGCACACCAAGTTCTTCACTTAAGGCTTCTGGTGAATTTTGTGGTTTAGACACAAAATCACGCCAAACTTGGAAAGAATCCCACTCACAGCGCTCTTTAACGAAAGCCTCGTCTATCAGACCTTCAGTTGCGATCACATGTGACATTGCAGCAATCATCGCTACGTTAGTGCCTGGACGTAATTTCAAATGGAAGTCTGCTTTTACGTGTGGTGATGACACCAAATCGATAGCACGAGGATCAATCACAATTAGCTTAGCGCCTTCGCGTAAGCGACGTTTCATTTGAGAACCAAATACTGGATGACCATCAGTTGGGTTAGCACCCATTACCACGATGACATCTGACTTCATCACGGAATCAAACGTTTGCGTTCCTGCAGACTCGCCTAGCGTTTGTTTAAGACCATAACCAGTTGGTGAATGACAAACACGCGCGCAAGTATCAACATTATTAGTGCCTAATACTGCACGAATCAATTTTTGTGTCACATACACTTCTTCGTTGGTACAACGTGATGAAGTGATACCGCCAATCGCTTCCTTACCGTACTTACCTTGAATACGCGTAATCTCACCTGCCGCATACTTAATCGCCTCATCCCAAGAAACTTCAGTCCATGCGTCATGGATACTCTTACGAATCATTGGCGTTGTAATACGATCTTGATGGGTTGCGTAACCCCAAGCAAAACGACCTTTTACACATGAATGGCCATGGTTAGCACCACCATTCTTGCTTGGAATCATACGAATAACTTCTTCGCCCTTCATTTGCGCATCAAATGAACAGCCGACACCACAGTAAGCACAAGTCGTTGTTACTGAATGCTCTGGCACGCCATGATCAACAACAGACTTCTCAATCAAAGTGGCGGTTGGACAAGCTTGCACACAAGCACCACAAGAAACGCACTCAGAATCCATAAAGTTCTCAACGCCTGGCGCAACTTTAGATTCAAAGCCGCGACCTTGAATCGTCAATGCAAAAGTGCCCTGCACTTCTTCACAGGCACGCACACAGCGTGAGCAAACAATACATTTTGACGGGTCAAACTGGAAATAAGGATTGGATGTATCTTTTTCAGACTTCAAATGGTTTTCACCATCATAGCCGTAACGCACTTCACGCAGACCTACTGCGCCAGCCATATCTTGCAGTTCACAATCACCATTGGTTGCGCAAGTTAAGCAATCTAGTGGATGGTCAGAGATATAAAGCTCCATCACTCCTTTACGAATATCTGCTAATTTAGGTGTTTGCGTTTTAACCTTTAGCCCTTCAGCTACAGGCGTGGTACAAGATGCTGGGTAACCGCGACGACCTTCAATCTCAACCAAGCACAAACGACAAGAGCCGTATGGATCTAAGCTATCAGTTGCACATAGTTTAGGAACTGTTACGCCAGCGACCATGGCCGCATGCATAATTGAAGTTCCTTCAGATACGGTAATTTGTGTACCGTCAATTTCCAAAGTGATTTTCTTGTCAGATTCGACAACTGGTGTACCGAAGTCTATGTCTTTATTGATCGCATTATTCATAATGATCTCCTAATGGCCTAAGCCACTTGACCTTTCTTTAGGCCAAAATCTTCAGGGAAGTGATTGATGGCACTTAATACTGGATAAGGCGTCATGCCGCCCAAAGCACATAAAGAACCATTCAACATGGTGTCGCTTAAGTCGCGAACCAATTCCATATTTTTGGCGTGATCTTTACCCTCAATAATTTTATCCATGACTTCAACACCGCGTGTTGAGCCAATTCGACAAGGCGTACATTTGCCACAAGACTCGATTGCGCAGAATTCAAAAGCATAACGCGCCATTTTGGCCATATCGACTGACTCGTCGAATGCAACAATGCCGCCATGACCAAGCACTGCCCAAATTTCAGTAAATTTCTCGTAATCTAAAGGCGTATCAAACTGAGATTCAGGCAAATAAGATCCTAAAGGACCACCCACTTGTACTGCACGAATAGGCTTGCCTGAAGCAGAACCACCACCGAAGTCATATAACAATTCACGCAAAGTGACGCCAAATGCTTTTTCCACCAAGCCACATTGCTTAACATTGCCAGCCAATTGAATTGGCAAAGTGCCACGAGAACGACCCATACCGAAATCTTGGTAATACTTACCGCCTTTATCAAGAACGATAGGCACCGTAGCCAATGAAATCACATTATTCACAACGGTCGGCTTACCAAATAAGCCTTCAATCGCAGGAAGTGGTGGTTTAAAACGCACAATACCGCGTTTACCTTCTAAACTTTCTAACAATGAAGTTTCTTCACCACAAACATAAGCACCTGCAGCACGACGAACTTCCAAATCAAACTGTTTACCGCTTCCGCAAATATTTGCCCCCAAGTACCCTGCTTTATAAGCATTAGCAATTGCCTCATTCAAGGTCACTAATGCGTCCGGGTATTCGGAACGAAGATAAATATAACCTTGATTCGCACCAACGGCCAAACCTGCAATGGTCATACCTTCAACAAGAACTAATGGATCACCTTCCATAATCATGCGATCTGAATAGGTACCTGAGTCACCTTCGTCAGCGTTACATACGATGTATTTTTGATCTGCAGGCGCATTAAGAACGGTATTCCACTTAATTCCTGTTGGGAACGCTGCACCGCCACGACCACGCAAGCCGGAATCGGTTACTTCTTTAACAATATCAGCGGCACTCAGCTTTAATGCATTTTTAAGACCTTGATAACCATCGTGCGCTAGGTAATCTTCCACTGAAACTGGATCAGTAATACCAACACGCGCAAATGTTAAACGCTCTTGTTTTTTCAGCCATTCAATTTCATCCGTCAAACCCAAATTGAGAGGGTGTGCACCAGCATTAATAAAATCCGCATCAAATAAACTTGATACATCCTTTGGCATCACAGGGCCATAAGCCACACGCCCTTTAGGCGTCACTACTTCGACCATCGTCTCTAGCCAGAACATGCCACGTGAACCATTACGAACAACTTTAACATCTAGGCCGCGCTTAGCAGCTTCAGCCTGAACATTTTTAGCAACTTGATGCGCACCTAATGAAAGCGCGCTGGAATCTCTTGGTACATAAACTATCGTGGTCATTTACGCACCCTTCGCTTCTGCAATAATTTCATTAATACGAACCGTATCTACACGACCACAAACTTGCTCGTCGATCATAATAGATGGTGAACAAGCACAGTTACCTAAACAATAAACAGCTTCCAATGTAATCGCGCCGTCTTTAGTAGTTTCGTGATAATCAACGCCCAACGTCTTTTTAACATGCGCTTCTAGAGCTTCAGAGCCCATTGCTTGACAAGATTCAGCACGACAAATTTGCAAAATATGTCTGCCAGGCGCATGCGTACGGAAATGATGGTAAAAAGTAACAACGCCATGCACCTCAGCTACTGACAGATTCAGCGCTTTAGCGATACTTGGATAACTGCCCTCTGGCACGTACCCAAGATCATCCTGGATGGCATGCAACAATGGCATAAGTGCTCCAGGCATCGAACGATGAGATGCAATATGTGCATCGATTCTCGCGAAATTTTCTTCTAACACAACAACTCCCCAAGACTTGATGAGGCGCGCTAGGCGCCACTATTTATTTACAGCTAATATTGTATCAAATTGCAACAACTCTACTAGAGCCAATCTAGCAAAAGTTGATAAAAATAGTACACTTTTTGATTATATTAATTCACATAGGTTCCAACTGGAATTGATTAAGAATCAAATTAAAGTTAAAAAAATCGAGTTTTAAAAAAATGGGGCTTTATTTTGCTTTAATTTAAGGTAAAGTTACGAGTGGTAATTAAGCAACATGGCGCATATAAATTAATTCAGAAAATAACGGAGATAACGAGAATGAGCTTGGAACTACTTAAAGGAATGGGCGTAAAGATCCCATACAAAGCCAAATACGATAACTTTATCGGCGGCAAATGGGTTGCACCTAAGGGCGGCGAGTATTTTGACGTCATCACGCCGATTACCGGTTTACCATACACTAAAGCTGCACGCTCAGGCGAAGCTGATGTTGAATTAGCTTTGGATGCAGCACACGCAGCAGCCGACAAATGGGGCAAAACATCAGTGCAAGAGCGCGCTAACATGTTGCTCAAAGTTGCTGACCGTTTAGAAGCAAATCTTGAATTATTGGCAACTGCTGAAACTATCGATAACGGCAAACCAATCCGCGAAACATTGAATGCTGATATTCCATTAGCAATCGACCACTTCCGCTACTTCGCAGGTTGCTTGCGCGCCCAAGAAGGCTCTTTGAGCGAAATCGATGAAAACACAGTGGCTTACCACTTCCACGAACCACTAGGCGTGGTTGGTCAAATTATTCCTTGGAACTTCCCAATCTTAATGGCTGCATGGAAACTTGCACCTGCTGTCGCTGCAGGTAACTGTGTTGTCATGAAACCTGCTGAATTCACACCAATCAGCCTTTTAGTATTGATGGAATTGATTGCTGACATCGTGCCACCTGGCGTGATCAACATCGTCAACGGCTATGGCCGTGAAGTTGGCGCACCTTTGGCTAACAGCCGTCGTATCGCTAAAATCGCATTTACTGGCTCAACTGCAACTGGTCGCGTCATTGCGCAAGCTGCTGCAGGTAACTTAATTCCTGCAACGCTAGAATTAGGTGGCAAATCACCTAACATCTTCTTTGAAGATATCGCTTCTGCTGACGACGACTTCTTTGATAAAGCAGTTGAAGGCTTGGTGTTGTTCGCATTCAACCAAGGCGAAGTATGTACATGCCCATCACGTGCATTGATTCAAGAATCTGTTTATGACAAATTCATGGAACGTGTATTGCCACGTGTAGCTGCAATCAAACAAGGTAACCCACTTGATCCAAATACAATGATTGGTGCGCAAGCTTCTGCTGACCAATTAAGCAAAATTTTGGCTTATATGGATATTGGTAAACAAGAAGGCGCTGAACTTCTTATCGGTGGTGAACAAAACAAACTAGGTGGCGATTTATCACAAGGTTACTACGTGAAGCCAACGCTATTTAAAGGCCACAACAAAATGCGTATTTTCCAAGAAGAAATTTTTGGACCAGTACTTGCCGTAACAACCTTTAAAGATGAAGCTGAAGCTTTAGAAATCGCTAACGACACAATCTTTGGTTTAGGTTCTGGCGTTTGGAGCCGTGACGGAAGCCGTGCATACCGCATGGGTCGTGGTATCAAAGCTGGCCGTGTTTGGACTAACTGCTACCATGCTTACCCAGCACATGCAGCGTTCGGTGGCTACAAAGAATCAGGTATCGGCCGTGAAACTCACAAAATGATGCTTGATCACTACCAACAAACTAAAAACTTGTTAGTGAGCTACAACGCTAAAAAACTTGGCTTCTTCTAATCCGATTGAATTAGTCAGGTAATAAAGCTAGTATAAAGAGGCGGTTAACCCGCCTCTTTTTTTACGTCCTTTTTCAGGAGTTGACCTATGGCTGAACGCATCTCTGGAACGCCATCAGCAATCGCGCTGATCCATGAACTCACCGCAAAACACGGCCCTATTATATTTTTTCAATCAGGTGGATGCTGCGAAGGAAGCGGCCCCATGTGCATGCCGGCAAACGAGTTCAGAAAAACACCCTCTGACGTCAAGGTTGGCGAGGTTGAAGGTGCAGCTTTTTATATGGGCCACAGTCATTTTCAATTCTCAGAGAATACTCACACCATACTAGATGCGATAGATGCTTCCAGCGGGTCGTTTTCATTAGACTGTGGCACTGGCAAATCTTTCATTACTAGAGGCCGTTTGTTTACCGATGAAGAACTAAAAGATCTACCACCAGTTGAAATTGGCTAATCACTAAAACAAATAAAAAAGGCTCAGAAAAATCTGAGCCTTTTTTATTTAATACAATAGATAACGATTACTCGTCACCGCCACCCATATTAGGCGTCGCAGTAATTTTATGTATTGCTAGGTCAGCACCCATGTATTCATCTTCAACATCCATACGAATACCGACAAACTTTTTAAGCAAGCCGTAAACAACATAGCCGCCAACAAAAGCTACAACAATACCCATAACTGTGCCAATCAACTGCGAAGCAAAACTAACTCCACCCATGCCACCTAAAGCCTTCATACCGAAGATACCAGCAGCAACACCGCCCCAAGCACCGCATAAGCCATGCAAAGGCCACACACCCAACACATCATCAATCTTCCAACGATTTTGAGTCAAGGTAAACGCCCAAACAAATAGAACACCAGCGACAGCACCTGTAACCAAAGCACCAAGTGGATGCATCACATCAGATCCGGCGCAAACTGCAACCAAACCAGCCAATGGTCCATTGTGTACGAAGCCTGGGTCATTCTTACCCATGATTAAGGCAGCAATCGTACCACCCACCAGCGCCATTAGAGAGTTCATTGCCACGAGCCCAGTAACACCAGTTAAGGTTTGAGCTGACATCACATTAAAGCCAAACCAACCAACAGTCAGAATCCACGCACCTAATGCCAAGAATGGAATATTTGAAGGAGGATAAGCATGCAATCGACCATCTTTGCTATAGCGCCCATAACGCGCGCCTAATAAAACGACAGCAGCCAAAGCGATCCACCCACCCATCGCATGCACTACTACCGATCCAGCAAAGTCATGAAAGGCAAAACCAAAATGAGCCACTAACCAATCTTGAATACCGTAATGCTTGTTCCATGCAATCCCTTCAAAAAATGGATACACAAAACCCACTAGCAAGAATGTTGCGGCCAACTGCGGATTAAACCTACTCCGCTCAGCAATACCGCCGGAGATAATGGCAGGAATAGCGGCAGCAAAAGTTAGTAAGAAAAAGAATTTAACTAGTTCGTAGCCGTTTTTTGCACTTAATACATCTGCACTATGAAAGAAATCAATCCCATAAGCGATGCCATATCCTATAAAGAAATAGGCAATCGTTGAGATGGAAAAATCCACCATAATTTTCACTAATGCATTGACTTGGTTTTTACGCCTAACCGTTCCAACCTCTAAAAAAGCGAAACCTGCGTGCATTGCAAGCACCATAATAGCGCCCAACAATACAAACAACACATCACTTGCTGTTTGTAACGACTCCATAACAACTCCTCGATTACTTATATTTTATTTTTATATAGTTAGCTAAGTCTATGTATGACAGACTTTAACCAGATCTAATTAGCAAAAAATAGGCCAACTTTGTATCTTATTGTTTTAATTTAAATCACAGAAAGCCAACATTTTCATAAATGCACTAAATTTGTGCGCAACACAATAAATGCACTAAATTCGTGCAAATAAAAATGGTTAATGTTTACATGACGAAATAACAGACATTGATTAAACTCACAAACATTCATTATTTCAGGTACAAACCTTGGAAAATATATTACTCATTAGTTTTTTTCTACTGGCATGGCTTTGGTTTGACAGTATTAGCGCCCGAGATATAGCCATTGAAAAAGGCAGAGACCTCACAGAACGCGTTAATTTGCAGCTGCTTGATGAGAGTGTTGCCTGCGTCAAAATCAGGCTTGCTAGAAACACCAAAGGCCATATGCAGATTCAGCGCACTTATGAATTTGACGTGAGCGCAAATGGCGGAGACCGAATGCATTGTCACCTGATACTGCTAGGTAAGTCATTGCAATCTTGGTACATCCCACCTTACTTGCAGGCTGTTAATTAAACGCCATCATGATAGGCCGCTTCGCCCCATCCCCTACTGGCCCCTTGCATTTCGGTTCCTTACTAGCGGCTCTTGCTAGCTATCTTGAAGCAAAAAAATCTCAGGGTAAATGGCTGGTTCGCATGGAAGATTTAGACAAACCCAGAGAAATGAAAGGCGCTGCAGAAGCTATTTTACGAACACTTGAGGCGTATGGCCTCTATTGGGATGGTGAAATCGTCTACCAAAGTAAAAGAAACGACTTATACCAATCCGCTTTAAATGAATTAAATGTCGACAAACGGACTTATGCATGCAGCTGCTCACGTAAAGAAATTCAAGACTCCGCAATTAATTCACAGATAGGAATAGAAGGGATTATTTATCCTGGCACTTGCCGCGAAAAACACATCACAAAAACACCGCATGCCATTCGGGTAAAAACCTTAGATCAAAACATTAGCTTTGAAGATATCATTCAAGGCCATGTGACTCAAAATCTCGCCAAACAGATTGGAGATTTTGTGATTAAGCGTGCAGATGGTCTATTTGCTTACCAGCTCTCCGTGGTTGTTGATGATTACTTGCAAGGCATCACGCACATCGTAAGAGGTGCTGATTTACTAGATTCAAGCACCAGACAAATTTACTTGCAAGACTTGCTCGGATATCAACACATTCAGTATGCGCATATTCCTGCAGCGCATAATCAACAAGGTGAAAAACTGAGCAAGCAAACCTTGGCTCAGGCAATCTTAGCTAAAGATGCCAGCAAAAACCTATACCAAGCCTTATGCTTTTTGGGGCAAAGGCCCCCAGCCGATTTAGGCGCTGAAAAAACTGAGCAAATTTTAAACTGGGCAATGGACAACTGGGATATCAACAAGGTACCAAAACAAAAAAGTACTGCAATATAAAAGCATCCAAATAAAAACCATCACTCCACCTTAGATATTGCCTGGCATGGCATGTTAAAATCTCAGTCATGACAGCCTATACCAAAGACCAAGATCAACTTTTCCGCTTTTTGTTTGATAACACACCAATCCGCGGAAACACCGTTAGACTCCATCAAACCTTCAACAATGCGCTTCAACACGAGAGCTACCCTCCTGTTCTTCGTGCCGCCCTAGGTGAATTAATGGCAGCAGCAGCTTTATTAGCCGCGACACTAAAGCTTGATAACGGCGCATTAATTTTACAAATACAAGGCAAAGGCCCTTTAAATTTACTCGTCGTTGAATGCAGTGCATCCTTACAAATGCGTGCAACGGCTAAATGGAAAGGCGAGCTAGAAGATTTAAGCTTTGTTGAATTAGTGGGTAACGGTCACTTTGTGATTACACTAGACCCAAAAGATGGCGGGCAAACCTATCAGGGCATTGTGCCTGTAGAAGGCGATAGCATTAGTGAAGTGCTACAAAATTACATGCAACGCTCAGAGCAAATCGAAACCAGAATCTGGTTGGCTTGCGACCAAAGCTCGGCTTCAGGCATGCTTTTACAAAAACTTCCAGACTTGCCAGAGCAAGACGCAGATGCTTGGGCAAGAACAGGGTTCCTAGCGGAAACGCTGACGCCAGAAGAACTCATCAGCCTACCAGCTGAAACAATACTCACACGCTTATTCCATGAAGAAGATGTACGTTTGTTTGAGCCACGTCAAATCTCATTTCATTGTAGCTGCTCAAGAAAAAACGTGAGTAATATGTTAAAAATGCTAGGCCAAGAAGAAGTGGCCAGCATTATTCAGGAACGCGGCGAAATTGAAGTTAACTGTGATTTTTGTAATGCCGCCTACGTATTTGACCCTGTCGATGCAGAGCAATTATTTGCAGCTGACGTGACGCCGCCAACATCTAAATCCAAACACTAGCTTGTTTGACGCACTCGCTCAAATAAGCAAACTGAAGCTGCCGCAGCTGCATTAAGCGACTCAACCCCTGCTGCAATAGGAATTGTTACTTGATGGGTAGATGCTTTCATCATGGCATCACTCAAACCAGAACCCTCATTGCCAATCGCAATTGCAGTAGGCTGACTTAAGTCTAAATCATACAAAGACTCGCCACGAAGCGTCGTCGCTAAAACGTTTCCAGCAAAATTACTTGCGACCTCAAGCAAATTAGCACGTTCTACAATAGGCAATACAAACTGAGCGCCCTGCCCGCCACGCAATGCTTTTGGCGACCACGCCTCAGTACATCCTTCTGACAAGTAAACAGCATCAACTCCTGCTGCCGCTGCTGTACGTAGCATACTGCCGAGATTACCTGGGTCTTGAATATCTTCGAGCATCAATGTGAATTTTGGATCAGCAATAGGCTCAATCACAGGCGTTTTAACTAAAGCAATAATGCCAGTAGGACTTGCAACTGGAGACAACTCTGCAAACATTAAGGTTGGAAACATGACTGTTGGAATATCAGCCAATTGTTGAATTAAATGACTCACTTCAGCCGTGCTTTGACCTTCAGCGATTACAAGCAGTTTAGGCTCACCGAACACTTCAAGATAAGTGTTTACCAAATGCGCACCATCAAGCAAAGTTTCACCAAGCTTACGGCGCTCACGCGAAGATTCTGCTAGCTTCTTAAGCTGTTTAAAAAGAATGTTATCGCGGGAAATAATATGTTTGAATGTCATTGATCTGTACTTAAACTTAACTGATCTAGCATTTTAACTTAAACTGCTTTGATTCTTTAGAAAGACAACACTACGCACCATGATGAAACTTTACGGCTACCCACAAACCAGATCTGCTCGTGTCGCTTGGGCTTTAGAAGAAGCTAATGCCGAATACGAATACGAACTAATTAACTTACAAGCAGGTGAACATAAAAAACCCGCATTTTTAACCATTAATCCGTTCGGCAAGATTCCAACCCTAGTTGATAATGAACAAGTAATTAGCGAATCTGCTGCCATTTGCACTTATATTGCCGAAAAGTTTCCGGCAGCCCAGTTGATTCCAACAGATGCACAATCTCGGGCTGAATATTTCCAATGGTTGTTCTTTGTAGTTACAGAATTAGAAGTGCATTTGTGGACGGCCGCGAAACATGAACGCTTTTTACCAGAGGATAAAAAAATACCTGCAGTTGCCAAGACCAGCTATTGGGAATTTGAAAAAGCAGCGGCTGTTTTAAGTACTCATTTAAATGGCCGTCAATACATAGCAGGCGATCATTTTAGTGCTGCAGATATTATCTGCGTTTCAGTATTACATTGGGCACATCATGTCAAAGTACCGCTTAATGAAACATTGCTCAGCTATATGAATAGACTTTCAGATCGACCAGCATTAGCAAAAGCACGCAAACGCGAAGCCGAAGCCGCTTAAGGAAACAATGATGAATGATAAAGAATTAGTCGCTTTTGAAGCGGCAAAACTGGCAAAGAATGGCATGTTAATTGGCTTGGGAACTGGCTCAACTGCCAACTATTTTATTGAGCATCTTGCTAAACGCCAAGCAGAAGAAGGTTTAAAAATCAGTACCGTAGCAAGTTCAACTATTAGTGCCATCAAAGCGCAAGCCTGCGGACTCAGTCTAGTTTCTATTAACCAAATAAAACAGATTGATTTATATGTAGATGGCGCAGATGAAATCACCCCTAATTTAAGTCTGCTTAAAGGTCGTGGCCAAGACCTCGTCATGGAGAAGTTACTTGCACAAGCCGCTCATCAATTCATTGTCGTCGCCGACAAAAGCAAAATAGTGAATTTTATTGGTGAAAAATTTATCATTCCAATTGAAGTCATACCTAATGCTTGGCGGATTGTTAAGCATCATTTAGAACAACATGGCGCTGAAGGCGATATTCGACTCAACGCTAATCAAGACAATATCGCAGTCGCAGCGTCTGGAAATTATGTACTAGACATGCGTTTTCCAAAAAACGTAGATGACCAATCCCTCAACACATTGCTCAATAACACATCTGGCGTGGTTGAACATGGTGTGTTCTTCCAGCTTGCAAAGAAGATATTGATTGCAGATCAAGGAATCGTCAGTTCGATGTAAGTCGCATTGCCGTTATAATAGCGGCATGGCTAAAAAATTAACGATAGAACGCATTCTTCATTCCCAAGGCTTCGGCTCACGTAAAGCATGTCGCATGATGGTGAGACACAACTGGGTCACTGTAAGCGGCGTCGCATGTGAAGATCCTTTCGCAGAGTTTGATACAGACAAACTCAAATTTACCGTTGACGATGAACCTTGGGAATATCGCGAACAAGCGTATCTCATGCTCCATAAACCAAGTCATTACGAATGCTCACATAAAACGCTACACCACCCTTCAGTGTTTAGCTTATTCCCCACCCCCCTCATTGAACGTGATGTCCAATGTATCGGGCGTTTGGATGAAGATACCACTGGCCTAATATTACTATCAGATGATGGTCAATTTATTCATCGCCTCAGCTCACCAAAATGGAAGGTGCCTAAAGTTTACGAAGTGACATGCAAACACAAAGTAGACGAAGCACAAATTGCTGAACTACTAAAAGGGGTTCAATTAATTGATGAGCCAACGCCTATCGCAGCGTTAGCATGCACCAAAATCTCAGACAATGTCATTCACATGACGCTAGCTGAAGGTAAATATCACCAAGTTAAACGCATGGTAGCGGCCATTAGTAACCGAGTTGAAGCGCTGAAGCGTATTAAAATAGGTGAAGTTGAATTACCTAAAGATTTAGCGCCAGGCGAATGGCGCTGGCTAACAGCTGAAGAGTTACATGCTTTAACCCACACAGAAAAACTTTAAATTAAACAGTCATATTAATTTACTAGCTAATAAGCCAATACTCCGTATAATCAACGCTTCCCTGTGCTATACCAATCAGCACAGCGGCCTACAGGCGCAATAGCGCCAACACTTTTATTTATTATTCGTTTGTCTCGATTGGTGTTGTCTTAAGACAACAGACCCACTTATAAATCTCCTTTAAGGAATTTACATTGTCTTCAGAAGTTATCAACACAAGCACAAATTTTAATGATTTGGGCTTAGCAGAACCCATCCTTCGCGCCATTAATGACGCAGGCTACACCTCACCAACACCGATTCAAGCAAAAGCAATTCCACAAGTACTGAGCGGTGGCGATTTACTGGCTGGCGCACAAACAGGCACCGGCAAAACCGCCGGCTTCACTTTGCCTATTTTGCATATATTGAGCCAAAAACCAGCAGCAGAGTTAGGCAAAGGTCGCCCACGCTGCTTGATGCTCACCCCAACACGTGAATTAGCAGCGCAGATTGAAGAATCTGTAAAAACATATGGTAAATATTTACCACTGACGTCTACTGTCATTTTTGGTGGTGTGAATATCAACCCGCAAATTTCACGACTTAGAAAACCACTCGATATCTTGGTGGCAACGCCAGGCCGCTTGTTAGACCTTGCTAACCAAAAGGCCGTAGATTTATCAGGCGTCGAAATTTTAGTGCTAGACGAAGCGGACCGTATGTTAGACATGGGCTTTATTCGTGACATTAAAAAAGTCCTAGCACTCGTACCAAAAGCACGCCAAAACTTATTATTTTCAGCGACCTTTTCAGATGAAATTAAAGCACTCGCTGACGGCCTACTTCACAACCCTGGTTTTGTAGAAGTTGCTCGTCGCAACACAGCATCTGAGCTTGTTGAACAAACAGTTCATATGATTAGCCAAAGCTTTAAACGAGAACTCGTCAGCCACCTTGTAAAGCATAACAATTGGCAACAAGTTTTAGTATTTACACGAACCAAACATGGCGCTAATCGATTAGCTGAGAAACTCATCAAAGACGGTATTGAAGCAGCTGCAATTCACGGCAATAAAAGCCAAGGAGCTCGAACTAAAGCCTTAGCTCAATTTAAAGATGGCACAGTTAAAGTGCTGGTTGCCACTGATATTGCTGCACGTGGTTTAGATATTGATCAATTACCTCAAGTAATTAACTTTGAACTACCTAATGTACCTGAAGATTATGTACACCGTATTGGTAGAACTGGTCGCGCAGGTGCGAGCGGTGCAGCAGTTTCACTAGTCGACAGAGAAGAATTAAAACTACTGAAAGATATCGAAAAACTGATTAAACGTGAGATTCCAAAAGTGCCTGCAGAAGGTTGGGTGCAGCCTGAAAAAGCAGAGCCTGAGGCACCTCGGGCCCCAAGACAGCAACAGCAGCGTCGCCCCCAATCTAATAGCACCGCTGCAAATAACAACCGAAACAAACCAAACAATAAAGGTTCAAGCAAGGCACCAGCCACTCGCAATGATAGAGCACCGAATGAAAATAAAGGTAAACCACTATCTGAAGCAGCACGTCACCAAGCGATGCCTCAACCTGCTTTATTTGCTCCTAAACCTCAAGGACAAAATAGAAATCCAAACGGCAGAAATACGAATGCAGCGAATCAAAGCCGAAATACAGGATCAAACAATAATCGAGGCGGCAGCCGTGGTGGCCACGCTGGCGGCGGTAGTCGCGGACGTTAATTAGCAAAAAGGATTGATATGTTTATTAAGAGATGGATTTTACTTGCTGTGCTTTTTTTGTTTGCTTGCACTGGAGATGATGCATCGTATAAGGCCGTTACTGGTTTTGAGCCTGAAAAATACTTAGGCGTCTGGTATGAAATCGCTAGACTGGACCACAGCTTTGAACGCGGCTTAGATCAAGTTCATGCCACTTATAGCAAGCGAGAAGATGGCGGACTGAAGGTTGTTAATCGTGGCTTTGATACTAAAAAGCAAAAATGGAATGAAGCGATTGGAAAAGCTTATTTTGTTGAAACGCCTGATGTAGGCCGATTAAAAGTGTCTTTTTTTGGGCCATTTTATGGTGCATACACCATCGTTGAGCTAGATAAAACCGCTTACAGCTACGCATTAGTCACAGGCGGTAAAAACTATCTTTGGATTTTGTCACGCACACCGCAGATGTCCTACATCGTTAAACAACAACTCATTTCACAAGCTAAAGAATTAGGATTTGAAACGGACAAATTAATTTATCCGATTCAAAAGTAATTAATACAATTTAATTGGCGTGAGCTTAAATCCAGCTTGGCGCAGGCGATTCAATATTCCAGTCTCGCCAGCCAAGTGTGAGGCACCAACCGCCGCAAATACACGATGCTCTTTAGCTTGAGCAAGCATACCTTTAACCATGCCTTCATTGCGTTCATCAATCAGTTTGACGCGCATTTTTTCCCACAAAGCCTTAGGCAACATGTTGCCTGTAATACTGTCATCTAACTTGGCAATTTTTTCCAAATCTTCTGATTTGTAAGTCTTAAGTAAAGCTTCGTAATCTCGCTCTTTATCTTTAGTGCTTCGTTTTAACACTGCACGTAACATCGATAATTGCTCATCTAGCGTAATGCTATCTAATACTGAAAAATGCGCTTGGGTTGCTTCTAAGCCTAAGACCATTTTGTTTTGTTCTTGCGCTTTCGACATCAACAGTTCATCCATTGAATACAAGGACTTTGGTTTAGGTAAGTCGAAAATGACGGCTAACAACCAAGGCTTCATTTTCATTGCCGCTTCAATATGCATACTATGAAAATCAGCAAGCTCCCTTACTTGATCAAACTCTTTTTCAGTCAAATACTCAGCAACCGTTCCCGGCTTCATTAAAAAAACTGAAGGGTTACGAGGTGGCAAAGTCTCCATCATAAACACATCGGTCTGAGCGAAAGCTTCAAGCAGCTTGGTTGGAAATTCGGTCACCCTTGGATCATCAGCATGTATCGTACCGAGCAAATAGCTAACCTTACCCTCAGCTGACTCAACTTGCCATAACAAGCCCTGATCAGCTGCTACGCTTAACTGTGAAAAGGAAAGAAAACCAAATAAGAAAAGAGCTTGAAGATAAGCAGAGAGGATGCGGCGCACGATAGACCCTAATTAAAGAAAAGTTAAAGCTGTGACCGTGCTTTATAGCCACGGTTCAAAACTTTTATCGAGATATCTCTAATTAACGACTGCGACGGAAAGGTTTCGCTTGTGCAATCTTTTTGCTAGCTGGCAATGGCTTGCGTGCAACAACACGAGGCGGTGTTTTATCTAATGGTTGCCATGCTGGGATGAGACAGTTTTTACCACTACCAATCAAATCTGCACGACCCATGTTTTTAAGCGCTTCACGCAACATCGGCCAATTATTTGGGTCATGGTAGCGAATAAAAGCTTTATGCAGTCTACGCACACCTCCCGCACGGGGGATGGGCACTTCCTCACTATTATCAGTGACTTTGCGTAGAGGATTCTTGCCAGAATGGTACATAGCAGTCGCCATCGCCATTGGTGTTGGTGTAAATGTTTGAACTTGATCCAATCTGAAATCATTGCGCTTGAGCCACAAGGCTAAATTCAACATGTCTTCATCCGTTGTACCAGGATGCGCTGCAATAAAATATGGAATTAAATACTGTTTCTTGCCAGCTTCTTTTGAGAAGCGCTCAAACATCTCTTTAAATTTGTCATATGAACCCATGCCAGGCTTCATCATTTTAGATAGCACGTTTTCTTCAGAATGCTCAGGCGCAATCTTCAAGTACCCACCTACGTGATGCTGCACTAACTCTTTGACATATTCAGGCGATGTCACTGCCAAGTCATAGCGCAAGCCAGAACCAACAAGAATCTTTTTAATACCTTTGATACTTCTCGCTTTACGATAAAGCTGAATTAAAGCCGAATGGTCTGTATTCAGATTTTCACAAATACCAGGATAAACACAAGAAAGCTTGCGGCAAGACTTTTCAATCGCTTCAGATTTACAGGCCATGCGATACATGTTGGCCGTTGGCCCACCCAAATCAGAAATAACGCCGGTAAAACCTTCTACCTTATCGCGAATTTCTTCGACTTCTTTCAAAATGCTTTCTTCAGAGCGACTTTGAATAATGCGACCTTCATGTTCAGTGATTGAACAGAACGTACAGCCTCCAAAACAGCCACGCATGATATTCACAGAAAAGCGAATCATCTCCCAAGCCGGGATTTTTGCATCGCCATAAACTGGATGAGGCTTACGTGCATAAGGCAAGTCATACACATAATCCATTTCTTTAGTGGTCAATGGAATTGGTGGCGGATTAAGCCAAACCTCACGATCTCCATGTTTTTGTATCAAAGCACGCGCATTGCCAGGGTTAGCTTCTAAATGCAGCACACGTGAAGCATGCGCATATAGCACGGGATCGTTAGCCACTTCTTCATAACTTGGTAAACGCACCACTTGGAGACTACGATCCGCTTTAGGCTTACGTACAATTTGAATTGCTTGCGTACCTTCAGGTAAGACTGCCTCATCTTTCTTAGCTTCGGTCTCACAACTTGTACCTGCGCCCATTTTCATTTCATAGGGATCGGTATGTTCCTCAACCTTACCAGGACGATCTAAATTCGTGGACGCAACCTCTTGCCAACCTTCTGGAATTTTTTTACGTAAAAATGCAGTACCGCGAATATCAGTAATTTCGGAGACTTTTTCACCACGAGCAATGCGATGACTTAATTCAATCAAAGCTCGTTCAGCATTACCATAAAGCAAAATATCCGCTTTTGAATCAACTAAAACTGAACGTCGAACCTTGTCTGACCAATAATCATAATGGGCAATACGACGTAAACTCGCCTCAATACTACCGATTACCAAAGGCACATCAGAAAAAGCTTCTCGGCAACGTTGTGAATAAACCAACACAGCACGATCAGGTCGTTTACCAGCGGCTGCGCCTGGCGTATATGCATCATCAGAACGTATCTTACGGTCTGCAGTGTAGCGGTTAACCATACTATCCATATTGCCAGCAGTAATGCCGAAATATAGATTAGGCTTACCTAGCGCTTTAAAAGCATCGGCATTAGACCAATCAGGCTGCGCCAAAATACCTACTCGAAAGCCTTGTGCTTCTAGCAAACGTCCAACTAATGCCATGCCAAAGCTAGGATGATCAATATAAGCATCACCTGTCACCAGAATAATGTCGCAACTATCCCAACCGAGTGCATCCATTTCAGCACGCGACATCGGCAACATTGGGGACGTACCAAAACGCTTCGCCCAATAAGGACGATATTGATTAATAGCGCGCGGGACTGCAGAGACAAGGGTTTGCATAAGTTGAGTATTTTACTCTGGATTGTAGTTTTTTAAAATCTACTTGCCTCTCAAAGAGCAAATATGCTCTTAATGAGGGGTTTTAAAAGCCGAGAGCATAACAATCGTAGCTAAATCATCCCAATTACCATCTAGCTTTGGCTGGTATTGACTAATGCCATGACGAACTGCAACAAACTGCCCTTCGTACCAAAGTGGTACATAAGGTAGTTGTTGATGAATATAAGCAGTTGCAGCTTGCCAATCGCGCTTATCTAATAAACTGTCTAAATGTGCATCAGAAAATCTACCCCGATTGAAACCTTTAGGCGGCAAATTATATGAAGCAAAAGCTTTAGCATAAATATCTGGCGTATTAACACCTACCCAAGTGAGCCCAAACAATTGAAACTGGCCCTGCTTTACATCTTCGAAAAAAGTGCCCCAATCTAAGCTTTTAATTTCCAAATCAATACCAGCTTCATGCATTTGCGCCTGCATGATGGTCGCCAACCTCAATCTTTGCGCATCAGTAGAAGTCTTATAAACCAACTTTAATGGCAAGCTGACACCAGCCTGCATCAGTAGCTCTTTAGCGAGCACTGGGTTGTAGTCATAAGATTTTAAGTGAGCATTACCAGCCCAATGTTCAGGTGGCAATATTGCACCGGCCTCACGGGAGCCACCCACCAAAGCTTGTTGGATGATGATTTGCCTATTAATTGAATGTGCAATCGCTAGCCTTACCAGGTGATTACGCAAAACAGGATCTTGTAAATTGAACCCGATATATGAAAAATTAGCGCCACTCGACTCAATCACTTTTAAATCAACTTGATGCTTTAGATAGCTCACCAATTCAGGGGGCAAGTCTCCTTGCAACAAATCAATTTCACCACGCTTGAGTTTTAGGATACGCACTGTTGGATCTTTGACTTCAAGCAAACTAATCTTTTGACCGTCATTAACTCGCATAAGCTGGAGCGTGTCCTGCCAAGACACAAACTTTAATGGTCCACTACCAATCGGATGATGACCAAAGTCATAGCCTTGCTTAATTTCATCTGCCGGCAAAATACCAATAATTAACTTGGAAGGAAAATGAGGGTCGGCTTGTTCTAAATAAAAATCCAATGTGTTTTTATCAAGCAATTTAATTTGCTTGATATTAGAAAACTCAGCAGATAGTGGAGAGTCCTTAAGATCAAGTAACGATTGATAAGTGGCTTGGACATCAGATGCATATAATTGCGCACCGGCATGAAAAATTCGCCCTGCCTTACCCAAACTAAAACGATATTGCGTTGGACTGATGATTTGCCAAGAAGCCAAATCTGGCTGAACCTGATAATGCTCGTCGAAACGAACCAAGGCACGATAAAGCAAACGATTAACCCTGGCCGATGCAGCATCAGTGGCATAGCGTGGATCTAAATTAATAGGCGCCTGTGCAATGCCAAAGCGGATATCTTCACGAGCAACATTTGCATCTTGCTGATGGCAAGCCATGAGGCTTAACAAACAGAGCAAGAACAAATATTTTTTTAACATGTTGTTTTCTTAGCGCTCAAATAAAGCGATAGATTCAACATGTGAAGTATGTGGGAACATATTAATGACGCCAGCTGCCACCAATCGGTAACCTTTTTCATTCACCAAAATGCCTGCATCACGAGCCAAAGTTGCAGGATTACATGAAACATAAACCATACGCTGAGGTCCGAAACTACAATCGTTGGGAAGTGCGCTCACTAAAGCCATCGCACCATCGCGAGGTGGATCAATCAGCCATTTATCAAATTCACCCAAGCCCTGCAAAATCTCAGGGGTCATATCAAATAGATTCGCTTCATCAAATTCAACTTGATCAGCCAAGCCATTTAAAGCAGCACTTTCTTTAGCTCGAGCCACCAGCGTAGCAAGCCCTTCCATGCCTAAAACACTGGCACCACTCCGTGCAATCGGCAAAGTAAAATTACCTAAACCACAGAAAAAATCAGCAATTCTTTCGCCCTTTTGCGCTGAAAGCATTTGCATCGCACGACGCAACATCACTTGATTGATATGCGGATTAACCTGCGTAAACTCAGTTGGATTAAACGGATAAGTCAGATTGAATTCAGGTAAAGAGTAACTGAGACTTGGCCCATCCAAAGGATAAAAAGGCTGTACTGTTTCTAGGCCTTTAGTTTGTGTCCAAACCTGGATTTGATATTCATCAGCGAATTGACGGAATAATGCTTCATCTTGGGATGTTAACGCTTCCATAATACGAAATACCAAGACAACCGCATGCTCACCCACAGCCACTTCAATTTGAGGAATAGCATCACGAACGCTCATTTGAACAATCATTTCTTGCAGCGGAGTAATCAAAGCAGAAATACGTGGAGGTAAAACTTCGCAACCCTGAATATCAGCCACAAAAGGGGTAGACTTTTCATTAAAACCTACTAATACACGGTCTTTTTTAGGAACATATTTGACGCGTAAACGTGCTTTATGTCGGTACGCCCACGCAGGGCCGTAAATAGGCGGCAACATACTCTCGGCTTTTACTTTACCAATGTGCCACAAATCATCTTCAAGTAAACGTTGTTTAGCCGCGACTTGCGCACCAAAATCAAGATGCTGCAATGCGCAACCACCACACATCCCGAAATGTTTACATTTTGGTGTTACACGTAAATTAGACGGCTTTAGAACTTCCACAGTCTGAGCAAATTCATAACTACTTTTTACTCGTGTCGCTTGATATCGCACAGTCTCATTTGGCAATGCGCCTTGAATAAAAATGACTTTACCTTCAACGTGAGCAACACCGCGACCTTCTTGGTCTAAGGATTCCACATGTGCTGTGACAATAGGATTTTCAGATTTAAATTTCTTACGAGATCTCATTAACAATACAATCTATTACATTGATTTAATATCAATATATTTTTAAAAAATTAAACTTTCCACGCTTGCATAAATTCTTGCCAATGCGGTGCACTATCAGCATTTAAGGTGTCACGCACCAGAGCAATTTCTTGATCATAAGCAGCCTTACTTAACTGCCCACGCATCATTTGGAAGCGTAAATAAACCAAATAAGTATTCACAACATCAGTCTCACAATAATTGCGAATCGCTTCTATTTCACCTTGCTGATAAGCATCCCAAACCTTGCTACCATCCATCCCTAACTTACCTGGGAAACCACAAAGCTGAGCCATATCATCCAATGACGCATTTGCACGCCCTTGGTACATCGCAAGCAAGTCCATCAAGTCCGTATGACGAGCATGGTAACGACTGATATAGTTATTCCACTTGAACTCTTTATCGTCCTCGCCCATATCCCAATAACGCGGTGCAGTAACACCATGGATTAAGCCGCGATAGTGCAACACAGGAAAATCAAAACCGCCGCCATTCCAAGAAATCACATTCGGCGTGTATTTTTCTATGCCATCAAAAAAACGTTGTATTAACTGACCTTCAGGCTCATCAGGCGCACCCAAAGACCACACCTTAAAATGATCACCTTCACGCAAGACGCATGAAATTGCGACAACGCGGTGCTGATGCAAAGGCAAAAACTCACTACCGTTATGTTGGCGGCGCTGATGAAACGCAATCTTAGCGACGTCATCGGCCGCTGTTTCAGCTGGCAAACCTAACAAACCCTTTAATCCATCGGTATCAGGTATTGTTTCGATATCAAACACTAAAGTTGGAATCATGCTGGGAAAACACCCGTTGAAAGATAACGATCACCTCTATCGCAAATGATCGAAACGATAACCGCGTTTTCTAATTTCTTAGATAGCTCAAGCGCTGCATAAAGACCGCCGCCAGATGAAATGCCAGCAAAAATACCCTCTTCAGCCGCTAAACGACGTGTCATTTTTTCTGCATTTGCTTGGCTAACATAAATCAGTTCATCGACACGATTAGCATCGTAAATAGAAGGCAGATATTCTTCAGGCCATTTACGAATCCCTGGAATTTGTGAACCCTCTTCTGGTTGCACACCAATTATTTTGATATCTGGATTTTGTTCTTTTAAATAACGAGATGTACCCATAATGGTACCTGTAGTCCCCATGCTCGCCACAAAATGTGTGACTTTACCTTCTGTATCACGCCAAATCTCGGGGCCAGTCCCTTCATAATGGGCTTGTGGATTATCCATGTTACCAAACTGATCTAGCACGATGCCCTCACCTTCAGCCTGCAACTTCATTGCCACATCACGCGCCAACTCCATACTGCCGTCTTTAGGTGTTAGAAGAAGTTCAGCGCCAAAAGCTTTCATGGTTTGCCTACGTTCAACACTTTGATTTTCCGGCATCACCAAGAGCATCTTATAGCCTTTCATGGCCGCAGCCATGGCAAGCGCGATACCAGTATTACCTGAAGTCGCCTCAATCAGCGTATCTCCAGGCTTAATGTCGCCACGTGCTTCAGCACGCGTAATCATAGACAAAGCGGGCCTATCCTTAACTGAGCCGGCTGGGTTATTCCCCTCAAGCTTAACCAATAAAGTATTGCTGGTATTGCCGGGAATACGCTTTAATTTAACCAATGGCGTGTTGCCAACAAAGTCTTCTAAATATTGATACATAATTAACTCTTTAAACGAGCTTTAGCGACTAAAGCTGCATAAACTACAAAACCGACAAAACTTATCAGTGCCAACTGCGGAATAGAAAATCCCAAAAACGTCCAATCAATAGCAGCACAATCACCTGTACCCTTAAATACCAAGGTAAGGGCTTTCTGTAAGGGGAAGTTCTCAAACATATAATCAAATCCCACACCACAATCGACTAACATTTCGTCCTTGTGCACTTGCAACCACCAGTGGCGAATCGCCACGCCAGCACCTCCTAATGCAGCTAACATTTGCAATAAAGCATAGGCTTTAACAAAAAATACCTTAGATGAATTTTGAATGGCCGCAGCTAGGAATAAAACCCCTATCACCATAAATACGATACGTTGAGAAATGCAAAGCGGACAAGGCTCTAGTTGATATCGCGTTTGAATAACCAAAGCCAGTGCAACCAAACCAAAACTCACGACGAAGCCAAGCCAGTAAGCCAATCGAGTTGCTAATAAATTATTAAGCATATTAATCAACCTTAAAAACCTTTATGTAAGACGTATAATAAGACGTATTGAATTTAGCCTAGATTGTAACGGATATTTACCTAATGATAGAGACAGAAACAGCGGAATCAGGCTCAGCCCCTCGTATTTTGAGCGTCAGCGATCTGAATCGCATGGCACGTGAAGTATTAGAGCAAAGTTTTCCTCTATTTTGGATTAGCGGAGAAATTTCCAATCTTACCCGCGCCGCTTCTGGCCATTGGTACTTTTCACTAAAAGACAATAGCGCCCAAGTACGCTGCGTCATGTTTCGCGGCCGCAATAGCTATTTAGACTGGACGCCTAAAGAAGGTGACAAAGTTGAAGCACGTGCAGTTGTGACCCTATATGAAGCTCGTGGCGACTTTCAGCTGACTATCGAATTCTTACAACGGGCCGGACTAGGCGCACTATTTGAAGCCTTTGAAAAGCTCAAAGCAAAATTACAAGCGCAAGGATTATTTGATCCCACCTTCAAGCAATCACTACCTAGCCATCCACAACAAATCGGGATTGTGACATCACCAGATGCTGCGGCGCTTCATGATGTATTAACAACGCTTAAACGCCGAATGCCAGGAATTCCTGTCATCATTTACCCTACCCCTGTTCAAGGCAAAGGTGCAGCTAACCAAATTGCAAACGCTATCAATTTAGCCAATGAAAGAGCGGAATGTGATGTACTCATCATTTGCCGAGGTGGTGGCAGCATGGAAGATTTGTGGCAGTTCAACGAAGAAGTCGTCGCTCATGCAATTGCTAATTGTCGAATCCCAACTGTTAGCGGTGTAGGTCACGAAACCGATTTCACAATTTGTGACTTTGTTGCTGACGTTCGTGCTGCAACCCCAACCGCCGCCGCGGAATTAGTTTCACCTTCACGCGCCATGTTGCTCGCAAAATTGAATCAACTTAGAGACCAATTTAACAAAAACATTCAAACATTGCTGAGCCAAAGAGGACAAATGCTGGATTATTTAGCAAAGCGTCTCATCTCACCAGTTCAGCAAGTAGAGCACCAAAAACAGCAAATCAGTCAAATTGCGTACCGTCTAAGCATGGTGATACAAAAACAATTGCAAAACAAACAAAATAGCCTGCATCAGCTAAACCAGAATCTACAGCATCTCAATCCAAACGCTGTTCTCACTAGAGGCTATGCTTTTGCCGAGAACAAGCAAGGACAAATCATCAATAGCGCCAATCAATTATCCGTTGGCGACGATATAAAACTTACCTTTGGAATTGGTTCTGCTGATGTGACGGTCAATAAGACTGAGTCTTAATTTAATCAGGATTAGAAGCTTTTATCATTCTGCTATTGGTTTAGCGCTTAACTTGTTTGATAATAGCGTTCTTATTATCTCAAAGTCGTTTTTTTAATGTCACCCACTTCTGGCAATAAAACAAAGCTTTCTGCATTAACCTTAGCCGCATTAGGCGTTGTTTTTGGTGATATCGGCACCAGCCCTCTTTACACCATCAAAGAAGTATTCTCTGTTGGCACACATCCAGTCCCACTCAATGAAGCCAATATGTTTGGGATTCTATCGCTGATTGTGTGGGCTTTAATTATGGTGGTGTCAGTGAAGTATGTCGCATTCATCATGCGTGCCGACAACCGTGGCGAAGGCGGCATTATGGCTTTGCTAGCTCTTGCTTCGCGCCAAGCGGAAGGCGACAAAAAAATGCAACATACCATTATGTTGCTAGGTATTTTGGGGGCTTGTATGTTTTATGCTGACGGCATGATCACACCCGCTATTTCCGTACTTTCCGCTGTAGAAGGTTTTGAAGTTGCTGCACCCGTTCTGCACCCACTCATTATTCCTGTTACCTTGGTCGTATTATTTATATTATTTTGGGCACAAAGCAAAGGTACCGCTTTGGTTGGCGCATTCTTTGGTCCGATTATGATTGCTTGGTTTGGCACACTAACCGTCTTAGGCATTCATGGCATTTCACAATACCCTGCCATTCTTCATGCTTTAAATCCAATTTACGCCGTTCACTTCTTTCAGATTAGCCCTTGGATTGCTTTTGTAGCATTGGGCGCGGTTGTTTTGGCGGTGACTGGCGCTGAAGCATTATATGCAGACATGGGGCACTTTGGCCGCTTTCCAATTCGCCTAGCTTGGTTTGGTTTCGTATTACCTGCGTTAATTATTAATTATTTTGGTCAAGGCGCATTGGTGCTTTTAGACCCAGAAGCCATCAAAAACCCTTTTTATCTACTTGCGCCAGAATGGCTGCTATACCCATTAATTGTGCTTGCAACGCTAGCTGCAGTTATTGCTTCTCAAGCCGTTATCACCGGCGCGTATTCAGTATCACGCCAAGCCTTACAACTAGGCTATTTGCCACGCATGCACGTTGAGCACACTTCGGAAAGCCAAGAAGGTCAAATCTATATGCCACGCGTCAACTGGGGCTTAATGATTGCGGTAATGGTCTTGGTATTAAGCTTCAAATCTTCTGGTAATTTAGCGGCTGCTTACGGACTTGCTGTAACAGGAGATATGATTATTACCTCACTTCTCGCTGGCATTGTGTTCCATCACATTTGGGGCTGGAGTAAATTGCGCACTGGTATGCTGATTGGTATGTTTTTAACGATAGATGTGGCGTTCTTTAGTGCCAACGTGCTAAAGATCCCTGATGGCGGATGGGTGCCGCTCATTATCGGTATTTTCATTTTTACTTTAATGCTGACGTGGAAAACAGGCCGTAGCATGCTATATGAGCATCTTAAAGATGAATCAATGGAATTAGACTCATTCATTGAAGCGATTGGCCAGCACCCGCCTACTAGAGTACCTGGTTCGGCTTTATTCATGACACCTAACCCAGATGGCGTTCCTCATGCCATGCTGCACAATCTAAAACATAACAAAGTACTACATGAAAAAGTAATCAACCTCACAGTGAAGTTTTTGGACTTCCCACATACAAACCAAGAAGAACGTGTGGAAGTTGAAGTCTTACCTCACGAATTCTATCGTGTCACTGTTCGCTACGGCTTTAAAGATGAACCAGACTTACCAAGAGATCTTGAGCTTTGCGCCTCAAAAGGCCTAGTGTTAGATCCGATGGACACTTCCTTCTTTGTGGGTAAAGAGATTCTAATTCCTCAAGAAGATGCAGCAATGGCGTTTTGGCGCAAAAAAATCTTTATCGGCCTGTTCCGCTCAGCCGAAACGATTACCAACCAATTTAAGCTTCCGCCTAATAGAGTGGTTGAACTTGGCTCACAAGTCACTTTTTAACCGATGACATTATCCAAGTAAAATTAAGAATATGAAATTTAAACGCTTATCCATCCTCATTATTTCAGCTTTAGCATTTCAGCTAAGCGGCTGTGCTACAACCACAAAAGCCGGTGTCACTGGTGTTGAACGCAAACAACTGATGATGTTTTCCGAAAAACAAGTTGAGAGCATGTCCCTAAAAAGTTATATCCAAACACTCAAAACAGCGAATGATAAAAAAACGCTGAACACTGACCCTGCTGTCCTTGATCGCGTTCGCAAAATTTCCAATCGCCTGATTGCTCAAGTTGGATATTTCCGTAACGACGCTCAAACATGGAAATGGGAAGTCAACGTAGAAAAGAATGATGAAGTAAACGCTTATTGCATGCCTGGTGGAAAAATTATGGTATTTACAGGCTTAATAGACAAGCTTAAAGCGACTGATGATGAACTTGCAGCAGTCATTGGCCATGAAATTAGCCATGCATTACGTGAGCATGGTCGTGAACGCATGTCATTAGCAGCCATCCAAAATGGCGGAATGGCATTACTTTCTGCCATTCTAAGCTCTTCAAAATCCGGTGCTGCCGGCCCTACTGTACAAGCAGCTGCAATGGGCTCTCAGCTCTTTTTCGCCCTACCAAATTCCCGCACACAAGAAACAGAAGCCGATCGCATCGGTCTCGAATTATCTGCTCGTGCAGGATTTCAGCCTGAAGCAGCCATCTCTTTATGGACAAAAATGAGTCAACAGGGCGGCAAGAAACCACCTCAGTTTATGAGCACTCACCCTTCAGATGAAACACGCTTAGCTGATCTAAAAACCCAGATACCTAAAGTCATGCCACTGTATGAGCAAGCAATTGCTCCACAAAGCAGGTAAAATACCCCTTTTTAAGTTTTTACAATTCGGAATACATCATGAGCCAATTACAAGCCATTATTGAAGATGCTTTTGAGCGTCGCGCTGACATTAACCCATCAACAGCAACACCAGAATTAAGAGACGCCATTGCTAGCATCATGGCTGATTTAGATTCAGGTAAGTTGCGCGTGGCTTCACGTAAAGGCGAGAGTCAAGAATGGGAAACTCATCAATGGCTTAAAAAAGCGGTATTGCTCTCTTTCCGCTTAGATGACAATGTATTAATGGATGGTGGCTGCACAAAATACTTCGATAAAGTACCGCCAAAATTTGCAGACTACACAGAAGCAGACTTTAAAGCAGGCGGCTTCCGCGTGGTTCCCAACGCTATCGTACGTCGTGGTTCATTTATCGGCAAAAACGCTGTATTGATGCCTTCATACGTCAACATCGGTGCTTACGTTGGTGAAGGCACAATGGTTGATACATGGGCAACCGTAGGCTCATGCGCACAAATTGGTAAAAACGTTCATTTATCAGGTGGCGTAGGTATTGGTGGCGTTTTAGAGCCTGTGCAAGCAGGTCCAACCATTATTGGTGATAACTGCTTTATTGGCGCACGTTCTGAAGTGGTTGAAGGCGTTGTTGTTGAAGACAACTGCGTGATTTCAATGGGAGTTTACATCGGTCAATCTACAAAAATTTACGACCGCGAAACAGGTTCAGTAACTTATGGCCGCGTGCCAAAAGGCTCTGTGGTTGTTTCTGGCAATTTACCTTCTAAAGACGGTAGCTACAGCCTTTACTGCGCTGTCATTGTGAAAAAAGTAGATGAAAAGACTTTAGGTAAAGTGGGTATCAATGAATTGCTACGTGGCATTTAAGTAGCTAATCACTAATATTAAACAGCCCATCCGTGGGCTGTTTTGCTTTTTAGGTGCGCCTTAGCAGATTCAAGATTGCACTGTTAGAATATGTCATCAGAAAAAAACATTTAAACCAAATGAAACTTTACGGAATACCCAATTGCAATACTGTTAAAAAAGCCCGTACCTGGCTAGATGACCATGGTATTACTTATGAATTCCATGACTTCAAAAAACAAGGCTTAGACCAATCAACGGTCAGTACTTGGTTAAGCCAAAAACCTTGGGATAAATTAGTGAATCGCGCCGGGATGACTTGGCGCAACTTAAGCGACGCTGAAAAAACAGCGGTGACAGATGAGAAGTCGGCATGTGATTTAATGCTACAAAAGACTTCGGTTATTAAACGCCCTATATTAGTAAAAGACGATAGCATCATCGCATTAGGCTTTGATGAAGCGACTTATCAAACGCTCATCAAATAAACCATGTATTAATAAATCATGTACCAAATTAAAGAGTAGCCATCATGACTAAAACCTTAGAGTTAGCCAAAGATCTTATTTCAAGACAATCGAATACCCCGCTTGATGCTGGTTGCCAAGAGCTAATGATTAGTCGCTTAGCGCCTTTAGGATTCAAAATAGAACGCATGCGTTTTGATGATGTTGATAACTTCTACGCACGCAAAGGCACATCCGGGCCGCTATTGGTTTTTGCTGGTCACACAGACGTTGTACCTACGGGCCCTGTTGATCAATGGCACACTCCTCCATTTGAGCCTACCATCAAAGATGGGATGCTTTATGGTCGTGGTGCGGCTGATATGAAAACATCATGTGCCGCCTTTATTACCGCGATTGAAGATTTCGTCGCTAAACATCCTAATCACCCAGGTTCAATTGGCTTGCTCATTACCTCCGATGAAGAAGGTATTGCGATTAACGGCACGGTTAAAGTGGTTGAAGCACTCAAAGCACGTAATGAATTTTTTGATTACTGTATTGTTGGTGAACCAACCTCTAATAAAGTAGTGGGCGACATGATAAAAAATGGTCGTCGTGGCTCACTTTCAGGAAAGCTAATTGTAAAAGGCGTGCAAGGTCATATCGCCTACCCTCACCTCGTTAAAAATCCAATTCATATGGTGGCACCAGCAATTAAAGATATGGTGGATACGGTCTGGGATGAAGGTAACGAATACTTCCCACCTACCTCATGGCAAATTTCAAACATGAATGGTGGAACAGGCGCAACCAATGTAGTGCCAGGCGAAGTCACTATTTTGTTTAACTTCCGTTTTTCAACAGCAAGTACGGAACAAAATCTAAAAGAGCGTGTTTACGCCATACTAGACAAACATGCTCTCGAATATGACTTGGAATGGGAATATTCACCACCTTACATTACGCCTAAAGGCAATTTAGTGGCTGCCATTTCAGAAGCGATCCAAGAAAGCTATGGCGTTAATCCTGAACTTTCAACCACTGGGGGCACTTCAGATGGACGTTTTATCGCGGACATCTGTAAACAAGTAATTGAGTTTGGACCACTTAACGCAACCATCCATAAACTGAATGAATGTGTCGCAGTTGCTGATATTGAGCCGCTTAAAGATACTTACCGCATCACTCTAGAAAAACTTCTGCTCGCTTAGTTTTAATCACTAGCAAAATTAATCCCTGGCAAACTTAGATCATCAGCTTAGAAAGTCATTCATGGCAAATCAACAGGCAATTACCCATCTTCTTACAATTCGCGACTGGTTACGCTATAGCGTCAGTCGTTTTGAAGAAGCAGGCATTTTCTTCGGCCATGGCACAGACAACGCTTATGACGAAAGTGTATGGCTGATCATGAGCGCATTACATTTACCAATGGATACCTTAGAGAATTTCTTTGATGCCCGCATTACACCAGCTGAAGCAAAGCATTTAGCACACCTGATCGAACGCCGCGTGACTGACAGAACACCAACCGCTTACCTATTACGTGAAGCTTGGCTAAAAGGCTTTAAATTCTATGTAGATGAACGTGTGATTGTGCCACGCTCATTTATTGCTGAACTACTTGAAAATGGCTTACATCCTTGGATTGAATATCAAGAAATGGTTGAAAGTGCAGCTGACATTTGTACAGGAAGTGGATGCTTGGGCGTCTTGTTGGCACATACCTTTCCGAACGCTGCTATTGATGTTGTCGACATTTCACCTGATGCCATTGCCGTTGCAAACATCAACATCAAAAATTACGGTTTAGAGGAACAAGTCACAGCAATAGAGTCTGATATGTTTAACGCTCTGACAGGTAAAACTTATGACTTAATTATCAGCAATCCACCTTATGTTGATGCACCAGCGATGGCCATGTTGCCACAAGAGTATCGAAACGAGCCTCAAATTGCCCTAGGTAGCGGCAGTGACGGTTTAGACCATACTCATACAATACTTCGCGAAGCTGGCAAACACTTGAACGATGGCGGCTTATTAATCGTGGAAATTGGACATAACCGTGATGCGCTACTTACGGCTTATCCAGAACTACCATTCACATGGCTAGAAGTAGACTCGGGTAATGAGTTTGTATTTATGCTCACTAAAGAGCAACTACCTACTTAAGTGACTAGCTAATTTGAAACTGAGCTAGCTATTTAGGCTTTTTAGTAGATGCTGGCTTTGCACTAAGGTCAGCACCCTGACGAATACGACGATTAGCTGATGGCTTTTTAGCACCTGAAGGCTTGGAGCCTCTTGCTGGGCGTTGTGAACGCTCAAATTCCGCCTTGTCTGCCGCTGCCCTATCTGCGCTATTCCTATCAACGGCATTACGACCCCTAGGCTTTCTAGTGGTCCCCGTCAAAATCTCTGCAAGGCTTGGTGGTGCGTTACGTTCATAGTAACTTTGACGCTCGCTACGATTGCGCTCATTAGCCGCCAAACGCTCTCTAGCTTCTTTTTTAGGCTTAGGTGTAAAAGCAGTCCCTAATTTATCTTTTTCGCGTGTGCTAAGTTGACGCATTGGTCCAGATGGCACATTCAAACCAGCCCATTCCAACAGACCAACCACCTCTTTAGGAGATAGCTCCAACATCATTCCACGTTTTAAACGTGAAGGTAAATTCACTGGGCCAAAACGTACACGCATTAGGCGGCTTACTGGTTTCTGGAACGCCTCAAATAAACGACGCACTTCACGATTACGACCTTCACGCAGAATCACCTGATACCAATGGTTTGAACCTTCACCGCCTTGTGATCGAATCACGTCGAAGTTGGCTGGACCATCTTCAAGTTCAATACCTTGCGTTAATTGCGACATTTCTTCTTCGGTTAACTCACCAAAAATACGAACTGCATATTCACGCTCAACTTCATAACGTGGATGCATAAAATGATTAGCAAGCTCGCCAGAGGTAGTGAACATCAAAAGACCAGAAGTATTGATATCCAAACGACCAATTGCGATCCATTTAGCTCCACGCACCTTAGGTAACTTATCAAAAACACTGGCACGCCCCTCTGGATCATCCTGACTGACGATTTCACCTTCAGGTTTATGATAAACCAAGACTTTTGCTAACTCGGCCTCGAACGGCAGGCGAATTGGACGACTATCAATTCTGACAATATCAAACTCTGTCACCCCTGCACCAACAGGTGCTGGCTGACCATTAATCGTCACTCGCCCACTCGCGATTAATGCTTCCATATCACGACGTGAACCTAAACCAGCAAGCGCTAATAATTTATGTAAACGCTGAGTAGGTGCTGGAGGCGCATCAGGGTCAGCCGCTAATTTAGTGAAATTAGTGCTTGGTCGCTTGACGATGCGTTGCGGATCACGCTGCTGCTTAAAGGGACGGGCCATGTTGGGTATTTCAATAATTGAATAGTGCTGATTTTACCGCAGATTGAAATTTGCCTGCGGTTTTAATTAGTCAAGTTGATTGTTAGATCTGTCGCCATCCGGCATCAAATCTAATTGAATTAAAACTTCCGGATTAAGAATCTCTGGAACAATACTCTCGTCAGAAACTGATTGCTCAACAAACAATTCCATCGCTGGCAAATCTGCTAAAGATTTGAGGTTTAAATCATCCAAGAATGTTTTTGTCGTCGCATACAACGCTGGTCTTCCAGGCACATCCCGTTGCCCAACAATATCAATCCAATCGCGCTCTTGCAATTGACGCATTGTATTTGGATTAACTGCTACGCCACGTATCTCTTCAATATCACCACGCGTTACTGGTTGACGATAAGCAATAATCGCTAAGGTTTCCATTGCTGCACGTGAATAGCGTTGTGGACGCTCAGGATTTAAACGAGATAAAAACGGAGCCAATTCGGCCACCGCCTGAAAGCGCCAACCGCTTGCCACCTGGACAAGCTCCATACTTAATGGTGAGCGCGCAAGCCACTCCTGCTTCAACTCATCCAATAGCATTCTAAAAGTAGCACGTTCGATACGCTCAGGAAATAAGCGAGACATATCATCCAGCGACAAAGGTGTTGCGCTTGTTAATAGCGCAGCCTCTAACACTGTTTTTATTTGTGCAATATTATCCATCTCGCTAGATCAATTGATTCGTATGTAAATAAATTGGAGTAAAAGCACCCTGCTGTGTAATTTTCACTAAGCCTTCACGCGCCAATTCCAAAATCGCCAAGAAACACACAACCAGCTTAGGAATACCGTCTTTCTCGACATCAAACAGCGCTGTGAACTCAAGCATCTTATGCTCACTTAATTGGCGCAAGATTTGGCTCATATGCTCACGCACAGACAGCTCACCTTTGCCAACTTTATGATGTGCAAAATGACTTGCGCGCTTGAGTACGTTTTTCCATGCCGCAGTTAAATCATCAATCGAAACTTGCGGCGCTTGTACTTGTGAAATTTGTTCAAAATAAGCATTAGCCACCATCAAATCAATGCCGACCTGAGGTAACTCATCTAACTTTTGAGCGGCAATTTTAATCGCCTCATATTCCATCAATCGACGAACTAATTCAGCACGCGGATCATCTTCCGTTTCAACTTCTGCAGCTTTAGGAAGCAGCATACGAGATTTAATTTCAATCAGCATGGCAGACATTAATAGATAATCTGCAGCCAACTCCAATTTAATAGCACGCATTTTTTCGACATAGCCCATATATTGGCGAGTAAGCTCAGCCATGGGGATATCTAGAATATCAAGATTGTGTTTGCGTATCAGATATAGCAATAAATCTAATGGGCCTTCAAAGGCATCCAAATAGACTTCTAAAGCATCAGGGGGAATATATAAATCATGAGGGAGCGTTGTATAAGCTTCCCCATGAATTTTGGCTTCTAAAGGCTGATGCGCTTCTTTGTTAAGAGTCTCTAACATTTAGATCAGCGCAGACTTAACCATTATGAGTAGCTTAAACCCATAACTTCACGTACTTCACGCATGGTTTCACGGGCCATCTTACGAGCACGCTCACAACCTTCAGCCACGACATTCTTAATCAACATTGGATCTTCAGCATACTGTCTTGCACGCTCTTGAATTGGTTTTAATTCTTCGAGCACACTTTCAATCACTGGACCTTTACATGCGATACAACCAATTCCAGCAGTACGGCAACCTTGCTGAACCCAAGCTTTGGTTTCTTCTGTTGAATACACTTCATGCAATTGCCAAACAGGACATTTATCAGGATCACCTACATCTGTTAGGCGTATCCGCGCAGGATCTGTTGGCATCGTTTTAATTTTCTTAGCAACGCTATCAGGGTCTTCACGCATCGAAATCGTATTATTGTAGGATTTCGACATTTTCTGACCGTCTAAGCCTGGCATTTTTGAAGCTGGAGTAAGTTTGTATTCTGGTTCAACCAAAATCATTTTTCCGCCACCCTCAAGATATCCCAACAAACGCTCTCGATCACCTAGACTCAATCCTTGTTGCTCTTCAATCATTGCACGAGCAGACTCAAGCGCCTCGTCATCACCACTTTCTTGATAACGCGTGCGTAACTCTTCGTATAAACCACCACGTTTACTACCTAGCTTCTTAATCGCTGCTTCAGCTTTCTCTTCAAAACCTTTTTCACGACCATAAATATGATTAAAACGTCGTGCAATCTCACGGGTAAATTCAATATGCGGAATTTGATCTTCACCTACAGGCACTTGCGTAGCCTTGTAAATCAAGATATCTGCACTTTGTAAAAGTGGATACCCTAAGAAGCCATAAGTTGATAAATCTTTCTGCGCCAATTTTTCTTGTTGATCTTTATAAGTTGGCACACGCTCTAACCAGCCTAATGGGGTAATCATTGAGAGCAATGTATGTAACTCAGCATGCTCAGGCACGCGAGACTGAATAAAAATGGTCGCTTGTGAAGGATCAACGCCAGCTGCCAGCCAGTCAATCACCATCTCCCAAACGCTTTCTTCAATAATCTCAGGCGTATCATAATGCGTGGTGAGTGCATGCCAGTCAGCGACAAAGAACAAGCATTCATGCTCGTGCTGTAGGCGCACCCAGTTTTTCAAAACACCGTGATAATGTCCAAGATGCAAGCTTCCAGTAGGACGCATGCCAGATAAAACGCGTTCAACAGCCATAGTGATGAATAACCATAAATAAAGATAAAGCTATTATACGAAAAGGCGCGCTATCACGCCCGAAAAATTAAGTTAAAAAATGAAAACAATCATGTTAATCACTGCACGAATTAGAGGCTCCATAATGCTCGACAAAACACCTGTCGCCAGCAAAACAATTAAGATGATGAAACCATAACGCTCAATTTGCGCAAACTTATAGGCAAGATGGTTAGGTAATAAACTAACCGCAATACGCCCGCCATCCAATGGCGGCAATGGTAGCAAGTTCAATACCATTAAGACCACGTTAATCATGACGCCAGCCTGTCCCATCAAGGCCATAGGCTCAGAATAGTTCGCAGGTGCATGAGGTGAAACATTAATAACAAAAGCCCAAAACAAAGCCATTAATAGATTCGATGCTGGTCCGGCTGCAGCCACCCACAACATATCTCGCTTTGGATTGCGCAATCTAGAAAAATCGACAGGCACAGGCTTTGCCCAGCCAAACAAAATACCACCAATCATTAAAGTTAATGCAGGTAATAAAATCGTTCCAATAGGATCAATATGCTTAAGCGGATTTAAACTGATGCGCCCTGCTCGGTCTGCAGTCATATCACCAAAAAATCTTGCCGCATAACCATGCGCAGCTTCATGCACGGTAATTGCAAAAACCACAGGCAGCGCATACACCGCTATTTTTTGTACTAAGGTTAATTCCATCTCTTCATTCCTCTTACTCGTTATTCAGTTAAACCAAAAGGACTTAAGGCGCCAGCCCCTGCCCTGATGAGCTGAGGTTCATCACCGGTTAGATCAATCACCGTTGTTGGTGTGCTTAAGCAAACACCGGCATCAATGACCAAATCCAATTGATGCTCCAAAACATCACGAATCTGCCAAGCTTCAATTAAGTCTTCTGTCTGATCTTTAATTGATAGCGTCATGCTGAGCAAGGGTTCCCCAAGCGCTTCCAATAAAGACTTTGTCACCACATGCTCAGGAACGCGTAAACCTAGCGTGCTTTTCTTTGGATGCTGCAAACGCTTAGGAACTTCACGCGTCGCTTTCAAAATAAAAGTATATTGTCCAGGCGTATTCGCTTTTAACAAACGAAATTGACCGTTATTCACCTGAGCGTAAGTAGCGAGCTCTGCCAAATTACGACACACCAAAGTAAAGTGATGATCTTCATCCACACCTCTAATTTGTCTTATTCGACTTTGGGCATCCTTATTCCCAATTACACAGCCAAGTGCGTAACCAGAATCTGTAGGATAAGCAATTACACCGCCATTTTGCAAAATCTCAACAGCTTGATGAATCAATCTAAACTGAGGGTTTTGTTCATGAATGACAAAATACTGAGCCATCGCTAATGGACCTCTAACTCAACATTTTCAACTTCTTGCCAATCACGCCAAACCGGTACACAGCTGCTCGGAAGACTAGGCAAACGACCCATCTCAATGTAAGTTTGACCTTTTCCATGATAATCAGACCCCATAGAGGATCCAAATTCAAACTGATGTGCGAGTTTAGCAAAAGTTTGATATTGATCTACGGTATGGCTTCCAGTGACCACCTCAATCGCTGTTCCACCCAAGGTCTTAAATTCATGCATTAATTCATACATCGTGACCCGCCCCAAGTCATAACGACCAGGATGTGCAATAACGGCAACGCCGCCAGATCCGATAATCCATGACATCGCATCTTCCAGACTTGCCCATTGGTGCTCATGGTAGCCAGGCTTGCCCTTAACTAAGTAATGCTTAAACACAGCTTTAGTGTCCTTCGCATAACCCTTTTCTATCAAGTAACGTGCAAAATGTGTTCGACTAATGATGCCGCCTTTGCTGTAATGGTATGCCCCTTCCAAGGCTCCATGAACGCCTATCTTCTCTAAACTCGCCGCAATCAATTCTGCGCGCGTATGACGTCCGGCGCGTATCGCAGCCAAACCCTCTGCAAGTGGTGGGTATTCAGGATTGATTTTAAGTCCAACAATGTGCAAAGTTCTGCGACGCCAAGTCACGGAAATTTCAACGCCATTAATAAAATTCATGCCATGCTTATCCGCAACAGACCTAGCTTCAGCCAAACCAGCCACATCATCATGATCTGTTAAGGCTAAAACACGAATTCCTTTTTCGGCAGCGTGATTAACCAACTCAGTCGGTGTTAGCACCCCATCTGAAACCGTTGAATGACAATGTAGATCAATTAAAGATCGCATTAATAATGACTTAATATTTGGATAAAAAAATGAGGTTTAAATGCAAAATGTAGGATATTAAAAAAGTTGCCTTGTAAGTCTTAACACATCATAGCAAAATACTGCTTTCGCTTGTACTGATAGCGCGATTTAAGGCACACAATGAAGTTTCTATTTGATCTATTTCCCGTTATTTTATTTTTCATTACATTAAAAATTGCTGAGAAAACAGCAAACGCCAGCTTAATTTTAGGCAAGATACTCACAACGTTCGGTATTGCTGCAACAGTAAAACCGAACCTAGTGCCTATCATGTTAGCAACAGTTGCGGTCATCATTGCCAGTATCATTCAAATCGTATGGGCAAAAATAAAATATAAGAAAGTGGATAAAACACTTTGGATGAGTGCGATTCTGGTCACCGTACTGGGAAGCATGACACTATATTTTCAAAATGATGCATTTATTAAGTGGAAGCCCACTTTACTATATTGGATTTTCACAACAGCGATTCTTGCTGCGCATTGGTTCTGGCAAAAAAATATCATAAAAACCATGATGGGGAAAGAAGTTAAGTTGCCCGAGTCTATCTGGATTAAGCTCAACTACGCATGGGCAATATTCTTTGCCTCACTTGGTTGTTTAAATTTGTATGTAGCCTTTAACTTCTCCATCGACACATGGGCGAGTTTTAAACTATTTGGAACGATGGGACTAATGTTTGTTTTCATCCTCACTCAAAGTTTGATTATCAACCAATATCTCATTGAGGATAAATAATGTTCTACGCAATTGTTACTGAAGACGCACCGAATAGTTTAGAAAAACGTCTAGCTCATCGTCCGGCACACCTTGAAAGAATTGCCGCATTAAATAATGCGGGTCGTTTACTACTCGCTGGGCCATTTCCAGCAATTGACAGCAACGACCCAGGCCCTGCTGGATTTACCGGCAGTCTTATTGTGGCTGAATTTGACACTTTAGAAGCTGCAACAGCTTGGGCGAATACAGACCCATTTGTCGATGCGGGTGTTTATGCGCATATATCAGTAAAACCATTCCGCAAAACCTTACCTGCATAAGAAAATAAAGATGCAACTCACAGAAGAAATCACAATCAAGCTACAAACACTTAAGCCCACCCGCCTAGAAATTCAAGACGATAGCGCTTTACATGCCGGTCATAAAGGCAATGGCGGCGGTGGCCATTTCACACTAACAATTAAAAGCCAAGCGTTTGACGGTTTATCGCAAGTCTCAAGACATCGACACATTTATGAATTGCTTGCTGAATATATTCCTTCAAAAATTCATGCACTCAGCATCCACGCTATCGCAAGTGACGAATAAACCCTATAATTCTCAAGAATTAATCCCCTAAAAATATCAAGGACTACTGCATGAAGATCTCTCGGAATACTTTTTTACTACTGACGGCACTTAGCATGACTAGCCCGTTGCAAGCTGCAGACAACGCAGTAGCAACGGTCAATGGAAAAGCTATCAAGCAATCTCTGTTTGACTTCATTGTTAAAGATGCAACCGATCACGGTCAAAAAGTAGATGACAACGTGCGTGAAGTCATCATGTCAAAATTAATAAGCAGTGAATTGGTATTACAAGAGGCTCAACGTGCAGGCTTAGACAAAAAGTCTGACTACATTGCTAAAGAAGAATTAACACGTCGTGAATTACTAGTGAATACTTATATTCAGGATTACATGAAGAATCACCCTGTGAGTGAATCTGATACTAAAGCGGCTTATGAAAAATTCAAAACCGAATTAGGTGATAAAGAATATAACGCACGCCATATATTGGTCAGCTCAGAAACAGAAGCTAAAGACATCATCGCCCAGCTCAATAAAGGCGCTGACTTTTCTAAAACTGCAAAAGAAAAATCAAAAGATCCAGGCTCTAAAGAAAAAGGTGGCGACCTAGGCTGGTTCTCTTTAAGCGGCATGGTTAAGCCATTCAGCGACGGCGTTGCAAAGCTTAATAAAGGTGGTTTAACTTCAGAACCTATTCAGACACAATTCGGCTGGCACATCATTAAATTAGATGACGTAAGAGATATGAAAGCGCCACCTTACGATAAAGTAAAAGATGGCTTACAAAAACAATTGGCACAACGTCAATTAGAAAAGATGTTAACCGACCTTCGTGCAAAAGCGACCGTCGTCGACAATAACAAATCATCTAAAAAATAAACCCTCTTAAATAGATACCAAATGGCCTGCAATGCAGGCCATTTTTTTAACAGTTCACCGTCAAAAAGCCTTAGATATACTACCTTCAATTAAATTATGTGAGATAATAAGAACAATTCTTATTTAGATTAAAAATTAATGACCGCTTTAAGCAACCTTAAAACTGGTGAATACGGCACTATCTCGAATATAGAGGCAGAAGAGTTTTTATTTCATCGTCTAAATGCACTAGGATTTCGCATCGGAAAAAAAATCGAATTAGTGAGACGCGCTAGTTTTAACGGCCCAATTCAAGTGCGAATTGGAGCTACAGACATCATCCTGCGCTTATGTGAAGCACAGCGTATTAGAGTAAACCAATAATGAAGCGTATCGCCCTACTCGGCATGCCAAATACTGGAAAGTCCACGCTATTTAACAGACTTAGCGGAGCATCTGCACGAGTAGGCAATTGGCCTGGCATTACAGTGGATTTAATGAGCGCCAAAATTTTATTGGGTGGCCACATTGCTGAATTAGTCGACTTACCAGGACTTTATGACTTGCACGGCTTCTCTGATGACGAACAAGTGGCCAGGCATTTCTTAAGCAATAACCATACAGACCTTGTCATGATTGTTGTTAACAGCACTCAAATTGACAGACAACTTTCACTTGCGCTTCAGATTAGAGCCTTGGGTATACCAGCCATGCTACTACTCAACATGAAAGATGAAGCAAAGCGCGCAGGTATCAGCATTAATGTTGAAGCTATGGCAAAACAACTAAGAATGCCAGTTGTGCAAATCAGTGCCAAGTATGGTGATCAATGTCCAGAAGCTTTAAAAATTGCTTCAAATTGTATTAAGCAATCAGCCAATAAGCATAGCGTCGATGAAATAAAAACTTTGTTGGCGGCTGATACCAATGTCGAACAAGAAATGGATGCGATTGTTAAGTCTACAGTCGAAATTCCAGCACAACTTAATGACTTAACAACCGCACGAATCGATAAAGTTCTACTTCATCCATGGTTTGGATTGCCGCTGTTTTTTATAGCCATGTATGCCGTATTTCAACTCATTTTCACTGCTGGAAAACCGCTACAAGACGCAGTGACATGGGCCTTAGATTTAATTCGAACAGATGTCCTCAACCCTACGCTGATTAATGCACCAACATGGCTAAACGGTCTGTTAGTCGATGGGATTTTTAATGGTCTAGGCACAGTAGCCACCTTTATCCCAATTATCGTGTTGTTCTTTCTCATCATGTCGATTGTAGAAGACAGCGGCTATCTATCTCGTGCAGCATTCTTGATGGATGCCCTAATGTCAAAACTAGGTTTAGATGGTCGCGGATTTGTGATGGTCTTGATGGGCTTTGGCTGTAATGTACCAGCACTCATGGGCACACGCGTCATGCGCTCACGCAATATGCGTTTGTTAACCATGCTGATTATCCCGCTGTCATTGTGTTCAGCACGCTTACAGGTGTTCCTGTTTATGGCAGCAACTCTGTTCACTGCTCAACAGGCGCCAATTGTGCTTTTCTCACTTTACTTAGTCAGTTTTGCAACGATTTTCATCACTGCTTTATTATTTAAGAATCAATACAAAAACACAGAGCCGTTTATTCTTGAGCTACCTCCTTACCGCTTTCCAACGCTACGCCAAATATGGCTAAGAGGCTGGCAAGAAATTAGTCACTTTCTAAATAGAGCGACTAAATTCATTATTATCGGTGTGGTACTTGTCTGGGCGCTGACCCATTTTCCAATGGATGTACCGCCAGCGAGCAGTGGCACGTGGGCAGGTAAAATTGGTGCATTATTTTCAGGACTTTTAGATCCAATAGGAATAGATAACCAGCTAGCAATTGCGCTTATTTTTGGCTTTGTCGCCAAAGAAATTGTGATTGGATCCTTAGCTGTGATTTACGGATTACAAGGCGACGCTCTTATGCAAACTATGGCGCATCAATTGGATTGGGTTCAAGGAATGAGCTTTATGCTATTTACTTTGATATACACGCCATGCCTATCAACTATCGCAACGCTTAAAAATGAATCAAAGAGTTGGATGTTCGCTGCCATGTCAATTACGTGGTCATTGATACTCGCTTGGGTAGTCAGCTTCTTGTTTTATCAAACAGCGAGATTTTTTGGCTTATAAAACCAGCTTAAGCACGGAAGATGAAATAAACCGCGCCTAACAAACACATCCCCGCCCATAGAAAATCAAGTTTCAGCGGTTGATGCATATAAAAAATAGCAAACGGTAGAAAAACAGACAGAGTAATGACTTCTTGCAAGAGTTTTAGCTGAGATAACGACAAAGCTGAATAGCCAATACGATTAGCAGGCACTTGAAGCATGTATTCAAACAAGGCAATACCCCAACTTAAAAACGCAGCAACATACCAAGGTTTATCGCTCAAATTCTTAAGATGGGCATACCATGCAAACGTCATAACACGTTTGAAAGACTTAACAACAATACAGTTTTTAATAGAACTGGCATCTATTAAAAACTAATTAAACTGCAGATTCGCCAGTTTCACCTGTACGGATACGTAATACCTGCTCAACGTTCGTCACAAAAATCTTACCGTCGCCAATCTTACCAGTACGGGCAGCTTTAATAATTGCATCCATTGCTGAATCAACCAAATCATCAGCCACTACAAGCTCAATTTTTATTTTTGGCAAGAAATCAACAACATACTCTGCACCACGATATAACTCGGTATGCCCTTTTTGACGACCAAAGCCTTTAACTTCAGTCACAGTCAATCCGTTCACACCAATTTCAGATAGAGATTCGCGTACTTCATCTAATTTGAATGGTTTAATTACTGCTTCAATTTTTTTCATTACTCATTCCTCTCGTGAAAAAACCAAAATCAACAACCTACAAGACTACTTTAATTTATTAGCCGTTAAATACAAATTTCGAGGTGATTGGATAACGCCTATCCCTTCCAAAACCTCGCTGTGTAATACGAACCCCAATTGGCGATTGGCGACGTTTATATTCATTCCTATCAATCAAACTCGTTACGCGAACAACGTCTTGCTCACGATAACCCATGCTAATAATATCAGCACGACTAGCATCATGCTCGACGTAAGCTTCCATAATCGCATCCAAAATCTCGTAAGGAGGCAAACTATCTTGATCTGTTTGATCATGCCTCAACTCTGCAGATGGAGGTCTCACAATGATTCTTTCAGGAATCACAGCTGAAAGTGTATTGCGGTAATTCGATAGTTTATAGACCAGCGTTTTAGGTACATCTTTAAGCAATGCAAAACCACCAGCCATATCTCCATATAGCGTTGAATAGCCAACAGCCATCTCACTCTTATTGCCAGTAGTCAGGACAATGCTACCAAACTTATTAGACAAAGCCATTAATAGCATGCCTCTTATTCGCGCCTGCAAATTCTCTTCTGTCGTATCAAACGGCAAGCCTGCAAACTCATCAGCTAAGCTTGCTCTAAACAAATCAAATAAGGCATTAATCGGCAATTCGCTGTATTGAACCCCTAAATTTTTAGCCATTAAGTGTGCGTCGCTGACACTCATTTCCGCAGTGAATTCTGAGGGCATCATCACCACTCGAACCTGATCAACACCAAGAGCATCTACTGCAATAGCTAAAGTGAGTGCGGAATCAATGCCACCGGACAAGCCCAAAACCACACCTTTAAAACCATTTTTATTGACGTAGTCTTTCAGCCCCAAACATAAGGCTCGATAAACTGTTTCTTCCAAGCCAGCCGAAGTTGCAATGCTTTGATTTAAAGGATTCGCTTTATTTTCTTCACTGCGATCAATGTCAAGCACACCTGAGTCTTCTTCAAATGCAGCTAACTGCTGCACCAACTCACCAGAGCGGTCTAAAACAAAAGAGGCTCCATCAAACACTAATTCATCTTGGCCACCTACCATATTCGCGTACACCATTGCTAAACCTGTTTGTAATACACGTTCGCGGGCGATCTGATGTCGAGTAGATTGCTTATCCATGTGGTATGGCGAAGCATTGAGCGCTAACAAAATTTCTGCTCCAGCTTCTTTAGCTGCTAATGCTGGCTCAGCTTCCCAAACATCCGCACAAATTAACAAACCCATTTTAATACCTTGATGTTCGAACACTGTGGCTCGCTCACCCGATTTAAAATAACGAGGCTCATCAAAAACAGTATGATTTGGAAGCACGTGCTTATGGTAGGTCGCTAAGACCTTACCATCTTGAAGAACAGATGCGGCGTTATAACAGTCACCTTGATGTACATGTGGATGACCAACAATAACTGTGATGTCTTTAATCTCAGTTGCCAAAAACTGAAGTTCACGAAAGCAAGCAAGATTAAAATCTTCTCGTAACAACAAATCTTCTGGAGGATATCCAGAAAGAGACAGTTCGGGGGTCAGCATCAGCGTTGCGCCTTTGCTTTTTGCATCTAACGATGCCTTAAGAATCTTTTTGCTATTACCCTGAATATCACCTACGGTGCTATTCATCTGAGCAATACATAATCGAAGCGCCTGACTAATAATTGCCACCTGCATCTTTAAGCATCTTGATAATTTCAGTCTTTTTAGCTTGCAAAGCATAAACCAGTGGAGTTAAAGAGTATTGGTCTTTAGCTTTAACATTCGCACCTTTTGCAATAAGCAAACGTACCATTTCAATATCACCATTAGAAACGGCATTGTGAAGTAGTGGCGTTCCTTGCGCGTCTTTATGATCAACATCTGAGCCTTTTTCAATCAAGACTTGAGCAACTGGGAGTTGTTTCTTTCTTACCGCCCAAGTTAAAGCTGTCCACTGTGCCTTATCCTCATCTTTAACTTTTGCGCCACTCTCAATCAAAGCTTTAACAGCATCAGTATTACCAGCACGCGCCGCATACATTAATGGCGTCATACTATAACGATCGCGCATTGACGGATCTGCTTTGTTTTCCAACAAGGTCTTAATGGTTGGCACATCACCATTTTTTGCTGCAAACATTAAAATAGTTTTGCCATCATCAGTTCTTAAATTTGCATCAACGCCTGACTGTATAAGCAAACCAACCAACTCTGAATAACCTGAACTTGCTGCTAAACCAAGCGCACTCCAACCAGAAATATCACGAATCTTTGGATCAGCGCCTTTAGCCAATAAAACTTTGGCGCTCGCCACATAGTTTTTCTTAGTGGCGAACATCAGCGCTGTCCAACCACCATTTTCACGAGCATTAATGTCAGCGCCTTTTTCTATGAGCAATTTAAGCACTTCAAATTGATCTTTACGTGCAGCGTACATTAAAGCAGTAATACCATCAGCATCATGTGTATTGGGATTGGTACCGCTTTCTAAAAGACCACTTACTGTTGCCACGTCGCCTTTAGAAGCGACTGTAAGCAAATAAGGAATCTCTTCTTCAGCATGGGCATAATTAATGCCAAGCACCAACATCAATACAATTAAAAAGTTTTTTATCATGATGATTTTTTTGCCTTGATTGCTTGCAACACAGCCTCGCCTAAGCCAGCAGGAGAACTCGCAACAATAACTCCTGCTTTTTCTAAAGCAGCTATCTTGTCTTCGGCTTTACCGCTACCACCGGAAATAATAGCGCCAGCATGACCCATACGTTTACCTTTAGGCGCCGTTTGACCTGCAATATAGCCTGCAACAGGTTTAGTGACATGATGTTTGATGTAATCAGCAGCAGCTTCTTCATCAGCACCACCTATTTCACCCACCATAATAATGGCTTCAGTTTCAGGGTCTGCTTGGAACATTTCCAAACAATCAATAAAGTTCAAACCACGAATTGGATCACCACCAATACCAACACAAGTAGACTGACCTAAACCCAATGCAGTTGTTTGATTAACTGCTTCATAAGTTAAGGTACCTGAACGTGAAACGATGCCAACCTTTCCACGCAAATGGATACTGCCTGGCATGATGCCAATTTTGCACTCGTCTGGCGTAATCACACCCGGGCAATTAGGCCCAACCAACTTCACATTATTAGCTTTAAGCGCAGCCTTAACATTCAACATATCCAATACAGGAATACCTTCAGTAATACAGACAATCAAGCCTATGCCAGCGTCACAAGCCTCTAAAATAGAGTCTGCTGCAAATGGAGGTGGGACGTAAATCACCGAAGCGTGCGCGCCAGTTGCATTCACAGCATCACGCATCGTATTAAAAACTGGTAAATCTAAATGGGTTTGACCACCCTTACCCGGTGTTACACCACCCACCATTTTTGTACCATAAGCAATCGCTTGTTCAGAATGAAATGTGCCTTGTTTACCAGTAAATCCTTGGCATAAGACTTTTGTATTTTTATTAACTAATATGCTCATATTTAACCTACACACTCACAGCAGCAACAGCTTGTTTAGCTGCATCGGTAAGACCAGCAGCTGAAATAATTGAAAGGCCACTCTCACTTAGCATTTTGCGGCCTAATTCCACATTGGTACCTTCGAGACGAACAACAACAGGGATTTGAATACCTACTTCTTTAACTGCAGTAATAATGCCTTCCGCAATGATGTCGCAACGCATAATACCGCCAAAAATATTAACCAAAATAGCCTGTACGTTCTGATCTGCCAAAATGATTTTAAAAGCTTTAGATACTGTTTCTGCAGTTGCGCCGCCGCCAACATCCAAGAAGTTGGCTGGGGCACCGCCGTGCAGTTTAATTAAATCCATGGTTGCCATGGCCAAGCCAGCACCATTCACCATACAACCAATATTGCCATTTAAAGCAATGTAATTAAGTCCAGCATGATGTGCTTCGGCCTCTTTAGCATCATCCTGACTCCAATCACGTTGTTCAGCGAGTAGCTTTTGACGATACAAGGCGTTGTCATCAACACTCATCTTACAATCGAGCGCAAATAACTTACCATCGGTAGTCACAACTAAAGGATTAATTTCTAAAAGCGCCAAATCATTCTCTTTGAATAATTTGTATAGCCCTTTTGCTAATTTAGTAAAAGCAGCAATCTGGTCGCCAACAAGATTGAGTGCAAAAGCAAGATTACGTGCTTGATAGTCAACCAAGCCATTCAGCGGATCACAAACCTCTTGAAGGATTTTATCTGGCATCGTCGCAGCAACTTCTTCAATATCCATTCCGCCAGCGCTAGAAGCGACCATCACAACGCGCTCTAAGGTACGATCGACTAAAATAGATAAATACAATTCACGCGCAATCGGCAATGTTTGCTCAACCAATAACTGATGAACCGGTTGTCCATCAGGCGCGTTTTGGTAAGTCACCAGATGCTTACCTAGTAGATTGTTAGCAACAGATTTTGCCTCACTTGCTGATTTAACAATCTTCACACCACCCGCTTTACCGCGACCGCCAGCATGCACTTGCGCCTTAACGACCCAAGCATCTCCAGCAATCTCTTTCGTTGCAGCAGCAGCTGCTTCCGCAGACTGGACAACTTGTCCAACAGGTACCGCTAGGCCGTAGCGTTGTAATAGTTGTTTGGCCTGAAATTCGTGCAAATTCATGATAAAAAATCTAAGCAAATGATCAATGTGACATTCTCGCGCAAATCGCGTCTGCGCGCCACCCCACTGAATGTGAATGACGTTTTAAATAGCAGCTTCTCCCGATGTATAATATTCACATTAGTTAATTTTTTAAGTCACACTCTTATGCGCTTAGTTGTTCAAGGTTCAGCCATACAATTGCATCATCTGATGCACATTCACCAAATTAGCAAGGCAGTTCATGGTGCTCAATTTATTCAAATTGCAGAGCACGCATACTACCTTCCTAATCAAAATGAACCCTCAGCAACCGTAAAAGCGTTTTGCGCAGAACAAAAAATAGACTCTGCTTATGTGGCTGACAACCAGATCCTAAAAAACATTAAGCTCGCCGTAATGGATATGGACTCCACACTCATCAATATCGAATGTATTGATGAAATTGCCGATATGTACGGGTTAAAACCACAAGTGGCAGCCATTACAGAAAGCGCAATGCGTGGAGAAATTGAATTTAAAGAAAGCCTAACCAGACGCGTAGCTTTATTAAAAGGCTTGGAAGAATCTGCCTTACAAAGAGTGGTAGATGAAAGACTGCAACTAAACCCTGGTGCAAAAACCTGGATAGACGCATGCAAAGCAAATGGGATTAAAACCTTATTAGTTTCTGGTGGTTTTGAGTTCTTCGCGCATGGCGTACAAGCCCTATTAGACTTAGATTACACAGAATCAAACACGCTAGAAATTATTAATGGAAAACTGACCGGTCGCGTTTTAGGTAATATCGTTGATGCGCAAGCCAAAGCAGATTTCTTAGTGAGTAAATGTAAAGATTTAGGCATTAGCACAGCTCAAGCAATTGCAATTGGCGATGGTGCTAACGACCTCACCATGATGCGCGCAGCAAGTGCGGGCATTGCTTACCATGCAAAACCAATTGTTCAAGAACAAGCAAGCTATGCAATTAATCATATGGGATTAGATGGCATCGCCAACTTATTCACGACTAGTTAATTTTAAAACTCAATCTTTGGAAAGTTAAAAACATGCAAATCAAAAAATTCTTACTTAGCCTCACCATCGCAAGCACATTTTTAAGTGCATCAGCATGGGCACAGCCAACTGTTGAAATTAAAACAAACAAAGGTGTAATTATTGTTGAGCTTAATAGTGACAAAGCACCTAAAACCGTGGCTAACTTTGTGCAATACGCAAACGATGGCTTTTATACAGGCACAGTATTCCACCGCATCATTTCTGGATTCATGATTCAAGGTGGTGGTTTAGATAAAAATCTAAACGAGAAAACAACACGCGCCCCAATCAAAAATGAAGCTGACAATGGCCTAGCTAATACATTGGGAACCATCGCAATGGCTAGAACCGGCGACCCTCATTCTGCTTCATCACAGTTCTTCATTAATGTCGCAAACAACACCTTTTTAAATCACACTGAAAAATCAGACCGTGGTTGGGGTTACACGGTATTTGGCAAAGTAACTAAGGGAATGGACGTTGTTGAACGCATATCAAAAATACCAACGGATGGCGGAGATGTTCCTGTACAAGCAGTTATCATTGAATCTGTTACGGTACTGCCTACTACAAAATAATTAATACAATAAAAAAGGCCTGCAAATTGCAGGCCTTTTTTGATTTAATTTCTATTATTTGATAGACAAATAAACCAACTCGCCAGCTTTCATATCAGGCACCAACAAAAACTTACCATCTTGACTAGGCGCAATATCTGCCGCGGCCATAAAGCCTTCTTTGACCAGCTCAGCATTAGCCACTGCGCCTTTTTCTAATTTCACGCTAAATACTTTGCCATTTTTCCAATCGCTCACATAAAACTGGTCTTTTTTGCCGTTAACGATACCGTCACCGCCGCCAAAGCCTTTTGCAACTTCAATCAATGCATTTTTCTTCATATCCAAGCGATAAAGAATCCCAGAAACAAAATCAACCACCATAATGCAATTCTCAGTTTTGCCCATGAGCAATCCATTAGGTGCCAAAACACGTGCATCTTGCTTGCCGCTGATTACGGTAGTCACTTTACCTTGTGGAGTGATTTTATACAGTGCACCGCCAGCACCTTTTAAATCACCGCTATCACTTACGTATAAATTACCTGCTTTATCAGCCTCAAGATCATTTAAGAATAAAGGCTGTTCTGGAAACGCTTGCGCGGTAGCAAATACATGCACATCACCTTTAGGGCTTACTTTAAGCACGCGATGATTATCAGCAACGAACAAATCCTTACCGACAAAAGCTAAACCTTTTGGATCATCCAAGCCTTTAGCAAAAACACGTACTTCCCCATTTTTATCAATCACGGTAATTTGACCATCGCCATCTTTACCAAACTCACCTATCTCAGAAACAAACACTCTACCGTCTTTTGCAGAGATTGCAGACTCAGGTGTTTTTAATCCAGTCACTTTTTTAAGGTCATCAGCCTGTGCGCTAAAAGAAGCCGTGAAGCCTAGCAAAGCAAGAAATAAAGTCGTGCTGATTTTTGTTGTATTCATAAAAAACCTTTAATTAAAATGACATGAATTGAATTTTTGGCTCAGGCAAAAGATTAACGATTGCGCACGGATTTTCTGATGTTTTACCATTAAGTGCTGCTTGGAATTTAGAGTCGGCTTTCATTTTTGCAGCAACAGCCTTCATTGCTGATTGATAGACGTCTGCTAAAGCAAGCTCTTGATAGTGACCTAACACGCCTTGTTTTTGAGCTTGTCCTACATAATTAGCCAGAGGCTTACCATCTGCAGTATAAGCAGCAGCAATTACCTTGCCATAATATCTTTGGATTTGTGGGTTATAAAACATACGTGGTCTCAACCAGACCAACACATTAGAAGCGCTAGGCTTGGCATCGCACATCAATGCATTACCAGCGCCAAACTCTACATTCAAAACCTTATCCGCGGCAGATTCTAATAAAGGGCCTTGAGTGACCCAAGAATCTTCACTGTATCGCCACAATTTAATTGGATGCGTATAGTCTTGTGATTGAATATGAATGGCAATTTTAGTTACAATCGGATCTTCAGCACTAAGCTCATGGGCCTGGGATGTGTCACTCAAAAGCATTACAGCCCATAACAAACTCATTATCATTTTCAACATATCAAATACTTTCAATTAACGTATCTTAGGTCAGAACATCCGACCATATATTTTTGGCCCATGCTTGTGCATATTTACCCTCAAGTTCTGAAGGCTGATCTGATACACCACCACCTTCAGCAGGCACCATAACTTTTTTAACCGCATCGTAACGATAAACATTTGCAACATGCATTGCCATTTTATCATTGATAAAACTATAACAAGTATTAGCAAAAACCGGCTCAGGATCAGGCTGAACCTGATTGAATAGGGAAATAATGGCATTTGCACAAATACGCGCCTGAGAAGTAGCCATGTGCGCAGATTTAGGCAAGGCTGCTGAAACCGAGTCGCCAATAATATGAATGTTGGGAATCCATTTAGATTCATAACTTAAAAAATCCACCTCACACCAGCGTTTATCAACATTAGCAACACCAGCAATTTGTGCGATTTTTCCGGCACGTTGGGGTGGAATCACATTCAAGACATCGGCATTAAGCACTTCAAATTCAGTTGTGACCGACCTTCCTTTAACATCAACGTCAACCAGCGAGCTATTCGGCCTGTAATCTATCATTCCAGGATAGCTCTCGGCCCAGACTTTCGTAAACAAAGCTTTTTTAGAGACAATGTCCGGATTTGCATCTAAGACGATAACTTTAGACGCTGGCTTATTGCTCTTCAAATAGTGCGCAACCTGGCAAATGCGCTCGTATGGCCCTGGTGGGCAGCGATAAGGAGCCTTAGGAATGCTAATGACAAACACACCGCCATTAGGCATCGCTTCCAACTGAAGTCTTAGATTAACAGTTTGAGGGCCCGCTTTCCAGGCGTGAGGGACGATATGTTGCGAGTCTGCACTTTGCAACATCGGCAGTTGCTCATACATAAAATCAATGCCTGGCGCTATAACTAAACGATCAAAGCTTAGCTGACCACGCTTCATTTTGATGGATCGCGCATCTGCATCAATTGAAGTCACTTCATCTTTAATCCAATGAATACCATGCTGATTTTTAAGCGCATCATAGCCAAAAGTCAGATCATTGATGGTTTTACTTCCGCCCAGAACCAAATTACTTAATGGGCAAGAAATAAATTGAGTGTACGGCTCCACGACCGTCACCTGAACTTCTCCACGACTCCATAGACGCAAATACTTGGCGGCGACCGCACCAGCATAGCCACCACCTATGACAACAACGTGAGGCCTAGCCTTACTAACGGCCAAAGAAGCAAAAGGTAAAGTTGCTAAAGAAGTACCAGCAATTTTGAGAAAATCACGCCGATTAATAGCCACGACTAGGATCCATTATTTGACTTTGAGGCATCATCGCTGAAATTCTTTTTTGCTCAGAAAAATAAATCGCCAATTGGTTAATTTCATCCAAACTCAAACCTTTAGCATGCCTATGCATTACGGTAGATGCACGCTCATTTTTACGAAAAGCTAACATTTGATCTAGGAAATAATGCTTATCTAATCCTGCCAAAACAGGCGTTTCAACCAAACTATTTCCTTGTGGCCCATGACAAGCCGCACAAGAAGCCGCCAAGGTTTGAATATGCGAGGATGTTTGCTCGGCATTTGCTTGTACAGTAGACATGAAAAAAGCCCATACTGCCAAAAAAAATCTAATTTTTTGAGAGTATGGGCTCATAGATATACTAAACATCATTGGACCTAAGAATCAATTAGGTCCGAATAAACTTAGAAGCATTTTTCATCTTTACAGCCATCATCTGGCACGCCAAGTGAAAGCAATAAATCTACCATTTTGGTGTTTCCTGTATCGCGTACTGCTCGCACAATTGAAACATCACCACGAAGCTTTGCATTTAAATCAGCACCGTTTGCCGCTAAAAACTTCACTAACTCAGGAAAGTTTTCATATGCAGCCAAATGAAATGCTGTCATTTTTGTCATTGGATGTTGATAGTTAACATCAGCACCTTTTTGAGCTAGTAATTTAACAACTGCTAACTGGCCTTTGTTTGCAGCAATTTGAATCGCTGACCAAGCAAAGAACTTTTCATTAACATCAACACCTGAGTCCAACATCTTTTTAACTAACTTTACGTTACCGTCTCTCAGGGCTTCAGTGTATTGAACTTGTTGCTCACCTTCCATTGCGTATGACGCAAAAGGAATACTCAATGCAATTACCATCATTAAAGCTTTAACCATTTTCATGTGTTGTTCTCCAAATTACTTTTTAATTAATAAACTTTCTTGCATTTCTAAACATTCTAATCCATGCACCATCTTCACCCCATGCATCTGGATGCCAAGAGTTTTGTACAGTACGGAAAACACGTTCCGGATGCGGCATCATAATACTAAAACGCCCGTCCTGCGTAGTTAATCCTGTAATTCCTTGAACTGATCCATTTGGATTAAATGGATACACTTCAGTTGCAATGCCAGCATTATCTACAAAACGCATCGTCACTAATTGATCAGCAACAACTGAATTGACAGCAGATTGTGAAGAAAATTCCGCAAAACCTTCACCATGTGCAACAGCAATAGGCATACGGCTTCCAGCCATACCTGCAAAGAATAGTGATGGGGACTCCTGCACTTCCACCATTGCAAAACGTGCTTCAAACTGCTCGGATTTGTTACGGACAAAATGTGGCCATTGCTCTGCGCCAGGAATAATACTGTGTAAATTACTCATCATCTGGCAACCATTACAGATGCCTAATGAGAATGAATCTTGGCGTTGGAAGAATGCTGAGAACTCATCTCTCGCACGCGAATTAAACAAAATAGACTTCGCCCAGCCCTCACCAGCGCCCAATACATCGCCATATGAGAAACCGCCGCAAGCCACAAAACCAGCAAACGCTTTTAAGCTAACGCGACCACTAATGATATCGCTCATATGAACGTCATAAGTAGCGAATCCTGCACGGTCAAAAGCAGCAGCCATTTCAGTCTGACCATTCACCCCTTGCTCACGCAAGATCGCTATTTTAGGACGTACGCCAGTAGCGATATAAGGTGCAGCAACGTTTTCACTTGGGTCAAATGTTAGTTTTGCATGCAAGCCCGCATCTGATTTATTCAAGATACGATCGTATTCTTGCTGAGCACATACTGGGTTATCACGCATTTTTTGCATTTGATATGTCGTTTCAGACCATGCACGATGCAAATCAACACGAGAAGCTTCAAATACCGCTTTACCAGCTTGCCTAATCACAATTTCATCACCAACGGTCACGTCACCAATAACATGAATGCAATTTGGCAACGCCTCTTTTAAACTCAATGCAATTACATCAGCATCAGATGCGCGCACTTGAACAACAGCGCCTAACTCTTCGTTATACACTACACTTGCAACATTTCCAGCTAATCCATCAAGATTAACATTTAAGCCACAATGTCCTGCAAAGGCCATTTCAACAAGCGTTGAAAACAAACCACCATCTGAACGGTCATGATAAGCAAGCAATTTGCCGTCTGCATTCAAGCGTTGAATTGCAGCAAAAAAGTTTTTTAAACGACCCGCGTCATCAACGTCTGGTGCTTGATTGCCTACAGCACCATACACTTGCGCCAAGGCTGAACCACCCATACGGTTTTTACCTGCGCCCAAGTCAATCAAAATGAGCTTGGTATCGCCTAAGTCTGTTCTTAATTGTGGCGTTAGTGTTTTACGTGCATCGGTGGTTGCAGCAAAAGCGGTAACAACGAGTGAAATTGGTGATGTCACAGCTTTCTTCTCACCTGACTCATCCCATACTGTCTTCATAGACATAGAATCTTTACCAACGGGAATGCTGATACCTAGCGCAGGACATAACTCCATACCCACTGCCTTAACAGTATCAAACAATGCTGCATCTTCACCTGGGTGACCGGCTGGGGCCATCCAGTTTGCAGATAATTTCAAGTCACCAATATCATTAATTAAACTTGCAGCAATATTGGTGATTGATTCGCCAATGGCCATGCGGCCTGAAGCTGGCGCATCAATTAAAGCTAAAGGTGCTTTTTCACCAATCGCAAAGGCCTCACCTTGATAAGTCTCATAACCAGCAAGCGTTACCGCAACGTCGGCCACTGGGATTTGCCAAGGACCCACCATCTGATCTCGAGCGATTAAACCTGTAACAGAACGATCGCCAATGGTGATTAAGAACGTTTTATCAGCAACGCCTGGCAGCCTTAGAACGCGATCAGCCGCATCTTTTAAGTTGATAGCCTCAGTATTAAACTCGGCTAACTCACGTTTAGCGTGTTTAACATCACGTAACATTTTAGGAGGCTTACCCAGTAAAACAGACAAGTCCATATCTACTGGCTTATTCTCAAAGTGCGCATCAGCCACAGTTAAATGACGCTCTTCTGTGGCCTCACCCACCACAGCAAACGGACAACGCTCACGCTCACAAATCTCAGCAAATACAGCTAAGTTTTCTTTAGCGACTGCCATCACATAACGCTCTTGCGCTTCATTGCTCCAAAGTTCGCGCGGAGACATTCCTGGCTCTTCATTATGGACATCACGCAATTGGAATAAGGCACCAACGCCTGCATCATTCACTAATTCAGGGAACGCATTTGAAATACCACCCGCACCAACATCATGAATACTTAAAATTGGGTTTTTATCGCCTAACTGCCAACAACGGTCAATCACCTCTTGCGCGCGACGCTCAAGCTCTGGATTACCTCGTTGCACTGAGTCAAAATCTAAGTTCTCAGCATTTGAACCTGTATCCATACTAGATGCAGCACCACCGCCTAGGCCAATTAACATCGCTGGGCCGCCCAACTGAATCAGGCAAGCACCTGCCGGAATAGGATTCTTTTTAGAATGCTTTGCTGAAATATTACCTACGCCACCAGCCAACATGATTGGCTTATGGTAACCACGCACCTCACCAGCAGATTCCAATTCAAAAGTTCGGAAGTAACCTGCAATATTAGGACGACCGAATTCATTGTTATAAGCCGCGCCACCAAGTGGTCCATCTATCATAATTTGCAAAGGCGAAGCGGTACGTGAAGGTTTTCCGTAATTGCCTTCCCATGGCTGTTCAAAACCAGGGATATTCAAATTAGACACTGAAAAACCAGTTAAGCCAGCCTTGGGCTTGGAGCCACTACCTGTTGCACCTTCATCACGAATTTCACCACCAGCACCTGTAGCCGCACCAGCAAATGGCGAAATAGCTGTTGGGTGATTGTGCGTTTCAACTTTCATCAAATAATGCATTTCTTCTTCGATGAAGCCATAAGCACCATCTGCTTGTGGATAAAAACGCTTTGTTTTCTTACCAGCAGAACCAGCAACAATAGAAGCATTATCTGAATAGGCAACCACAGTGCTGCCTGGGTTGAGCTTGTGAGTATTACGAATCATGCCAAAAAGTGATTGTGCTTGTGGCAAGTCATCGACCACCCAATCAGCATTAAAGATTTTGTGACGACAATGCTCAGAATTCGCTTGTGCAAACATCATCAATTCAACGTCAGTTGGATTACGACCAATACGCACAAAATTCTCTAGCAAATAATCCACTTCATCTGGTGACAAAGCCAATCCCAGGTCAAGATTCGCTTGATTAAGTGCAGCTTGGCCACCCTTCAATATATCCACAGAATTCAAAGGTGTTGGCTGAGCTTGATGATATAACTTGCTTGCATCGTCTATGTTTGAAAATACTGCCTCAGTCATACGATCATGAATCGCAGCCTTAAGCGCAAGCTTTTCAGCATTAGTCAAAGCTTGGCCATCTTGCTTGCGCGCATAATAAGCAATACCACGTTCGATTCGTTGCATCTGAGCCAAACCACAATGTTTAGCAATGTCAGTCGCACGCGAAGCCCAAGGTGAGATCGTACCTGGACGTGGAATCACTAAAAACAATTCACCCACGGGTAACTCTTCAGCCATTTTTGGACCGTAAGTCAAAATTTTGGAGAGTGTCTCTAATTGACCATCATTCAAATCGCCATCGCTCCAAGCGAAATGCCAAAAATCAGCGTGCAAGTGGCTAATTTGAGGCGCCGTTGTTTTTAATGCCGCAAGAATTTTTTCAAGTCTAAATGGAGAAAGCGCAGAGCTGCCGCGTAAACTAATCATGGTTGGATGCATGGATTAAGCGATGAAATGGTAAAAAAGCATATTTTACCCGAAATCAGCCTGAATAATCCGCGTGACTTTTGTTTTATTACAGGTGATTTTGATATCTTAAAATCAGTCTCGCAAAAAATTTTAGCCTCTAAGAAATAAACAATATGAATACTTATCGTAGCAATATAAAATTTGAACAATGACAGGTAATTACTACCAATTCCCTCAGGGTCGTGTTGCGGCTCTGGACTTAGATGACGATTTTCCACCTCTAAACCAAGCGCTAACAGAACCCAACGGTTTACTTGCAATTGGTGGAGACCTATCTATTAATCGATTAATCAGTGCATATCAACAAGGAATATTTCCCTGGTTCAGTGAAGGAGAACCCGTTCTTTGGTGGAGCCCAAACCCAAGAATGGTGTTAGTACCTAAGCAATTAAAAGTATCTAAATCATTATCTAAACGAATTAAGAAAAAAGATTATGAAATTAGATTTAATACTGACTTTCGAAAAGTAATGGAATATTGCGCTTCAACACACAGAATTGGGCAAGATGGCACTTGGATTACAGAAAGCATTATTGATGCCTACTACGCACTTCACGAAGCAGGCTTAGCCATTAGCGCAGAGACCTGGATAGATAAGCAATTAGTGGGTGGCTTATACGGTGTAAAGTTGGGAAATATGTTTTATGGAGAATCAATGTTTCACCATGTAACCGATGCATCTAAAATCAGTTTTGTGCACATGGTGCAACATTTGGAAAGTATTGGCGTAGAACTCATTGACTGCCAAATGAAAACCAGCCATCTTAGCTCGTTCGGCGCTAAAGAAATCAGCCGCAATGACTTTATCATCCAACTTAAAAAATTGATCCATGCATGACCAAACCTATCGAAAATGAGCTACAAAAAATTCAGTTCTACGTAACTGCGCCTTACCCTTGCAGCTATTTAAGCGATCAACTCGCGCAATCGCTGATTGCCACACCGCAACATTTAGTTGATGCCCATCAATATAGTGGATTAATACAACAAGGCTTTAGACGTAGTGGTAGCTTTGTCTATAGACCTCATTGTGAAAACTGCAATGCATGCATCCCTGTTCGCCTGCCAGTGAATGTGTTTAAACCCTCACGCAGCCAAAAAAGGGCTTTTAAAGCCCATGGTGCTCTAGAAGTCAGCATTCATGATATTGGTTTTGAGCAAGCACATTTTTCTCTTTATAAGCTTTATCAGGCGAGTAGACATGAAGCAGATTTAGAACAAGAAACTGCTGAGCAATACCAAAACTTTTTAGCGAAAAGTAATGTTGACAGTGTTTTTATCACTTTCAAAGAACAAGGCATTCTCAAAATGGTGAGCGTGATTGATATTATTGAGGATGGTATTTCAGCTGTTTACACTTTTTACGACACGGAAGATAAGCAAGCAAGTTACGGCACCTATAGCGTGATGTGGCTGATTGCTTGGTGCCAACGCTTAGGACTCCCTTATTTATACTTAGGCTATTGGATTAAAAACAGTCGAAAAATGGCTTACAAGCAAAAATTTGAACCTCAAGAAGCGCTCATCGACGGCGAATGGCAAATCATCAAACACTCACAAACCTAGCGCCAAGTCGTTGCATCGCTATAAAACAGGCAATCTAAACGATGCAATGCTACAATTCTGCCTTTAATGCAAACTCATTATTTCAGAAAAGCATCGTTTGAAAATGCAGCTCAATAAAGTTCTTATTTTTGGTGTTGGCCTTATCGGCGGATCACTAGCACTTGCCCTAAAAAAAGCAGGGGTTGCTACGCATATCGTAGGTATAGGTCGCAATCAAGATTCATTAAAAACAGCCCTATCACTAGGGGTAATTGATGAAGCACAAACAGATATAGAGCATGCGATGCAAGGTGCTGATATCGTTGTAATTGCAACACCTGTTGCGCAAACACCAGAAATTCTTGCTGCAATCGCTCCTCACCTTAAAGCCGATACAATCATTACCGATGCCGGTAGTACAAAGTCAGATATTGCAGGCTATGTGGCAAATGCAGCACAAAATATCACTCCAGCATTACTGAGTCAATTTGTTGGTGGGCATCCTATTGCGGGCGCTGAAAAAAGTGGCGTAAGCGCTGCTAACGCGGATTTATTTTTCGGAAAAATTGTAGTTCTGACCCCTAACGAACAAACATCCAAACAGGCTTTATCTAAAGTCCGCGCATTATGGGAGGCCACAGGAGCCAATGTTTCAGAAATGAGTGCTGAAGCACACGATCAGATTTTCGCAGCTGTGAGTCATTTACCGCACTTACTGGCATTCGCTTTAGTGGATGATTTAGCTAATCGCAAAAATTCACAACAATTGTTCGACTTTGCTGCGAGCGGTTTTAGAGACTTCACGAGAATCGCTGGAAGCTCGCCAGAAATGTGGCGAGATATTAGTTTAGCCAATAGAGAAGCACTTTTAAGTGAATTAGAAGCCTACCAATCAGAACTTAAGCTTCTACAAAAATTATTGAAAAATAAAGATGGGGCTGGTTTAGAAGCACTTTTTGAGAGCGCCAGCAATGCACGTAATGCATGGGCGAAACACAGAGAATCACAATAAGTCATTATGGAATTTATTAACTTAAAAGCCGCCAAGCAAGTTTCAGGTCGAATTAAGCTGCCTGGATCCAAAAGCATTTCCAATCGCACCTTATTACTTGCCGCCTTTTCAAACGGTGTCACTGACATATTGGACTTATTAGCCTCGGACGATACGGCTCGCATGCTAGAAGCCTTGTCAGTGCTGGGCGTTCTCATGGAAGAAATCGGTGATAACAACTGGCGCGTAACTGGTAATGGCGGCAATGTATCAGTTAAACAAGCGGATTTGTTTTTAGGCAACGCAGGTACCGCATTTAGACCGCTAACAGCAGCATTAGCAATGTCACAAGGGAATTACACACTTTCCGGAATTCCTCGCATGCACGAACGTCCTATCGGCGATTTAGTAGACGCGCTTGCACAAGCCGGTGCGCACATTGAGTATCTTGGCAACAAAGGCTTTCCGCCACTTAAGATTTCGCCAGCACAAATTCAATCTGCCCAAAGTATCAAAATTCGCGGGGACGTCTCCAGCCAATTCCTGACCGCATTATTGATGGCACTTCCACTTACGGGACAGTCTTTCAAAATCGAAGTAGTCGGCGAGTTGATTTCTAAACCTTACATTAAAATCACACTCAATCTCATGGCGAGATTTGGCGTTCATGTAAAAAGAAATGGCTGGCAAGAATTTACTGTTCCAGCACAAACTCAATATCAAAGCCCAGGCAAAATCTATGTAGAAGGTGACGCGTCATCTGCTTCTTATTTTATTGCAGCTGGCGCAGTGGCTTCTGATGGAAAGGGGCTGCTTATAGAGGGCGTCTCAAAAAACAGCATTCAAGGCGATATTAAGTTTGCAGATGAAGTCGAAAAAATGGGCGCCAAAATCGAATACGGCGAAAACCACATCATTGCCAAAGCTGCTTCAGGAAAATTAAAAGCGATAAATTTGGATTGCAATCACATTCCAGATGCAGCAATGACATTAGCCATTCTGGCTTTATTTGCAGAAGGCACCTCAACCTTACGAAACATTGCAAGCTGGCGCGTTAAAGAAACAGACCGTATTAGTGCGATGGCAACCGAATTACGTAAGTTAGGAGCAATTGTCGAAGAAGGTCATGATTATATTTCAATTGCCCCACCAGAAAAAATAACCCCGAACGCAGTGATTGATACTTACGACGATCACAGAATGGCGATGTGTTTCTCATTAGTTAGCTTAGCTGGCGTGCCTATTACAATAAACGATCCAAAATGTGTAGCGAAAACATTCCCAGATTATTTTGAACGATTTGCAGAGATTGTTAATTAATGAATAACTCATCTATTCCAGTGATTGCAATTGACGGCCCTTCTGCTTCAGGAAAAGGCACTGTCGCTCAATTAGTCGCAGATAAGCTTGGCTATCATTACTTAGACTCTGGTGCCTTATATAGGATTGTTGCACTAGCCGCATTGAAACGTCATATCCCATGGGATAACGAAACAGCTTTAGCTGAAATGACGACATCACTAAAAATAGAATTTAAAGCAGCTGATATTTTCTTAAATGAGGAAAATGTCAGTGAACAAGTGCGGACTGAGCAAATGAGCCAAGGTGCATCACAAGTAGCCATTCATCCACGGGTTCGTCAAACACTTACTAAGCTGCAGCACAGCTTCAGAAAAAGTCCTGGTCTAGTAGCAGATGGTCGAGACATGGCGACTGTAATTTTTCCGGATGCAAAAACCAAAATCTTTCTAACAGCAAGTGCTGAAGTAAGAGCCGACAGACGTTACAAACAGCTACTCAATAAAGGCCTAGCAGCTGACCATGCCGCTATCCTAAAAGACTTGAAAGATCGTGATGCTAGAGACAAACAAAGAACTGTTGCGCCATTACAACAAGCGAGCGATGCACATTTATTAGAAACAAGCCAACTCAACATTGAGCAAGCTGTTGATAAAGCAATGAATTTTATCGCGCAAAGCGCTTAAGACCCACTTCCACAGCGATCTCATCAAAATCAGACATTTAATTTTGACTATTTCTGCAATAGCCTATTAATTAAATTGGATTTTTATTGTAGAATTACGCCCTTATTTAAGATTTAAGGCGTTGTGAGCTCCTAAAGCTCACAATTTTATTAATTTACCCCACTGCACGGTGGGATTATCTAGGTAACTTTTAATGGCTAACGTTTCAACCTCAACCTCAGAAAGCTTTGCAGCATTATTCGAGGAAAGCCTGGCTCGCCAGGAAATGCGTTCAGGTGAAGTAATCACCGCAGAAGTAGTTTCAATTGATTCCGATTTCGTAGTAGTTAACGCAGGCCTCAAATCTGAGAGCGTGATTGATGCTAGCGAATTCTTAAACGACCGTGGCGAAATGGAAGTCCAAGTTGGCGATTTCGTTAAAGTTTGTATCGAATCATTAGAAGATGGCTACGGCTCAACAAAACTTTCACGCGAAAAAGCTAAACGCTTAGCTGCATGGCTAGATCTTGAAGAAGCGATGAATGAAGGTCGCATCATCAAAGGTATGGTAAATGGTCGCGTTAAAGGTGGTTTAACTGTAATGGTTAACGGCATCCGCGCATTCTTACCAGGTTCATTAGTTGATTTACGCCCAGTAAAAGATACAACACCATTCGAAAATAAAGAATGGGACTTTAAAGTCATCAAATTAGATCGTAAACGTAACAACGTAGTGGTTTCACGCCGCGCTGTTCTTGAAGTAAGCATGGGTGCTGACCGCGAAGCATTGATGGGTTCACTTAAAGAAGGTGCAGTTGTTAAGGGGGTTGTTAAAAACATCACTGACTACGGTGCATTCGTTGATTTGGGCGGCATCGATGGCTTGCTACACATCACTGACTTGGCATGGCGCCGTGTTAAACACCCATCAGAAGTGTTAACTGTTGGTGAAGAAGTTGAAGCTAAGATCCTCAAATTTGATCAAGAGAAAAACCGTGTTTCACTAGGTATCAAACAATTAGGCGATGACCCATGGGTAGCATTAAGCCGCCGTTACCCAGCAAACACACGTTTGTTCGGTAAAGTAACTAACTTGACTGACTACGGTGCTTTCGTTGAAATCGAACCAGGTATCGAAGGTCTTGTTCACGTTTCAGAAATGGATTGGACTAACAAGAACGTTCACCCAGCTAAAATCGCTCAATTAGGTGACGAAGTTGAAGTAATGATTCTTGAGATTGATGAAGATCGTCGTCGCTTGTCATTGGGCATGAAACAATGCCAAACAAATCCTTGGGATGATTTTGCAATCAGCCATAAAAAAGGTGATCAAGTAAGCGGCCAAATCAAATCAATCACTGATTTCGGTGTATTCATTGGCTTGCCAGGTGGCATTGATGGTCTAGTTCACTTGTCAGACCTTTCATGGACACAAACTGGCGAAGAAGCAATCCGCAACTTCAAAAAAGGTGACGAATTGTCTGCTGTTGTATTAAGCATCGACGTTGAAAAAGAGCGCATTTCATTAGGCGTGAAACAATTGACTGCTGATCCATCAGGTGGATCTTCAGAAGAAAAAACTGAAGCTAAACCTAAAGCTAAATCTGCTAAAGCTAAAGAAGCTGCACAAGTGCCTGATGATGGTGCAACTGCAGGCACTACAAACCTTGGTGCATTGCTAAAAGCTAAACTAGACAGCAAAAACAACGAATAAGGCAATTAGCCATGACAAAATCAGAGCTCATTATTAATCTAGCTGCAAGATTTCCACAATTAGTAGTTAAGGATGCTGAACTTTCAGTAAAAGCAATCCTTGATTCTATGACTGACAATCTTGCTACTGGTGAACGTATCGAAATTCGAGGTTTTGGTAGCTTCAGTTTGAACTACCGTCCACCTCGTGTTGGTCGTAACCCAAAAACTGGTAGCAAAGTACAAGTACCTGCGAAACATGTACCTCACTTTAAAGCTGGTAAAGAGTTGCGTGAGCGCGTTGACTTGGCTTAATTATTCAAGCACTAAGTAAAAACTAACGGCGTTAATCCAAATCGGGTTAACGCCGTTTTTATTGGTGGTTTACTTATGTTTTTACCTAGCCCTTTTTACTCAGCCCCAGTAAAATTATGCTTAATTGATTCTTTAAACTCACCCACTTAAACAAGGCAACATAACAATGGAATTTGAATTCTGGTGGCTTATCGCCCTACCCTTGTTTTTTACACTAGGCTGGATTGCAGCACGTATTGATATTCAGCAATTACTTTCAGAATCAACATCACTTCCAGCAGCCTATTTTAAAGGCCTAAACTTCCTCATTTCAGATCAGCAGGACAAGGCAATTGAAGCCTTTACTGAGGCAGTTGAAGCCAACTCAGAATCCCTAGAACTTCATTTTGCACTTGGCAGCTTGTTTAGACGTAGCGGTGAAGTCGACCGAGCAATCAACTTACATTTAAGTTTGCTAGGCCGCAAAGAGTTACCAGCAGCACAAAAACAAGCTATTAAAGCTGAGTTAGCCCAAGACTATCTAAAAGCAGGCTTATATGACCGTGCAGAAGAACTATTCAGCAGTTTGGATGATGGTCGATACCAACAAGCGTCATTAAGAGCCTTATTGGAAATTTATATTCGAGAGCGTGAATGGCAAAGAGCTATTAAATCTGCGACTGAACTAGAGCGAATTTCTGGCGTGCCTTTCCGCAAAGAAATCGCTCAGTTCTACTGCGAAATGGCTGTTAAATCATTATTGGAGAATGATACTCATACCGCAAGACATGAGCTAGAAATGGCCTTAGATTCAAACAAAAACTGTGTACGTGCCAATATCATGCTAGGTGACATGGAGGCAAGTACCAACGCCCACAAAGCAGCACTTTCATTCTGGAAAAGAATCGAGACGCAGCAATCTGAATTTCTGGGAATGGTTGCCCCTAAAATATTAGCTAGCTATAAAGCAATTGGCGCTTTTGGCGAAGGTCTGGATTTACTCAAAACCTATTTCAAAGTTCATAAACTCCCCTCTTTATTAAGTGTTCTCTTCGAAAACACATTAAGCGAAGAAGGCGCACCAGCAGCAGCACAAATGGTATTAGACGACTTGGAGCGTAAACCAAGCCTACAAACCTTAGATCATTTACTTAAAGCTCGCGCTCAAGGCAATCAAGTAGCGGGTGATAGCGATACCGTATTAATTCAACAAACCATACGCAACGCCATAGGGAACCGCAACGCATATTGCTGCGATCAATGTGGCTTCCGCGCTCGTAACTTCCACTGGCAATGTCCTGCATGTAACGCATGGGAAGCCTTACCTCCAGAACCAAAAGAAACCGCCGCATGAGCAAAAATATATTAGATCGTAAAATCGTCGTAGCACTTGATTTTGCAGAAGCAAAACAAGCACTAAACTTTACAAAACAACTCGACCCCAATCTTTGCCGAGTCAAAGTCGGTAAAGAACTTTTCACCGCAGCAGGCCCTCAATTAATAGAGGCTTTAATCAAACAAGGTCACGGTGTATTTTTAGATCTAAAATTTCACGACATTCCAACAACCGTGTCAAAAGCCTGCGAAGCAGCAAGTCGATTAGGGGTGTGGATGCTGAATGTGCACGCTTCTGGCGGACTGGCAATGATGGAAGAAGCTAAGAACGGAGTTGCGCGCTCTGGTCACGACCCACTACTTATCGCGGTAACTGTATTGACGAGCATGAATCAAGCCATGCTCAATCAAGTGGGTGTAGCTGGAGATTTAACTGATCAAGTTCTCAATCTGGCACAACTCACGAAACAGGCAGGTTTGGATGGTGTTGTTTGCTCAGCAGCTGAAGCAGGATTGCTCAGAAAAGCACATGGTTCAGATTTTTGTTTAGTCACACCAGGCATCCGCCCTATTGATGCAAGCTTAGATGATCAATCTCGCGCTGTTACACCCGAACATGCGATTAAGTTGGGCTCAAATTACCTCGTTATTGGCCGCCCGATCACCAAGGCCGAAAATCCATTAAAAGCACTTGAGGAAATCAACAAAAGTATTAAATATAATTAATTTAACACACTGATTTTAAATTAATATTTACTTTTAAACTACTACGGTATTATTAAAAAAATAATATTAGCCTGTGTCGTGTTTTTTGGTTTTGCCGTAAATGCATTTGCAGCAGTTAATCTCAACACCACCACTGCGGAACAACTTGAATCACTAAGTGGGGTTGGCCCAGCAAAAGCTCAAAAAATTGTGGAATACAGGAAGAAAAACGGGAATTTCAAAACCGTTGATGAGCTTAATAATGTCCCTGATTTTGGAAATAAAACTCTGCAGAAACCAAACTCGAGTTAACTGTGACGGATACCGCCAAAACAGCCCGTACCGCAAAGCCCATGGAAAAACCAAAGAAATAATCAAGGCTTAAATATCCATAAAAAAAGCCCGCAATGTGCGGGCTTTTTTAGACTTAAGGCCTACTTAACTTTCATCCCGACCTGAGCACCAACATCTGGAGACAAGATGAACGGCCCACCGTTCTCATCGCTTGCAGCAAGCACCATACCTTCGGACATCCCAAACTTCATTTTACGTGGCGCAAGATTAGCGACCATCACTGTTAATCGCCCGACCAAAGTCGCCGGATCATATGCATACTTGATACCAGCAAACACCTGACGTGGTTTTTCTTCACCAATATCCAAACTCAAACACAAGAGCTTTTCAGCACCATCTACATGCTCAGCATTGACGATCTTCGCAATACGTAAATCAACCTTAGTAAAATCATCAATAGAGATGTAATCACCTACATTTTCAGATGCCGCTGGCGTTGAATTAACAGCAGGCACAGCAACTTGTTGCAAACTTTCTTTATTGGCTTCAATCATGGCTTCAATATGTTTAGGATCTATTCTAGTAATTAAATGGTTGTATTCATTAATCGTATGACCATCAATAAATGAATCGTTGATACTAGTCCATGTTAATGGAGCAATATTTAAGAATTTTTCAATATTAGCAGCCAAATCTGGCAATGCCGGCTTCAAATATAGCGTAAGCAAACGGAACATTTCCAATGCACTAGAGCAATCCGCATGCAATTTAGCTTGTGGGGCGTCCCCTTCTTGCTTAGACACGACCCAAGGTGCAGCTTCAGCAACATCAGCGTTAGCCAAATCAGCCAAACGCATAATTTCACGTAATGCACGGCTGTAATCTCGAGCCTCATAAGCTTTTGCAATTTCCGGTGCTGCTGCTTTAATGACTTCTACAACAGCGTGATTTTTAGCTGATACTAATTTCCCAACAAATCGTTTATTAATGAATCCTGCTGTACGGCTAGCAATATTTATGTATTTACCCACCAAATCACTATTCACGCGTGCAACAAAATCTTCAAGATTCAAGTCAATGTCTTCCATACTGCCATTTAACTTAGCTGCATAGTAATAACGTAAATACTCTGGATTCTTAATGTGATCTAAATAACTACGTGCCGTAATAAAAGTGCCGCGAGACTTAGACATTTTCTCGCCATTGACCGTTAAGAAACCATGCGAGAACACTTGAGTTGGCTTACGGTAGCCCGAATACTCAAGGGTTGCAGGCCAGAACAAAGCATGGAAATACAAAATATCTTTACCAATAAAATGATAAAGCTCTGTTTTAGAATCCGCTTTCCAATACTCGTCAAAATCTAGACCATTTTTAGCACATAGATTTTTGAAACTCGCCATATAACCGATAGGCGCATCCAACCAAACGTAGAAATACTTGCCAGGTGCGTCAGGAATTTCAAAACCGAAATAAGGTGCATCGCGAGAGATATCCCAATCAGATAGTTTATTCTCGCCCGCCTCGCCTATCCATTCGTTCATCTTATTGGCAGCTTCTTGCTGCAAGGTGCCTGAGCGTGTCCAAGCGCGTAAGAAATCGCTACATTCTGAGAGCTTAAAGAAATAATGTTCAGTCTCTTTACGTACAGGTGCTGCACCAGAAACGGCTGAGAATGGATTAATTAACTCGGTTGGATTGTAAGTTGCGCCACAGACTTCACATGAGTCACCGTACTGATCTTTAGCATGACACTTAGGACATTCGCCTTTAATAAAACGGTCAGGTAAGAACATATTTTTAACAGGATCATAAAACTGTTCAATCGTCTTAGTTGCAATCTTGCCGTTTGCTTTAAGTGATTTATAAATCCCACTTGCAAGCTCTTTATTTTCAGGCGAGTTCGTTGAATAGTAGTTATCAAAATCAACTAAGAATTCAGTAAAGTCTGCGTAATGCTCTTTGTGTACCTTAGCAATCAGCGCTTCTGGCGTAATGCCCTCTTTCTCAGCGCGCAGCATAATAGGTGTGCCATGCGTGTCATCCGCACAAACATAATGCACAGTACTGCCCTGCATCTTTTGAAAGCGCACCCAGATATCTGTTTGAATATATTCAACTAAATGCCCCAAATGGATACTTCCATTAGCGTAAGGCAATGCAGATGTGACCAGAATTTTACGGCTCATAAGAACTATCTATACTTAAAAATTAATTAATACGTGCATTTTAACAAATGACGCGCCCTTTCACATGCGTTAAAATTACCCTATTGTTTTACTCAAGAATTACCTCAAGGAATTTTAGATGGCCATTTCAGAAAATAATGTTCAAGACGCACTTAAAAACCTAATCGATCCTAATACTGGTGCAGACTTTATCAGTAGTAAATCAGCAAAAAATATCCAAATTAACGGTAATGATATTTCCGTCGACATCGTACTTGGCTATCCAGCCAAAAGTGTAATTAATGAGATCAAGAGTCTTGTTGAAACACAATTAAAAACGATTGCTGATGTAGGGTCTATTAACGTCAACATCGGCAGCAGAATTGTTGCGCATAGCGCACAACGCGGCGTTCAATTGTTACCTAACGTCAAAAATATTATTGCTATTGCCTCTGGTAAAGGTGGTGTTGGCAAATCAACAACAGCGGTCAATATTGCTTTAGCTCTTGCTGAAGAAGGTGCTAATGTAGGCATACTGGATGCTGATATCTATGGCCCTAGCCAACCACAAATGTTAGGCATTTCTGGTCGTCCTGATAGCGCGGATGGAAAAAGCATAGAACCTATGCAGGCACATGGTATTCAAGCCATGTCTATTGGCTTCTTAGTCGATACAGATACACCCATGGTATGGCGCGGCCCAATGGTCACAGGCGCGCTAGAACAATTATTACGTGATACACGCTGGAAAGATTTAGATTACTTAATTATCGATTTACCACCAGGCACAGGCGACATCCAACTCACACTTGCTCAAAAAGTACCAGTCACCGGCGCAATCATCGTAACAACACCACAAGACATTGCTTTGTTAGATGCACGCAAAGGCTTAAAAATGTTTGAAAAAGTAGGCATCCCTATTTTAGGAATCGTCGAAAACATGAGCACGCATATTTGTTCAAAATGCGGCCATGAAGAACATATTTTTGGTGCAGGCGGTGGCGCTGCCATGTGTAAAGACTACAACGTCGATTTATTGGGCTCACTCCCTTTAGATATTAGCATTCGTGAACAATCCGACACGGGCACACCAACTGTGATCGCTGAGCCTAACAGCAGTATTGCTAATACGTACAAACAAATTGCTCGTTCAACTGCATCCAAGTTATCTCAGCTAGCCCTTGATCACAGTAGTAAATTCCCAAACATCGTCATTCAAAACACTTAATAAAAAAGCCCCGATCAGGGCTTTTTTATTACATTCATCTGATTTAAATATTCACGCCATAACAATAAACATCAACACCATTTTTCGGCGTAATTAAAGTCGCAGGAATTGATACGCCATTTCGCCAATCATTCACCGCATCTTGTTTACCAGCACCAGTTACCAAGAAAAGCACTTCTCTTGCATTACTCAATCGTTGCTGACTAATAGTAATTCTATTGGCTGGTGGCTTTGGTGCATCAAATACTGGCACAGCATCTGCTGAATTATCGACAAGCTGGCCTGGAAACAAGCTTGCAGTGTGTCCATCCTCCCCCAGTCCCAACAAAACCAAATCAAAAATCGGCACACCAGCAAGTGTATTCGCATAAGCTTTTGCGCCTTCGACATTACCAAGCTCAGCAGGAATATCATGAATTTGATAGGCTGGAATAGCCACATGATCTAACCAAGCAGTTCTAGCCATCAAACTATTACGTTCAACGTCATTCACTGGCAAGCAACGATCATCATTATGAAATATATGCCATTTAGACCAATCCGCATCGACATCTTTAAGTAGGGCATACACGCTTTTAGGCGTTGAGCCACCCGCTAAAACAATAGAAAAAGAGCCTCGCTCGGAAATTGCTTGTTGCGCGGCAGCAAGAATTCGATTCAAAGCTGCCTGATTGATTTCATCTTGCGTTTGAAATGTGTGCCAACGGCTGATTTGCTTTGTATTTTCTTGGTTTGTATTTTGCATCATGCAAAGCCTTCACGTTATAATTACGGGGTATTTAACAATGATTAAATTTAACCCGCCATCTTACCCAAAAGGACGACGGCATTCCACATCCTCATCAAGGAAAAATAATGAAACTTGCAATGATTGGCTTAGGCAAAATGGGTGGCAACATGACTACCCGCCTTTTACGCAGCGGTATTGAGGTAGTAGGTTACGATAGAAGTGTAGAAGTTGTTAGTCAGCTTGTTAAAAATGAAGGCATGATTGCAGCGACTAGCGTGCCTGATGCAGTTTCAAAACTTGGTGATGGTAAAGAAAAGCGTATCGTTTGGTTAATGCTACCAAGTGGCACACCAACTGAAATCCAAATTCAAGATCTTGCCCACATGCTTAGCAAGGGCGACATCATTATTGATGGCGGCAATTCTAATTACAAAGATAGTCAACGTCGTGGTGCATTTTTAGCAGAACGTGGTATCGGGTTCATGGACGCTGGAACATCTGGCGGCATTTGGGGCTTAGAAAACGGATACTGTTTAATGGTCGGTGCTACGCCTGAGGTTGCTAAAACAATCGAACCAATACTAATTGCACTTGCGCCAGCAAAAGATCGTGGTTGGGCGCATGTTGGTCCAATCGGTGCTGGCCACTTCACAAAAATGATCCATAACGGTATCGAATACGGCATGATGCAAGCCATGGCTGAAGGTTTAGATTTACTAAAAGGTAAAGAAGACTTAAATCTAGATTTAGCACAAATTACCGAATTATGGCGTCACGGCTCAGTTGTACGCAGCTGGCTACTTGATCTGACTGCTGATGCATTAAAAGAAGATCAGGAGCTTACCGCTGTTGCTCCTTACGTTGCAGATTCAGGTGAAGGTCGCTGGACTGTGATGGAATCAGTTGAACAAGGCGTTGCGGCACCAGTGTTGACACTTGCATTACAGGCTCGGTTCAGAAGTCAAGATGCCACTGGCTATAGCTATAAGTTGTTATCAATGATGCGTAATGGCTTTGGTGGCCACTTCGTTAAGTCTGTTGGTGATTAATCAATAAATTAGTTGTTCTTCCATATCAAAAAATTTCAGGAAATTTAAAGTAATGAGCAAAAAAATTGATCCTTGCACACTAGTTTTATTCGGCGCTAGTGGTAACTTAGCCCGTATTAAATTAATCCCAGGCTTATTTCATCTGGATGAAGCTGGTCGCTTAGATGATGACATGAAAATCTTATCTGTCGGTCGCGGTGAAGTTTCTGAAGAAGCTTGGCGTGCAGATATCAAAGGTATGCTGGATGCAAAGTTCAAGAATGGTTACGATCAAAAAGTGTTTGAACGCTTCATCAAACGTAATCATTACCATGCAAATCCACCAACCGATCCAAATGCTTTTGTAAAAATGAAAGATCGATTGAGTGATGAAAAATCATTTCCTCAAAACTTAGCGTACTTTTTATCAGTTCGCCCGACCGACTTCGCAACTGTCGTTGAACAATTGTCTGGTGTAGGTTTGCTGGATGAAAGCAAATATTGGCGCCGTGTACTCATTGAAAAACCATTTGGGACAGATTTAGCTAGCGCACAAGCATTACAAGCTGAGCTTACTAAGCATCTTAAAGAAAGTCAGATTTACCGTATCGACCACTACTTAGGTAAATCTGCCATTCAAAACATTATGCTCACGCGCTTCACTAATGCAATTTTTGAGCCGCTATGGAATAACGAACATATTGATCACATTCAAATCACCAACAATGAAACATTAGGCGTAGGCGAAAGAACTACGTTCTATGATGCAACTGGCGCGCTTCGAGACATGTTCCAAAGTCACCTATTGCAAACACTAGCTTTGGTTGCAATGGAAAAACCTAAGGATTTAAATCCTGAAAGCATACGTGCTGAAAAAATTAAATTACTGCAATCCATCCGCCCAATTGACGTTAACAACTTGAATAAACAAGCTTTCCGTGCACAATATTCAGCTGGTCGCGTACAAGCTGGCGACGGCCATGCAGAAAAAGTGCCTGGCTACTTGGAAGAGTTAAAACGTGATGGCGTAGATTCAAGCAGCACAGAAACTTACGCAGCAGTGAAGCTTTTCATCGACAACCCTCGCTGGAAAGGCGTGCCTTTTTATGTCCGCACTGCCAAGCGTCTACACGAAGGTAATACGGCAATTGCGATTCGCTTTAAAAAATCACCTATGCAACTAAATGATGACCAACATCAAAACTGGTTAATCATCAACATTCAACCACGTGAATGTGTGAAATTTGAAGTCGAATCAAAAATCCCAGGTTTAGATATTGCAACCCGTACATTAAGCATTGACGCCCCTCAGCGCCAAGCAGGCGATGAGTCTATTGATTCATACGAAACTTTGATGTTGAATTTAATGGAAGGCGATCCTTCACAATACCTACACATCAATGAAGTTGAAGCGCAATGGCGTTTAGTCGACCCAATTGTCAAAACTTGGGCAAATGATAAAACGCCATTACATCAATATCCTGCTGGAGATCGCGATCCAAAAGAGTCTAGTGTAATCTTTGAAGCTGAAGATCAATTCTGGCGCTATAGCATTGAATTAGGTGGCGACAAACACTAAGCCTGATACGCTTAGAATTTCGCCTAAAAAACATTAAATTGCCTACGTGATTTTTGTCAGTAAAATGGCATAATGCGTGGGCATTTTAATTTTATTAAATTTGATTTCTTTAATTTGAATAGTTGAGTAAAAGATGAGCATAAAATCGGATAAGTGGATACGTCGCATGGCTGAGCAACATGGCATGATTGAGCCATTTGAGCCTAAGCAAGTCAAAACAAATGCAGCTGGCGAACGTCTTGTTTCTTACGGCACTTCTAGCTACGGTTATGACATCCGTTGCTCAAAAGAATTTAAGCTTTTTACCAATCTCAATAGCACAATCGTTGATCCAAAGAACTTCGATCCAAATTCGTTTGTAGAAGTAAATGCAGATTACTGCATTATTCCTCCAAACTCTTTTGCTTTAGCACGCACTGTTGAATACTTCCGTATTCCACGTAACGTTTTGACTGTTTGCCTAGGCAAATCAACTTATGCTCGTTGCGGCATTATCGTTAACGTCACACCTTTCGAGCCAGAGTGGGAAGGTTATGTAACGCTAGAATTTAGTAACACCACTCCGCTTCCAGCAAAAATTTATGCCAATGAAGGCTGTGCACAAGTACTGTTCTTTGAAGCAGACGCAGATGACATTTGTGAAACAAGTTACAAAGACCGTGGCGGTAAGTATCAAGGCCAAGTCGGCGTGACATTGCCTAAAATCTAGGCATCAGAATAAGGTTACTCAATGAAATTTAGATTTCCAATTGTCATCATTGACGAAGATTTCCGCTCTGAAAACTCTTCGGGTCTTGGCATTCGAGTGCTTGCAAAAGCGATTGAAGAAGAAGGCTTTGAAGTATTAGGTGTCACCAGCTATGGCGACCTCACTTCTTTTGCACAACAACAAAGTCGTGCATCAGCCTTTATTTTATCGATTGACGATGAAGAAATCGTAGAAGAAAAACCAGAAGCAATTGAGCAACTACGTACTTTTGTAACTGAAATTCGTTATCGTAACGAAGAAATTCCTATTTTCTTACACGGTGAAACACGGACTTCACGTCACATTCCAAATGATGTTTTGCGTGAACTACACGGTTTCATCCATATGAATGAAGACACGCCGGAGTTTGTAGCGCGTTTAATCATTCGTGAAGCAAAAGCTTACTTGGACAGCCTGCCACCGCCATTCTTTAAAGCACTGACGCACTATGCAGCTGATGGCTCTTACTCATGGCACTGCCCAGGTCACTCAGGTGGTGTAGCATTCTTAAAATCACCAGTTGGCCAAATGTTTCACCAATTCTTTGGTGAAAACATGCTTCGCGCTGACGTTTGTAACGCCGTAGATGAACTTGGTCAACTACTTGACCATACTGGCCCTGTCGCTGCTTCAGAAAGAAATGCAGCACGCATTTACAACTGTGATCATTTATATTTCGTAACCAATGGCACATCAACGTCAAACAAGATTGTTTGGAACTCAACTGTCGCACCAGGCGATATCGTTGTTGTCGATCGTAATTGTCATAAATCAGTGTTGCATTCAATCATTATGACTGGTGCTATTCCAGTATTTTTGATGCCAACACGCAACCATTTCGGCATTATCGGCCCGATTCCGAAAGCGGAATTCGAATGGGAAAACATCAAGAAAAAGATCGAGGCGAATCCTTTCGCAACTGATAAAAACGCAAAACCACGCGTACTCACGATTACCCAATCAACTTATGACGGTGTGCTTTATAACGTTGAAGAAATCAAAGAAATGCTGGATGGCAAGATTGATACACTTCATTTCGACGAAGCTTGGCTTCCACATGCAACATTCCATGATTTCTATGGCGACTACCATGCAATAGGTGCTGATCGTCCACGTTGCAAAGAATCTATGATATTTTCAACGCAATCCACCCATAAGCTACTTGCTGGATTGAGCCAAGCCTCACAGATTTTGGTCGAAGATGCAGAGAACATTCAATTAGACCGCGATGTGTTTAATGAAGCTTACTTAATGCACACATCAACAAGTCCTCAATACTCAATTATTGCAAGCTGTGACGTTGCTGCAGCCATGATGGAAGCGCCTGGCGGCACAGTGCTTGTCGAAGAATCTATTATGGAAGCCCTCGACTTTCGCCGCGCAATGCGCAAGGTGGACGAAGAATGGGGTGCTGATTGGTGGTTTAAAGTTTGGGGACCTAACGACCTATCTGAAGAAGGAATTGAAGAGCGCGAAGCTTGGATGTTAAAAGCAAATGAGCGCTGGCATGGTTTCGGCAACTTAGCCGAAGGCTTCAATATGCTAGATCCAATTAAAGCGACGATTATCACCCCAGGTTTAGACGTTGACGGCGACTTCTCTGATGAGTTTGGTATTCCAGCAGCGATTGTGACCAAATACCTTTCAGAGCATGGCGTCATTGTTGAAAAAACAGGTCTTTATTCATTCTTCATTATGTTTACCATCGGCATCACCAAAGGTCGCTGGAACACTATGGTAGCTGCACTTCAGCAGTTCAAAGATGATTACGATAAAAACCAGCCGCTTTGGAAAGTACTGCCCGAGTTCGTGGCTAAACATCCACGCTATGAAATGACTGGCCTCAAAGATTTATGTACGCAAATTCATGAAATTTATAAAAAGAATGACGTTGCTCGCTTAACGACAGAAATGTATCTGTCTAATATGGTTCCAGCTATGAAGCCGACTGATGCATTTGCAAAAATGGCGCATCGCGAAATTGATCGTGTATTAATCGATGAGCTTGAAGGACGTATTACTGCGGTATTGCTCACACCTTACCCACCTGGTATTCCGTTATTAATTCCCGGCGAACAGTTCAATGCAATTATCGTAAACTACTTGAAGTTTGCAAGAGAGTTTAATGAACGCTTCCCTGGTTTTGAAACCGATGTTCATGGTTTAGTAAAACAAGTGGTCGATGGCAAAGCCATGTACTACGTTGATTGCGTTGCTGAGTAAATTGGCAATCATCAAATAATAAAAAAGGCGCTTAAAGCGCCTTTTTTATTATTTAAAACTATTATTTTCGCTGATATGTAATGTACCTAAAACCTAAACCATTAGAAGAGGTATAAGCCTCAGCCTCCGCTGCAATCCATTCAGACAGATTAAACTCAGGGAAAAAAGCATCACCCTCATACTCAGCATTAATTTCAGTCACATAAAGCTTATTAGCTAGCTTCAAGCCATCTTTATAAAGCTCTGCTCCACCAATTAAGAATACTTCTTTATCGTCACCACAAGCCGCAATTGCATCTTTAAGGCTATGAACAACGATTGCGCCTTCAACTTTGTAAGCTTGATTGCGTGTCACAATGACAGTCGTTCTACCGGGCAATAATCGACCTAGAGAATCATAAGTTTTACGACCCATAATAATGTGATGGCCTGTCGTTAAGGCACGAAAACGCTTGAGATCTTCAGGCAGATGCCAAGGTAAGGTATTGTTAACCCCAATCACACGATTTTTCGCTGTTGCGACAATCAAAGACAAGCATGCCATATTAAACAGCGACTACGCCTTTAATTGCAGGATGAGGATCGTAGCCTTCCAATGTAAAATCTTCGAATTTAAAATCAAAAATATCTTTTACGTTTGGATTGATATGCATGGTTGGCAATGCACGTAGATCGCGTGTGAGCTGTTCATTCACTTGTTCAAAATGGTTTCTATAGATATGGGCATCACCCAGGGTGTGAACGAAGTCACCCAATTTCAGACCACACACCTGGGCCACCATCATGGTAAGCAAGGCGTAAGAAGCAATATTAAATGGCACACCTAAGAATATATCGGCACTGCGCTGATAAAGCTGGCAACTCAATTTTCCATCAGCCACATAAAACTGAAAGAAAGCATGACAAGGCGGCAATTTCATTTGATCGACATCCGCAACGTTCCAAGCAGAAACAATCAAGCGACGAGAATCAGGATTGCTCTTGATCATATTCACCACCTGAGTGATTTGATCAATATGCGTACCGTCTGGCTTAGGCCAGTTACGCCATTGGTAACCATAAACAGGGCCTAAATTACCGTTTTCATCCGCCCACTCATCCCAAATACGCACACCATTTTCTTTAAGGTAAGCAATATTGGTACTGCCTTGCAAAAACCAAAGCAACTCATGAATAATTGATTTTAAATGAACTTTTTTAGTCGTAAGAAGTGGGAACCCAGCATTTAAATCAAAGCGCATTTGATAGCCAAAAACTGAAACTGTACCAGTGCCAGTACGGTCTTCTTTTTTGTTTCCATGCGTTAGGACATGGCGCATTAGGTCTTGATATTGTTTCATGCTAACTGCTCCGTATGGCTTGTTAAGATGACTTAAGTATTTGCTACGACATACGCTTTAATTGCGTTCACATCAGCATCCATCACTTCAAAGCGTTGAGGCAATTTTTCAATTCCCTCTAGTGCTGCTGGACGCTCGGGTGCATACCCTAAAGCTTCTACAATGGCATCTTCAAATTTAGCTGGCAAAGCAGTTTCCAACACCAACATAGGCGTATTGACATCTCTATGCTCTAGCGCAACCTTTAAGCCATCTGCCGTATGCGTATCAATCACCACATCATATTTTTCTTGTGCTTGTTTGATTGTTTGCATGCGATTTGTATGATTACTGCTACCTGATTCAAAACCATAGCTAGCAATCTTTTCAAATAAACCTGCTTGTTTGATATCAAAAGCGCCACCAACATCAACAGAAGCCCACAACTCACGTACTTTTGTAGCGTCCCGACCCGTTAAATCAAAAACAAAACGCTCGAAATTTGATGCCTTACTAATATCCATGGATGGACTAGATGTATGGTAAGTATTTGCAGAACCACGTGGACGATAGACCCCAGTTTCAAAGAACTCATCAAGCACGTCATTCTCATTCGTTGCAACAACAAGTTTATCGATAGGCAAGCCCATCATGCGCGCAATATGTCCAGCACATACGTTGCCAAAGTTACCTGAAGGCACAGCAAAACTGACTTTTTCAGTGTTGTTTTTAGTAACAGCGAAATAGCCCTTAAAGTAATAAACTACCTGTGCCGCAACACGCGCCCAGTTAATTGAGTTGACTGCCCCAATCTTATTCGCGGCTTTAAAAACATGGTCATTAGATACCGCTTTAACAATATCTTGGGCATCATCAAACACGCCCTTCACAGCGATATTGAAAATATTCTTATCTTGCAAACTAAACATTTGTGCCGCTTGGAACCGACTCATTTTCTGATTTGGCGAAAGCATAAACACATTGACACCTTTTTTTCCGCGCATTGCATACTCAGCGGCAGAACCTGTATCGCCAGAAGTAGCACCAAGAATATTAGTCGTCTCACCCTTTTTAGCTAATACATACTCAAATAAATTGCCTAACAACTGCATCGCCATATCTTTAAATGCCAAAGTTGGACCATTTGAGAGTGATAGCAAATACAAGTTATTTTCTAGTTTGAGTGTTGGCGTAATATCTTCAGCATTTTGACCTTTACGCGTATAGCAATAAACTTCAGCACGATAAGTTTTATCAACGATGACACGCAAATCCTTTGAAGGAATATCTTGTTCATCAATTAAGCGACTTAAAATCGTGAACGCTAAATCACGATAATTCATTCCACGCATCGCACTCAAATCGGCATCACTAAATTGTGGGTAGCTTTCTGGTAGATACAAGCCACCATCTGGCGCTAAACCACCTAGCAAGATTTCGCTAAAACTTAAAGCTGGCGACTGCCCACGTGTACTGATGTATTTCATTTATTTAATTCTTCCATACGCAATTTCACTACAGCGCCTTCAATTGCAGGCAAAGCCTCAATTGCAGTAATCGCAGCATTCATATTTTTTTCTACCGTTACGTGGGTCAAAATCACAATATCCGCTTCCGTCTCAGTGTCTTGTGGCTCTTTTTGCATCATTGCATCGATAGAAATTTGTCTATCGCCCAGAATCTTAGTCACTTCAGCTAATACGCCAGGTTTATCGATAGCACGCATACGTAGGTAATAAGCGCTATGAATTTCATCCATAGAAAGAATAGGCAATGCTGAGGGAGTCTCATGATGGCCCAAATAAGGTACACGTTGCTCTACGGTAGCATTTTGCATACGCGCAACATCAACCAAGTCAGCAATCACTGCATTACCAGTTGGTTCTGCGCCCGCTCCAGCGCCGTAATATAGCGTGGGGCCCACTGCATCACCTTTAACGACCACCGCATTCATGGCGCCATCCACATTAGCAATTAAACGCTTTTCAGGAATTAAAGTTGGATGAACACGCAACTCAATGCCTTCGGCACTCCGCTTGGTGATCCCCAGCAATTTAACCCGATAACCTAACTCCTGGGCATAACGGATATCTTTGCTGGTTAATTTAGTAATACCCTCGGTATAAACTTTGTCAAATTGCATGGGAATGCCAAAACCAATGGCTGCCATAATCATCAACTTGTGTGCGGCATCAATACCCTCTACATCAAATGTAGGGTCAGCTTCGGCATATCCCAAACGCTGCGCTTCGACTAGCACATCTGAAAACGCCAATCCTTTATCTCGCATTTCAGTCAAAATAAAATTAGTAGTGCCATTGATGATGCCAGCTATCCACTCAACTTTATTCGCAACTAATCCTTCTCGCAAAGCTTTAATTATTGGAATACCGCCTGCCACCGCTGCTTCATAAGCAACGATCACGCCCTTAGCTTTTGCTGCTGCAAAAATTTCATTACCATGCACAGCAATTAGCGCTTTATTGGCAGTCACAACATGCTTGCCATGTTCAATAGCTTTTAAAATTGCATCTTTAGCTAGTGTATAGCCACCAATTAACTCAACAACGACATCTACATTAGGATCCGAGACCACAGAGAATACATCATCCGTCACTTCGACTTTTCCGCCGGTCATTGCTTTAGCACGGTCTACATCACGGTCAGCCACTTTAATGATTTCAATACCACGGCCTGCACGACTAGCAATCTCTTGCTGATTCCGCGTTAGCACTGTGTAAGTGCCGCCACCTACAGTACCAATACCTAGCAAACCTACTTTTAATGACTTCATACTAATGATTACTTTCGTTAAGAATTAATACAACACAGCTTATTTTTTGCCGTGACGTTTGCGATACTGTTCTAAGAAGCGCGCAATACGCGTAATAGCTTCTGTTAAGTCATCCACATTTGGTAAAAATACGACACGGAAATGATCGGGTGTTTTCCAGTTAAAACCACTACCTTGAACCAATAAGACTTTTTCTTCTAACAGCAAGTCTAAAATAAATTGTTGATCATCCTCAATCGGATACATATCCGGATCAAGTTTAGGAAACAAATACATGGCAGCAGCCGGCTTGTAACAAGTCACACCAGGAATTGCTGTCAGCATCTCATAAGCTAAATCACGTTGTTTGCATAAGCGACCACTCGGCGCAACAAGATCGTTAATACTCTGATAGCCGCCTAAAGCAGTTTGAATGCCTAACTGACCCGGAACGTTTGCGCACAAACGCATAGAAGCCAACATATTCAGGCCTTCAATATAATCCTTAGCATGTCTTTTTTCGCCGGATACAATTAACCATCCTGAACGATAACCACAAGTGCGATAGTTTTTAGACAAGCCATTAAAAGTGACGAACAACACATCATCTGCCAATGAAGCAATCGATGTATGCGTATTGCCATCGAATAACACTTTATCGTAAATCTCATCCGCAAAAATCACCAACTTATGGTGACGTGCAATTTCAATAATCCCTTGCAAAATCTCATCTGGATACAAAGCACCCGTTGGATTGTTTGGATTAATGATGACGATACCGCGGGTATTTGCAGTAATTTTTGATTCAATATCTTTTAAATCCGGCAGCCAGCCTGATGCTTCATCACAAATATAATGCCGCGGCGTTCCACCAGCCAAATTCACAGCAGCAGTCCACAACGGATAATCAGGCGCAGGAACTAATACTTGATCGCCGTTATTAAGCAAACCTTGCATCGCCATGACAATCAGCTCAGAAACGCCATTACCAATAATGATGTCGTCAATGGTGACTCCTGCAATATTTTTTTGCTGGGTGTAATGCATAATGGCTTTGCGTGCAGCAAACAAACCTTTAGAGTCGGTATAACCAGAGGCTTGATCTAAGTTATGAATGACATCCTGAAGGATTTCCTCAGGGGCTTCAAAACCAAATGGCGCAGGGTTTCCAATATTAAGCTTGATGATACGATGACCATCTTCTTCCATTTGTTTCGCTCGCGCCAATACAGGACCGCGAATGTCGTAACAAACGTTATTAAGCTTAGAAGATTTGAGTAAAGGTTGCACGGCAAAAACCTAGCATTAAAAATGTGTTATCTTACCCTGCCGAAGCTATATCAGGCAATGAAACTAGCAATATGAACACGACTAATTAAGTCAAAACCGAGATGAGAATTTTAGATGAAGTTACATTTAACCCAAGCCGCAGGCAATCAACTGATTACTGGCTACAGTTTGACATCGATTTCGGTCAATCACCGCCGATTTGAACAAAGCATTATTGTGCTACCTAACGAGGTAATAACAGACTGGAAAGTCGGCGAATTTGATGCACTAACAACAGAAAACTTTGAAGGCTTATTAACAATAAAACCAGAAGTGGTTTTACTTGGAACAGGCATCCAACACAGATTCATTCACCCTAAACTCATCGCATCACTCACACAGGCCCACATCCCTGTTGAATGCATGACAACGGATGCAGCTTGCAGAACTTATAACATCCTCATGGCGGAAGGTCGTCAAGTGGCAGCGGCGTTAATTCTCTAATGCATCCTAGAAATAAGCACCAAGGTCGTTATGACCTCATCCAACTACAACTGGAAACCCCAGCACTTAGCAAGTTTGTAAAATCAAATCCGAACAATGAACTAACCATTGATTTTTCAAACCCTAATGCAGTCAAAACACTCAATAAAGCACTCTTAAAATCACATTACCAAATCAAAGAATGGGATATCCCTTCACAATTTCTTTGCCCACCAATTCCTGGACGCGCAGACTATATTCATTACCTCGCTGATTTATTAGTGCCTGGCAATAACAGAGAAATTAGAGGATTAGACATAGGGGTTGGCGCCAACATGATTTATCCACTGATTGGCGCTCGTGAATACAATTGGCAATTTGTAGGTGTAGATATTGATGAAACAGCACTTAAAAATGCTCAAAAAATCTTAGAAGGTAACGAATTAAGCACATCAATTTCTTTAAGGCTGCAATCGGATAGCAACAATATTTTCAAAGGAATAATAAGAAAGGATGATTCCTTTGATTTCACGATGTGCAACCCACCTTTCCATGCCTCACTAGAAGAAGCACATGCTGGTAGCCAAAGAAAATTAAACAATCTAGCAAAAAAAACCAATCAACTCTTACCCAAAAATAAAAATCCCAAACTTAATTTTGGTGGTCAAGCTGCGGAGCTATATTGCGAAGGTGGTGAACTGGGATTTATTAAACGGATGATTGAAGAAAGTGTCGAATTCAAAAATCATTGCAGATGGTTTACAACACTCGTTTCTAAAACCAATCATTTGCCAAGCATTTACAATGCACTACAAAATATCAACGCAAAAGAAATAAGAACCGTTGAAATGACCCAAGGCCAAAAGCATAGTCGTTTTGTAGGTTGGACGTTTAAATAATAAAAAAGGCCGCTATGAGCGGCCTTTTTTATCTATTCCGATCTAAAAACTATAAATTTTTAGTAGACAAAGTCAATGAAGCATTCGTACCACCAAAACCAAAGCTATTTGAAAGCGCAGTTTCGATTTTTACGTTATCAATGCGCTTACGCACAATATTCATACCTTCAGCAGCAGGATCTAAATTTTCAATATTCGCTGAAGCTGCAATAAAGTTATTTTCCATCATAATCAAAGTGTAAATAGCTTCATTTACGCCTGCCGCACCTAAAGCATGACCTGACAGTGATTTTGTAGAAGCAATTGCTGTATCACTATTACCAAAGACGGCACGAATTGCTTCCAGCTCCTTAGTATCACCTACTGGTGTACTTGTGCCATGAGTATTGATGTAATCAACCTTATCAACACCCTCAATCGCTAACTTCATGCAACGTTCAGCACCTTCACCACTTGGCGCAACCATGTCGTAACCATCCGAAGTAGCACCATAACCTACAACCTCTGCATAGATTTTTGCACCACGCGCTTTGGCATGCTCATACTCTTCTAAAACTAAAATACCTCCACCGCCTGAAATTACGAATCCATCCCGGTCTGCATCATAAGTACGTGAGGCTTTTTCTGGTGTTTCGTTATATTTACTTGAAAGCGCACCCATCGCATCAAACAAGAAAGACATCGTCCAATGCTCTTCTTCACCGCCGCCTGCAAACACAATATCTTGTTTACCTAATTGAATTTGCTCAACGCCTGCACCAATACAGTGGGCGCTGGTTGAACAGGCCGAACTGATACCATAGTTCACGCCTTTAATTTTTGCACCAGTTGCCAAACAAGCAGCAATGCCACTAGACATAGTTTTAGTCACCATATATGGGCCAACACGACGTATGCCTTTTTCAGCCAAAGTGTCAGTTGCTTCCAACATGCTCTCTGTTGAAGTGCCACCAGCACCAACAATCAAGCCAGTGCGTACATTTGAAACAAGCTCTTCAGGTAGTTTTGAATCAGCAATCGCCTCTTGCATCGCAAGCCAAGTATAGGCATGACCTTTTGCCATAAATCTTAATAGCTTACGGTCAATTAAAGCTTCTATATCAAGGTTTTTGATAGATCCAGCAACATGAGAACGCAAACCACGATCTGCATACTCTTGTTGAAAAGTGATGCCTGAACGACCTTCATAAAGACTATCTTTAACTTCAGCCTTATTGTTACCAAGGCTAGAAACAATTCCCAAGCCAGTGACGACGACACGACGCATAATACTGATCTCCCGAACTACTTTTTAATGAAGTACTGTTCTTTTTAGAAATTATCTGTACTTGTAAACAAACCAACACGTAAATCATTAGCCACATAAATTTCTCGGCCGTCTAACTCCATACGTGCATCAGCAATACCCATCACCAATTTACGCATAATCACACGTTTTAAATCAATGTAGTAAGTCACTTTTTTACCTGTAGGTAAAACTTGACCACTAAATTTAACTTCTCCGGCGCCAAGCGCACGGCCGCGGCCTGGGCCACCTTTCCAACCTAAGTAAAAGCCAACCAATTGCCACATCGCATCTAAACCTAAACAGCCTGGCATCACTGGATCACCTTGAAAATGGCATCCAAAAAACCACAAATCTGGCTTTACATCGAGTTCAGCAATAATCTGTCCTTGACCATATGCACCGCCATCTTCTGTAATCGACACAATGCGATCAAACATCAACATTGGTGGCAATGGCAACTGCGCATTACCCTCACCAAACATCTCACCACGACCACAAGCTAAGAGTTCTTCGTAGCTAAAACTATTCTTTTTTTGCATTCCATTAACCTAACATTTTTAGAATTAGTGCTATTTTCGCTGGAAAAGCATTTAAGTGAAAGCCCTATCGGCATTTAAGCAAAAAATTAAGGGGTATACAGATCTGTTTACACAGATCAAAATTACCGTTACCATCGGAACCATGTTTTAATTTTGTATTAATCCTTAAGCAATATCTTTTATCTACATTCTTAACGGGACAAGTCCATGAGTGACCATCAACTAGCCGATTGGCGCAACCACGCACAAACACTAGAAACAGCAATTAATAAAGTGGTTGTAGGCCAAGAATCACCTATTCGCTTGATTACCACAGCAATTTTTTCACGTGGTCACGTGTTGCTAGAGGGTGATGTTGGCGTCGGGAAAACAACGTTACTTCGTGCTTTTACACGTTGTATTGGTGGCGGTTATCAACGCATCGAAGGCACTATTGACTTAATGCCTAATGACTTGGTTTATCACACTTACCTTGGTGAAGATGGAAAGCCTCACGTAAGCCCAGGTCCTTTATTAATGTCAGGTGAAAACCTTTCTGTTTTCTTCTTTAACGAAATTAACCGAGCTCGCCCACAAGTTCACTCATTACTTTTACGTGTGATGGCAGAACGAACCCTGTCTGCTTTTAATAAAGAGCATCATTTTCCACACATGTTGGTATTTGCCGACCGTAACCAAGTAGAAAAAGAAGAAACTTTCGAGATTCCATCTGCGGCACGTGACCGTTTCATGATGGAAATTCCAATTGTCGTGCCTGATGATGATGCCATCATGGAATCTTTAGCCTTCGATACTAAATTCCATAACGTAGATGCCTTAGTTGAAACCTTACCTGAAAACGTTTTACAGTTTGACAAGTTAAACGCGTTTTCAAATGTGATTCAATCAAGTGTTGAAGCCAGCCCAACGCTACGTCATTACGCATTAAATCTGTGGCGCGCAACTAAAACACCAACTGCCTACGGCGTTAAAGTAAGCGGTGTAGACATGAATCGTCTTGTGCTATCAGGCGCAAGCCCTCGCGGCATGAGTATGATGCTACGTGCCGCACGCGTAAATGCTTGGTTGAATAATCGTGAATCTGTTTTACCAGAAGACATTCATACTGTATTCCACTCTACTGTAGCTCACCGTTTAGTGTTTAGCCCTGTATATGAAATGCGCCGTACTGAAATCGCTCGCGAATTACTTACTGGCATTGTGAATGCAGTAGCAGCACCTTAATTTTCAGCATTCGCAATCAAACATGCATAACGATATCAAAGAATTCAGCTACCATATTAGTTGGCGCTCTCGCGGACGTCACAATGGTAGCCATTCGAGCACTCAGCGCGGCATGGGAATGGAGTTCCGTGGGCATACAACCCTACTTTCCTATCCCGATCCGCGCCGTATTGATATTCGTCAAACCATACGTGATCCACTAGAGCAGGTTTATGTTCGTATTTTTAACCAAAAAAGCGCAACCCCTGTTTTTGTAATGGCAGATTTATCTGGTTCTATGGGCTTTGGTAAACAAAGCAAAATTGAACTAGCAAGCCAAATTGCGAATTCGATTGCCATGTCAGCTACACACAACGGCGATCCATTTGGCTTTATAGGTTTTGACGATGTGGTGCGTGAAGACTGGCTTTGCACAAGCTCATTTAGGCCACACCAAGCACTTGAATTAAGTAAAAAGCTCAGCAAATTTATTCCAGAGTCAGTGGGTAGTAAAGGTTTACAAGATGCGAACCGTTATTTACCAAGAGAGCGTTCGCTCATTTTTTTGATTTCAGACTTTCACATGCCTCTCAACGAGCTTGAAGATGCATTGGCATTGATGATGCAACATTACATCGTACCGATCGTCTTATGGAACTCGTCAGAATACAAAAGCCTGCCCGAATTTGGCATTACTAGCGTGACCGATAGCGAAACTGGCGAACAACGTACTTTATTCTTACGTAAAGAATTACGTGCCAGCATTATTGCCAGTTTTGAAGCGCGTCGCGCAGCAATAGAAGCTTTGTTTATGCGTTACGACATGCCGCCCTTCTTTGTAGAAGATACCTTTGATGCTGATGCATTAACCGAATATTTCCACCAATTTGTAGCTGCTTAACCATGGAATTGAATTTAACAATGATAAAAACCAAACGCTTCTCATACAAATGGCTAAGCATTTATTCAGCAAGCTTAATGGCGATTATTTTATCTTTGTGCAGCGTCTCATTAGCATTTGCAAACGATGAACCATCCCCAGAAATACCAGCCAACAAGATTAAGTTGTTCTTAACAAGTCCTGAGCGTGATGTTGGCTACACAGTTGGTGACATCCTCACCAGAAAAATTCGATTAGAGGTACAAAAACCTTACTGCCTAATTCCAACAACCCTTCCGATTGCAGGTTATGAACGTCGCTATAAAAATCAAGTGACAGGCATTGAAGTACGAAAAATTAGCCATTCAGAAGAGTCAAACGCAAGCAGTCATACATATACAATTAATATTGAATATCAAGTATTTACAACAGGCCCAACTGCAAAGCCAGTGGCATTGCCTGCTGAAGTCATTAAATTTCAGGGCGCAAAAAAAGACGATATCGTTCAATACACCATTCCAAGTTTTAGATTTAGAGTGTCTCCTTTAGCTGTTTTTGGTGCCGTCAAAATAGAATATGACATGAGCACCTTTAATCCACCCTTGTTATTACAAACTTACCCTGAAAAACAAAAACTTGTTGCATGCTTAACCACTTTAGCGCTCAGTCTAATAGGCTTGCTTTACATTTTAGGTTCACGCGCTTGGATGCCTTTAATGGGCAGACCTTTTGCGAATGCAGCTCGCACTCTAAAGAAACTTAAAACAAATGAAGATGGCGTGCGCCAAGGCATTTCACGCATTCATCAGGCACTCAATACCACAGCAAAAACAAGCGTATTCAATGACAGTACTGATCTTTTCTGCAGAGAGAACCCTAAATTCAAACCATTAGAAAATGAATTGAAACGATTTTTTGAGATGTCACATGCTGTCTTTTTTGACACACAACATCAATCAAGCAATCATGAAAAAAACATGCTTTGGCTACGCACATTTTGCCGCCAATGTCGTGATTGCGAACGCGGTCTAATCCCGAACTTAAAATCAACCGAAGCATTGAAAAAGTAAGCAGTTAAGTCATGTTAAATCCGTCCTTTTATTTCAATACACCATGGGTATTACTTTTACTACCATTGGCACTATTGCCTTTGGTATTAAATCGTGCGCACAACCAACGCTACTCTTGGGTAGCCATGTTACCTAAAGATCGTTTATCAGATTTAATCGGGATTGTATTGAAAACACTCTCAGTACTTGCTTTAGCAAGTATTATTATCGGAATGGCTGGCCCACATAGTCAGCAGCAACAAATTGAACGTATTGGTGTAGGTGCCCAAATCGCAATGGTTCTAGATCGAAGTGCGAGTATGGATGACCCATTCTCAGGTGGAGATGCGAGCAATGGGAAAGTGGGCGAAACAAAGTCTGTCGCTGCTAGCCGCTTAATAACCCAATTCATTAATTCACGTCAAAACGATATGTTTGGCATGATTACTTTTAGTAATTCAGCAATGTACGTGCTACCCCTCACTGAGAATAAAGTAGCTATACTTGCGGCGGTACAGGCAACAGCGGGCAATGCGCTTTTTCAAACTAATATTGGTAGCGGACTAACTAGTGGCGCCGGCTTATTCGATAAAGTGCCAGACTCTGGTTCACGCGCTTTAATATTACTATCTGATGGTGGTGGTCGTATCGATGCAGATACCCAACAAAAAATTCGTGAATGGCTGGATCGATTACACATTGGTTTATATTGGATCGTATTACGCCAACCAGGTGGGTTAAGTATTTTTGATACGACTTATGTACCACCTGAAGACTCCGCCCTTCCACCGCAAATCGAATTGAATGAGTTTTTTAAGACATTAAACTCACCATTCCATGCATATGAAGCTGATGATCCAAAATCACTTGCCGCAGCGATTGCTGATATCAATCAAAAAGAGAAAAAGCCTATCCGCTACCATGAGCAAATTGCAGGCAAAAACTTTACACAACTTTTTTATTTGCTAGCTGCTTTGATGGTTGGATTTTTATTACTCGTCAAATATTTAGAAGTCAGAACCTGGGATTAAGAGTGAGATAAGCAATGATTAAAATGCTCAACACAAGAAAATTAACGTGGCTATTCATACTTCTAGCAATTGCTAGTACGGCAGGCGCCGCTTATGAAGTCCATAGAATCTTAGAAATTCAAGCATTTAATGATGCGATTTTACATGCAAAGTCTCCCAAAACAGATATGCAGAGCTTTCAAGCAAAATATGCCACTGCTTATTGGTTAGCTAAAAATGAGCGCTATAAGGAATCAACTTTGCTTTATACACATTTGCTAGAAAGTGCGAATGATAAGCAAAAAGCATCTATCCAACACAACCTTGGCAATATTTACTTCCTGCGTGGTTTAGCAATTAATGGCACTAATATGACGGTTGGCAAAGAAACTGAATACTTACTCAGACAAGCTAAAAGCTTATATCAACAATCACTCAAAATTGATAATAGCAACTGGGGCACTCGCCACAATTTAGACCGGTTGATTATGTTGCTACCAGGCACACCTACACCAGGTGTGGGGGAATCAGATTCCCCAGGCCTCATTATGGGTAATATTCCTGTTGGCTTACCTTAAACCGAATCATACCGAATGAAAAAACTAATTACTTTTTTACGAAGTCGCCGCGATGTCAGCATGCTTGCTGCTGCTTTTTTGCTTCTCATTATTGCAGCATTCAAACCGACGATTCCTTTACCTCGCAATATCTACAGCTATATATTGGTCGTTGATATTTCGCAAAGTATGAACGTTGAAGATGCCACTCTCAACGGAAAGAGTACAAGTCGCATTGCTTACACCCAAGCAATGCTTCACCAAGTAATCGCCAACATGCCTTGTGACACTCGAGTAAGTATTGGCTTGTTTGCCGGTGTGAGTATCGCAGCCTTATACAACCCAATAGAAGTTTGTAGTAACTATGCCGCCATACAAGACACCATTGACCACCTAGACTGGCGTACTGCATGGTCAGGCAATAGTCGCTTACGCGATAGCATGCTGACCTTAGCAAGAGTGTTGCGAGCATTTCCTGAGCCGGCTCAGGTTGTTTATTTCAGCGATGGTGAAGAAGCCCCAAAACTACATGCTTTCAACACTAAAGACTTAAATAATTTTCAAGGTGGTAACGGCTGGTTATTTGTCGGCATTGGTAGCATAGAAGGTGCTCCAATTCCAAAATATGATGAGAAAAATCAGCTGATTGGTTATTGGTCAAATGATAGTTTTGCCATGCAACCAGGTATCGCGCAGATTTCAGAAGCCAACCTAGGGGTGCGTGATAATAACGTTGCGGGTGGAACTGGTGATCGCTTCATCTCAAAACTACAAGAAGACTACCTCAAGGACTTATCTAAAGAAGTCAGCGGTGATTATGTGCGTGGCGATAGCTTACAAAGCATTTTAACTGCTATGAAACATCAAAAACCTGCACGTACCGATATCGCCCCTTATGGGATTCATTGGATACTAGCAAGCATTGCTGCATTATTAGTCCTTGTCACCTATCTACCAAAAAATCCTTTGCAGGCAATACGCAAGGCCTTGTTAGCTCAATTAGCTTCAGGGCGATTTAATATTCGTCGCAAAAAATAATACTTAATACTAAGAGTTGTTTTTACGCATTTGCTCAGCTAACTGCCAAATTAGAAATATACGCCAACATCTAAAAACATCAACATCGACTCGATCACGCAGAATAATGATTGTTTGCGCCCAGAAACAATCAGGCACTTTAAAATTAAGAATTGTTACAAATGGAAAAACTACAGTGCTGGGCAAAACCCTTGCTAGATATTCATGCCCAGCAACACTCTCACCATAATTTTTTGATCTTTATCTAAATAAACAGCACGCCAAGATGCAGGAAAAATTACAAGTGCATCACGTGCTATATAAAAACCTCAGACAAGCACCATCACTAAAATAGCAATCGTATTCATCCATAAAGCAATCGGTAAAATCAAAACGATGCAACAAGCAATAAGACTTAACAAGCCTAATAAGTAAGCTAAGTAAAAAGAGGGCTTTAAATCTAAAAGACTAGGCTTCACGTTATAATGATTATTTAGTTTTTTGGTTTTGAACAATCTCTATCATGACACAAATGCAAACTTTCTTGAGCACACAAGGCGCTATATTCGAAGGCGACGCCCTGATTCATTTTGGTAATCCAAATATTGAGAGACAAGCAACGGATAAAGACATCATCACAGCACTGTCGCACATGGCGATTTTAGAAATCAATGGCGAAGATGCAATAACATTCCTGCAAGGTCAATTAACCAACGATATTAAGCAACTCAATGGCACTAATAGCCAATATTCTGGCTACTGCAACCCTAAAGGCAGATTGCTTGCATTGTTCCTTGCTTTTGCTCATCAAGATCATCTGCACTTACAGCTCCCTCTTTGCTTAACTGAAGCAATTTCAAAGCGCCTCAGAATGTATGTCATGCGTTCTAAAGTCACAATTAAAGACAAGTCGGATCAAATTATCAGCGTAGGCATTGCAGGTCCTAACGCAGAATCAAAATTAAAAGCGTTATTCAACGTAGCCCCAAAAGCAGGATATGAACTCATTACATTGGAAGATGCGACCCTGCTCCGCTTGCCAGGCGATTTTCCACGTTACCAAGTATTTATTCATCAGGTTAATTTAGAGAAAATTTGGCAGGCATTAAGCTCAGACACTCAAAAAGTAGGTAAGGGTGTTTGGGATTACTTAGAAATACAAGCTGGTATTCCTGAAATCACAACAGCCACACAAGAAGCTTTTGTGCCTCAAATGGTAAACCTTGATGCACTTGACGGCATTAACTTCAAGAAAGGCTGCTATACAGGCCAGGAAATCGTAGCTCGGACACATTACCTTGGCAAAGTAAAACGCCGAACCCAAATCGCCCACATTGATATAGAAGATCAGCCCAAGAGTGGCGACATTGTTACCCTAAAGAACACCGAAGAGGCTATCGGTCAAATTGTACGAAGTGCTGAAGCACCGAATGGCGGTTTTGATGTATTAGTTGAAATGCGTCTAGAAAATTTTGAATCAGACAAAGATAGCATTAGCTGTAATGGCAGCCTATTAGCGTTTAAAACGCTACCCTACACATTAAATTAACGCTTGGCAGCAGGCTCTGATGGCTTAATCGGAGGTTGAATCGACGGTGCAACAGGATTAGGTTTAGCCAGATTGTTCTCGTCAACTAACTGATAGAAAACCTCATCTTGCTTAACCATCCCTAGTTCACTTCTGGCACGCTCTTCAATGGCAGCGTAACCTTGTTTAAGGTCATGCACTTCAGCATCCATGCTATCGTTACGCGACTTAAGCTTATCGTTACTTTCTTTTTCTTGCTCTATTTGCTGACTTAAATTCCAAACCCAAAGCCAACTCCCTTTGCCAAGCCACAGTGGGTACTGTAGCAAGGCTATTAATATGACAAAAATAAGAGTGAGCGCTTTCAATTAGGTATCAGCAATATTAAAACTTAACGTTTTAAATTATAAAAAGCACCCATGCCTGCATAACTTGTTGCATCACCTAACTCTTCTTCAATACGCAACAGCTGGTTGTACTTAGCAATACGCTCTGAACGTGACAATGAACCCGTCTTAATTTGAAGAGCGTTAGTTGCAACTGAAATATCGGCAATAGTGGTGTCTTCAGTCTCACCAGATCTATGTGAAATCACTGAAGTGTAACCAGCACGTTTTGCTGTCTCAATTGTTTGGAAAGTTTCGGTTAAAGTACCAATTTGGTTTACTTTAATCAGCACAGAATTACCTACACCCTTAGCGATACCTTCACGTAAAATTTTGGCGTTAGTCACAAACAAGTCATCGCCCACTAGTTGAACATTTTTACCCATGCGGTCGGTGAGTAACTTCCAACCTTCCCAATCATGTTCACTCATGCCATCTTCAATGCTGATAATTGGATATTTATCCACCCAAGCACCTAAATAATCAACGAACTGGGCTGACGTAAGCTCTAAACCTTCTGACTCTAAATGGTATTTACCATCTTTGTAGAATTCTGAACTTGCGCAATCCAAACCTAGCAGAACATCACGACCAGGCTCATATCCAGCAGCTGTAATCGCTTCAAGAATATATTGAATTGCTGACTCATTTGACGGCAAGTCTGGTGCAAAACCACCCTCATCACCCACTGTTGTTGCCAAGCCTTGTTTATGAAGAATCTTATTCAAAGCATGGAATACTTCAGCACCACAACGCAAAGCTTCACGGAAAGTTGGAAGGCCTGCTGGGATAATCATAAACTCTTGCATATCTACGCTGTTTGCAGCGTGAGCGCCACCGTTGATAATGTTCATCATTGGTGTTGGTAATTGCATTTGACCTGAACCACCAAGATAACGATAAAGTGGCAAACCTGACTCTTCAGCTGCAGCACGCGCACATGCCATAGAAACAGCCAAGATTGCGTTTGCACCCAAACGTGCTTTATTGTCAGTACCGTCCAATTCAATTAAGGTTTGGTCAATAAAACTTTGTTCTTCTGCATCTAGGCCAATAATCGCTTCACAGATCTCAGTATTAACATTCTCAACCGCTTGCAATACACCTTTACCTAAGTAACGATCTTTATCGCCATCACGTAGCTCAACCGCCTCTTTGGTCCCCGTCGACGCACCAGAAGGCACAGCCGCACGTCCAATAATGCCAGACTCAAGCAAAACGTCCGCTTCAACAGTTGGATTGCCGCGTGAATCCATAATCTCGCGGGCGATAATATCTACAATTGCGCTCATGCTTTCTTCCTTGAAATAAATCTAATAATTAATTAAAGCGTTTGTTCAATAAAGCCGTGTTTTTTAGCAACTCGATCTAAATCCACTAAGGCTTCTAACAACTCTTTCATTCTTGGCAACGGCCAAGCGTTTGGACCATCAGATAAAGCTTTTGCTGGATCAGGATGTGTTTCCATAAACAAGCCAGCAATACCACTTGCTACTGCCGCACGAGCTAAAACAGGCACGTGTTCACGTTGTCCGCCGCTCTTATCACCCTGACCACCAGGTTGCTGCACAGAATGCGTGGCATCAAAAACGACCGGGCAATTTGTTTCACGCATAATAGCTAAGCCGCGCATATCTGAAATTAGTGTGTTATATCCAAAAGATGTACCACGATCACAAACCATGATCGTATCTGCACCACCATTCGCCTCTTTAGCTTTTTGCACCACTTGCTTCATATCACCTGGCGCCAAGAATTGACCTTTTTTGATATTCACAGGCTTACCGCAAGTTGCGACTGCCGTAATAAAATCAGTTTGGCGACATAAAAATGCAGGTGTTTGTAATACATCAACAACCGCAGCAACATCTTTAACTTGTTCTTCAGTATGCACATCAGTCAAGATTGGCACACCGATTTGACGACGTACTTCATCCAAAATACGCAAACCTTCTTCCATACCAAAACCACGGAAAGTTTTATTAGAACTACGATTTGCTTTATCGTAAGAAGATTTATAAATAAATGGAATGCCAACGCTTGCACAAATCTCTTTAAGCTGCCCAGCAGTATCAATCGCCATTTGCTCAGACTCAATGACACAAGGACCAGCGATTAGAAAAATTGGATGTTCAATACCAACATCAAATCCACATAACTTCATTATTTAGCACCTTTATATTTCAACGCAGCCTCAATATAAGACTTGAAGAGCGGATGGCCCGTACGAGGATTAGACGTAAATTCGGGATGGAATTGGCAAGCAACAAACCAAGGATGTACGTTTTGTGGCAATTCAACCATTTCACATAAATCTTCAGTCGGCGTACGTGCTGAAATAACCAATCCGGCTGCCTTTAACTGATCAACGTAATGATTATTGACTTCATAACGATGACGATGACGCTCATTCACTTCAGTGCCATAAATAATTGAGGCAAGCGTATTAGGTTCAATTGGACAGCGCTGCGCACCAAGACGCATCGTTCCACCTAAATCAGAACTCTCATCCCGTACTTCAACCTTACCATCAGCCGTTTTCCACTCAGTAATTAAACCAACTAATGGATGTGGGCCGTCAGGATTAAATTCTGTACTGTTTGCGTCTTTTAAGTTGGCTACATGACGTGCGTACTCAATAACAGCCAACTGCATACCTAAGCAAATGCCAAGGTAAGGCTTTTTATTTTCGCGCGCAAACTGAATTGCTTTGATTTTCCCTTCGGTGCCGCGCTTACCAAATCCGCCTGGTACCAAAATGGCATCCATCGGTTTTAACGCAACAGTACCATCACGTTCAATATCTTCCGAATCCATATAATGGATGCGCACTTTTGACTGTGTGTGAATGCCGGCGTGAATCAAGGCTTCCGTCAATGATTTATAAGATTCGGTTAAATCTACGTATTTACCAACAAAGGCAATATTCACTTCTTGTTTAGGGTTTGCTAGAGCATCAACAATTTTGTTCCAACTAGACAAATCAGCTGGCTTTGGTGAGAGCTTCAATTTATTACAAACAATGTCGTCCAAATGCTGCTCATGCAAGAAGCCAGGAATTTGATAGATAGAACTAGCATCAATCGCAGAAATTACTGCCTCAGGGGCAACATTAGTGAACAAAGCGATCTTATGACGCTCATCTTCAGGAATCGCTCTATCGGCACGACAAAGCAAGATGTCAGGCTGAATACCAATCTCACGCAATTCTTTTACGGAGTGCTGTGTTGGTTTAGTTTTAAGTTCGCCAGCCGTTGGTATCCAAGGCAACAAGGTCAAATGGATATAACAGGTATTGTCGCGCCCTTCCTCAAAGCCCATTTGGCGAATTGCTTCCAGGAAAGGAAGGGATTCAATATCGCCAACTGTACCACCCACTTCAACAATTGCAACTTCAGCACCCTCAGCGCCACGCTTCACGTGATTTTTAATTTCATCGGTAATATGTGGAATAACTTGAACAGTTTTACCAAGATATTCGCCGCGACGTTCTTTCTTGATGACGGTTTCATAAATTTGACCAGCAGTGAAGTTATTGCGCTTGCCCATGCGAGAGCTAATAAAACGCTCGTAATGACCTAAGTCTAAATCGGTTTCAGCGCCATCATCCGTCACAAACACCTCACCGTGCTGAAATGGACTCATAGTGCCTGGATCAACATTGATGTAAGGATCAAGCTTAAGCATGGTTACTTTGATACCACGCGATTCGAGAATAGCGCCGAGCGACGCTGCTGCGATGCCCTTGCCTAATGAAGAAACAACGCCGCCAGTAACAAACACGAATTTGGTCATGAAAATACTTTTCTAGATATTGCAGACAAGAGCTAACTTGATCGTTATTTTACTGGAAACCGTGTGTTGTCACAAACCATGTTTTTAGCTTTTTTATTCCAGAATTGATCTGGAAATATGGCAAATGCAACTCGAATAGGCAAAAAAAATGGCGAGATCTAATCTCGCCATAAAGTTGGTATCGTTAGATACCATTTGGAGGTAATACAAGGAGATAACTCATTCATGCAAATAAGCTAATGATTCACATTTAACCATGAGTGTGTAACCGGAATATTTCACATTGTTATTAGTTTGTATCAGATTCAAAAAAAGAAAGCTTTTGTTCTCGCTTACGTTTTTTCAATTGCACTTCAGCACTACTCGCTGAAGATCGGTCAGGATAGCCTTTAGAGGCCAGGATTCGAATAGGAGGGTTTGCACGTGTATATCTTGCACCCTTGCCTGATAAATGGGCTGCAAATCGAGATTCTAAATTATTAGTGATGCCCGCGTAATAAGCTCCGTTACGACATTCCAATAAATAAAGAAACCAAGGCATTAAAGTCGATCACAAAAGGAAAAGTACAAATTAAAACGGCTCGTTAAACGAGCCGTTTTAATTAAACGATATTGCTAAACACTAAAAGGAACTAAGCCTTTTGAATGTTTGATGCTTGTTTGCCCTTAGGGCCATCAGTTACATCAAAGCTAACACGTTCATTTTCTTTCAAGCTCTTGTAGCCGCTATCAACGATAGCTGAGAAATGAGCGAAAAGGTCATCGCCGCCTTCATCTGGAGTGATAAAGCCGAAGCCTTTAGAGTCATTAAACCATTTAACGGTACCTGTTGCCATTGCATACTTCCTTACTAAAACTAGGGGAGGCGCCCCAAAAGTTTGTACTTCACGAACTAAAAGCCAGCTACGCCAACCAAAAAAAGATCAAAGTAAAAACGCCCAAACAACTTTGTACTAGGGTAATTAATTCAAGTCAAGCATTAATTTTCAAACAATCCCTATTTATTACAAAAAAACAACACTAAAATCAGGCTGCCAGAGGCTTTAAGCCTATTATTAAGATATAAAAATAAGTGAATTTATTTTAAGTATTTCTTTGATCATAATCATTTGCAAATGCATGATTAACGTCAGCATGCCCCTGCTCATCATTTCTAACGGCCTTAATCACATCAACTAATTTCGAATCGGCTGGCAAGTTCCAATAATCTAAAGCAATTTGGGGTGCAGCTATATTTAATTCAGGGTTGGCTTCAACTTGCTCTAAATAAGCCGTATAGCTAATCACCGCCTCCTCTTCAAAATATCCGACTAAGCGATGACAAGTTCTTGGGGCAAATACATACATCACAAAATACAAATTCCAAAATACGGCCTGCACAATCAAAATTAATAATCGCTCAAAAATATTCGGTTGCGCCACTTTAATAAAAGTCATCAAATGCATGCGCTCGTTTTCAGCCTCATCCAATAGAACTTTAATCCAACCCCTATCCTCCTGCATTCTGCGCAAACAAGTTAAATGCTGCCACATGCCAGCTACCATACCTGGCACAGCCGCGACAGTTTCCAAGACAACTGCACGATGCCCATATCTTTTTGCAAAAAAAGTATCCGCAAAAAAACGTAACATTTTAGTAAATGCTTTAGCAAAATAATCGCTCGTATTAACAGGCGTATGGTGAAGACTCATAGGATACAAACTACCTTTCTAAATTTTAGATCTTACAAACTCAATATGTGATCGCAACTCATAAAGATATTGCGAATAACTGATTGGTAATTTAATCGACCTAGCTCTCGATTCTATTTGATCTAACTTCTGAAGATAATAGTCACGATCAAGCCTACCCTGCTCCTGATTTAGTTGCGTTTCCAGATAGCGAAGTTCACCGTAATATCTAAACAATCGCCAACGCATAAAAGTTCGATAAGCCAGAGGAATGATTTTTGAAAGCGGAAGCAATATAGCCAACAAAGGTACAATCACAATTAGTGTTCGACTAATAAAAGTGGATGCCCAAAAAGGCAAATACTTATCTAAAAAGGGCGGCCCATTACGATAAAAATTATCAGCTTGAGCACTCAATGGAAAATCCGACCCCTGCATCGATGGGAAAGCATCTTTAGCATGTAAGATACCGGGGCCATTATGAATCTGTTTAATAATCTTCATCATTAAATAAACTAATGCTGGATGCATGCTTTCACTTTTAACCAACATGGTAGTTGGGGCAATCAGATGAATACTCCGAGAAGGAATATTACGCGCAATATCAATAGAACTTTCAGGAAGAATCAAATGATGCAAATAAGAATTCTGACGTGTAAGCGCCTCTGCGTCATCCAAACTAATTAAATGAACCTGAGGATCTTTCAGCGCACGTTTCACCAATACAGAATCACTCATATCAACGATGATAGCGGCATCAATACGACCGTCATGCAGCGCATCAACAGCAGCATCGCCAGCAAGTTTAGATAAATGAGAGTTCTTAGCGTTAACACCACTTGCTCTCAACAACCTCATCGCGAGGACGTTGGATCCATCCCCCTCAGGGCCAACCGCGATGCGCTTACCCTTTAACCTGGAGAGATGTCCAAGCTGCTCTGAACAACGACATAATATCCAAGCAGGCTCATAATAAAGACTGCCCAAAGACTGCAATGCACCAGCACCTTCAGCGCGAGCAACGCCATCCTGAACAAAAGCCAAATCAACGCCAGAAGATTCATCTTTCAGTAGTCTAATATTTTCAACATCACCTGCAGACTCTCTAACTTCCAACTCAATCCCATGTTGCTTCAATAACGCACCGTATATAGCAGCATATGCACGATTATTAACAGAGGCGCCGCCTGCTGAAATAACGATCTTTTTAGGAGGTGCAGGATTGATGTAATGAATGGCTAAAAAAACAGCCAGCAAAATAAGTAATGCATAAGGCAATACTTCTTTCAAAAACTCTTTGGCTAACAACCCAGAGATTTTTTTAAAGCCTTTGTCGAACTTTTGTTTCATTCAGCAAACTTTCTTATTCGCAAATCAGTTAACTCATTATATTGCGATTACGACTTCAATTCGAAATTTATGATCAATAAAAAAGGGAGCGTCAGCTCCCTTTTTTAAATCAAACGTTTTATCAGTAAGCTAGCTACAGCCACAGCCACCCTTGCAATCTTTACAGCAAGTGCTTCGCTTTAACAAAGCATAAGCTGGGCAGACTTTCATCACACCTGTTACAAGTGGAATCAAACCCAACCAACCCCATGCACCGATATTGTGAGTGATTGCCAATGTCACTAAAACACTACCAATCACAAGTCTAACGTTACGTTCAGAACAACCTATATTACATTTCATAATTCAACTCCTTAATTAACCCAAAAGGGTAAAACTCAACTCAAAAGATTAAATTTATTTAAGGTTTGCATTTATAAATAGCAAAAGTACGTTTACCGAACTCAGGCATCTCATCCTTAACGATAGTATCGCCACCAATATCCAAAGCACTATTGCGAGCGAGCTGTACCAAGTTATCCTCTACAGCATCAACGCTACGGCTAATGAAACCAACTTTCGTCAATACACTAACTGTAGCTTTGCCTTTAGATTCACAACTTGCCACCTGATTTGCATCTGCAACAGATACACGTTCAGACCCTTGTTTAACTTCTATCAATTGACTTGCACATCCAGAAAAAACCATTACAAACGCAGAAAATACCAATACGTTTTTATACAACTTCATTGAGATGTCCCGTCAAATAATTAATAGAAAAATTAAACAATAAAAATAATTATCAAAATCTAATTATTTTGCTGCTGGTTTTTTTACAGCTGGCTTCTTAGCTGCAACTGGTTTTTTAGCTGCTGGTTTTTTTACAGCTGGCTTCTTAGCTGCAACTGGTTTTTTAGCTGCTGGTTTTTTAGCTGCTGGTTTTTTAGCTGCTGGTTTTTTTACAGCTGGCTTCTTAGCTGCAACTGGTTTTTTAGCTGCAACTGGTTTAGCTACAACGGCTGCATTAGCAACAGGTTTTGCAGCTGGTTTCGCTGCAGGCTTACTTGAGAAAATACCAAAAATAAAAGAAAAAAGTTTTTTCATGTGAATCTCCAAATGATTTTTTTAATTAATTAGAAAGTGTCTTAAATTGTTTTTAGCCACCACCAATTCCGCAACAATAAACTTTTTTAAAAAATAAAGCTACGTATTAATGTATTAAAGATATAAAAAATATTTAATTTAATGATTTAAATTAAGACTATTTTTTTATTTTAATGATGTGAATTTATACCATCCAAATATGAAATCTAATAATTAAATTAGAACTAAGTTTTTTGACGATTTGATGTAATAATTTCTTGCGAGGCTAAAATAATTTCCCTCAGAAAACAAAGCAGTCCAAGCGTAAGAGAAAGCATAGCCGTAATAAAAGCGATTAGAACAAAGTGAGGCAAGTTCACATGAAACTCAGCACTAATAAAAACTGAAGCAATAGATAATGCGACACATAAACCAGCAAAAATAAATAGTCCTACAGACCAGCGCATCCACCTTGTTCTTCTAACGATAATATCCAGCTCAGCTGAACACTGATAAAACTGCTCATCACCCATCACATTAATTGCCCTTGCTCGATCAATTGAGCGGCCAAGACGATTCACTAATACACCAAGAATTGAACCTATGCCTGTAAGCAAAAATACCGGTGCAACAGCGTCACGAATCGCAAGCGAAACATTTTGAACATCGACTGGAGAATGCAACATCGTTAGCACCAATCAGGATTAGGTAATTGATGAAATACTTCTTTAAGCCCCTCTGACCAGCCCTTACGAACAACAGCATAATACGCATCATTTTCAGTAATACGCTGAAGACAATTTCCATGAAAAGTATCTTTACGATAAAGCATTAAATCTATCGGCGCAGCGACTGAAATATTACTGCGTATGGTTGAATCAAAAGAAATTAGCACACACTTCACAGCATCCATCATCTCGGTATCATGCTTAATCACACGATCGATAATAGGCTTGCCGTATTTAGTTTCGCCTATCTGAAAATAGGGTGTTTCTTGGCTAGGCTCAATAAAATTACCTGCGTTATACACATTAAATAATCTTGGCTTTTCGCCTTTAATTTGCCCTGCCACAATAATGCTCGCAGAAAAATCCGCGTTATGATTTTTAAGATGTTCAGCATCACGTTCAAAGGCAAAACGCACTTCATCACCCACTAAACTTGCCACATGAAATAAGCTACTGACATTATTAATGTGATCACCTTCATTACGATCAACTGCTTCACGCAAACGATTCACCACCAATTGCGTAATCGCCAAATTACCTGCTGTCAGTAAAGTAATCATACGCTCACCAGGCACTTCAAAATGATGCATTTTAGGAAAAATTGCCACCTGATCAACACCCGCATTTGTACGAGTGTCTGATGCCAACACCAGCCCCTCGTCAAGCAATAAAGCAATGCAATAAGTCATTTCTTTTCTCCGTCCTATCTATATTATTTTTTTATACTTTTAGTATTTATTGTTGTACTTGTTCAATTTGCTTTCTCAATTCGCGATTGCTGCCGCCGCCTCCGAGTTGCCAGACATTGACGCCAGCTTGCATCGTTTCCATACCACCACCAACCCGCACACCACTAACAGGACACGCATCGTGATAATCCAAACCAGTGGCCAATCGAACATGCGCACTATCGGCCAAACATCTATTTGAAACATCTACACTCACCCAGCCGATTCCATCCAACCAAGCATCTGCCCATGCATGACTTTCTAGTAAATGACCATCGTCAGTAAATAAATACCCGCTGACATAACGCGCTGGTGTTACTAAACCTCGGCAACAAGCAATAAAGATATGTGCATGGTCCTGACACACACCTGTGCTTGCCTCAAAGGCTTGTGGCGCAGTGGTATAGACCCCAGTCGCTCCTTTCACATAAGGCACACAATCAATAATCGCCGCACTTAATCTCTCTAGATCAGCAATCGTTTTTAAAGGACCAAATGGTGCAGCAAAAGCTTTTATGTGGGCATCCACAGCAGTTAGAACAGTGCTCCTCAAAAATATTTGCAAGGGCAGCCTTTCCTCAGATTTGGTCATAGACAAACCTGTCTCAACCTCGCCTTTGGCCACCAACTTAATTTCGCTGTGATTGCCATCAAGCACCATGGTGTGAACAATATTTCCATAAGTGTCTTGATGCTGACTGAGTTGTCCATTCACGGAAATAGACCAATTTTTTACGCGCTGACCAAAACCATCTTGTGGTGTGAGACGCAATTGTTGAATGCTGTAATTAAGCGGATCGCTATAACTGTATTGCGTTGTATGTTGTATGCTTAATTGCATGAGGATTAATCAATCTTTATAAAAGCAGGTGAATGCAGATTACGCTGCATGAACGTTCAAAAAGCTACGTTGTATTTCTGCACCCAATTGATGATTACGTTCGATAAATTCAGTTAAAAATTCATGCAAACCATTTTGGAAAATCTTATCCATACGTCCATACAACAAACTCGCATTAATCTCCCCTGCGATTCGTTGACATTCAACATGCCGACCTGTTGTTAGGTTCTCTAAAATCGCTGCAATCTCGGTGAAGCAAGCATGTAATGAACGAGGCATATCTTTACGTAACACCAACAACTCGGCCACGCGCCAAGGCTGAATCGTATCGTTAAATACTTTTTGATAAGCTTGAAAAGCTGATACAGAGCGTAATACCGCACTCCATTCGTAATAATCAACGCCACCCCCAACCTCTTCTTCTTTTGGTAATAACAAGTGATATTTAACATCTAGCAATCGCGCTGTATTATCTGCTCGCTCAATAAATGTACCCAAACGTAAGAACTGAAAAGCATCATCACGCAACATCGTGCCAAAGCTCACCCCGCGAAATAAATGCGAACGTGCTTTCACCCAATCACAAAATTCACGTAGTCCTTCTTTCGCTAAATCTTTACCTTCAAATTGACTAAACTCTAACCATAAAGAATTAATGTTTTCCCAAGTTTCGGAAGTCATTGCCACGCGGACTGCGCGTGCGTTTTCACGAGCACTGTACAAAGCAGAATAGATACTAGAAGGGTTTTCAGGATCCATCGATAAATAGTGAATCACATTACTGGCAGTGTATTCAGTAAAGCGGTCTTGAAAAGCTTCAGCATTACCTGAAATCTCAAGTGCCGGTTGCCATAAAGCCGCCTCACTCAATGCAGCGTTCGGCACTAGCGCCATATTTGCCGTCACATCTAATATACGTGCCATATTCTCTGCACGTTCGATATACCGAGCCATCCAAAATAAATGATTTGCGGTTCTACTTAACATACAGCCACCTCATCTTTTAATGCTTGTTCAACTGCGTCTAAATCTTGAGACGAGGTTTCTTGCAACACCCAGGTATCTTTAGTGCCGCCACCTTGTGATGAATTGACCACCAAAGAACCTTCACGCATCGCCACACGACATAAAGCCCCTGGTACTAAAGTCACGGCCTCACCAGACAACACAAAAGGTCTTAAATCGACATGGCGAGGAGCAATCCCTTGCTCAACTAAAGTTGGGCAAGTTGAAAGCGCTAATGTTGGTTGTGCAATGTAGTTACTAGGATCCGCCAAAATACGATCACGGAAATCAGCAATTTCTTTTTTACTTGCAGTAGGTCCAACCAACATGCCATAACCACCTGAGCCCTGCACTTCTTTAACAACTAGCTCAGGTAAATGCTCTAGCGTATAAGCCAAATCATCTGATTTACTTAATTCGTAAGTAGGCACGTTAGAAAGGATTGGCTCCTCCGCCAAATAGAACTTAATCATCTCAGGCACGCGAATGTAGGTCGATTTATCATCAGCGACGCCAGTACCCACAGCGTTAGCCAGTGTTACCCCACCGTTACGATAAACTGAAAACAAACCAGGAACACCCAACATACTGTCAGCGTTAAAAGCCAGTGGATCGATGTACTCATCATCTAATCGACGATAAATCACATCCACACGCTTTGGCCCCTCGGTTGTACGCATATAAACTGCGTTATTACGCACAAACAAATCTTGACCTTCCACTAACTCCACACCCATTTGTTGTGCTAAGAAAGCATGCTCAAAATAAGCACTGTTATAAGCACCAGGCGTAAGCAAAACGACAGTTGGATCTTTAATCCCAGTTTGCGCTACTGCACGTAAATTATTTTTTAATACTTGCGGATAATGCTCAACAGGCGCGATTGAATAGCGACGAAACAATTCCGGAAAAAGTCGCATCATCATCTTGCGATCTTCTAGCATGTAAGAAACACCTGAAGGTGTTCTTAAATTATCCTCTAACACATAGAACTGATTCTCACCCGTCCGGACAATATCAATTCCTGCAATATGCGCATAAATGCCACCTGGCACATCCACATCAAACATCTCAGGACGATATTGGCTATGCGTTAAGATACTTTCGGAAACAATGCCTGCTTTGATAATTTCACGGTCATGATAAATATCGTGTAAAAACATATTCAAGGCACGTACACGCTGCATCGCACCTTTGGACAAAACATCCCATTCTTTAGCCGCTAATAGTCGCGGAATCACATCAAAAGGAATTAAACGCTCCGTACCCGCATTTTCACCATAAACATTGAATGTGATACCTACACGCCTAAACAGAAGCTCTGCTTCTTGGCGTTTGCTTTCCAACTGCTCCGCAGGCACTCCGCTCAACCAATTGGCATAGTTTTTATATAAATCACGAACACCTTTAGACCCAGAGTTCATTTCATCAAAATAGGTTTTTATTGGGCTATTCATAAGAGACCGCCGCTTTACTTTTATCGTCTTACTTTTTACAAAAGCAATCGCCATGCCACTTATTAAAGTCCGGTCTACAAAGGCTTCTAAATAGACATTCTCTTAAATCCGCACCAATCAAGTGCTGCTCAAAAATGGATGCACTAAATTCGGGAATATCTAAAATTCACGCTAACAGCACTTATGTTTATAATTAAAACAAACTAAATTAACTAAATGCTTTAAAGGAACGCCCATGAAATATCTCTGGCTCATTGTTTATCTCACCATCAGTACAACTGCAAATGCACAAACAAAATTTACGGGGACTGATTACAGCGGTATTTATGATTGCACTGGGCAAGACAAACTCGAAGGTGCCTATACAGGCAAAGTGACAATTAAATTAGTCGCCACTCAAAGTGAAGGTGAATATGGCTCATATCAATTCAAACTAGAAGTGCCAGGCTACGGCACATATCCTGGTCATGCCGCCGCTCATAAAAAAGATATGGCGATATATTTTGCAAATACAGATCAAACGGGTAAGGATTTTGGTACGGGCATTGCCTCTTTTTCAAAAAACAAAGCCGGCAAATGGGCCTTCAAAAAGTTCTACTACCAACCCGAGTTTAAAGGTGGAAACTTTGGCAAAGAATCTTGTGTTCAACGCTAACGATTAATCAAACAGGCATCTTTGCTAAAAGTTTAGTATCAAATTTTTGTTTGTTCATCACAAAGCCTCATAAGATATTTAATTTAAAAAAGTGGCCACGTTTTCACATAGCCATTTTCTTTTTTATTGGTGGGAGATGCGAGGGTCGAACTCGCGACAAACGGATTAAGAGTCCGCTGCTCTACCAACTGAGCTAATCTCCCATGAGGGGCGCAATTATCAAGTTAAAGCAGATGAGTGTCAACTTGTTACACAGCATCAGCGGTTTAAACTAAAATCTTGCCTATGATGATTCAGACTATCAACACCAACCCTTTTAAGGATCAAAAACCAGGGACTTCTGGTTTACGTAAACGCGTAACTGTTTTTCAGCAGCCGCATTACTTAGAGAATTTCGTTCAAAGTATTTTCGACACGATTAACGCACCTGCAGGTGCAACGCTTATCCTAGGTGGTGATGGCCGTTATTACAATCGTGAAGCGATTCAAACCATCCTCAAAATGGCTGCTGCGAATGGCTTTAGTCAAGTGCTCGTTGGTCAAGGCGGTATTTTATCGACGCCTGCAGCTTCGTGCATTATCCGAAAATTCAATACCTTTGGTGGCATCATCCTTTCAGCGAGTCACAACCCTGGTGGCGTGGATGGCGACTTTGGGATTAAGTACAACACTGAAAATGGTGGCCCTGCTCCAGAAAAAATCACTGAAGCCATCTTTGAGAAGTCTAAAACCATACAGCATTACAAAATTATCGAAGCCGCTGATGTTGCACTCGATGTAATAGGCGAAACCAATTTAGCGGGCATGACCATTAAGGTGATTGATGCCGTCACCGATTATGCTGAACTTATGGAATCATTATTCGACTTTTCAGCGATTAAAGATTTACTCGCTTCTGGCTTCCGTATGAAGTTTGATGCCATGCACGCTGTGACTGGTCCTTATGCAGAAGAGATTTTTATTAAACGTTTGGGTGCACCAAGTAACAGCCTAATGAACTGCAAGCCATTACCAGATTTTGGTGGTGGTCATCCTGACCCTAACCTCACTTATGCACATGAATTAGTCGAGATTCTTTACGGCGATAACGCCCCTGATTTTGGTGCGGCTTCTGATGGCGATGGCGACCGTAATATGATTTTAGGCAAAGGCTTTTTTGTGACGCCTTCCGACAGCCTTGCACTCATCGCCGCCAATGCTCGTATGGTAAAAGGCTACGCTAAAGGCATCGCTGGCGTAGCACGCTCAATGCCGACCAGTGGCGCTGTTGATATGGTCGCAAAGTCTTTAGATATACCCTGCTATGAAACTCCGACTGGTTGGAAGTTTTTTGGCAATTTAATGGACGCTGAAAAAGTAACGCTATGCGGTGAAGAAAGCTTTGGCACAGGCTCCAGCCATGTACGTGAAAAAGATGGACTATGGGCGGTATTATTCTGGCTCAATATTTTGGCGATTAAACGTCAATCAGTTGAACAAATCGTTAAACGTCATTGGCTACAATTCGGCCGCAATGTTTATTCACGTTATGATTATGAAGATTTACCACTTGATGCCGCAAATGGTGTCATTCATCACTTACGTGATAATTTTACGGCTATGACTGGCAAGACTTTCGGTCAATACACCATCCAAACTTGCGATGATTTTAGTTATACCGATTCGATTGATGGCAGTATCAGCACGCAGCAAGGTTTACGTATTTTATTCACTGATGGCTCACGCATTGTTTTTAGACTCTCAGGCACAGGCACTTCGGGGGCTACGCTTAGAATCTACTTGGAAGCTTTTGAGCCTGATACCAATAAGCATGGCTTAGACGCACAAACCTTACTAGCCGAAATGATTCAAATCGCTATGCAGATTTCTGAACTTAAACAAAGAACGGGACGCGACACGCCAACCGTGATTACTTAATCACCACACGGAATAATCTGAATTACTTTTACCCTGGCCGTGCTATTCTGACGGCCTTTTTTATTTATTTTGCTTGGAAGCCACGCGATGCAAACCAACCCAAATGCAAGTACTGAAACCTTCATCCCAAGCAAAGACGCTTCGCTTGAACACTCAATCAGCACCTTACAAGCAAAATTATTAGATATTGGCTTTCATGTAGAAGAACGTTCGTGGCTCAACGAGATTGAAGGCATTTGGTCTGTACACGTGACTGACCGTGATTGCACACGTTTATTTAGCAATGGTAAAGGTGCATCACAACTCGCAGCTCGCGCCAGTGCACTCGGTGAATACTTTGAACGCTTAAGTACCAATTATTTCTGGACGCACTTTTACTTGGGCGAGACCATTAGCAATGAAGACTACGTGCATTACCCAAACGAAAAATGGTTTCCATTAAATGGCGATACATGGCCTGCTGGCTTACTCAACAAAGAACTGCAAAAATTCTACAATCCTGAAGGCACTGTTTCAGCGAGCAAACTGATTGACTTAAATTCAGGCAATGCCAAACGCGGCATTTGTGCGATTCCATACAAACGCTTGCGCGATGATGAAGTGGCTTATTTTCCAGTGAACCTCATTGGTAATCTTTATGTGAGCAACGGCATGTCTGCTGGCAACACGCTAAAAGAAGCTCGTACTCAAGCACTTGCAGAGATTTTTGAACGCGACATTAAATACAAAATCATCCGTGAAGGTATTTGCTTACCAGATGTTCCTGAGGCAGTCATCAATCGATATCCACGCATCGCCGCGGGCATTAAAGGCCTACGTGATGCAGGCTACGGCATCTTGGTTAAAGATGCTTCATTAGGTGGTCAATATCCTGTGATGAACGTCACCTTATTACATCCAGAAGACCAAGGTTGTTTTGCTAGCTTTGGTGCACATCCACGCTTTGAAGTGGCACTGGAACGTGCGCTCACGGAGCTGCTACAAGGCCGTGCGATTGATGGCCTTAAGAATTTTGTGAAGCCTGGTTTTGATATGGAAGAAATCGCAGATTCACAAAACTTAGAAATCCATTTTGTAGATTCTAGTGGTGTTATTAGTTGGAACTTCTTAAACGACAGTCCTGATTATGACTTCGTCGATTGGAACTTTGGTACCACGACAGAAGAAGATTATCAGTGGTGTTGCGATGCTATACATGAAAGTGGACATGATATTTATATTGCTGATTTCACGCATTTGGATGTCTATGCTTGCCGTATTTTTGTGCCTGGCATGTCAGAAATTTATCCTGTGGAAGAGCTTGAGTGGGAAAACAATACCGTTGGCAATTTAGTCCGCCCAGGTCTACTCCGCGTGCAGGATTTAACCGGAAATGAAAGTGCCGAATTACTCGAAACGCTACTTGATTTAGAACTGGCAGATGAATTACCAGTGACAACACTGATAGGTCTTTGTGCAGATGCCGGCACAGTTTGGGCTGACCTGCGCGTGGGCGAACTCAAAGCTTTATTAGGATTAGCTGTGGGTGATGCTGATGTGATTTTAGAGGGTTGTGATTGGATACATCAATTTGGCGAATTGCCAGAAAAACGCGCTCGCGTTTATCGTTGCGTTTCAGACTTAGTGCAATTACAAGAAATGACAGAACAAAACCACACCAAGGCTTTTAACGCTAATCTTGCTTTAATGTATAGCCAAGAAACCCTAGTCCAAGCACAAAAACTACTTAGCCAAGAATCTCGTTATTTTGGCCTAAATAACCTAGGTGCGAATATGGAAGGTAGCGAAATGCACAAGCAGCTACTTGCTGCTTATGCCAAGGTGAATGCAAAGAAAAAGTAAGCTAACAATAAGCTAGAAAGGTAATTTGACTTGCGGCGCAGCCGCTAAAATGATTTCACGAAAAGTATTTTGAATACGTTTTAGCGCTGCTTCATTATCCGCTTCAAACCTAAGCACAATCACAGGCGTGGTATTAGATGGGCGCATTAAACCAAAACCATCTGCGTATTCCACTCGCAAGCCATCAATCGTAATCACATCCGTTGCACCTTCAAACTTGGCTGATTTCTGCAAAGCAGCAATCAGCGCATGCGGCTCCCCTTCTTGCATTTGAATATGTTGCTCTGGCGTACTGACGCTTTCAGGAAGCGCATTTAAGGTGGCAGAAGGATTGGCTACGGCACTCAGAATTTCTAGTAATCGTGCACCTGAATATAAACCATCATCAAAACCATACCAACGGCGACCTTGCGCAGGATTTTTGCCATCGATTAAATCATTAAAGAAGATATGCCCACTCATTTCACCAGCTAAATCTGCACTGGTTTCTTTGATTTTAGCTTTAACCAAGGAGTGCCCTGTTTTCCACATCAGCGGCTTGCCATGTCTTGCTTTAATCCAAGGTGCAAGATTACGTGTAGATTTCACATCGTAGATAATGGTGGCACCTTGATTACGCTTAAGTACTTCTTCAGCAAATAGCATTAACTGGCGATCGGGGTAAATAATGTTACCGTCTTTAGTAACGACACCTAAACGGTCACCGTCACCATCAAAAGCCAAACCTATTTCTGCATCACCCCTTGCCAAAGCTTCAATGAGGTCTGCTAAGTTTTCTGGAACAGAAGGATCAGGATGGTGATTCGGGAAATGGCCATCCACTTCACAAAACAATTCTTGCACTTGGCAACCAAGCGCTTCGTATAACTTTTTAGCATAAGCACCAGGGACGCCGTTGCCACAATCGACAGCAATCTTCATTGAACGACTGAGCTTAACGTCGCTAGCAATTTTGGCAATATACGCTGCAGCAACATCATGATGACTTTCACTGCCATCTGACTGAGTAATCAAGTCACCAGACTCGATTCGGATACGTAAGCTTTGTATGGCCTCACCTGAAAGCGTTTCACCAGCCAACACCATTTTTAAGCCATTGTAATCTGGTGGATTATGACTGCCTGTCACCATCACGCCGCAATGTGTGCCTAATTCATAAGCCGCAAAATACACCATAGGAGTCGCTACCAGCCCAAGCTGAATTACATTCATACCTGTTTTACGTATCCCCCGAGATAAAGCTGCGGCCAATTCTGGCCCAGACAAACGACCGTCGTACCCGACACAAATCGCCGTCTGCTTTCTCAACAAAGCCTCACTCCCAAGCGCCTGACCAATTGCTTCAACAATTTCAGGCGTTAAGGTTTTGCCAACAATACCGCGAATGTCGTAGGCTTTAAATATCTCTTTAGGGATTTGCATTTCTATAGCTCTTCGATCCAAAGTTGTTGAATCGCTTCTAATATCTTCTCATTGCTATTGTTCGGTTCATCACTAAAGCCATCTAAAGCCATTACCCATGCATGCAAATCCGTAAAACGAATAACTTTGGCGTCAACATTGGGATGCGCATCATATAAAGCCTCTGCAATTGCTTGCACGTCTGTCCATTTCATTTTGCACTCCTTAAAATTATTTCGGTGTTGGCTTGAATTATACCGTGCTGAGTCGGTCAACAGGGAGGGTGAAATCACGCCCATTATGATAAAATAGCAAAATTATTTAATTTAAGCCTTCGAGAAAGTTACTTATGTTTAGCAGAGCAAAAACCTTGAGCGTTGTGGATCCTGAATTAGCAAAATATGTAGAACAAGAGCGCGTGCGCCAAGATGAACATATTGAATTAATTGCTTCTGAAAACTACACAAGCCCTGCCGTGATGGAAGTGCAAGGCTCACAACTCACGAACAAATACGCTGAAGGCTATCCAGGTAAGCGCTTTTACGGTGGTTGCGAATACGTAGACCAAGTAGAACAACTTGCGATTGATCGCATTAAGAAATTATATGGTGCTGAATACGCTAACGTACAACCACACTCAGGTTCACAAGCAAATCAGGCTGTTTACTTCTCGATTTTAAAACCAGGTGACACCATCATGGGCATGAACCTCGGTCACGGCGGTCATTTAACTCACGGTTCACCAGCAAACTTGTCAGGCAAATTATTTAATATCGTGCCTTATGGCTTAAACGATAAAGAAGAAATCGATTACGATGAAATGGAACGCATTGCGGTTGAATGCAAACCAAAACTATTGATTGGCGGCGCATCTGCTTATGCACTTCGTTTCGACTGGGAACGCATGGCAGCGATTGCTAAAAAAGTTGGTGCGTATTTCATGGTCGACATGGCGCATTACTCTGGTTTGATTGCTGCTGGCGTTTATCCTAATCCAGTGCCTCATGCTGACTTTGTGACTTCAACAACGCACAAAACATTACGTGGCCCTCGCGGCGGCATCATTTTGGCAAAAGCAGAATTTGAAAAGTCATTAAATTCTTACGTATTCCCTGGCCTGCAAGGTGGTCCATTGATGCACGTCATTGCTGGTAAAGCGGTTGCATTCCTAGAGGCATTACAACCAGAATTTAAAACTTACCAAGCACAAGTGGTCAAAAATGCGAGCGTGATGGCTGAAGAATTAGCTAAACGTGGATTACGTATTATTTCTGGTCGCACAGAGTCACACGTATTCTTGGTGGATTTACGCCCTAAAGGCTTAACGGGTAAAGCGGCAGATGCAGCTTTAGGTTTAGCGCACATCACTGTGAACAAAAACTCTATCCCTAACGATCCAGAGAGTCCATTTGTGACTTCTGGCATTCGTATTGGCTCACCAGCAATTACTACACGTGGCTTTAAAGAAGATGAAGCAAGACAAGTAGCTAACTTAATTGCTGACGTATTAGATAATCCAACTGATGAAGCGGTGATTGCTGCAACAAAAGCGAAAGTTCATGCTTTAACTTCACGCTTCCCAGTGTACGGCGCCTAATAAGCGCTTATTTAAATGAAATGTCCATTTTGCAGTGCCGACGATACCCAAGTCATTGACTCTCGCGTCAATGACGAAGGCGATTCAATTCGTCGTCGTCGTCGATGTCCTGAATGCGACAAGCGCTTTACCACTTATGAAAATGCCGCACTCAATTTACCGCAAGTGGTTAAACAAAATGGCACCCGTGAAGAATTTAGTCGCTCAAAATTAAGAAGTTCATTCAGCCGGGCGCTGCATAAACGTCCAGTGCCAACAGAGTATGTTGATCGTGCAATTGAGCATATTGTGCAGAAAATATTGGCGCAAGGTGAACGTGAAGTGAACGCGCGTGAATTGGGTGAAAGCGTGATGCAAGAACTCAAAGCCATGGATAAAGTGGCTTATATTCGTTTCGCTTCGGTTTACCGTAGCTTCCAAGACGTGGATGACTTTAATAACGTTATCCGTGATCTTGATAAACCCAAACCCAGTAAGAAGTCGGTTTAATCAATATCCACTGAGGCCTATCTAATGTTCAGCGCCACAGATCATGAATGGATGAGCCTAGCCTTACAACAGGCTGAAGTCGGCTTATATAGCACCAGCCCCAATCCCCGTGTCGGTTGTGTGATTGTTAAAGATAATCAAATGATTGGCCAAGGCGCCCACCTTAAAGCTGGCGAAGCGCATGCAGAAGTCATGGCCTTGCGAGACGCCCAAAATAAACATCCAGAAAAAATTCCAGGTGCGACAGCTTATGTCACGCTAGAACCATGCAGTCACTTCGGCCGAACACCACCTTGTGCTGATGCGCTCATTAATGCCGGTATTCAACGTGTTGTAGCGGCCATGCAAGATCCCAACCCCGAAGTGGCTGGCAACGGCTTGGCGAGACTTACAGCTGCAGGCATCACTGTTGAGAACGGCCTAATGGAAGCGCAAGCGCAAGCACTTAATGCAGGGTTCATTTCTAGAATGCTGCACAACAAGCCTTTTGTGCGTCTAAAAATTGCCGCAAGCTTAGATGGCAGGACTGCACTTGCTAATGGCGAAAGCAAATGGATTACCAATGAATATGCTAGAGCAGATGTCCATCATTGGCGTGCACGCTCATGCGCGATTCTTACTGGCATAGGTACCGTAGTCGCTGACAATCCACAGATGAACGTTCGCAACGTAAACACCAATAGACAACCTCTGCGAGTGGTTGTCGATAGCCAACTGCAGACGCCAATAGATGCCAATATCTTAAAAGATGGTAATACGGTCATTGCCTATGCAAACGCTACAGCAGAAAGAAAAGCGGCTTTAGAACAATCAGGGGCAATCCTACTGCATCTACCGAACAAATCTGGTCAGGTATGCCTACCAAGCCTGATGACAGCACTTGCAACCCGCGGCATTAATGAATTGATGGTAGAAGCTGGGCAAAGCCTGAATGGCGCATTAATCGCTGCAAACTGCGTGGACGAGCTACTACTCTACTACGCACCTATTTTGATGGGTTCAGATGCACAAGGGATGCTTGCCATACCTACGCTAGGCTCTATGCAAGATCGTATTCAACTGAATATTTTTGATGTGCGACAGTTTGGCTCGGATATTCGCATTCGTGCCAATATCAAATCTCCGCCAACTCAAAAGTAAAACGCCATCATGGTCTTTATCGACACTCATTGCCATCTAGACGCCTCTGTATTTGATGCGAACAGAGCATCAGTGATCGCCGAGGCTACTGCCAACAATGTCCAAATAATGGTGATACCTGCTGTGCATTCATCTAACTTTGAGTTGGTCAGCCAAATCGCACAACAAAACCCATGCTGCGTTCATGCCCTTGGCATACACCCGATGTACGTTAATCAATCCAGCACTGAGGATTTACAAGTGCTCACCAAGCTTATTGAATCGCAAATACAAACAGAACGTCCACCTGTTGCGATTGGTGAAATCGGCCTAGATTTTTTTGTGGAAGGCTTTAATAAAGCCAAACAAGAGTTTTTCTTCGTTGAACAATTGAAGCTAGCCAAACAATTTGAGTTACCGGTGATATTGCATGTCAGAAAATCGATAGATGATATTTTGAAGCATTTAAGACAGCATCGCTTGAGTGGTGGCATTGCTCACGCATTTAATGGAAGCTTGCAGCAAGCCGAACAATTCATTGAACTTGGTTTTAAATTAGGATTTGGCGGTGCACTCACCTATTCACGTGCGCTCAAAATTCGCGAGCTGGTTCGCACCCTTCCCTTAGAAGCCATCGTTCTTGAAACAGATGCCCCTGATATTCCTCCAGCATGGCTAGAAAAATCAGAAAAAAACAGTCCAAAACAAGTGGTAAAAATTGCAGAAGAAATCGCCCTTCTACGCCGCATTCCATGCTCGCAAGTAGCTGAAATTACTACGAAGAATTCTATGCAAATTTTACCCAAAATGGCTAAGTTATTCACACGACCTCAAGCGCTACATTAAGAGTTGTTAAATTTTGTTGATATTCCAATGACATACTATAAGCAATTGATTTTATTATAAAAAATAACAGATTAAAATTTAAGCGTTTTAAAAAAAGCTATACAGAACCATAAGTTACATTTTTAAGTCACAGCTATCCACAGTTTTATCCACAGTTTTTGTGGATAGGATTTAGGTGTTTTTAAGGCCTGAAAAATTGCAAGAAATAAATGTAAAAAATACAAAATAAATTGAGAAAAAACCCTTGAAAATTGACGAAAAATATTATCGAACGATCAAAGCCTTTCCCGGTGCGGGTTCATCCAAAAATGCCTCATTTTGGGGCGTTGAAATTATCGATCAAACAAAATTACCGCATCGCTTCGAACTGTTTCAGCTAAACAAATTAGTCGAAATGATTACTGCGATTAAGACCATGCAAGTAAGAGGTGCGCCTTTAATTGGTGCTGCCGCCGCTTATGGTATGGCATTAGCGGTGCAAGAAAATGCTGATGATGGTCACCTAGCGAAAGCAGCTCAATTGCTATTAGATAGCCGACCAACCGCGGTTAATCTGCGCTGGGCAGTCAATCGCATGTTGAATAAGCTCAGTTCATTACCAATCGAATCCCGCTGCAAAGCGGCTTGGCAAGAAGCTGCTTTAATTTGCGATGAGGATGTCACGCTCAATCATCAAATCGGCCAACATGGTTTGGGCTTAATTCAAACAGCTGCAAGTCAAAAGCAAACCCCAACTTTTAATATCCTCACGCACTGCAATGCAGGCTGGCTAGCCACTGTTGATTGGGGAACTGCCCTTGCGCCTATTTATGCTGCGCATGATGCGGGGATGAATATTCATGTGTGGGTGGATGAAACACGCCCTCGTAACCAAGGTGCCAGTCTCACCGCCTGGGAGCTAGACAAGCATGGCGTGCCACATACAGTGATTAGCGATAATGCAGGTGGTCATTTAATGCAGCACGGCCAAGTCGATATGGTGATTGTTGGCGCAGACCGTGTGACCAGCACTGGGGATGTTTGCAACAAGATAGGCACCTATTTGAAAGCGCTAGCCGCTTTTGACAATCAAGTGCCATTTTATGCAGCGGTGCCATCTCCGACTATTGATTGGAAAATACAAGATGGGCTTAGTGACATTGAAATTGAAATGCGCGATGGTGATGAGGTCTCCTACATTTCAGGGCTGACAGCTCAGGGTGAAATAGAAACGATACGTGTCACCCCTGAACATAGCATCGCCATCAATCCAGCATTTGATGTAACCCCATCAAAGTTAGTCACGGGCATTATCACTGAACGTGGCGTTTGCGCAGCCAATGCGCTGAAATCTTTATTTAAGGACTAAGTGAATGCGAGCAGAACTATTAGCGATTGCCCAACAACTTGCAGCGCTTGGCCTAAACAAAGGCACTTCTGGTAATGTCAGCGTCAGATATGAAGATGGCTTCTTGATTACACCATCCGGAATGGACGTTGTAGAGATGCAAACAAGCAGCATGGTCATGATGTCCATGGACGGCACGCCCCAAAGTACTGGCAAACCTTCAAGCGAATGGCGCTTCCATCGTGACATTTACCAAGCGAAACCTCATGTTGGTGCTGTAGTTCACACTCATTCAATGTTTGCCACTACCCTTGCCTGCCTTCAGAAAGATATCCCAGCATTTCACTACATGATTGCAATGGCTGGCGGCGATAGCATTCCTTGTGCGCCTTATGCGCTATTTGGCACACAAGCACTATCTGATACTGCTATAGCAGCCTTAAAAGGCCGTAAAGCCTGTCTATTAGCGAATCATGGCATGATCGCCATAGGTAAAGATCTAAAACAAGCACTCGCCATCACACAAGAAGTGGAAACACTATGCGAACAATATTGGCGAGCACTGCAAATCGGTCAACCATACATACTTAGTCAACAAGAAATGGCTGAGGTGTTTGAGCAATTCAAAGGTTACGGGAGCTGGAATCAATCATGAGTCGTAAACTCATCTTATGGACCTTCGCCTTATTATTGATTGGCTTAGGTGGTTGCCAAGCTAAAACCGAAGCAACAAACATGGTGGGCAATGATAACGACAGTCACGGCCGCATCCCTTCTGCCGGCTATCAATGATGTGGTAAAGAAAATAAGTGTGTGAGAAGCTGGGAATTAGCCCAAGAAAAAAGCTTAGTCAATACGGCAGAAGCTTTCGCAACTTATTGTCAGCAATAAAACAAAAAGCCAGCTAAAAGCTTGCCTTTTAATATCTTGGTCGGGACGGCAAGATTTGAACTTGCGACCCCTTGCACCCCATGCAAGTACGCTACCAGGCTGCGCTACGCCCCGACAATGCCGCTTACACAGCAGGCTGAATTATATCGGAAATAAGTGGGGCTCAACAGCAAGGCTGTGAGAACTTAGCTGGTTTTGAGTAGTGACAACACTTCTTCCAAGCCTTGACGCAAGAATTGCACATTCGGCAAAGCTGCATGGCTTGAACTAGTTTCAATGACTTGTGTTGGAATCAATTCTGATTGAGGCTCTGCTGTTGGCGCAGAAGCAGAGCGAATCTCTTCATGCCCATCCAAGCGATTACGTGCACCACTAATTGTGAAACCTTGCTCATACAACAACTCGCGGATACGGCGAATAAGTAAAACTTCGTGATGTTGATAGTAACGGCGATTACCGCGACGCTTAACTGGTTTTAGCTGAGTAAACTCTTGTTCCCAGTAACGAAGGACGTGCGGCTTTACCCCGCACAACTCGCTGACTTCACCAATAGTGAAATAGCGTTTTGCGGGGATAGGAGGAAGCTCTAACTTAAGCGCTTGCTCCGCCATAAGTTTCTTCTACTTTGCTTTTTAATTTTTGGCTTGCATGGAATGTCACAACACGACGTGCTGTAATGGGAATTTCTTCGCCAGTTTTAGGGTTACGACCTGGACGCTCAGATTTTTTACGTAATTCAAAATTACCGAACCCAGACAACTTCACTGGCTCGCCTGATTCCAATGCAACGCGAATTTCTTCAAAGAACGCTTCGACCATATCTTTAGCTTCGCGTTTATTCAATCCAACTTGCTCGAACAATAGCTCTGCCAAGTCTGCTTTTGTTAATGTCATGCCAACCTCTCAACTACTTATCTGAATTTAAAACAAATTTACTATTGATAATTACGTAGACAGTCTCACATTTAACAATACTTAAGCTTTTTTCACAAGTAAAAAGCACTTACCTAAGTTCTGCACCATGTTGATTTTTAATCAATTCTAGCAACGAAGCCATGACGCTATCTACTTCTGCATCCGTTAAAGATTTTTGTGTATCTTGCATCAATACATAAAACGCTAAGCTCTTCTTCTCTTCTGCAATACCTTTGCCACGATAAACATCGAATAAAGCAATATCAGTCACAAACTGTACTTTCGCTTTTTTCATGGTCTTAATTAAAGCATCAACACTCACTGCTTCGTCTACCACCACTGCAATATCTCGACGCACAGGTGGGAATTTAGCCACTTCTGAATATTTAGGAATGCTGCGTTGTTGCAATGGTGATAAATCCATCTCAAACAATACGGCACCTTTTGGCAATTGGTAATGTTGCTGCCATTTAGGATGCAATTTACCTATCCACCCAATAGAGCGGCCACGCACAATAATCTGCGCTGTTTGACCTGGATGCAATGCTGGATGCTGCGCGGCAACATATTCAGCACGACCACCTGTTAAAGCATCCACATCCGCTTTAACATCATAAAAATCTATACTACGTGCAGCTTCACCCCATTGCTCAGGAATGACATCACCGTAAGCGAGGCCTGAGATGCGCATGGTTTCTTGGAAGCCTTCTTTAGCTTCCGCATAACTAGCACCCATTTCAAAAATACGTACACGATCTTGTTGGCGATTCAAGTTATACACCAAGGTATCTAGCAACCCGCCCCACAAACCTGAACGCATGACGCTCATATTACTCGCAATCGGGTTCTTAAGTTTGATAGGCTTAGCGTTACCTAATAATTCTGTTTCCCATGACTCATCAACAAAGCTGTAATTAACGACTTCTTGATAGCCATTCGCGACTAATACATCTTGCAATACAGCACGTGTCACCAGGCCTTCAGCGTCTGGCAACATGCGTAAATCGGCAATCGGTGCAATGGCAGGAATATTGTCATAGCCATGCAAACGTGCGATTTCTTCGATCAAATCTTCTTCACGGCTGATATCAAAACGATAGCTAGGCGGTGACACTTCAAACACGCCAGCTTTTTGCGTATAAGTAAATCCAAGTTGATCGAATAACTTAGCCACTAAACTTTCATCAAGCGTAATGCCTAAGATTGAGTTTAACTTTGCCATACGTAATTGCGTTGGCACACGTTTAGGCAACACGCCATTCACTTCAGTGACAGCGCCCGCTTGTCCACCACAAATCTCAAGCACCAAGGCAGTTGCACGCTCTAAGGCTTGCAATGTATTACCGTAATCAACACCACGTTCAAAACGGTAAGAGGAATCTGTACTAATACCAAAACGACGACCTTTGCCGGCGATGGTATCTGGCGTAAAGAAAGCGCTTTCTAAGAAGATATCAGTGCTTGTATCAGAAACCGCTGTTGACTGACCGCCCATCACGCCAGCAAAAGCAATGGCACCGCTGTTATCAGCAATCACCAACATATCTTTATCTAATTTCACTTCTTGCTCATTCAGCAAGGTAATCGTTTCGCCTTGGCTTGCCCAACGCACATTGATATCACCTTGCAACTTAGCCGCATCAAAGGCGTGCATGGGTTGGCCAAGTTCAAGTAACACGTAATTAGTGATGTCTACAACCGCGCTAATACTGCGTAGACCGCTACGGTCTAAACGACGCACCATCCATTCAGGCGCTTGCGCTGTTGCATTCACACCTTTTACTAAACGACCACAGTAACGGGCACAAGCCTCACCATCTGCTACGCTTACTTTTTTAACATCTTGATGTTGTGCGGATAACGCATCGAACTTAGGCAAGTCTAAAGTGGCACCAGTCAATGCCGCGACTTCACGTGCAATACCGACAATACTTAAACAATCACTACGATTGGGAGTGAGTTTCAAAGTAAACAATTTGTCATTCAAACCAAGATATTCACGAATATCCTGACCAACAGTAGCATTTGCCGGCAACTCTAATAAACCAGCACTTTCAGCAGCCAAACCAATCTCTGTTTCAGAGCACATCATGCCGAACGATTCAACGCCACGGACTTTCGCTTGTTTAATTTCAAAGCCAGGTAATACCGCACCAACTAAGGCACAAGGGGCTTTTAAACCAACACGTGCATTGCTTGCACCGCAAACAACTTGCAACGGTTCAGCAGCACCCACATTCACTTTTAATACTTGCAAACGATCCGCATCAGGATGTTTGTCGGCACTGATAATCTCAGCAATCACTACTTTGTTAAAGTCTGCGCCAACGCCCGCTAATTCTTCAACTTCCAAACCAGCCATGGTTAACAAATGGCTGAGTGCATCGGTATCAATCGATGGATTGGTATATTGGCGTAACCACTGTTCAGAAAATTGCATGTCTATCGCCCAAACTGCTGCAAGAAGCGCAAATCATTATTAAAGAAATGACGTAAATCATTCACGCCATAGCGGAGCATGGTCAAACGCTCAACGCCTAAACCGAAAGCAAAGCCGCGATATTTTTCAGCATCAATGCCTACGTGTTTGAATACTTCAGGATGCACCATGCCGCAACCACCGATTTCTAACCAACCACCATTCCAGCTCATATCCATCTCAGCAGATGGCTCAGTAAAGGGGAAGAACGAGGGGCGGAAGCGCACTTGCAAATCATCACGCTCAAAAAAGCGTTGTAAGAAATCTTGGACTACGCCTTTTAAATTGGCAAAGCTCACATCTTCATCAACCCACAAACCTTCCACTTGGTGGAACATTGGCGAATGCGTTGCATCTGAGTCAACACGGTATACGCGACCTGGCGCGATAATTTTGAGTGGCGGACCACTTTTGTCTTTCATGGCATTTTGCATGTAATGCACTTGAACCGGCGATGTATGCGTGCGCAAGACATGGTCGAGTTTGCCATCGGCAGTATCCACATAAAATGTGTCATGCATGGCACGCGCTGGATGATTCTCAGGAATATTCAACGCGGTAAAATTGTAAAAATCAGATTCGATTTCAGGGCCTTCAGCCACATCAAAACCGATGGAATGGAATAGTTTTTCAATACGAGCAAGCGTCAATGAAACTGGATGCAAACCACCCGCTTGTTGACCACGTGCAGGGAGCGTCACATCAAGTGTTTCGCTTGCTAATTGCAAATTCTGTTCAGCCATTAAAATCGCATCGCGACGCGCTTTTAGCGCCGCTTCAACTGCTTGCTTAACCACGTTAATCGCAGCACCCGCAGCAGGACGCTCTTCATTACTCAATTTACCTAAGCCTTTTAAAGCTTCAGTCAATGCACCGCTTTTACCCAAATAACGGGCTTTAGCGTTTTCCAAATCATTCACATTGGCACAAGCTGCGAATTCAGCCTCTGCTTCTGGAATTAAATGTTCAAGTGAGTGAGCGTTTTGCATAAATTTAAGACCGATTAAATCAAACCATTCTCTTCAAACTACAACGTAGGGTGAAGGTAGATAAAAAAAGGAGGCAAAAGCCTCCTTTTTCTTCAAGCACTACTTAAGCAGCTGAGAGGCCAGCTTTTGCTAATTCAACGAATTTTGCGAATGCTGGTTTGTCAAATACTGCTAAGTCAGCTAATACTTTACGATCCACTTCGATCGCGGCTTTCTTCAAACCGTTCATGAAACGGCTGTAAGTTAAACCACACTCACGTGAACCTGCATTGATACGTGCAATCCACAATGCGCGGAATTGACGTTTTCTTTGACGACGGTCACGGTAAGCATATTGACCAGCTTTCATTACCGCTTGTTTTGCAACACGGTAAACGTTTTTACGACGACCGCGGTAACCCTTGGCAGCGTTTAAAACTTTTTTGTGACGAGCGCGAGCTATTACACCACGTTTGACTCTAGGCATAATCTATCTCCTTATTGAGTTGGCATCATTGCGCGGACGCGCTTGACATCAGTTGGGGAAACGATCGCCGTGCCGCGTAATTTACGCTTTTGCTTGGTGGTCTTCTTAGTCAGGATATGACGAAGGTGCGAATGTGTACGCTTAACCTTGCCATTACCTAAGAACTTAAAGCGCTTTTTAGCGCCGCTCTTGGTCTTCATTTTTGGCATTTTCTTCTCCTAAAGGAACATTAAAAAGAGCGTTCGGGCAATGCCTAATTGGCCACGACGCTTCACTTGGTACTACTTCTTTAAACTCACGCTATCGTCAGTTGTATTCTTTTGGGCTATTTAGCCTTCTTAATTGGTGACAACACCATCACCATTTGGCGACCTTCCATCTTAGGGAATTGCTCAACAACCGCATATTCCATAAGATCCGCCTCTACGCGCTTCAACAAGGCCATGCCAAGTTCTTGATGCGTAATTTCACGGCCTCTAAAACGCAAAGTAATCTTCGCTTTATCGCCTTCTTGAATAAACTTAATAATATTCCGTACTTTGATGTTGTAATCACCATCATCAGTACCTGGACGGAACTTAATTTCTTTAACTTGAACTTGCTTTTGCTTCAGTTTTTGTTCGTGCTGACGTTTGCTTTCGGCATATTTGAATTTACCGTAATCCATCAAACGACATACCGGCGGAACAGCTTGCGGTGCAATCTCTACCAAATCGATATCAATCTCTTCAGCCTTCGCTAACGCCTCGCTCAAACTTACAATACCGAGCGGTTCACCTTCCACGCCTACCAAACGAATCTCTTGTGCTGTAATGTCACCGTTGATTCTTACTTCTTTGTCCTGAGCTATCGCAAATTCTCCAATAATTTCTGGGCTCTTCTGAGCCACTTATAAAAAAGTTAAGCCGCGCTACCTTTAGCGTTAACCTCGCCTTGCATGAGTTCAATAAACGCTTGAACTGGCATAGAACCTAGGTCTTCACCTTTCCTGGTACGCACGGCCACTTGTCCGCTTTGCATTTCTTTGTCACCTACAACAAGCAAATAAGGCAACTTCTGCAAGCTATGTTCGCGTATTTTATAGGTTATTTTCTCATTTCTCAAGTCCGATGCAACTCTGAACCCATTTTTCTTAAGTTCAGCTACCACTTGCGTGACGTATTCTGCTTGCGCATCGGCAATATTAAGCACCATCGCTTGCACTGGCGCTAACCAAACTGGCATCGCACCAGCGTAGTTTTCAATCAAGATACCAATGAAGCGCTCCATCGAACCTACAATCGCACGATGCAACATCACCGGATGCTTACGTGAGTTATCTTCGGCCACATATTCAGCACCTAAACGCACTGGCAAATTGAAGTCGAGTTGAATAGTACCGACTTGCCACAAGCGACCTAGACTATCTTTTAGTGTGAATTCAATCTTAGGGCCGTAGAAAGCACCCTCGCCTGGCTGCAAATCAAATGCCAAGTTGTTTTGAGTTAAGGCAGCAGCTAAAGCTTGCTCCGCCTGATCCCAGGTCTCATCAGAACCCACACGCTTTTCAGGGCGTGTTGAAAGCTTAACCAACACATCGCTAAAGCCAAAATCACCATACACTTTATATAGCATTTCAATAAAGGTCGCGACCTCTTCTTCAATCTGGCTTTCCATACAGAAAATATGCGCATCATCTTGCGTAAATCCACGCACACGCATCAAACCATGTAATGAACCTGAAGGCTCATTACGATGACAAGAACCGAACTCAGCTAAACGTAAAGGCAAATCACGGTAACTATGCAGACCGCTATTAAAGATCTGCACATGACCTGGGCAATTCATTGGCTTCACCGCGTAATCGCGATTTTCTGAATTGGTGGTGAACATATTGTCACGGTAGTTTTCCCAATGGCCTGATTTTTCCCAAAGTGTCCTATCCATGATTGTAGGGGTACGCACTTCTTGATAGCCGTACTCCACAAACTTGGCGCGCATGTATTGCTCAATCTCTTGCCATAACGACCAGCCACGTGGATGCCAAAACACCATGCCTGGACCATCATCTTGCATATGGAATAAATCGAGGTGCTTACCTAATTTACGGTGATCGCGCTTTTCAGCTTCTTCCAATTGGAATAAATGTGCTTCTAAGTCTTCTTTCTTAGCCCAAGCCGTACCGTAAACACGCTGCAACATTTCATTGTTTGAGTCACCGCGCCAATAAGCGCCAGCCAACTTCATCAGCTTAAATACTTTTAATTTACCGGTTGATGGCACATGAGGTCCACGACACAAGTCAGTGAAACTGCCTTCGGTATAAAGTGAAACATCTTGATCAGCAGGAATTGATTCAATAATCTCTGCTTTGTAATATTCATTAATCGATTTGAAGTATGCCACAGCTTCATCACGCGGCAATACTTTACGGGTCACTGGCTCGTCTTTTTTAGCAAGCTCAACCATTTTCTTTTCGATGGTGATTAAATCTTCAGGGGTAAATGGGCGTTTATATGAAAAGTCATAATAGAAGCCATTATCAATCACAGGACCAATCGTCACTTGCGCATCAGGAAATAATTCTTTAACTGCATAAGCCAATAAATGCGCTGTGGAATGTCGAATTACATCAACACCCTCGGCGTCACGCTCAGTGATAATAGATAAGTCTGCATTATCTTGAATCAAATACGAAGTATCGACCAACTGACCATTCACTTTACCCGCCAAAGCAGCACGCGCTAAACCTGCACCAATACTAGCAGCAACATCAGCGACTGTTACATGGTTTTCAAAACTACGCTCTGAGCCATCAGGAAGTCGAATAATAGGCATATTTTTGACCAATTAAGAATGAAAAAAGCCGTAAAACGGCTTTATTAGATTAGAGGTGTATTTTGTCACAGATGAGTTTATGCAGCAAGGTTTTCATTACAAAGTTATTCGCAAAAGATGTATTTTATCGTCATATTATCTAATATAAAAAAGTATCGATGAAAGCCAACACCAGTCTCCAATCCTGTAGGATTATACTCAATTTATGGCAGGTCAAATTTCTACGCAGTGACAATTCAACATCATGACAAATTGCACCACTCCTCGATGCAATTACTGCAGGATTTCTCGAGCTTAAAAATGGCTTAACTTAACTATAATTACCTTGGAATGTACATGAATCAACGAAATTTAAGATCTTTATAAAAATTAGGATAAAATGCTGATAATTAAATAATTTATAAAAACCCCAATAATCCTCGAGATTGGGAAACGTAAAAATGGATTTAAAACCAAAAGAGAACTTAATCGAACGTAATGGACGGCCACACTTCTATAACGGCTATGTTCTCGGTTACCATACACCCTGTCTACGTTATCAAGTTAAATTTAAAACTGATAAGTGCCAATATCTCTCTAGTATTGATGAATTTTTAAAGTCCCAAGTTGAACCGTCAAAAGATGCTTATCCTTCATCCGAAAAATCGGATGAAGGCAGGATGCTCTGGAAATGGATTGGCCCAATTCTTAAAAAAGCAGGACACCCAGTATTTGAATCGGCGCACTATTTGAGTCTCCCAAGTTCATCTAATAAAGAAGCCCTGATAATTCAACCATGCTTTGACCCAGCAGCTACTTTACTAGCAGTTGACTTTGTGATCGATCTTATTAATAAACATAACAAAAATCTACCTACTATGGGAATCACCCCGTCGCATTGGGATGAAAAATTTAAAAAATTGATTCAAAAGCTTAGTAAAACCGGATTGCAAGGCTTTAATTCAATCCATTTCCTCTCAGCTGCTCATGACCTCGGCATACCCTGGATGCAACTCGGTGGCAATCTTATACAACTAGGGATAGGCAATAAGGCTCGCTGGATTAACAGCTCCCTTACAGATAGAACACCAGTAATTTCCACGAAAATTGCCCGCAACAAGTCAGCAGCAGCAGAGTTGCTAAAAAAAGCAGGTCTGCCAGTGCCCCCTCATTTTTTTGCCGCTGACCCTGAAGCTGCAGTCAATCATGCAAAATCTCTTGGCTATCCGGTTGTAGTCAAGCCAGCTAACCTCGATGGAGGGGTGGGAGTTAAAGCGAATCTCAACGAAGAAGATGCCGTACGAAAAGCCTTTAGGGAAGCCAGGAAAGCATCCAGCCAAATTCTTATCGAAAAACATGTGCCTGGTCGTGATTATCGACTACAAATCGTCAACGGTAAGGTTCAGGGTATTCTTGAAAGGATTCCAGGTGGCGTTATCGGCAACGGATCAGCCACTATTATTGATCTATTGATTCAGCAGAACAATTTGCGCAAAAGCGCTCAAGACGATCGCCGATACCTCCATCCAATTTTAAAAGACGACGAATCCTCAGCACAACTTTCCATGCAAGGCTTGAACTGGGAAAGCATTCCGCAAGCTGGTTATTTTGTTCGATTACGTGGCGCAGCTAACGTAGCAAGTGGTGGCATTCCAGTAGAAGTGTCTATTGACCTAGCTCATCCTGACAACCTAGCGCTCGCCATTCGAGCTGTGCGAATTCTAAAACTTGATATCGCAGGAGTTGACCTACTTATCCCTGACATACAAAACAGCTGGTTAGAAAGCGGCGCCCACATCTGTGAAGTCAATGCACAACCCCAGATGTTTACAACAATGCATAAACCTATGCTGGAGGCCCTCTTTGCTAACGATGCCAGTCGAATTCCTATCATCATACATCTATCAGCATCGCCAACCGATAATGATCTTAGCATGCGAATTCATCGGCAGTTAAATCAACAAGGCTTAATAACAGGCTTAGTTCATGGCGAAACGCTGTGGCTTGGACAGGATTGCATAAGCCATGGCGTAAAGAGCGCTTTTTCTGGTGCACGCATGCTCACCTATGACCAAGCAGTTGAGGCCATTGTAATTTGCTGCAAAGACACCTCACTTCTTGAACAAGGCTGGCCCCTCGATTACTGCGATCTACTCATCATCGAAAGCCTCCAATCAGCTTCAGAAAAAGTAAAATTTACACCCTCTACTGTAGATTGGATCAATGCAGCTGCGGGACTTGACATTAAGGTTTTAATGGCACCAGAACACAATCGGACTGAAGTTATAAACGCTTTAAAACCCTGGAAAAAACAACCACAAACGATACTAAGTGACTTCTCCGACCATAAAAAAGTTGAACATACCATCAACAAACTTCTATCTGCGATTAATAAAACTTCGAATTCAAGTTCAAAAAATAAAACCTATTCCAGAACAAAACCTTCTCAAGCTGTTGACCATAGCTCTAGCAAAATTTAAAGTCGATTTATTGTAATGGAATGCTCAGGCCAAAATATTTCAACAGATTATATTCAAACGTTACCCAAAGTTGAGCTACATCTTCATCTCGAAGGTACTCTGAGCCCAAACTTGATTCTTAATCTGGCAGATAGAAATCGTTTGCGACTTCCATTTCAAGATGTGGATGGCTTTGAAAAACTTTATCGATACAACTCATTTAAAGACTTCTCCAATGCTTTACTTTTGGGTGTTTCCTGCCTCCGGAAGCCTGAGGATTTCTCCGACGCCGTCAAGAATCTGGGGGAAGCTTTAATCAAGGAAAATGTGAGATATGCAGAGGTAACATGGACGCCACAGTTCTACCTAAATAGAGGATTCCCACTCCACATATTATTAGAAGCGATGAATACTGCTCGCAAAGAATTGGAGCAGCGAAATGGCCTCCAGTTACGCTGGATTCCTGATATTGTCAGGAGCCGCCCGCAACACGCTACTGAAATAGCAAACTGGGCAAGCTCTCAAGCAAGCCGTGATGCTGGAATCGTTGCGCTAGGGCTAGGCGGTCCAGAGAAAGGGAACCCTGCAGCTCAGTTCATGAAACCTTTTGCTCGGGCACGCAATGCAGGACTGCCAGCAAACCCACATGCAGGTGAAGGTGCAGGAGCTGAAAGTGTATGGGATACCATTAACTCTCTAAAACCATTACGCTTGGGTCACGGCGTCAGATCCTTAGAAGACAGCCAATTAGTTAACTACCTAATACAGCATAAAATTCCTCTAGAAGTCTGTATCACGAGTAATATCCGACTTGGAATTTTTTCTAATTACGAAACACATCCAGTGAACGACTTAATTCGTGCTGGATGTTCAGTAATACTTAACACCGACGATCCGGTACTTTTTAACACCTCGCTCAGCCAAGAATATATTCTTGGCATCACACGATGCGGCCTTAGTATAAATGATATCGAAAAAAGCATCCTAACTGGAATAAAATCAAGCTACTTAGATGAAAATAACAAGAGCCAATTAACAAAGGAATTTTGCGATGAATTTACGCGATTAAAGTTAAATGTTTCTGCAGATAGTCGCACCTTGCAACAGCATTGAGAAAAGAGAGGCAGTCTGATTGAATGATTTAAAAAAAACAACCCGCTTGTGGAGTAAAAACGCCAAAAACTGGTCCGCAGGCATTCGCGATGGGCTTGATGTAATTAATAACCAGTTTGGACTTCCTTTTTTTGTCAGCCAGCTTCCCGATCTAAAAGGAAAAACAGTTCTGGACGCAGGCTGCGGTGAAGGTAGAAGTAGCCGTGCAATCATACAACCTGGTGCACGCATAATCGGTGTCGATATATCATCCTCTATGTTAGATTTTGCAAGAGAGGAAGAAGCACAGCATCCTAAAGGAATTCAATATATTGAAGCCTCTTGCGACTTACTCGATACTATTGAATCAAAATCCATCGATATAGTTACCTGCTATATGTCGCTGATGGACATGCCAAACATTGATCAAGTGATGCATCAATTCTCCAGGGTGTTAAAGCCTAATGGGGAAATTTTTATTATGGTCAGACACCCTTGTTTCTTTACGCCAGGCTTTTCGGTTTATCGATCAAAAACTGATGAACGTGCCGGGGTAACAGTTTCAAGTTATTTTAAAAACGATGCATATATTGATCGATTCAGTTTTCCTGAACTTCCAAAAGCGCAATTTGAAGTAATTAGGTTTCCTTATACGTTGAGTCAATATATGGCATCCATGAATAACGCGGGGTTTATACTCCAAGGCCTTAAAGAGCCTACACCGCCCATTAGCCTCTGCGCCACCCACCCTCGCCTTAACTTTTGGAGAACTCATGCTGGTATCTTCCTCTTTCTGCAAGGTATATTGAATAATAATGACATCTGACAAAAACAAAATCATCCACCCCACTTGCGATCTAGGTGCACTAAGGAATATGGGAAGCAGCACGCTAGGCTTTCTAGAACGTGCCAACTTTATTAACTCGCTACCCAAAGATCGTACGCACAAAAAACGAGTAATTATTTTCTCAACACTAAGATCAGGCTCAACATTTCTATCAGATCAAATCGCATCTTCCGGCTTGGTCGGAGCGCCTGATGAATGGCTTAATCCAATTTGGTTGAGTGCTCTTAATAATGCAAAATATGCCAGCAATGTTCTAGAAGCTTTGGACTGGGCGGCTTGCAGAACCTCAACTACTAACGAGATTTTTTCAATCAATGTACAAGTAAATCATTACATTTACTGGAGGAAAAAGGGATTTGATCTTTTGAAGTGGGGCTTTGACGATGCTGTTTATCTTGAACGAAAAGACAAGCTCTCACAAGCTTACTCTCTCGCAAAAGCAAGAATCATTAACAAATGGGATCAAACAAACTTAACAGAAAATGAAATTTCTGGTAAACAGAATGTTCCCTTGTATGCAATTTTAAAAGCTCTGAGCGATATCTATTTTTGGTCTGACTACTTCGACAAAGTGCTTAAACCTCACACAAGCAATACCATCTCATATGAAGATTATCTTAGTGATTCTAAGGTCATCCTTGATCTGATCGCGCAATTCTCTGGCGTACATTTAGATGCCTTGGCGATGAAAAGTAAACTTCAGAAGCAGCAAACCGCCGAAGATATAGCAGCTATTGCATCACTCAAAACCAAAATACTTCTCTAATATGCAAAAAATTAAATGTTGATAAATATCGAATAATTCAAAATTATTTTGATTATCAACATAGAAAGTATTATGCATAGCATGTGCCAAATGATTATTAGAATTAAAATCCAATAAAATTAGTTCTAATCAAACCACTCGGGAACATTAGGCATCGCCCAACCTGCTTTAGATACAGTTAAGAAAAGCGCTTGTAATAAACGATGAAAGTCTAATCTACTCAAATTAAGAACAATATTCTTAGAATCAACCGTAATTACAAGCTTCCAATTAAGATCGTTTGCGGAAGCCTTAATACAACTGATTAACAATGATTTTTGCTCAAAATCTTTTGATGTTAACCCCGAGCGTTTATTCATAACGATTGGTTCACTGCCATCGTCCATTGGAGCTAAAGCTTCCTGATGATCAATCTTAATTCGCTCTTTCGACGGGAGCGCCCTTGGGATATCGCCTCCTGGAGCCGTTTTCTCTAATAAGGAAGCACTAGGGCCAATGAACTTCTCTAAAAGTTTTCGCGTAAGCCAATAACAAGGACTTTTATCGAGCTTAAACCAAACTCGATCTTCTGAAGCACTATATCCGAATGTATAGTTCATTATTTAAAATAAAAAAATTAATGATCATGTATGATTTACACTAAAAACTAAGCATCAATAATATCAGTCAATGACTAGAAATACTTCATAACAAGTGAGTTTTACCTAAAATTACTAGAAAAATTGCCATCCGATTCTTTAAAACGAGGTAGAAATGCAAGCAACAAATAAGTACGATCGGTATTTATCACCAGATCGAGATTTTCGATCTGGTCCATACAAGACTAAAACAAGATATATATTGTGCTCATCCCCGAGAGTTGGATCTACATTACTTGGACAAATGTTACGAGATACAAATCAAGCCGGAGATCCATTAGAGTATCTCAATCAAAACTATTTTAATGCTCTATTAAGAAGATATAACGATATTTCTAGCTTTCATGATGCCTATAATTTGCTAGAACGATATCGCACAAGTAGTAATGGTGTATTTGGATTACAACTTCATTGGTCACATTTCAATCAATTTTTTCAAGAAAAAAATGTACTCATGGATGAGTTTTTCCGAAAATTCGATAAAATCGTATTTTTGCGAAGAAGAAACCGTGTTGAACAAGCAATATCTCTTTATAGAGCATCCCTTACAAAATTGTGGAGTTCTATAGATGAAGATAATCGCAATGCTCACTACTATGAAAATGAAAATTTCGATCCAATTGCTATCACAAAATTTATGCATTCAGCAATCGCCCAAGATCAAGGATGGATCAATTATTTGGAATTAAAGGGTAAAGAATACTTAACAATTTATTACGAAGACATAATAGACAATTGGGAATCAGAAGGGAAAATGCTGCTCAAGTATTTAATCAACGATGAAACACCCATTCCAAAGATGGCGTTACGTCAACAACGTCCCGATAACGACCTAACTTACAAAAAATTTACAGACTATTTAGGCTGTAAAACTTAGATCGACCAACATTGCTAGAGAATTAAGAATTCAGGATAAGTCCTAATAAAATTAAATGTCAATTGACTTAGGAATATAGCTTTTTTTATGATGAAACAGCTTCAAGTAAATAAAATTGTAAAATACTAGGCAATACGAGTTGTTAAAATAATTGCAATATTTAGCTAGGTGCATCGAAGGTCCATATGAAATTAAATATAATAATCGTTGTCAGTTGCGTAATTTTTTCTTCTGCACTACATGCTCAAAACAAACTAGGTAAATTTTCTCATCTATCAAAATTCTCAGGTTCTTGGGACGTTGAACTTGTTTACAAGGATAGTGAGGTTAGAAACCTTATATCTAAAGAATTTTATTTGGATCTTGATAAATTCAGAGCGGATAAGGAAGATGAGCTTTCACAAATAGATGTCATCAAAGGAAATATGATTCTAGAAAGCTATTCAAATCAAAATTTTTGTGCCAGCAGTACTTTTATGAGTATTTCGCTTACCGATGATGATGAAGTTTATTTAATAATGCTCCGAAATAGTAAAGTTAGTATTCTGCATACTATATTTGGAGAGCGCACGAGGAATATGAAAAGTTTACGGCCTACTAAAGAAGTGACTAAATACATTAGAAAAATTCTTAGAGAATGTAAAAGCAAATCTCTTCAAAATATATAAGTTTACCTTTTTAGATTCGTTACATTTTTTCATGCTCACCTATAAGCCCAAAGAGTATTTTATACCCGAAGATATTCAATAAGATTTTTTATACAGAAAGAATATGCAATGAAACCAATATTCGTACTTGGAGTTGGAGCCCAGAAAGCTGGAACAACTTGGTTGCACAGACAACTTAATAAGCAAAATTATGCAAATTTTGGATTTATCAAGGAGTATCACATTTGGGATGCTATTCACTCTCCTTTACGTATAGCATACAGAGCAAATATACAAAAAAATGAAACAGCAGCAAATGCTCTTAGAAGATTAATGCAAACCCAAGATGGCGTTTACGAAAATTATTTCCGTAAACTAATGTCAAAAGATGTTTTTGTTACTGGCGATATTACACCAAGCTATTCATTATTAGACTCAGCAGTCTTTTCTAAAATTCGCTCTAAACTTGAAACCGTTGGATTCGATGTGAAAGTAGTATTTCTAATGCGCGATCCTACGGAAAGAATATGGTCATCTCTTAAAATGATCCAAAGAAACCAAAAAACTAATGGGGCCATTATAAGTGATGATGATTTATTAGTTAATTTTGAGCAAAATTATAAAAGTACTGGCCAAGAAGCGCTTACACGTTATGACAAAACAGTAATGGCTCTGAGGAATGCTTTCGATGAAAGCAACCTACACTTTGAGTTTTATGAAAGGCTTTTTAATAATGACTCTATCGAACGATTAAGCCATTTTCTTGATATAAATTTGAATGAGGTAAATTTGGCCGAGAAGATAAATTCATCAAAATCTTTAGATTTACCAAACGAAGTTGCATCAAAATGTCGCGAGCATTTCTCAGATGTTTATGATTTTTGCAATAAAGAATTTCCAGAAACTAAATTGTTATGGGTTCGGAATTAAAACAAAGAATTACTAACGAAGCATTTAGACAAAGAGTGTGTTTAAAAAATCAACAAAATTTTAGATCATATTTGTAGCAAGCAACCTAAATAATAATTGATTCAGTACTTAATCTAAGTTTCGAATTTATTTCTATATTCACAAAAAGTCCTCTATCATTCGCATACTTGATGCAGCAACAAATGACGGATTAATGACATTTAGTTTGCCATAAGACAAGCTATTAGCATTCATATCAACAACAATCCCGCCAGCACCATCTAAAATAGCATGAGCTGCGGCAGTGTCCCATTCGCAAGTTGGGGCAAGCCGCGGATATATGTCAGCTTCACCTTCCGCTATGCGACAAAACTTAAGAGAGCTTCCTGAATGAAGCAAATTAACAGATCCTAAGCGATCTATAAATAATTGTGTATTTTCATTAAGATGACTTCTACTTACTACAACCCTAGCAGCATTAAATTCATTGAAATTAACATGAATAGTCTCTTCAATTCCGTTCTTAATACGATAAGCACCCAATCCTGGGCCACCCCAATATAATAAATCAAGCGCAGGTGCATAGACGAAACCAAGAATAGCCTTGGAGTGATCAATCAAAGCAATATTAACGGTAAATTCGTCACTTCCATTCAGAAATTCTTTAGTACCATCAAGAGGATCTATTAACCAAAACCGATCAATATCATTTCGATACATCTTCGATTCCTCATCTTCTTCGGAAATAACTTTCAGTTCTGGCCATGTCATTTGCAACTGGGATACAATGTAATTGTGAGATGCAAGGTCGGCTAAAGTAACAAAACTATCATCAGCCTTAGTCTTAGTTCCAAATTCGTTACTGTGACTTACATCCATAATTGCTCGGCCCGCGCTGATGCAAATTTTTATGAGATTGGGCACTAAGCTTATCAAACTTTTATTGTCCATATTTCCTATGCGTCAAATGTAGTTAAAAGTTAATAATACAGTTAAACCGATTAAATTAATAACAAGTAAAATTTATACGCTTAGATTATCGCTAGATGTTGTAAATAAAATTTGAAAAAGTTAATACATATGTCAACAAACAATATCTATTTTCATGAAACGAACATTTCCCGAACCGATCGAGAACTAATCAAAGGTCAAAAGGGAATGATTATTTGGCTTACCGGGCTCTCTGGTTCAGGAAAATCAACATTAGCAAATAATCTCGAAAAAGAATTGCATAAATTAAAAAAACATACTTATATTCTTGACGGCGATAACTTAAGATTAGGGCTTAACAAAGATTTAGGATTTGGAAATGACGACCGAGTAGAAAATATTCGTCGCGTTGCCGAAGTGGCAAATCTAATGATGGATGCAGGACTGATTGTAATTACTGCATTTATTAGTCCTTTCCGTGCAGAACGATTAATGGCAAGAACGCTAATTGGAAATAATAATTTCATTGAAGTATTTGTAGATACCCCTCTAGAAATTTGTGAATGGCGTGACCCCAAAGGACTTTACAAAAAAGCAAGGAATGGGGAGTTATTGAATATGACTGGAATTAACAGTCCTTATGAAATTCCAGAAAAACCGGAATTTCATTTTTTGCCTAACAGCAGTGTCGAAGATTTAAAAAAGTTAATAGTGAATCATGCTTAAGATCATCAAGCATGATTTCTTGAAGGGTTATCTACCTGGGCATTTTCTACCTTCATGCATTATATTTATTCAATCAGATCAACAAGCAATCAATCCAGAAAAAGTTAGAGATTTTGACGCTGCAATATTAAAAATATTGCAGCATATCAATAGAATAAAAAACTTAGACCGATTGCATCATCTTTGCAAGTCTCCTTATAAAGGGCCCCTAGATCTCTTTAAGCGATTGTGTATTATCATAGAGCTGTCTATGGAAGCATGTGGATATCCTCCGTGCGAATTACAAGCGAAATTTAATGAGCAAAAACATAATAAAAGCAACATTTTTCAGCTAATCGGTCAAGAACTCGAGGATGATCATTCAAATATTTTAAGAATTACTAATTCATTAATATCTTGGATCAATTCGTTAGATAAAGATCTCGATCAATTTTCAAGGCACGCAAACTCTTATGTAAACTTATTGGGTGAATTAACAAAAAATGCACCTCAAGACGTCAACACTTTAAAATTTCTAAATTCTTCCAAACTTCTAAACATACCTTGCCGCCGAATTGCAAAAAATATTTTTCAATTCGGCTGGGGTAGAAAGTCGAGATGGCTAAACAGCTCTTTCACTGACCAAACATCAGCAATTTCTGCTAATTTGGTAAGAAATAAACTAGCATGCAATAATTTTCTGAAAAAAATAGGAATTCCCGTCCCTAGAAGCCATGAAGTCAAATCAAGCACTCAAGCAATTAGACTGGCCGATATATTAGGATACCCAGTTGTAATTAAAGCTGCGAATCTAGAGGGTGGAATTGGTGTTTATTCCGATCTAAAAACTCATAACGACATTATCAAAGCATACGAAAAAGTCAAAAAACTATCCAATAAAATCATGATTGAAGATCATATTTTTGGCAAAGATTACCGACTACAGGTTTGTCACGACGAGGTTTATTGGGCGATTGAACGTCAAGGTCCGAGGGTAATTGGAAACGGCAAAAATACCATTATTGAATTGATTGATATTTTTAACAAAAAACGCATTAATGAGAATAAAACCTCCGACACGCAGTTCTCTACGATTAAATTAGATAAAGATGCGATCGACTATCTTGAAGCTAGCGGCTTCAATATCAACTCAGTTCCCCCAAGTGATTACGTAATAAAACTCAGAGCAGCAAATAATATTAGTGGGGGTGGCACCATGACCCCAGTATTAAATATTGTTCATCCGGACAATATAAATTTAGCAGTTGCAATCGCTAAGTATCTTCGACTCGACATAGCGGGCATTGATCTTCTAATACCAGATATCACATTATCATGGAAAGAAACAAAGGCCGCGGTGTGCGAAGTTAACGCCCAGCCACAAATTTCTGGTGATAGGCATAAATATATCCTTGGAAAACTTATAAAGTCTAATGGACGAATACCAACCTTACTTTTTTTAGGCACATTTAAGGATTCTATCGCCTATCAGGAGATGCTCAAAATTAATAGCTTAAGAGAATTTAATATTGGCGTTGCCTCATCAAACACAACCTGGATTAACAACGAAAAATTACTTGCCAAATTCTCCAATCTTCATCAGGCCGGTTTGGCACTAATTTCCAATCCAAAGCTTGATGCAATATTTCTGGAGATTACACTCAACCACGAACTACCTCTAGTCTTTCCAGTAGATAAAATAGATGCTATTGTGCTCTCTAATAGCATATTACAGAAGCTGGAATCTGAAAAAAATTTGCAATGGTTCAAGGAGTTAATTCGTTTCACGGATAATGTTATTTCACTAGATCAAGAAGCTAACTTATTAAAGAATTTAATAAAACTGCCTGCGCCAAAATTCAAAGATTTTAGCCAAAAAGAATGGAATATTTTTCTAGAAAAACTGCTATGTTAAAAATACCGCCTGTTGAATTATCCACAAAAGAAATTCAAAACCTCTCATCGGACTATATTTCAATTGGACTAAAAAAAGAAAAATGGATTATCAAACAGATGAGCATCAGTTCAGAAGTTGTTATTGTTGATCTTATGATGACTGATCTTGCATTTTCCTCAAATGACAAATCGGGCTTTCACCTTTCATTTTTAACAGCAATGGAAATGATTGCCCAAATGATGGTTATCTACCTGCACCATCAGGCAGGCTATAAAGTAAAAACACGCGAGATTTGGGTTTCTAGAATTAACAGTAAATTTATAAAACCAATAAGAGACCCAAATAATATTTCTATAAAAATGATCCCAAGAAAAATAAAAACTAAAGGTGATAGCTTGGTATGTGATGCTGAGTGTGAAATCACGAGCTCATCAGACGGCCTATTTCAATCAGAAGGAAGAGTATGGCTAATTTAAAATTAGAAAATGAAATCACTTTTAGTTTCAATGAGCTAGCAATTGAGCTGGCGAAAGATCCCTACCCGTTTTATGAAAAGCTTTTACATGCCGAAGAACCGGTATTTGCCATAGATGAAATGAATCATAAGATTTTGTTATTGAGTCGTTACGATGATGTATTAAAATTTCTAAGCCTTACCAATGATATTTCATGCGATCCCAATTATTTGCAAAACAAAACTCAGAGGAATTATTGGGATTTGTTTCTATTAAATACAGATGGTGAAGAGCACATCTTAATGAGAAAAATCCTATCAAAATTTTTCTCCCCAGACAGACTTAATTCGATTAGATTTTTTATCAACGATTACTTACCAAACTTAATTAGCGCTATAGATGATCATAACGAAATTGATTTGATTGGACATGTAGCAGAAGCACTTCCTCTAGCTGTAGTCGGTCATATAATAGGAATTAGCAACACTGTCCAACTAAAAGAAATAAGGAAATGGACGTTGGAGTTAAACCCACTCATGGACAGCTTCATTTCCAAGAGTGCTTTTTCATCCTCTGCACTAAATAATAATGCCATGACTTTGCTAGCCACTTATAGTGCAAATTTAATCAAAGATAAAAGAAAACATCCTTCAGATGATCTTATAAGCTATATCATTTCAGAATGTACTAGTACAAATATATGCGAGGAGAAAATGCTTGCAAATGTAATATTCATGTTGATAGCTAGCCACGACACTACAGTGAATATGATTGGCAATGGGCTTTTTCTATTATTGAAACATCCTGAACAGCTCATAAGACTTGCTGAAACACCTCAACTTTCAAATTATGCTACTGATGAAATACTTAGATTCGAAAGCCCAACACAGCGCGCAAGCTATCGTATAACAAAAAACATTACTCAAATAAAAAATTTTGAGATTCAAAAAAATACTCAGGTCATTCTCTTACTGGGTGCGGCAAATAGAGATCCAAGAGTTTTTGAAAATCCAAACAGCTTCGATATTACTCGACAAAAAAATCCTCATCTTGCCTTCGGTCATGGGGTGCATAATTGCCTAGGAAAAGCACTAGCCAGATTAGAAGGTAACTTGCTTTTTCCAGCGTTATCAGAATATTTATCTCGAGTAAAATTAAAAAATAGAGAGGCGCTTTGGAGAAAAAATACATTATTTAGAATTCAAGAAAATCTAATTGTAGATAAAAAAACAGGATAAATATATACGATGAAGCAGGATCAATTAAAAGCTTATTGCAATTTAGTTAGACCTTATACCCTGGCCAATAAATCTTATTCTAAGGTATTTGGAATAGGCGCTAACAAAACATGCACAACAACCTTAGAGCTAATATTAAAATCCTTGGGTCTAAAAATGCCAATACAAACAGAACAAGAAATTTTATTAGTCAAACAATTGCAAAATGGTAACTTTACCCCGCTAATTGATCTAGTTAATAAATTTGATGCATTCCAGGATCAGCCCTTCTCAAGCGATCTAACTTTTTCTCAAGTTGATGCTTTATTTCCAAATAGCAAATTCATCTTAACAATTCGCGAACCTGAAGAATGGTTTGCTAGTCGGATTAAATTTGATTTAAAAAGGTTGGGGCTTAGTTCAGTAAAAGAACTAAACGAAAGTTTTTTTAAAAACAAACTCAGCTATCTTTATGAAAACTATGAATATGAAAACTTGAGAAGACAAGCGTTAACAGTAGAAGAAAATAAGGTTTATGAAAATTGGGACAATATTTGGGATAAAAAGAATGCTATAGAGAGATATAAGCAACGCAACAAACTAATAATCAAATACTTTGCATTTAGACAGAATCAACTTCTTGTTATAGATTTAAGTAAAGAAAATGATACAAGTAAAATATTAAAATTTTTAAATATACCAACAATATTTAAAACCAAAATACCGCATCTTAATTCCTCAAGCATTTAGTTTCGACTAGAGGCATTTTTAATTAATATAAGCTGCAATATATTTAAGTAACCTTGATGATATTAATGCTTTAGCAGCTTCACGATCGCCCATTCGCACAAAATATCCAACAATTGCAAAGTATGACCTCATATGCATTTCATTTTTTTGTATTTTGGATTTTGATGACCATATACCTCCATCATGTTGCACATAAGCAAGTGGGCCAACATCATCATGAAATTTTGCCGCTCCAAACGTTGCTAAAAGCATAGGATAGAAATTGTCGCCATTTGGCACCAAGTTATATTCTGGCGGGAACTCTATTGCTACATTTCTATGAACAATAGTTCCAAATAACATCCAACCCCATTTTAATATTCTTAATTCTGCTTTCGTGTAATCTCTGCGAGAGGATTTTGATAAGACATTCCTTACGATTAATTTTCCCATCTTATCAATTGCTACTGCGTCATGGAATGACATTACATATTCAGCATGTTTATCTAAAAACTCAACTTGCTTTCTTAGCTTATCTGGGTCAGTCCAAAAATCATCACCATCACAATGGGCTATATACTCACCTTTGCATTTTTTTAACAGATGAGGTCGCAACTTAATTTGCTTTGAAAATTGATTCTCTTTTTGCAAAAAAACCTTAATTATCTTAGGAAATTTTTTAGCATATGCTGATATGATTTTTGATGTTTTGTCTTTAGAAGCATCATCATGAATAATAATTTCCACTGGGAAATTTACTTTTTGCATCAAAATAGAGCCTAGACATTTCCGGATAAAATTTTCTTGGTTATATGCCATAACAACAACGCTGACTTTAGGTGATGCATCTTCCGAAAAATCAGTTTGATGAATTGGCAGTAATGTTGATTTGTTTTCTGACATCATGTGTAACTTATGAAAAATATTTAGCACTAAATAGCCTAAGTATGTTACAAAGTTACGATTTAAACAACACGTATCATATTTATCATGAAATAGTGATAAGGTTCATATTATGAATAATCAGGATAAAAAAATTGACGGGGTTGGCTACTATTCGGATCTTCCCAACATTTATGTAACTAAACCAGACTTGCCGCCACTTGATGAATTTATCCCATATTTAGAAGAGATTTGGGATAGTAAAATTCTCACAAATAATGGCCCCTTTCATCAACAGCTAGAAAAAGCTTTATGTGAATATCTTGGGGTGGAATTTATATCATTATTCACAAACTGCACTATCGCTTTAATGGCTGCACTAAAAGTATTAGAAATCAAAGGCGAGGTAATTACTACACCATATTCATTTGTAGCAACTTCAAACGCTTTAATATGGAATAATCTCCAACCAGTCTTTTCTGATATAGATGAGAACACTTTTAATATAGATCCAAATGAAATTGAAAAATCTATTACAGCCAACACAACTGCAATATTAGCTGTTCACTGCTATGGTTATCCTTGCGCCGTAGATAAAATAAAAAAAATCGCTGACAAATACAAATTAAAAGTCATTTATGATGCAGCTCATGCTTTTGGTGTTTCCTATCAAGGTGAGAGCATCTTGAAACATGGTGACTTATCTGTAATAAGTTTTCATGCTACCAAGGTATTCAATACTTTCGAAGGTGGAGCAATTATTTCACATGATGCTAAAACCAAAAAACGAATAGATGAACTTAAAAATTTTGGTTTTGTTAACGAAACCAGCATTAATTCGGCTGGAATAAATGGAAAAATGAGTGAGCTAAATTCGGCATTCGGGTTGGTACAACTTAAACATGTCGATAAATACATTGCTCAAAGAAAGTTAATTTACAAGAGCTATTGCGATAAATTAAAAAATGTACCGGGCTTAACACTACCCAATCCAATAGAAAACACATCAGAAAACTATTCTTATTTGCCCATTTTGATTAATGAAAAATATCATTTAGATCGAGATAGTCTTTATAAAAAAATGCGAGATAAAAACATTTATAGCAGAAGATATTTTTACCCATTAATTAGCGATCTAGAGATTTATGAAAAAATCACTAGTGCTAGTAAAAAAAATCTTCCCATCGCAAGCATTATTAAAGATCAAATAATTTGCCTTCCTATCTATCCCGCACTCACAAATGATGATGTTTTAAGAGTGGTCGAATGTATAACAAGAGAAGATTAATCCTAATAATAATTACTATGGAATAATTACAAAGGAAATTATTAATGGTTAATTCAGAAAATCTGATTATTTTCGGGGCAAGCACATTCTCCAGCCTTGCTTGGTACTGCATCTCACATGATAGTCGTTATAAATGCATAGGATTTACTGCCGACCAAGCTTACTGTATTCCAAGCGAACACGAGGGCCTACCTTTAATTCCTTTTGAAACATTACATTTAAAGTTTCCACCGGAATCAGTCTCTCTTATATTGCCAATTGGCTACAAGTCCATGAATAATTTAAGGCGTGTCAGATATCTCGATGCAATATCAAAGGGATATAAAATCGCTAATTATGTATCAAGCCGTGCAAGCATTTGGCCCGACTTGGAAATTAAGGATAATTGCATAATTTATGAACATTCAATTATCCAACCTTTTGCAACAATAGGAGAAAACACTATTATTCGAAGTGGCGCTCATATATCGCATCACTGTAAAATAGGTAGCCATGTATTTATAGCAGCTGGGGCAACCCTTGGCGGTAACGTTACTATCAATGACCAAGCTTTTATTGGTTTGGGTGCTGTTATTAGGGACGGGATTACGATTGCAGAGAAATGTTTTATTGGTGCAGGGGCGGTGGTAATAAAAGATACGGAACCAAACAGCGTATATATTGGCAACCCTGCTAAAAAAATTGAAAAAACAGCTTTAGAAACGACTGCTTAAGGCACACTAATGAAAACAATCATAAACTTCGCTCCTACTGGGATGTTACCAACAAAGTCTATGACACCTCATGTACCAATTACTGTAAATGAAATTGTTGAGGATGTTCACAAGGCAACTGAAATTGGTATCACCATGGTACACCTCCATGCTAGAGATGACAAAACCGGTAAACCTACATACAAAAAAGAAGTTTATGCTCAAATTATCGAAGGTATTAGAAGGTATGCACCTACTTTAGTTATCTGTGTATCACTTAGTGGTCGAGACTTTAGCTCTTTTGAACAAAGGAGTGATGTTTTATTGCTCGATGGAAATGTAAAGCCCGATATGGGAAGCCTTACACTAAGCTCACTTAATTTCAACAAGCAAGCGAGCATTAACGAGCCTGAAATGATTCAGAAACTAGCTGAGAAAATGCTTGAACGAGGCATATTGCCAGAACTAGAAGCTTTTGATTCTGGAATGATTAACTATGCTAGGTATCTTGAAAATAAAAATATAATAAGCGCTCCCCATTATTTCAATCTAATTGTAGGTAATATTGCTTGCGCCCAGGCTGATCTGCTTCACGTAGGAATAATGGTGAGAGACTTACCAGAGGATTCGATGTGGAGTTTAGGCTCAATAGGTAATACGCAATTACCAATGAACATACTAGGAATAGCAACCGGTGGAGGCGTAAGGGTTGGAATAGAAGACAATATCTGGTTTGATAAAGCTAGAACAAAACTTGCCACAAATCAAGATTTCTTGAACAGAATTCATGGTGTAATTAACGCATCAGATCAAACACTAATGTCTTCCGAAGAAATGAGAGTGCTTTTGAAACTTTTACCTGGTAATGGTAATTATGGTAGAGCAATTAATTGATATGAATAAAAGTATTTGGAGTCATGAAGCAAGCTTAAAATATCGAGGTGGGCCACCTTTAAGAACACCAGAAAGCGTTGCAAATATCATATTTGATCTTGCGAATAATGTTATTTCTAATAAGCCAAATACAAAAATTTTACTATTAGGGGTAACACCTGAAATCGCCTTACTGCCGTGGAATAAAAATATAACACTCACAGCCTTCGACAAAAGCAAGGAGGCAATCAGTGTTGTTTGGCAAAATAATCCGAACATTCAATCAACTGTTCAGCAGGGCGACTGGCTAACCCTTCCACTAGAAGATCAATCGGTTGCTTGTGCGATTGGGGATGGCTGTAATACTCAACTGGATCACATGAATTTATACCCGACTCTTTTTAATGAGCTTAAAAGAGTCTTAAATAAAGAGGGGGTGGTCATTACACGTATCTTTATACGCCCAGAACTACCAGGTTCTTTTAAGGAAATCGTCAAATCGACTTTTGAAGGAAAAATACAATATTTTGGCACCTTAAAATGGAAAATTGCCATGACTTTAGCGGAACAATCGAAAAAATCTGAAGTGAAAGTAGCGCAAATTCTAGAAACATTCGAAGATTTATTTCCAAATCGCGATGAACTTTTACGCTGTACTGATTGGACAAAAGATATTATCAACACAATTGATGTATACAAAAATTCACATCAGTCCTATACGTTTCCAACACTTAATGAGTTTAAAAAGACTATTCATGGAATATTTGAGATAACCGAAATTAAATATGACACGCATGAACTTGCAGAATGCTGTCCAATCATTTCACTAAAAGCAAGTTATTAAAAGAATTAATTTCATGAATAAAAGAACAGAAACTTCTTCTATTGTCTTAAGAGCGGATAAAGTAGTCACACAAAAAACTATTGGCACACAAAAAGTAAAATATAAAAATCCAAGAATATCCATTGATAGCAAAATATTAGCGCCTTTAAAACCCGATCACCTAAGAATAGAAATTGTTTATGTAGGTATATGTGGCACCGACGTTCATCTCATCCAATCAGATAGTGATGGATTTATTCTAACTTCAGCTCCATTGGATATCCCGTTAGATGGCAGATTGATTGGTCATGAAGGTGTAGGGAAAGTGATTTCTATAGGTGCTGATGTAAATAGATTTAAATTAGATGATTATGTGGCTTTAGAATCAATAATAACATGCAAAACTTGTGAGCCCTGCCGAAGAGGCAACTTCAATCAATGTGAGAACGCCAAACTTGTTGGCATGCAAACAAATGGGATTTTCTCGACCATAGTCGACATTCCTGAATCTATTGCACACAATGTTAACAGTCTTTCCAATAAAGAAGATGGACTAAAGGCCGCGGCCTGCTTAGAGCCTGCAGGCGTAGCTTGGTTAGCATGTAATAACTCAACAATTCAAGCTGGCGAAAGCATTCTAATCTTCGGTGGAGGACCTATTGGTTATTTTTGCGCAATGATAGCAAAACTTATCTTTGGCGCTTCACACATCTCGTTAGTTGAACCAGTATTATTCAGAAGAATCCATGCAAAAAAGTGGTGTGACGATATCCATGAAGCAATAGATGATGATGTTCTCAAAAAATCATACGATGTGATTATTGAGGCCTCTGGATTTTTAAAAAACCTTCCTCCAATAATAGATCGTATAAAACCAAATGGAAGGCTTGCCCTGCTCGCTCGAAGTGGAGAATCTATTACAATTGATGGCGTAGATCACATCATTACTAACAATATCAAAATATTTGGAGTTAGAGGTCATTTAGGCGGCGCTTTCGGCCGGATCATTAACTTGTGTCAAGCTGGTCGACTTCCAATCCATGAAGCCGTCACAAACGTTCTTAGTTCTATTGAAAATCTTCAAGAAACGCTAATAAATCCCACCAATATTCTTACAAAGAACTGTAAAGTTCTTGTGAAAATTAACTAGGTATATGATAAGTATCCAGTCAACCCATCCTATTAGGGGCTTCGTTTTTGGGCTTCACTATCCTTCTTTGCGGACTATATTAAGTATTACAGATTCTGACTACGAGAAGAATTTAGTAGCTGCAAACCATATATTAAGTTTGGTAGGATCAAACAAGATTATCGCCATAAAAGAAAATGAATCTGAACCCAATTATCATATTTTCACTCAAATTATTGATGAAATAATTAATTTAACTAACTGGCCAATATTTCAAAAAACAATTCTTATTAGCGTGAAGCAGTCTTCTGAATATCTATTCTTAATACCCTGCATAAATGATGGTTTCCATTCTATAAATTGCTTGGTTCGAGCAATATCTAATCTATTAAATATTGGTATAAATAAAAAGTTGTTTAAAAAAGACTGCGCTGAACTATTAGCAGTCATCAATAAAATGAAGAATCTAAATGTTAATGATAGCAATACGAAAAACTTCATTAAAGCGGCTGTAAGACTAAAAATCCCTTTCACTCCATTAGCTAACGGACTATATCAATTTGGTTATTGCTCTGAATCCAGAAGACTTAATAGCTCATTGACAGATAAAACTCCACAGATTTCAACTGCTATTGCTAAAAACAAATTTGTTTCCAGTAATATATTAAAAAACAGTGGTTTCCCAACACCACGACACTTTATAGTTCATGATATTGCTTCTGCAATTCAAGCAGCCAATTCTTTGCAATACCCAGTTGTTATCAAACCACAAGACCTCGATCGTGGAGAGGGGGTTTTTGCAAATATTAAGGATACTGATGAATTAGAAGTCAGTTACAAGAAAGCGAAGAAATTTGGCAACTATATTCTCGTTGAGAAACATGTGACTGGAAAAGATTATCGACTCGTGGTTTTTGAAAATGAATTGATTTTTGCAATCGAGCGAGTTCCAGCACATATAATTGGAGACGGGGTCGCAACAATTGAGGAACTCATTCTTATTGAGAATAGAAAAAGAAAAAATACGCCATCTCTTGCGTTGCTAACTTTAGATGATGATGTTTTACTACAGCTAAATAAAAATAATTACACTAAGAACAGCATTCCTTCGACTGGTTCAGTAATTCAGTTAAGATCTATTGCCAATATTAATACTGGTGGCACCCCAAAACCTGTACTAAATATAGTTCACGAAGACAATAAAGCATTGGTAATTCAAGCTGCTAATTGTATTGGGCTTGATTTGGCTGGAGTTGATCTACTGATTCCAGATATTAGTAAGTCTTGGAAAAAACAAGAAAACCAAGGATTCATTTGTGAGATTAATGCTCAACCCACTCTAGGCTCACTCACATCATCCCACTTATACCCCTATTTGCTTCAGAAACTACTACCAAATAAAGGAAAAATACCAATTATTGGCGTGGTTGAAAGCCCTTCGTCCGCACAATACGTTAAGAAATTTAAAGAGGCTTTTCAAGCTGCTAATATGAAGGTGAGTTGTATTACTTCCGAAGAAAATTCAGAAGAGTTTTTGGGATTTTACCTGGACCCAAAGATCAACTATAGCATGTATGAGAAAGCGTCAATCGCCTCTCGTAACAACCAAATACAAAGTGTAATTTGCGAATTAACTCCTACAAAACTACTTAAAGATGGCTTAGCTTTTAGTTATATTAATCTATTACTAATTGATGAATATCAATTTCCAGATGATTCTAAGGTAAATAGCTTCTCTCTAATTAGCCCTATTCTTCCCATGGTAGAAAAGAAAATTTATTACCACCACTCAAACAAACCAAACAGGCCACTTTTTTCTAGGCTGGAGGCTTATTGCAAATCAAGGGGTTTGGATCTTGAGTCAATCCAATCAGATAAGAAAATGGAAGACGTAATCAATACGATTAACGTCTCCACATTTATCAAAAACTCTTAAGTTTTAATTGATTTTAAGTCTACTCAATTAGACTAATTTCGAATACTTTTTGGTTCTCATCAACACAGAGTCCTGAACCACTTGAGAAGTCAACATAGAAATCACAACGCATCCCTAAACCAGCATCATTCACCAAAATAGCACGGTAATAAGTAGTGAGAAAAGACGAACCAGATGCAATGCGACTAGTTGAACCAACTCGAGATCTTAACCCAAACAAGTTTGACTCCTCAACACGACCGGGTTCTCCACGATAACGTTTATCAGCAATATTCATCTCAATAAACCCACCCGTGTTATAAGTCCTGCCTTTCCAAACTGCAGAATAAATCTTGCTAGTATCTTTTTGTAGAATCTGCATACTTATAGGACCACTACTAGCACATCCAAGTAGAATTAGTGGAAGAAGCAAGAACAATTTAATTGGATTTTTCATTTCAAGAACCTTCTTTTGGTTTAGTACGATTGTTTACATCAAAACTTGCTGGTTTCATTTTTTTAGCAGCAAGAGAACAGGCGTTCAGATAGGCTGCCTCTATATATAAAGTTCGAGACAAGGAATCAAACACAGGATGCCGTCTTCTGTTATTGTTGAGATGCTTTTTAATATCACTCAATAGCTTTTGATTATCGATTAACGTTGTTGCTAGCTTCACATAATCATCCCGAGACTTAGCTACCAGTGATTTTAATCCAGCAGCGCTAAGTAAACCACCACTTACTCGAGATGGAAAATTGGTACCCTCTATGGCAACCACTGGTACGCCAGCAAATAAAGCATCGCTAGTTGTAGTATGCCCACCATATGGCCAAGGATCAAGTGCAATAGAACAATGCCTAATTCTAGCGAGATGCTCCTCTTGACTTACTTTTTTAGCCCAATAAAATCGATCAGCATCCACCCCCATTTTATTTGCGGCAACAATCAAATTATTTTTGGCCAATTCACCAGGATCTAACATCCAAAGTATAGTTTGGGGAGTTTTTTGCATAATCTGCATCCAAGTCTCCCAAACCTCGCGACCTACCTTATTCACATTATTAAACATTCCTATAATCAATTTACCCTCAGGCAAACCTAAACTGCTTAATGTTGGTAAGGGGGGTAAGTATTGTGCAATAAAATCATTGATTTGGTAGGTACTTGGAATACGAATAACAGATTCACAATAATACTCTTCAGAAGACTTAGGAAGCGTGTAATTATCAGCGATAATATAGTCAACAAAGGGACTTCCGGAGCTACCTGGAAATCCCAAATAGGAAATCTGTACAGGTGCTGGCCTGTAAGAAAATATACCAACTCTAGTCCCATCAGTTAATCCATTTAGATCAACAAGGATATCGATTTTATCGTTAAAAATAATTGACGCAGCTTTCTCATCACTGACTTTTGATAAATCACGCACTAGTTTAGATCTTGAAAATACCTGCCTCCGCATCACAGAACCATCATCGTAACTCGTATCGTAAAGATAGATCTCAAATCTCGACTTGTTATGGTGCCTTAACATACCCATTGCCAAATAAGAGGTTGGATGATCACGAAAATCGTTTGAAATGTAACCGATCCTCACTTTTCTTTTATTAAAATCCCCCTCAGGCACCACTCGCAAAGGTGGTTTTTTGGATACTTTAAACTTTGCAGAAAAGTTTTCGATCACTTGCTGATTAATGATTTCATCGGAGCACCAAAGTAGGTGGGTTCTAGGCGTTTCGTTAATTTGGTTAGTTTTCTTAGCACGATGTGCCTCTAACAGCTTTGCCGTGATTTTATCTGCAGTCTCCCAATCAGCATTTTGGAGTGATACGCGCAGTGGATATGTGGCTAATGTAATATCTTCACCAGATCCAAAATAAGCATCCTTGGCAGCCTTTAATGCTGATTCTTGTTGGCCGTATTTAGATAAGATACGAGCTGCCTCAACCAACTCCTGATTTGTTGGTGCACGATCCATGAGCTCTTTTAGAGCTTGTATAGCTTTATCAGGCTGCCTTAATTCTTCGTACAATTTCGATTTGATCATTAAAGGTAGCGTCAATTTTTTATCGATTTCGATAATTGAATCTAATGCTTCAAAGGCAAGTGTCGGATCTATTTTTCTAAAAAGATCATTTATTGCATAGAAAATTGATATCTTGTCCTTTTTTGTCGCAGTTTCTACATGACCAAGCAGAAGCTGATAAGCCTCGTCTTTCTTTTTATCTTTTAATAAATTAATGGCCTCTTGTATATAAGCTTTTACTTTTGGACTTGGAGTATTCAGTAGTGGGCTTTTCATTATTTTCATAATATTTCACATATTTAGTAAAAAAAAAAGCGTACATAAGCACGCTTTTTTAAAATTCTTTACGGGGGGGGTAAATCCCCCCCCGTAAAGGTTAGAACAACATCATTTAAATAAAGTCTGGTGAATGTTGTGCATTAAGGTTGTAGTACAAACCATATGTTGACAGTCCATCATCGTATGCTGATGCGATGTAATTTGCATTAAATTCATCGTATCCAACATCCTCAAAATCACCATCACTATCAAGGAAGTTATTTACGTTATCATCCGTAGCGGTAACATCTGCTAGTTCGATTAACTTAGTCACGCCCTCACCGTCAGTGTCCATAGCTAGAACACCACGATAAGTTTGTTCATCATCATTCAGAACCATCCCGAAGAAGTAACCACCACCTTCAGCCCATTGAATCGAGCCATTATCAAAGTTTTGGTTATCGTACAATGTTCCAGGATGCCCAGCATCGGCTGTTGAGCTGTCACCAGTGTAAATCCAACCACCATCATCATAACGATCATAGCGGTCTGTTGCGCTGTCGAAGTGAACAGCTGTTATCATACCCTCACCGATGCGAATGCCTAGGAGACCATTACCATCATTGAATAATTGAAGATTAGTGTCATTATCGGCCCAAGTATTTGTCTCGGTATAGAATTCATTAGTCTCATCTTCATTCCAGTTACCATCAGAATTCAAGCCCGCTACGACATCATCTACGTCATCACCTAGATTGCCGCCATAATTATTATCACCAAGGGCTTTATCTAAATGGATAGTATGTTCCTGACCGTAAGCATCAATATAAGTAACATCTAGAGCCACATTAGTATAGCCTCCACTATAATTAGCCGCTTTAAATTGGTTTAGATCAACAAAAGTATACTCAGAGGCAATACCATACTGTGCCGCATCAAAGAACTCACTGAATGATCCATAGAATCCATCACTAATATTTTGTGATTCTAGTGTACCCACAGCTGTCTCCCAACCATTCAGACCGTCACTGTAATGACTAATCGCATGATGAAGATCAGGCTGATTACCAACCGCACTTGGCTCAAAAGTGTAGTTGTCATCATCAAGACTACCGAATTGAATATAGTTATTCAATTCATTGAAGTAGGTACCTATTGAATCCTCACCAGTTACTGCATTCGTCATGCCAATGACAGTAGTCATATTGTCCTGAAGCATCGTTTGAGAATCGTCATCTTCGCCAAATACATCAACGTCTGCCATATCAATACTTAGCCAGAAGCTATCAGCATACCTATCATGACCATTATTGCCCAAGGTAATAGTATCGGCTTGGTAATTACCTGAACGATATGATAACAAGGTGTCGGCTTCGAAATTCCCTCCAGCACTGTTATTGACATAAACATCTCCACCATGTGCTTCTTGACTGATGTACACAGCAGTTGTTGCAGTGTAATAAGCATTATCTGAAGTACCTATTGTTGAGATTGTCAGATCTTCAACAAAGTTATTTTGACCATTAATGTCTAAACTAACTCTTGTCAAGCCATCTGTCGTTGTCTCGATATCGAATTGATTGATTGATCCATCAACGCTAAGGTACATATACGTTTCAGCGTCTTCAGTAGTTGTAACATTTACAGATGCAATATCACCAACAATTGTATCAATAGAGATATCTGAATAACCGTTATTAGCACTTACAACATCGATCGTTAATGCATCATTTGTAGCAACCGTTCCATTCAAGTATACGTATGCTTCAGAACTGTGGTCAGCATTGACATTGATGGTCTCGAAAACTGCATCAACATCGGCACTGATAGAAGAAAGTGATCCTGAAACGTTATTAGGATTAAAGTCTTCTGAATGACTAGCTGAAGTATAAAGACCAGCCAACACATTCAACTCATGCACGCTGCCAGTTAACAAGCCATCAGAATCATTCGCATCCAAATAAGCTTGAGCAAAACCACGTGATTCAATATTGATTACAACATCATCCAACGCGGTTTCTGATTCAAGGTTTAGATAAGCGTCAGAATCCTCACCAACCCATAATTGATCATCCCTATTTTGAGCGAATATATCAATTACAGATCCTACTGTTAAATCACCACTGAATGTTGCTTCAACGGTCGCATCCTGAGAACCGTTCACTGATAATGTTATTGAATTTACATCACCACTTGATGTACCAGATTGCGAATAGCGTGCTTGAGAACCAACACCATCAACTGCTAGGCTGATATCTATATTGTTATAGACTAGACCTTCATTAACTGAAGTGATTTGAAGGTCTGAAGACGTGTATGCTCCAGTCGCAACAAGAGTAATACTCGAATCAATCGCTCCATCAAAACTTAGGTGCGCTGAAGAACTTGCGTGATCAGCTGATGTATTAAGTTCAATACTATGGATAGTACCTACTGCTGAATCGACTGATACATAAGACTCAGCGTAATCACCCATTGCCTCAACAAGAACAACTGAGTCTTGCAAATCTACAGTTGTGTGACCGCGATCAGTACTCTGCACATCCAAACTTGCGTTATCGCCGTAGGTTAATGCACTTACTGTCACATCACCCAATGTACCAGCGATTGTAATATCAGCTGATGCCGTGGCATATTCAGAATTCATGCCGCCATCTTCAGCACCTTCCGCATCTGCCTCAACCACAATACTTGTAATTGAACCGTTAGCGTTAGTGTTATAAGCATCCAAACTTGCATATGCATAATTACCATGTGCAATTACTGAGATCTCTACGTCATCGTAAGTAATTGCAGAGCTTGCCAAATAATCATTACCGTCAAACTCATTTTGGAGTTCTAAATCAGCAGAGTTATAGTTTCCGTAACCGCCAGCTTCTACAGTAATAGGACCATTAATGGTTACATCACCCCTAATGATAGCCTCAGCAGATGAATTGTCACCCAATGCACTCACTGTAATGGCTGCGATATCACCTTGGACTGAATCTTCACCCAAGAAATAATTATCCTCACCAACATCTAACATAGCCCATGTTTCATAGCCATTTGATGTCACGTTAATTGTTGTGCCATCAAAATTAATTGCGCCATGATTAGTATCTAATGATGCACCTGCAAATGCAAAGTCACTGCTACGGTATGATTCATTGGCAATGAAATCCACAGATCCAAGATCACTCGAACCAACTGTTACATTGATTTCGCCAGAATATGTGATTGATCCGCTGAGGTCAGCTGATGCAGAACTACGGTCACCCACAGCGGTTACATGCAAACCATCAATAGTTCCCGTCGCGCCAGCGCCATTCCACATACCAAAACCAGCATCAGCCGAATATCCGTCAGCCGTTACATCAATATCAGTGCCCTGGAATTCAACAAAATCACCATTTGAAAAGCCATCTTCTCCTACAATATCAACGCTTTGTTGAATACCACCGATTGTGTCAGTAACACTTACATCGTGCGAACTCACGTCATCAAAACGAATTCTTGCATTATCACCCCAATATTCAAGTGAATTTTGGGCTAGCGTTGAATAATCAGGATCATCTTTCCATTGACTAACAATATCTGCGATGTTTTCGTAAATATTGTCGTAATTCAAACTATTTAATGCCACTGCTGCAGTAAGCATCTTGCCATCTACTTCAAGCCTTAAATTCAAAGTAGGATTTGAATTTTCACTGTAATGGTCGATGACTCGTGAAAGCTCATTGTGCAAGTCGATTTCTGTTACATCTGAACGACTTGATGTATCAGGGATTAAAGTTAATTGAGCTGTTGTATCAGTACTGTGGGTAAAATTATCCCAATTATTTCCTGATGCCAACACATCGATATCGCCTGCAATTGCAAAATTACCATTCATTCCTCGAATAAACGCATCCGCACTCGCATGATCTTCCAATGCTTGAATTGTGATGTTACCTAACGCAACGCTTTCACCTTGAGCATCATAGGTCAGCGTATTATTAGCCATCTCAACACCGGTTGCATTCTCGCCCTCCAAGTATAGAGAAGCATATGAATCTTCACCGTATGCAATCACATTAATGTTAGATCCCATCAATTGCACACCGTCTTCACCGCCATCATATGTATGGCCATCACCACCATTCATATCCAAGCTCACCTGGTCATAATCGCGAGCAGCAAGAACGGTAATATCACCAGCAACAAGAACCTCATCACCATAAAGCTGCTCACCATCCTGCACCATATTGACAAGGTTGCCATCTTCATCTGTTTTATAAATGTCGGCCGCACCACCACCAGATGTAGCATGATTTACAGCAATATCCACAAGCAGTTGACGATCATACTCATTAACTAGTGTGTCACCAATATTGATAATATCAACAGCTTCACTAACGATATCAGCGATCAACAATGGAGACGAAATGGTTTCAAGATTGCCATCAGTACGGGCTTCCTGAACTACCAGAATCGCATTTAATGCAGCTTGAAAGGCTGCAAGATAATTTGTCACGCCAGTTTCCGTATTCAAATTGTAATCGGAATCACCAAGCGCATTAATTGTTTCAAAAATACTGTTAATAACAGCATAAATTTCTTGATTTAGGTTATTAGGACTATCAATGCCTGCAACATCATAACCGCCCAACAAGAAGCTCATATATTCTTGATCACTTGAGTGCGCATCTAACTCATAGCCAAACAATGCAGCCACTTGGGCTGTAGCCGCTTTAACGTCGGCTTCATTTGTAGGATCAAAGTCACCCTCAAAGCGATTAAGATAGGCATCAACCAAAGCAGTTACACCCGTAACCAAAGTCACGTTAGAACCACCCACCGTTAAGTCAATACCAGAAGAGATTACTAATGAATTGAAAATTTGATCTTCGCCAACAATGTGAGCGAAATTACCATCATTAAATTCAACCCCATTATTAAAGTTTGCCAATGAAGTAAATAGTATATCGCCCTGCCCCGCTACTTGCTTATCACCCACATCAGCATCAAACGCCGCATTCAAATCGGCCTGAGTATCAGTATCATCACCAGACCACTCATAATCAATAACCTTAATAGGCAATGCATTAATACCTGCACTAATAATTCTTCCAGAACCACCCAAATGAGAGAAATCACCATGCTCATCCGTAATTACTACAGATTGATTTGGATCGATCACATAACCACCACTCTCACCAGCAATCACATGCAAATAACCATCACCGTAGTAATCTCTAAATACAATCGCGTTAGCTACTGGATCATCAATAACCAAACCATCTAAATTAAGTGGTGCAGGAGAACTTCCGCCGCCGCCGCCGCCGCCGGCTGCTGCTGCAACACCAATTAAACCTAACAAGCCCAAACCACCCCACAAGTAGCCACCCTTGTCATCAGAATCATCTTTTTTATCTGCAACAACAGCTTTTTTATTGTCTTCTGACGTACTTGCGTCAGCAACAACTAAAGAAGAACCAACAGCACCAGATGCATCGGCAACAACCATAACAGCTTGACCGTCATCACGCTTCGCAATTTCATCCTTTTCTTGGGAATCACGTTTTTCCCAACGCTCAGCAGTTTCTTCAAGCCATTGCTTGTCTGATGTTGAAGCTGCAGCGACTTTAGCAGCAGCCTGATATGAAATTTCAGCATCAACGCCATCAACAATCCTTGCTTCAGCTGTTTCGTTTTTAGCTACCTGAGGTTTTTTAGTTGCCATTTTTTTTCCTTGTTTAATTTAACTCTTTGTTTTTACGAATTTTTAAATCTTGTTCGATAAAAACCATTATTACCTTGTGCGATTTAATCGCATTATTTATCAAAAGTCAAACATTATCTTTCACCAAGAGATTCCGATAAGGTTTTAATGACTGGCTTAATGATGTATTTAAGCACTGTATTCTTCCCCGTTTTAATCTCAACCGTCGCCGTCATCCCCGGTTGAATTTCCAAATGCTCGTTTGGTCTTGCACTAAACCGTTTACCCAAGGCTTTAACCTGGACGCGATAATAAGCCTGCTCCCCCTGCTTCAGATCTTCAGTCAACGTATCAGCACTGATGTATACCAACTTACCTTTTAGAGACCCATAGATACTATAGTCATACGCATCAATTTTAACGTTTGCATCTAATCCCGGCCTAATAAAAGCAATATCCGTTGGCTTAACTTTAGCCTCAATTAACAAATCATCGTCCTCAGGAACAATCTCCATTACTTCTTCACTAGGTTTAACCACACCGCCCAATGTCGTAATTTTGACATTCTTCACCACCCCTTTAACCGGTGACTTTAATTCAACATGCAACAGCTGATCTTTTCTTTGTGTTAAGACTTGCTCTGCACCAGCCAAATCTTCCTCGACTTTAGCCAATTCAGTTTGAGTATCTTGAATATATTTATTATTAACATTAGTAAATTGCGCCTGAAGGTCAGCTACAGTTCTTTGTAACTTTAGAATATCAGACAAACTAACATCGCCCGTTTTAAGTAAAGGCTCAGTCATTGCTAATTCTTTTTTTGCAAGAACAATCATGTCTTTAATAGCAGCACTTTGCTCCCTTATTGATGTTCTTTTTTTGGCTAATAAAAGTAACTGACTTTCCTTAAACTGCGGATAATCTTTGGCATCTGAGCTAAACTTTGGCTCTCCGCCAAATATCTCAGCTCTTAGCCTGGCTTGGGAAGCTCGAAGCGCTGCAGCTTTTGCCCGTGCTTCAAAGTACGAACTCTGTATTTTGGTTTTATCAAGCCGGGCAAGCACTTGACCGCGCTCAACCTGGTCCCCCTCCTTAACCAACATATCCTCAACAACTCCACCATCGCCTGATTGAATGATTTGAGTCCTTGCGCTTGCAATGACCTGCCCCTGAGCCCTAGTAACCTGATCTATCTCAGCCTGGCTTGCCCAAAATATCGCCACAACAATTGCAAACAAAGTACCCCAGAGGACCCTGTTAGGTCTAAAACCATCTTCCTTATACCCTGGCTTACCTGGCCGTCTACTCATCCAACTCATATCAATCATCCAATTCTTTTGACTTATCTAAAGGCTCTTGACTAGACCTTACAGGTTTCTTAGTAAACATTTTCTGTAAAACCTGATCACGAGGACCGTCCGCAACAATCTTGCCTTGCGACATTACAATCACTCGATCAACCAAATTTAATAAACTAATCTTATGCGTAGCCAAAACAATTGTTGAATCTCGATTCATATTTGCAAAAATCGCTCGCATGACATGCGCTTCCAGATCGTTATCCATCGAAGCCGTAGGCTCATCAAGCAAGAGAATGTTGGGTTTTGCTATCAACAATCTAGTTAAACCAACAAGTTGCCGCTGACCACCAGATAAACCACGACCGCCTTCCATAATGGGTAGAGCCAAACCTTTAGGATGCCCCTTGATGAGTGGACCCAGTCCTGTTGCAGCAGCAGCAGCAAGCACCTGAGAATCAGTCGGCGCAGGCAGGCCCATCACCAAATTATCCCTGAGTGTACCTTGGAATAAGCGGACATCCTGCGTTAAATAACCCAAATGCTCCCTAACAAATTCTGGGGCCAAGTGCACCATATCGACGCCGTCAAGAAAACATCTGCCTTCTGACGGTTTATACAGGCCCGACAATAACTTAATTAACGTACTTTTCCCAGAACCGACCACTCCAATGACAGCAACACGCTCGCCAGGTCTGATCATAAGGCTCAATGGATTTAGAGCTACGGTGTCTTCAGCATAACTGAATGATGCTGCATCAAGCGATAATGACCCATGGCACTTATCAGGAATAATAAGATCAACATCAGGGTTTCGATCACATTCAAGCGTCATAATTTGATCTAAGCCTTTTAATGCCTCTTTGGCATTCTGCCATTGCACGATCATTCCAGAAATCTGACCTATAGGTCCAAGGGCTCTATTACTAATGATGGAACAAGCAATCAAGGCCCCTTGCGTTATCAGGCCATTGGTTACCGCATATGCACCAGCTGCAATCATCAATACATAACAGGTCTGCTGCAATGACTGAGTAACATTAGCTGCCATTGTAGTCGCCGACCGAATCACCAACTCTTTTTCAGAAAGTTCAGCAGTAACATTATTCCATTTACTCAGCATCTTCCATTCACCACCAACAGCCTTAATCGCTTCAATCCCATCAATGGTCTCGATCAGCAACCCACTTTTTTTATTGGAATTTTCAAGCTGCTCACCTGCATGGCGACTAATTTTCCATTTAGCATAAAAACCTACGCCGATTGATATGGGTAAAAAAGCCAAAGGAATAAGTGCCAACCATCCAGCAACGGCAACAATAACGAAAATAAAAAAGAAAATGAATGGCGCATCAGCCAAAACAAATAATGTTGACGATGTCATAAAGTTTCTGACCATCTCAAAATTTCTAATTTGACCTGCAAATGTGCCTATAGACCTAGGTCTTGCATCCATTCTAATATCTAAGACACGTCCAAAAAACACCCCTGACAGTTCCTGATCAATTGCTTTGCAACCTCGATCAACAATATAAGCACGCAATTGCTTCATCAGAAGTTCCAACATCATGCCGACAAAAACACCAACCGTTAAAACTAATAGGGTTGAATAAGCCTGCGAAGGAATAACTCGATCATAAACTTGCATCGTATAGAAAGAACCCGCTAGCGCTAAGACACTCATTGAAGCAGTCGCAAAAATGGATTCGATAAAGACTGCTTTTCTTTTTTTAATTGCATGAAAAAACCAATCGCGTGCTGTTTTCAATTCTTGCCCATGATGATCTTCAGACCCTAACTTGGGTCTCATAATCAAAACAACACCCTCTTCAATTTGCTTAAGAGAAATCTCAGAAACTTCCCCGGCATAATCTTCAGCCAAAAACCCACCTTGACTCATCGCACCTTTGAGCAATCTCACTTCATGCCCATTTGCAGAAAGCCAGATTGCGGGCAAGAGCTCTCGATCCAATTCACCATCTAAGCGATAAGCCTCACCTGATGGGAAGGCTGTTAACCACAATTCCAAGGCTCTAGATGTGCGGTCCATTTCCATAACCGCAGCGCCCGAAGCATTCGTAGCCGTCATCGCAAAACGATGCAAAGGAACCGCAAAGTTTTGTAGTGATGCCAATCTAACTAAGAGCGTATTTAAATGTAAATCATCATTTGACTTATCTTCGGCCTCATCAAGCTGCGCTTGAGACACATTCATTACATCAATTCCTGGGGACTTGATTTTAGAGACCATTTGCCGACCCCGCATCTAAAACTGATAGATATTCTGCGATTGCGCCAGAATTAATTTTAATTTTCATCATTGCCAAAAAACCACTCCATTCCGCGTCAGCCAACTGATATTTAGCAGCAGTAGCTTCCTTCCTAAAATTCAATACATCGGTCCAACCTTTACGGCCAGCCGCATAAAGCCTGACCGATGACTCATAGTCTTTCTTAGTGGCTTCGATTAATTTCTTATAAATTTCAATTTCAGCGCGTACAGACTGCACCTTAAACCAATCAGTACGAATTCCATCAGCCAAATCTTTTCTAACGAGATCCATATTTGATTCTGCCGATTCACGCTTAGATTGTGCCTCTTTAATATTTGAAAACGCTGACAATCCATTACCCGGCTGCAAATTAATTGCCAAATATGTCATATTGTTCGGGTAATTACCGCCCCAGAACTCCTGATGCCTTAAAGTGAGTTGCGGCATTAGCACAGCCTTCTTTGCATCCACATCAAAATCAGCCCCAATAACTTCATACCTTAAACGATTCAATTGTGGGGAATAATCTAAAGCTTGTTGCAATAGAGGTTCTAATGCATCACCTGTATCCAGCTTGATTACAGGAATACGTAATTGATTGAAGGGAGTACTTATAATTTGCTCTAAGTCGGCCTTTGAATTTGCCAGCTGGGTTTGCAATTGAATCAACTCTGACTTGGCTTGCTGAAGCCGAGCTGTCGCAATAACCACTTCAGTTTCAGGACTGATCTGATTACGTGCACGCCTTTCTATAAGCTCTAATAAACGCTCATGCTCTTCTACATTTTCCTTTGAAGCAACAATACGAGACTGCAATCTCAAGATTTCCGAAAAAGCCGATACCATCTTAATTGAAATATTTTGCTCAGCCTCAAAAATAGCAGCCTCAGATGCAATCGCCTTAGCCTTAGTGGATTCAATGTTTGCAGTAATTCTGCCACCCGTCCATAAAGGCTGCTCGATAGTTAAAATAGTCACAGGATTTGAGCTTGCCTGACTAGCGCTTGTAGACGCAGACACAGCAGGAAACCTTTGCCATTTTGCAGAATCTAGCGCATGAATAGATCCCGCATATTCATTTCGCTTCATCACAACACTTGGATGAGTTTGAATGGCCATTATGAGGGCCTCTCTGATTGTTAACGGTGCCGAATCCACTTTTGTAGACTTCACATCGTCAGCGATTGCATAGCCACAGATTAGGAAAGATAACGCAGCAAGAGATAATAGTCTCAAGCAAAAAATCAATTTATCCACCATAAATATACCAAGCTCGTTTCTTTTAAATTTATCTGGCATTTGGAATGCCTACTCAAATTAATAATCATGATTAATTTGAGCCAACTCTAACTATTTTCGAAGTTTAGCCCAAGGCATGCTATTAAGCAAAAATAACAACATCTTTACTTGAAATTTATGCGTCCCATAAAATTCGAGAGGAGCAATTAAGTGATTTTTTTGAAGTTTTGATGGTAGGCAGTAGCAGATTCGAACTGCTGACCTCTTGGATGTCGACCAAGCGCTCTAACCAACTGAGCTAACCGCCTGTAAGGGGTTTAAAACGAGGTGCGATTCTAGCGCATCAGACTTTTTTAAGCAAACCACTATTGAACATATAGAAGTGAAGATTCAGAAGCTATAATCAAGCTTATGCAAAAAAAACACCCACAAGCCATCATCAATGAAATGTTCGATCATGAGGCCTTTCAACAAACAGGGTATGCGCTGATTGAATTACTAAGCAAATACTTTGCTACCAATATAGAAGGTAATCGCCAAGTCATACTTTGGAAAGATCCCGTCGATGAAGATCTGAATTGGCAAGCGCCCTTACCGAGGTCAGCAACACTCAATGCTAAAAATCTACTCTTGAAATTAGGAAATGAAATTCTTCCCAACACCTTAGCCATTCACCACCCACACAATATTGGCCACCAAGTAGCAACCCCACTCCCGATTGCTGCACTATGCGATCTGGTTGCATCGCTGACCAATCAAGCCATGACAATTTATGAAGCTGGACCAAGTGCAACCATGCTAGAGCGGCAAGTAATTCGCTGGCTATGTGATCTAATTAATCCCAACAATAAAAAAGCGGGCGGCATTCTGACATCAGGTGGCGCCCTCGCTAATCTGACTGCCCTATTAGCAGCAAGACAGGTAGCAAGCGTGAAATTCTCTAAACCCTGGAATGCTTGGAAAACCGGATTAAACAACAACCCTTTATTGTGTATTCTGGCTTCAGAGCATGCGCACTATTCAATTTCACGTGCAGCCGGAATTATGGGGTTGGGGAGTGATGCTGTCATAAAAATTAAAGCTGATAGCAACGGTCGTATGTGCATAGAATCCCTGAAACAAGCACACGAAAATTGTAAAGAACAAAATCTAACGGTCATTGCCGTTGTGGCGAATGCAGGATGCACAGCCACTGGCAGCATCGACCCTCTTGAAGACGTTGGTGAATACTGTCAATCACATGACTTATGGTTTCATGTCGATGGCGCGCATGGTGCATCTGCACTTTTATCTGATCAACACGCACCAAAATTAGCCGGCATCCACTTGGCAGACTCCGTTATTTGGGATGGGCATAAATTACTGTATATGCCAGCAACAATGTCGGCAGTTTTATTTAAGAACGCACATCATGCGGATGCAGCATTTTCACAAGAAGCTTCTTATCTTTTTCAAGAAGAAGACAGTGATGACATTACCTTGGAAATAAGACCAGAAACATTCAATATCAGTTACCGGACACTAGAATGCACAAAACGAATGATGGGACTAAAATTATGGACGGCTTTTTCGCTCTACGGCACTGACGGACTAGGTACATTGGTAGATGAAGCTTTCAGCAAAGCACAATTGCTTGCAACCAAGATTAAACAATTCCCAAATATTGAACTCCTCATGGAACCTGAAACAAACATTGTTTGCTTCAGGTATAAATCGGATGAACTTAACACTGCGGAGATGAATTTAAAACAAACCACCATTAGAAAGCAATTGCTTAAATCAGGCGATTTCTATCTCACGCAGGTAGAGCTTCATGGAAAAGTTTGGTTAAGAACTACACTGATGAATCCATTTACAACACCAGAAGATCTCAACGCATTATTAATTGCGATTACTGAGAGTTAGTCATTATGGCTCCGTAGCCAGCAACATAACTGGGATACTTTAAATTAAACCCAGTTGCCAACATACGTTGATTGCTCATACGTTTTCCACCACCAACTGATTTCTCAGTCCCCACTGACGTCCCAATTTTATTCGCTATCCAAGACAATACTTCCAGCATCGGCGCTGGATAACTATCGCTCACAATATAACAATCCTTAATGACTGTTTTTGCTAAAACTGACTGAATTAGAAATGTAACGAAAGCTGCTGCATCATCACGATGAATACGATTGGTCCATGTGTTGCTCTCAGGCCATCGGGCAACATTTCTTGCTAAATCCATCATGCGAGTTCGTCCCGGACCATAAATGCCGGTTAATCTAAGCGCCGTACTTCCCCAGCGACTGGAGGCTTTTGCTGATTGATGCAAAAATGCTTCTGCCTCTAATAAACGTCGCCCTCCGAAATCACAAGGCTCGGGCTTCACATCTTCATCTAAAAACGTATCGCCTTCTTGACCGTACATCCGCGTACTTGATACAAAAAATACATGCTGCAATTGCGAAGTATTTGCTAGCGCGGCCAAGGTATTTTTTAACCCTTGCACATAAATCTGCTGATAATTTTCATCCGTTTGCTCATGTGCTGAAACACAATAAATTAAGCAGGCTGGATTGAATTCGGAAAGTATTTTTAAAGTTTCAGGCCGGGTCACATCTGCAGAGATGATAGGAAAACTTGAGTCTTTTATTGCTTGGCGACGCAAACCAATAACGTTTAAATTAGTATGTAAGAGCTGGCTCGCAATTTCCAAACCCAAATCTCCGCAACCGACAATCAACACATCCGTTGCGCGTATTTTGTTCATCATGAATTAAATGCGGGGCCTGGCTGCCAAGTACCGTTAAGAAACTTCTCTGCCCACATTAATGAAACAATGGTTTTGCCATCGGTTAATTCTCCAGATTGAATCATGGATAAAGCTTCTTCCATAGACATCGCAAATAATTGCAAAGCTTCGTCTTCATCACGACTTGGGGTGCCCGATATCAAACCTCGCGCTAAGAAAATATGGATCACCTCAGTGGAATACCCAATGCAAGGATGTTGCAAACCAAGGTACACCCAATCAGTTGCCTCAAAGCCAGTCTCTTCAAGCAACTCACGCTGACCTGTTAATAACAAGTCTTCGCCCGGATCAATTTTACCTGCGGGCAGTTCAATAAAAATACGGTTAAGCGGGTAACGGAACTGACGTTCAAATAATATTTTTCCATCATCTAGCACTGGGATAATAATCACGGCGCCAGGATGAACTAAAAATTCACGCTGCCCTAGATTACCACTTGGCAATCGCACTTGATCACGCTTAGCTAATATCCAATTACCTTGTAAGATGTCTTCTGATGAAATACAGGTTTCAATGAGTTCGTCAGGAATGTCTTTATCAAATTTAATCATTTCGTTTTAAAGCTTTCTTGAACAATCTGCCAACGGCCTGCAACCCTAAGTAATTTCAATAACTTTCTACCAGTATCCTTGTAATTACCTGCCTGATATTGCTGGATAAAAGTGACTTCCAATTGGTCATTAGCAATGCTTTCCCAATGAACATCAGTAATAGTCAAATTAACTGACTGATTAGCAGCTAATTTACTCTTACGCTGCTCACGCCAAATAACAGCTGTTTTACTATCACCAGAGAACGTATTCACATAATGATTAAAATAACTCTTAAGATTTCTAGAAGTCCAGGCTTCCCGCCAAGAATCTAAAAATGCATGGACTTCCGTATCTACTTGAGCATTGTTAGAAGACTGCTGCCCGATTAATTCAGGTGGTAGAACCGTAGGAACATCTTTGACATCTTTAGGGGGCGCAATCACAAAATCTAAACCCCTGGGCTTCTCATATTGTTTAAATTTTTCTTCACGCTTAACCTCAACAGATGCTGCTGCAGGCTTTGAAAGAACAGACTTAGGAGTTAGCTTAGTTTTTCTATCGCGCGCTGTTTTAAGCTGAGCATCAGAAGCCTGCGAATCATTAATAATAAATTGGTAATTATTCAGTGCTTGAGCCACCCGACCATCGTGCTCATAGGCATCTGCTAATTTAATACGCAATTCCAAATCATGTGGCTTGATGCTGACTGCATTTTCATAAGCTGTCATAGCTAAACCCCAGTCTCCCTGACCAATTGCCACATTAGCCTTTGCAACCAATTCATTAATTTCCGAATCGGTAGCAAATCTTTTATATGTTTCATCAACGAATGCACAACCTGCAATGCTAATGCATATCAGATAAATTATGGCGCGGTTGAGTATTCTTCCATAAGGAAAGCGGTTAAAGCGATTCATGTCATCCATTATTAATAAAAACAAAAAAGGCTTTATTTACCAGAATAATCTAATAAATAAAGCCTTTTTAAATGATGTGAGATTAATGTTTAAATGATTCCTGAACAATTACCCAACGATTTTTTTCACGTTTCAATCGTAGCGTTTTATTGCCCTTGTCATTATATGAAGCAGATTGATAATTCTGAGTAAACTCTACATCAAATGTATCTTTCGCTACATTCTTCACATTGAAATTGCTTAATTCTAATTTAATAGATTTACCATGTGAAATCTTACTTTTTCGTTGTGCTAGCCAAGCTTTTCTAGTTTTAGCTTCACCTTTGAAATCCTGAGCGTAATGATCAACATAAGCATCTAAATTCTGATCAATCCAAGCAGAACGCCAGCCTTCAACTGCAGCTAAAATTGCTGCATCTTCTGGGTTGTTTGCAGGCTTAGCAACTTCAGGTGCCACTGCCTTTTCTTGAGCAACTGCTACAGGGGCTTTTGGTGCAGGAGCAGGGGTAGGCGCAGCAGCAACATCTGCAGGCTTATATGCATTTGCAGGTATTTCTAAAGGACGCTTAGCTTCAGCAATCGTTTCCGCTACAGCAGCTTTACTATCAAGTGTGATAGTAGAAGCTGGCTTTGCATCGGGCGCTGCCGGCTCTTTACCAAAACCTAATTTAGCTTGATTGGTTTTTGCGATAGCAATAACTTTTTCTGAACTATCGACACCGTTAGCTGAATCAATAATCACTTGATAAATATTAAAAGCCTGAGCCAATTTACCATCAAGCTCATAAGCCTTAGCTTGTTTTAACTTCAAGTCCCAATCGTTAGGTTTAAGCTTTGCAGCTTCTTCATACGCCGCAATCGCTTTACCAAAATTACCGATTTCCATCGCAGAGTCGCCTTTAACAACTTGCGTATTAAAATCACCATTAGGGAAAAATTTCTCACTAATTTCTTTTGTATATGAGCATGACGCTAATACTACCAATAGCGCTGAAATAATCATTAAATACTTATAGCTTTTCTTCATACCGCCTCCAATAAATTCTTAATCTTGCCACAGAAATCGATAAACAAATCCCGGAAAACTAAACACCAGAAATAAACATACTGTTGTCGCATAGAATTCCCATTTCTGTGGAGCCACTTGCCCCATCGTCATCACTTCTGCATAGCGAGCGATTCCACCGAGCAAGAAATACAATGTGCTTAATTCTATCAGACACCACCCAATATGTTTAGGTTGTTTTTTTATTGGGATGATAAAAAACAATCTTGGAGAGAACCAAGGCGAGTTAGCAAGTACTAGTCCCAACATTAATAAAATAAGATGTGTCATTGAACTATGACAAACTTAATGTAATTGCATACGCACAAAGATTCATTAAAGATTGTGGCATTAATCCCAAAGCCAACAATGCCAATGCATTCAAACTTAGCACCCAATGCATTTCAGTTGTAGTCTTTATCACCGACTTATCTTTAGGTTCATCAAAATACATAATTTTTACAATACGTAGGTAATAGAATGCGCCGATGACCGCCATCAATACGGCGAACACTACCAACCAAATCATGCCTGCTTGTAACGCAGCTTGTAATACTGCGAATTTAGCATAAAAACCTAAAGTTGGAGGCACGCCAGCCATTGAGAACATCGTGATTAGCATCAAAAAAGCATACCAAGGATTGCGTTGATTTAAACCCTTCAAATCATCTAATTGATCAGCTTCAAATCCTTTGCGTGATAGCAATAAGATCATTCCGAAACCTGCGAGGGTCATCAGCACATAAGAAACAATATAAAACATCGCTGAGGCAAATCCATTAACGCTTGCACTCATAATGCCGTAAAGTAAAAATCCCACATGCGAAATGGTTGAGTAAGCGAACATTCGCTTAAGACTAGTTTGTGCAATCGCAGTGATATTACCGATAACAATGGACAATACTGCCATAATAATCAGCATGCCCTGCCAATCAATCGCCAAAACAAATAACCCTTGAGCAAGCAACCGAATAACTAAAGCAAACGCCGCTAATTTGGTGACCGAACCGATGAATAATGTCACTGCTGTCGGTGAGCCTTCATATACGTCTGGCACCCACATTTGAAAGGGCACCGCACCTAACTTAAATGCCAATCCAGCAACGATAAAGACCAAACCTAGAATTAGTACAGGTCGATTTTGAACTCCATTTAACAAACTACTACCGACTTCAGAAATATTCAAACTACCTGTAGCACCATAAAGCATCGACATGCCATAAAGCAACATTCCTGATGCCAATGCACCCAACACGAAATATTTCATCGCTGCTTCAGCCGCACGTGCATTATCTCTATCCATCGCAACTAAGGCATACAGACATAAAGACAATAATTCCAGGCCCATATATAGCGTTAAGAAATGTTGACCTGAAACCATAATCATCATGCCCGCAACAGCAAATAGAACAAGGGCATAAAACTCGCCACGGAACATCCCACGCAAGCTAATGTAGGTGCGGGTATATACCAACACGATTGCTGTGGTTAGATAAATCATGAGCTTGAGAACATCCGACATTGGATCATCCACAAACATGCCAGAAAATGAATAGGTCACACTCGCCACATGGGTGGTCATTGTAATGAAAGCTGCGCCCAATAAAGTCAATTGCGCCAACATAAAGATTGCGATGCGGTTAGCTGGCTTAATAAATAAATCAACCAGTAGAATAAACATCGCCATTGAGAGAACGAAGATCTCAGGTAGCGCCGCAATTACATCAGTTTGAATACCATTCATATTTCTATTTTTCCAAAATTTCTTAACCGAACTGGCTAGATACCAACTGGCAATTTAGTCGTTGCCATGTGTTCAAGAAAGTTGTTGACTGTAGCATGCGTCATTTCAGTAATCGGCTGCGGATAAACACCAAAGCCAATAACTAAGATCGCCAATACGCTTAAGATTAGTAATTCACGTTGATTAACATCAACCAGTTCAGCCACATGCTGATTACCAATATCACCGAAGAACACACGTTTTACCATCCACAAGGTATAAGCCGCCCCAAAAATCAATGTGGTTGATGCTAAAAAGGCGTACCAGAAATTCTCTTGCAATGCGCCCAAGATCACCATGAACTCTCCAACAAATCCAGAAGTGCCAGGTAGACCTGAGTTGGCCATTGCAAACAAGACAGCAAATGCTGCAAATTTAGGCATCGTGTTCACTACACCACCGTAATCAGCAATTTGACGTGAATGCATGCGGTCATAAAGCACACCAACACTCAAGAACATCGCGCTAGAAATAAAACCGTGCGAAATCATTTGAACAATCGCACCTTCTAAACCGAGCGAACTAAAAATAAAGAAACCAAGCGTGACAAATCCCATGTGCGAGATAGATGAATATGCAATCAGCTTTTTCATATCCTGCTGAACCAATGCGACTAAAGCAATATAGACCACTGCAATCAATGACAATGTAATCATAAAGCCTGATAAATAATGAGCTGCATCTGGTGCGATAGGCATCGCGAAACGCAAGAAACTATAGCCACCTAATTTCAAAGCAATCGCAGCCAAAACCACTGAACCGCCCGTTGGCGCTTCAACGTGTGCATCAGGCAGCCAGGTATGTACAGGCCACATTGGAATCTTTACCGCAAAAGCAGCAAAGAAAGCCAAGAAAATCAGAATCTGGACATTCATAGCAAGCGGCATACGATAATAATCAACCAGCTCGAAACTATTGCTTTGATGATATAGATAGATGAATGCAACAAGCATTAACAAGGAGCCAAGCAACGTGTAAAGGAAGAACTTAATCGTCGCATAAACGCGATTTGGACCACCCCAAATACCAATTACCAAGAACATTGGAATGAGCATTGCCTCCCAAAACACGTAATACAAAATCGCATCAAGCGCACTAAATACACCAATCATTAGGCCTGACATAATCAAAAATGAGGCCATGTATTGTGCAACACGCTTAGTAATCACCTCCCATCCAGCGATCACAACTAATACCGTCGTAAAGCTTGTTAAAAGTATCAATGGAACTGAAATTCCATCCGCGCCTAAATGGTAATGAATATTGAAAGAAGGAATCCACAAATGACCTTCTTGGAACTGAAAACCACCATCAGTAAAATTAAAACCGGTATATAAAGGGATTGTGACAGCGAAAGCAATGAGTGCGCCCGCCAATGCAACCCAGCGAGCTGTCTTAGCGTTTTTGTCATCACCTGTTAATAACACCAAGATCCCGGCAAGAATCGGCACCCAGATCGCAAGACTTAATAATGGCAGAGAAGTCATTTAAACCTTCATGAATAGGCTAAGTAATAGGAATAGGCTAAGTAATAGGAATACGCCAATAATCATGGCAAATGCATAGTGGTAGATCAAACCAGATTGCAAACGGCGTACACGTTGAGCAATACGGCCGATTAAATTAGCCGTGCCGTTAACTAGCAAACCATCGATCAGTTGCACATCACCGATTTTCCAAAGTTTGCTACCAATAAAGCGTGAACCACCTGCAAATATTTTTTCATTAAAGCTATCAAATCCATATTTATTTTCAAGTACGTACATAATCAAGCTACATTTTGATTTGATATACGCTGGAATATCAGGGCGTTTCATATAGAAGAACCATGATAAAACGACACCTGATAGTGCAAGAATAAATGGGAGTGATGTGAGACTATGAAGCGCCATGGCTTGGGCACCATGGAAATCTTCTTTAAGCTCGTGCATCACAGGATGCACGGACTCATTGACAAAAATTACACCGTCAAAGAAATGGCCAAACAGCATCGGCTCGATAGCAAAATAACCAATGGCTAAAGAAGGGATCGCTAATAACACTAGTGGCAATGTTACAACCCAAGACTGTTCATGCGGCACTTCATTCGGCGCCAAGCCGTGATGATGGTCGTGATCATCATGAGCGTGATGATGGTCATGTTTTTTCTCCATCCAACGCTCTTTACCATGGAAGACTAAAAAGTACATCCTGAATGAATAAAATGCCGTAACAAAAACTCCAGCTAACACTGCAAAATAAGCAAATCCGCTGCCTGGGATGTGAGACATTTTTGCAGCTTCAATGATTGAGTCTTTTGAATAAAATCCAGATAAAAATGGCGTTCCGATTAAAGCGAGAGAGCCAATCAGTGAAGTGATCCAAGTAATTTTCATATACTTACGTAGGCCACCCATATTGCGAATATCTTGATCATGATGCATTCCCATGATGACAGAACCCGCACCCAAGAATAAAAGTGCCTTAAAGAAAGCATGTGTCATCAAATGAAAAATGGCCACTGAATATGCAGACACACCCAGCGCTACGGTCATATATCCCAATTGAGATAATGTTGAATAAGCAACGACACGTTTAATATCGTTTTGGATAATCCCTAAGAACCCCATAAATAATGCAGTGATTGAACCAATCACCAAAACAGTTGAAAGCGCTGTAGTTGAGATCTCAAACAATGGCGACATCCGAGCCACCATAAAAATACCAGCCGTTACCATTGTTGCAGCATGAATCAACGCTGAAATAGGCGTTGGGCCTTCCATTGAATCTGGCAACCAAACATGTAAAGGTACTTGTGCTGATTTACCCATCGCACCAATGAATAATAAAATACAAATCATGGTAATCACTGACCACTGCGTTCCAGGTACAACACTCACCCAGATATCAGCCAATTCTGGCGCACGTTGAAACACGGTTGCGTAATCGAGACTTCCAAAGAAAAACAGCACCATGCCAATACCTAGCAAGAAACCGAAATCGCCTACACGGTTCACCAAGAAGGCTTTTAAATTGGCATAGATAGCAGTTGGTCTAGTAAACCAAAAACCAATCAACAGATAGGAAACCAAACCAACAGCTTCCCAACCAAAAAAGAGCTGCATAAAATTGTTAGACATCACTAACATCAGCATTGAAAAAGTGAATAGTGAAATGTAGCTAAAGAATCGACGATAGCCTGGATCATCATGCATATAACCGATGGTATAAATGTGAACCATCAATGAAACAAAAGTCACCACCAACATCATCATGGCCGTTAACTGATCAACCAAGAAACCCACTTCAAATGTGTAGTCGCCAGTTGTCATCCATGTATAAACCGTGCCATTAAAGATATGGCCCTTCATTACATCCAAGAACACTAGCACAGACAAACCAAAGGCACCGCCAACGCCTAAAATAGTCAGCACATGTGCAAGGCTGCGTGGTAATACCTTCCCTGAAATCCCGACAATTGCAGCCGCAATAAGTGGCAACAATGGAATTAACAAGTAAATAGTTTGCATAGAGATGTTATTCATTATTTCTGGTTCAGCCTTAGGCTACCCTTTTAAGCTATCTAGATCATCAACATTAATCGTGCGTAAATTACGGAACAGCACCACTAAGATGGCAAGACCAATGGCAGATTCAGCAGCCGCCACAGTCAAAATAAAGAACACAAAAACCTGACCTGCAATGTCATTCAGGTAATGTGAAAATGCGATGAAATTTAAATTTACAGCAAGCAACATTAGCTCAATCGCCATCAATAAGATAATGACATTTTTACGGTTCAGAAAAATACCTACCACGCTAATCGCAAATAGCAACGAACCTAATATTAAGTAGTGAGATAAACTGACCATTATGAAGCCGCCTTTTCATCTTTTTCAGAAACTTCCACTTCCGCCGGCATACTCACGATACGGACGCGATCAGCACGTTTAACACGTACCTGCGCTGCAGGATCGATGAACTTGGAATCTTTACGGTCACGCATTGTGAGTGCGATCGCAGCCACGATCGCCACCAATAATACGACTGCAGCTAACTCGAATGGGAGTAAGTAATCAGTATATAAATGCAAACCCAATTCGGCAGTATTGCTATAATCAGCCGCATGCGGTGCAGGCGGCGCAAATACTGCCAAACCAAAATATTTGGTCCCTAGAATCATCACCATTTCAGCCGCCATTAACGCACCGACTGTTCCGGCCAGAGGTAAATAACTCCAAAATCCTTCGCGTAATTTATCAAGATTAATATCAAGCATCATCACCACAAATAAGAACAGCACCATCACGGCACCAACGTATACCAATACTAATGCAATTGCCAAGAACTCAGCTTCAAGCAAGAGCCAAATGCCTGCTGCTGTAAAGAAAGCTAACACCAAATAAAGCGCTGCATGGACTGGATTGCGAGCAGTAATCACACGTAATCCAGCAATAAGTAAAATCGCTGCAAGTGCATAAAAAACGTAATCTTGAAAAATCATTGAATCATCGCCCTATCTAAATTTAGCGTCTGCTGCACGGTCGGCAGCAATTTGCGCTTCATTCTTATCGCCCACTTCGAGCAACATCTCTTTGGTATAAAGCAAATCGCCGCGCTGTTCACCGTGATAATCGAAAATACGTGTTTCAACAATAGAATCGACAGGGCAAGACTCTTCACACATGCCACAAAAAATACATTTAGTTAAATCAATGTCATAACGTGTAGTACGGCGTGTATTGTCTTCGCGCTGTTCAGACTCAATCGTAATCGCCATTGCGGGACACACAGCTTCACATAACTTACAAGCGATACAACGTTCTTCCCCATTTGGATAACGGCGTAAAGCATGCAAGCCCCTAAATCGTGGTGACATTGGTGTGCGCTCTTCAGGAAACTGCACAGTGATTTTACGTGAGAAGAAATAACGCCCGGTGAGCGCCATGCCTTTCAGCAATTCAACCAACATCAAACTTGAAATAACTTCTTTAATTTTCTTAATCATATTTTTTACATACTCGTCCCATTAATGGAACAAATAGCCCCAAGGAGTTTGCATCATCGCGCCAACGACAACGATCCAAACCAAGGTAATTGGAATGAACACCTTCCAACCCAAACGCATAATTTGGTCATAACGATAACGTGGGAAAGTTGCACGGAACCATAAGAAGAAGAATAGTAGGAAGCCTACTTTTGCAAGCAACCATAAGAAACTATCAGGAATCAAAGATGGCACTGGTGATAACCAGCCACCCAAGAACATGATAGCAGCGAGCATCGCTACCAATATCATGTTGGCATATTCAGCCAAGAAGAACACAGCAAACGCCATGCCTGAGTATTCTACGTGGAACCCAGCTACAATTTCAGACTCACCTTCAGCCACGTCAAACGGGGCGCGATTAGTTTCAGCAACTGCACTAATAAAATAGACGACAAACAATGGGAATAATGGTAACCAGTACCATTCAAAAATACCCCCAGTTTGCGCTAGCACTATTTTGCCCAAATTAAGTGAGTTCGCGCACATCAATACTCCAACAAGCGCAAACCCCATCGCAATTTCATAAGAAACAATTTGTGCGGCTGAACGAAGCGCACCCAGGAAAGCATATTTAGAATTGGAAGCCCAACCTGCGATGATTACACCATACACAGCAACTGACGTCATCGCTAAAATGTATAAAAGACCGGCATCAACATCCGCCAGCACCATGTCCATATCAAATGGCACAACAGCCCAAGCTGCAAAAGCAGGGGCGATTGCTAATACCGGGCCAATTAAGAATAAGGCCTTGTTAGCTTCTGAAGGAATAATGATTTCCTTCATCAGCAGTTTAATACCATCAGCTAGCGGCTGTAACAATCCAAAATAACCCACGCGATTCGGGCCAATTCGCACTTGCATAAATCCAATGACTTTACGTTCAGCTAATGTAAGGTAAGCCACACAGCCCATTAACGGCAAGACAATCGCCACAATCTTAATTAATGTCCAAACAGTGACAGAAACGGCAGGCCAATAGCTACCAAACTGAAAGGCTAAATAATTTAATAAAGGCTGCATTAATTCCATCATGCTTTCGATACCTCGATTTCGCCCATCATTTCACCTAGCACACTAGTTGCAGAATGTGATCCAACGACTCGCACCACGCCTTTAGCTACACGATTATCTAGTTGAGCTGGCAATTTCAATTTGCCCTTACCTTGCTTCACAATCACTTGATCGCCCTCTTTAACACCAAGCTTAGCCATCAAAGCTGCATTCATTCCAGCAGTTGCTTTCACTGCATATTTCGTTTTTTGTAGAGGCGGTGAACGGCGAACAACAGCATCCATTTGGAACTGTGGCACTTCACCTAAACGTTGAAGTGCAGTTCCTTTTTCCATTACCTTAACGTCGAACAAGACGCGCAGGTTGTTATTCAATCGACTCCAAACCACTTTAGATGGCTTCTCGCCACCGAAAATCTCATTCTTAACTTCTTCACTGCTCTCATAGTCAAAGCCGCTCAAACCTAAAGTATTCGCTAATACACGCAATACTTTCCAAGCCGGACGACATTCGCCTAGAGGGCGCACTGCCGCAGCGAAACTTTGCACGCGACCTTCCATGCTCATACGCGTCCCTGAAGTCTCGGTAAACGGTGCAATTGGTAGTAACACATGTGCATTTTCCAAGGCTTCTGATTTATATGATGTCAATGCAATCACACATTCCGCTTGGGACATCGCTTGTTTTGCTAAAGCCGCATTACTGCAATCTAATTCCGGCTCAACGTTCACTAAGATATAAGCTTTTCTTGGTTGCTCCAACATGCTCTTCGCATTTAGCGCACCTTGACTAGGCAACACGCGCGCCAAATCCAAACCAATCCGATTAGATGATTCAAATAAAATGCCGAATGTTGCGCCACAGAGTGATGAAATTGCTTCAGCCAAAGTATAAATTTCAGCGTAGCGAGGATGATATTGCGCGATATTACCTAAGAAAATCACACTCTTAGGACTAATCAAATCATAGTCCTTACCATGACCAGCCAAGCTCTCAGCAATCGCCTGACTATTTTCACGCACCGTCACACCTTCCAAAATATCGCTAATCGATTTAGGTAGGCAAAGTGAGAGACGCTGTAACCCAGACATCGCTTTTAAGATTTGAGCAAGCACATTCACCATATCGTTAGGTGAGCAAATTGCTTTATGGCTAACATTAATTAATTGGTCATCATCCATAGGATTGACCATAGAAAGTTCTGCGCCTTGAGCAACAGCCTTGCGGATGCGCTGAGCAATTAATGGATGCTCATTACGTAGATTACTACCGATCACTAAGAAGCGATCCATGTCTTGGACATCACTGATATTGCAACCCATCCAAGGTGTACCTTGGAAGCGGCCATCCAGACGGAAATCACTGCGACGTAGACGATGATCCACGTTGCCTGATTTCAAAGCTTTTGCAAGCTTCTTAACTAGGAAACCTTCTTCCATCGTGCTATTTGGAGAAACCAATACACCTAAATCAGCAGGATTTTCATCCGTAATTTCTTTAATGTGGCGAGCAGCAAATTCAAGCGCTGTTTTCCAATCCGTTTCATGCCATTCACCATGATGTTTAATCATAGGCTTAGTCAAACGATCTGGACTGTTTAAACCTTCGTAAGAGAAGCGATCACGGTCAGATAGCCAACACTCGTTAATACTCTCTTTTTCACGTGGCAAAACGCGCATAACTTTGTTGTCTTTAACTTGCACTTCAATGTGCGAGCCTAAACCATCATGCGCTGCAATCGATGGACGACGAGTTAATTCCCAGCTACGTGCTGAGTAACGGAATGGCTTACTTGTTAAAGCGCCAACTGGACACAAATCAATGATGTTACCTGACAATTCAGATTCAACACTCTTGTCCACATAAGCCATAATTTCAGCATGCTCACCTCGACCAACGAGACCCAACTCTTGCATCCCGCCTACTTCTTTTAAGAAGCGAACGCAACGCGTACATTGAATACAACGCGTCATATCAGTGCTGACCAATGGACCAATATTTTTATTGAGTACCACACGTTTTTCTTCGGTGTAACGTGAACCACTGGCACCATAAGCAACTGCGACGTCTTGCAAATCACACTCGCCACCTTGATCACAAATTGGGCAATCTAAAGGATGGTTAATCAGCAAGAACTCCATCACACTCTTCTGCGCTTCGATAGCTGATTTTGAGCGAGTAAAAATCTTCATGCCATCAGCAACAGGTGTTGCACAAGCTGGCAATGGTTTATTGAACTTCTCAACCTGTACCAAACACATACGGCAGTTTGCCGCGACTGACAATTTCTTGTGATAACAGAAACGTGGAATTTCCACGCCAAGCTGATCCGCTGCATCAATAATCGTAGTGCCGTGATCGACTTCGACTTGTTTGCCGTCTATTTCAATTTTCAACATATTATTTACCTGTCACCATGGATTTGCCATGCTGAATGTAGTATTCAAATTCTGGTCTAAAGTGTTTAATAAAACTCAATACTGGTGTTGCTGCAGCCTCACCTAACGCGCAAATAGTGCGGCCTGAAATATTATTACTAATGTCCGTTAGCAAGTCCAAATCTTCCATCTTGCCTTCGCCATCTACAATACGTTTAATCACGCGATATACCCAGCCAGTACCTTCGCGGCAAGGCGTACATTGACCACATGACTCTTCGTAAAAGAAGTAAGACAAACGTTTAAGCGCAGTCACCATACAAGTGGTGTCATCCATCACAATCATAGAGCCCGCACCAAGACTAGAACCCGCTTTTGATAAGCCTTCATAGTCCATGGTTGCGCCTATAATCGCAGAAGCTGGCAATACCGCCGTTGATGGACCACCTGGAATCACTGCTTTGAGCTTACGGCCTTTCCAAATACCGCCTGCCATTTCTAGTAATTCAGCAAATGGCATCCCCATGTTCACTTCGTAATTGCCCGGCTTTTCGACATGGCCAGAAACAGAGAACAATTTAGTACCCCCTGAATTAGGCACGCCTAGATCTTGGAAGGCTTGACCACCATGTTGCAAAATCCAAGGGATAGAAGCATACGACTCTGTGTTATTGACGTTGGTTGGCTTACCAAATACACCATAACTCGCAGGGAATGGGGGTTTGAAACGCGGCTGACCTTTTTTGCCTTCAATTGACTCAATCAATGCCGTCTCTTCGCCGCAAATATAAGCGCCGTAACCGTGCACCGCATACAAATCAAAACAGAAGTCAGTACCAAATAGGCTTTCACCTAAATATCCCGCTTTACGCGCATCCGCTAAAGCTTCTTCAAAAATCTCATAATCTTGCCAAATCTCGCCGTGGATATAGTTATAGCCAACACGCGCACCCAAGGTATAAGCAGCAATCGCCATACCTTCAATCAATTGATGTGGGTTATAACGAATAATATCGCGGTCTTTAAATGTACCTGGCTCACCTTCATCGGTATTACAAACTAAGTACTTAGTACCGTCGTAATAGCGTGGCATAAAGCTCCACTTAAGCCCTGTTGGGAAACCAGCACCACCACGACCACGCAAGCCTGAAGTTTTAACTTCGGTAATGATATCTGTGGCTTTTACTTTACCAGTGACAATACGCTTAAGCTGCGCGTAACCACCTAAAGCTTCATAATTCTTTAGGCTACCCGGGTTAACTTTTGTTGAAGCACCTAGAGTTTGAAGAGTCACTAATGTTTGTTTACTTAAATCAGTGACCACAGGCTTTTTATGTAACGACATTATTTCAAGCCCTCCAAAATCTCATCCACTTTGGCTGGGGTTAAGAACTCATGCATTTGCGTGTTGTTGATGTGCATCAGTGGTGCGCCTCCACAACAACCCATACATTCACCTTCTTTTAGACAGAATTTCCCATCTTTTGTGACTTCATTAAAACCAACTTTTAGTTTCTTCTGAAGGTGATCAACAATTTCGTCTGAACCACGCAACATACATGAAATGTTGGTACAAATCGTAATCTTATGTTCGCCGACTGGTCGTAAGTCATACATGTTGTAGAACGTTGCAACTTCTAACGCAGCAATCGCCGGAATACCTAGATATTCAGCCACATAAGCAATTGTTTCTTTTGATAGCCAACCTTTTTCAGCTTGCGCAATACGGAGCGCAGACATCACCGCACCCTGACGATTCTCTTTAGGGTACTTAGTGAGTTCATACTCAATCTTCTTGAGAGATTCTTTAGACAGCATTATCGATCAATCTCCCCAAACACAATATCTTGCGTACCAATAATCGCGACCAAGTCAGCAATCATGTGGCCTTTAGTCATTTCATCCAATGCTGCCAAATGCGGGAAGCCAGGGGCGCGGATTTTCAAACGATAAGGCTTATTCGCCCCATCAGAAATCATATAAATACCAAACTCACCTTTAGGATGCTCAACTGCGGCATAAGCCTCACCTGCTGGCACATGGAAGCCTTCAGTGAACAGTTTAAAATGGTGAATCATGTCTTCCATATTTGTTTTCATGCCTTCGCGATCAGGAGGCGCCACTTTATTGTCGCTACTAATTACAGGGCCTGGGTTTTGACGCAACCAGTCAACGCACTGTTTGATGATGCGGTTAGATTGTCTGAATTCTTCAATACGCACCAAGTAACGGTCGTAACAATCACCATTCACACCCACTGGAATATCAAAATCTAACTTATCGTAAACTTCATACGGTTGTTTTTTACGCAAATCCCAAGCAATGCCTGAGCCGCGTAACATTGGGCCTGTCATACCAAGCGCCAATGCACGCTCCGGTGTCACAACGCCAATACCAACAGTACGTTGTTTCCAAATACGGTTATCCGTTAATAAGGTTTCGTATTCATCCACGTAGGCTGGGAAACGATTTGCGAAATCCTCAATGAAATCGAGCACAGAACCTTGACGGTTCTCATTGAGCTTAGCAATTTCTTTTTTACTACGGAACGTTGAGTTTTCATGTTGGGGCATGCGATCTGGTAAATCACGATACACGCCACCCGGGCGGTAATAAGCCGCGTGCATACGCGCACCTGAAACCGCTTCATAAATATCAAACAAGTCTTCACGCTCACGGAAAGCGTACAAGAATACACTCATTGCACCCACGTCTAGCGCATGCGCGCCTAACCAAAGCAAGTGATTTAAAACACGAGTAATTTCATCAAACATCACACGGATGTACTGCGCACGGATCGGCACATCCACACCCATCATCTTCTCAATCGCCATGACATAAGCATGTTCATTTGACATCATGGACACATAATCTAAACGGTCCATGTAAGGAACCGATTGAAGATAAGTACGGTTTTCAGCAAGTTTCTCTGTGCCACGATGCAATAAACCAATGTGCGGATCAGCACGCTGGATCACTTCACCATCCAACTCCAACACCAAACGTAATACGCCATGGGCCGCAGGATGCTGCGGGCCAAAGTTCATTGTGTAATTTCTAATCTCAGCCATTATGGAAACCTTCGTCGCGAATGACGCGTGGCACGTTGTTTCTTAATTCAATTGAAACTGGCTCGTAAATCACACGTTGCTGTACTGGGTCGTAACGCATCTCAACGTTACCAATCATTGGGAAATCTTTTCTGAATGGGTGCCCAACAAAACCATAGTCAGTCAATAAACGGCGTAAATCTGGGTGACCGTCATACATGATACCGAAGAGGTCGAATGACTCACGTTCAAACCAGTTAGCGACTGGGAACAAGTCAACCAGGGTTGGCAATACTGGGAATTCATCATCCGGCGAAAACACCTTCAAGCGAATACGATGATTCAGCGTTACTGATAAAAAGTGATACACGGTCGCATAACGCAAACCTTCCCAAGTGCCGTCAGCGTAATCACTGTAATCAACACCACACAGGTCGATCATTTGTTCAAATTTGAGTTTCTTGTTGTCGCGCAGTGTCTTAACCACCTTAAGCATGTCTTTCGCGCCACATTGGATGGTAAGTTCATTTAAATCAACCGTAAGCTTGGTGATTTTCTCGCCAAGCACTGCTTGGACATTTTCGGTGAGTTTTTGTAATCGCGTCGTCATCTTTTCTTGTCCTCAGCGAGCGATGGTATTGGTACGTTTGATCTTGTTTTGCAATTGGATAATTCCATAAAGCAGAGCTTCAGCAGTTGGCGGGCAACCTGGTACATAAACATCAACTGGCACAATACGGTCACACCCGCGAACTACTGCATACGAATAATGATAATAGCCACCACCATTAGCGCAAGATCCCATGGAGATTACCCAGCGAGGCTCGGCCATTTGGTCATAAACTTTACGCAAAGCTGGCGCCATTTTGTTAACTAACGTACCCGCTACAATCATCACATCAGACTGACGTGGGCTTGGGCGAAACACCACACCAAAACGATCCAAGTCATAACGTGAAGCACCTGCGTGCATCATCTCTACAGCACAGCAAGCTAAACCGAATGTCATTGGCCACAAAGAACCTGTGCGGGTGTAATTAATCACCGTATCAAGACTCGTCGTGACAAAGCCTTTTTCTAATAAGCCCTCGATACTCATGTAGCGACTTTCATCATATTAGTTATGTTTATTCCCACTCTAGCGCACCCTTCATCCATTCATAGATGAAGCCGACGACCAAAATACTTAGAAATACCATCATCGCAAGGAAGCCGAATAAGCCAATTTCCTTAATGACCACAGCCCAAGGAAATAAAAATGCAATTTCCAAATCAAAAAGAATAAACAGAATAGCAACGAGGTAATAACGAACATCGAATTTCATACGAGCATCTTCAAATGCCTCAAAACCACACTCGTAAGGGGAATTTTTTTGCGCGTCAGGGCGATTCGGAGAGACAATTTTACCGAGAACAATAGGCCCCACACCTACAGCTAGGCCAACCAAGATAAACAATAAAATCGGGAAATAATTCTCCAGCACATCAAGCTCCAGTTTTTAAAGCGTTTTTTTGATTGCATCTTGCAATCAAATAATTTAGTACTAATTAATCCTTGTGATTGTAACCCAAGCCTAGCGCTTCGTGCAAAGCACAAACGCTTAAATTTAGCATTTCAAATGCCAATTGATGAATACATATAAAAATAATCAAAAAACAATCTTCATGCAGATTTCGTAACATCAAAAACCATATCTGACAGGCCTTTGGCGAAGTTCGTTTCGCAAAAAGGTATTTTTAAAATCAAAAGCATTGAAATAATTTAACCATCCGTTTAATGTGGGCTTTTAATATTAATAGGCATGCAAACGATGAAGAATAGCAATGGCGGCCCAGTGACTAAATCTGGCAAATTAACTTCATCTAAAAACGCGCTAAAACACGGTGCCACCTCTAAACATTTCATTAATGAAAATGAAGTGCACGAGTACGAACAACTCCTCTCAAAACTTCAAAAAACTTACAGCAGCGACAATCCACTCGTGTCCATGCAACTTGAACGTATTGCAAAAATAAAAATACAACTCGAGCGCATCAATCAAGTAATCAATGCATCCTTCGAGATGACTGAGATTCAAAACAATATTGACGTGATTTTGATGAATAAACTTCAGATGTCAGAAGATCAACAATCTCAAGCCACAGAGATGATCGCAAGTAATATTGATCTCGATCAGATCGTCAATGAAGAGCGAATGAAGGTTTCAAAAGAGTTAAATCAGCTTTCATTCGAAACATTCAACAATCCGCAATCCTTCTTAGATCAAGCGCCACCGTTCTGTAAATACTTACATGGGAAGGCCAAAGAGCATCAAGTGCCGATTTCAACCTATATTACCTATGAAGAATCGATGAATAATTCACAAAGTGACTTAGAAGCTAAAATTCATTTCAGACTTATCAAATTTATGAGTTTAGAGGAAAAATTTAATCCCCTTCAAAATACAACCGAGGCGATCTTAACCACCCCTCTTGAAGATTTATTAGTCGGTGCAAAATCAATTGCATCAGCCATTCATAAAATGAAGAAAATTGACTCAAAATTATTTATTTTCAGTCAATTAAGAAACGTGAATCAATCTCCTGTTAGCCTTGATTTCGATGTGCTTGATAAACTATATCGATATCAAACAACCCTTCAGCGTCAACTCTCAACATGCATTGGAGAACTACTAGCACTTAATAAAATTTAAGTGCTAACGGTTTATAATACGCAAAACAATCTTCTTGGATAAATCTTGAAAACCACCGCTGAACGCGTTCAACATATGATGGAAGCACTCAATATAAAAGAGCAAACTGAGTTTGGTCTATTGTGTGGCGCATCACGAAGCGTTGTCTATCAATGGCTATCTGGAAGAATAAAAAGTGTCGACGCACGATATGCTTTCAAATTAGAGGATAGCACCCCGTTTTTAGCTCGATGGATCATGCTCGGTGAAGGTAAGCCAACTAAATAAATAATTTAATTCCCCAAAAGCCACGTATATCGTGGCTTTTTTTATGTCAAAAATTAGATACCAATATAAATTTATAAAAATAATTGTGTAGAACTCTTGACTATTAATTGTATAGTATTCTACACTAAATCCATCGTATTTATTCCACGACTAACAACGGAGTGATGAAATGGCTAAAAGAAACTTTGAATGGGCAACAGTGATGTATGAGCATTCTTCCTATGATGTTTGTGTTGCGATGTATCACGATGAGGTGTTTCAGGTCGATGAGATTAGACCGATCGATAGTGAGATTGATATAACCCCCGTGATGGATGTTAGGGTTATTGGTTGGATGTTTGAAAAAGCGAAAGATGAGATTGAACAGCGTGAGGACTTACCCTACCCCTCGACGACTTATATTGGTCGGCAAGTTGGGGAGTGGTAATCATGCGCTATGCTGAAATAAGAAAGATAAATGTTAACCGATACGTAGAGCAGAAAAATGGCTTAGCTTATCTATCATGGGCTTGGGCAGTCGATCAATTGCTTCAGTTAGATGAGACTGCAACATGGGAATATGGAGAACCACAGTTGTTTGGTGAAACGATGATGGTGTTTTGCACGGTACATGCGTTTGGTAAATCCAGGAAAGCGCAGTTACCAGTAATGGACTTTAAAAATCGAGCCATTGCTAATCCAGATGCATTCTCAGTCAATACGGCGATGCAACGATGTTTAGCTAAAGCAATTTCACTCCATGGCTTAGGAATGTATCTCTATGCTGGGGAAGATTTACCACAAATCGAAAAACAAAATAACGGTAGCTAAAATCGAGAGTCTCTAGGATAACTCATGACGTAGCTTGAATTTTGGATTAATGTCACTCCGCACAAAGATTTAATGCTTAAAAAAAACCAACTTTTGATTGCAGATATCGATAAAAAACTGATATTTTTTTCAACCAATAAACAGCCATTCGCCGAACAAAATATCTCAATAAGCGAACTTGACGCTTTAAAGGTGATTTATGAAAGATCTTAGCACTATGATGATCAATACGAAATGTGCTTAAGGTGATCCTGAATGGCAAATAAATCCAATATAAAAACACTTTCAATAAGCGGCTAATAAATATCATGCAACTCTTAATAGCACGACCAATCGAATAGTCATCAAGCGGGGTCTTATCTAAAATAGCACGTAAGACATTCAAAAAAGCTGAGGGATACTTCTGATTAATTCCAGAGAGTTTTTTGAGGTTAACAGGGGAATGGATCAAAGGGGTGGCGTCACCTTCATAATCAAAAGATGCTGTTAAATTATTTTTTTCATTCTCAACAAAACGCTTATGTTCTCTCGCCTTCAGGCGCGCTTGATTTAAAGTAAATTCAGGATAAGCACCTATACGTACAATGTATTGCTTATCATTTAAAACACTTTCGAACTGAAAGACCTTGGTGCCGTCAGGCGCAACAAGTACAAACAACCCACCGCCATCATTCAAAACGTAAGGGGTCGCACTAGCTTCTGCAGCTTCAATTGTCGCGAGGTCTAGTAGCTTATCTGCAAATCTCACCATGAGCGCGTTAAATCACCTGAAAACTTTGAATAATGGTAAAAATAAAAAAGGCAAATCTTTCGACCTGCCTTTTCATAACACTAACACCCTAAATACTTACTCCTGAAAATCATTTATTGAGACTTAAATCACCTGTAATTGAAGTTCCTGGCAATACTTTAATACTGCCGTAGGCAATCTTACCAGTGACATTCGCACCGGGATTAAGCACCAACTCTTTGCAATCAATGTCGCCATTAACTTCACCAAAGACAGAAAGAAGGCGGCACTTAATTTGACCTGATACGAAACCACTCTTACTGACCGTGAGTTTATCAACGCTAATCTCACCTTTAAACTTACCTTCAATGTGTAGCTCACCATTAGAATTAATTTTTCCTTCAATGGCGCAACTTTCACCCAAAATAGATGGCTTAGCAAACCCAATCTTTGGTGCGCCATGCGCAATACGATCCTGATTAATAGCAACCTGCACCTCAGGGGAAACCTCTTGTGGCTCTTGTGCTTTACTTTTATTTCTATTGAACATTTTTTGCTAATTCCATCGCTAAAAGTGGATTAAGTTTGTCATTATCAATTGCAATCTCATAATGCAAATGCGTGCCCGTAGAAGTGCCTGTACTCCCAACAATCCCTACTGGAGTCCCAGCTTCAATCTTTTGACCTGGCCTGACTAAAACTTTACTTAAGTGCCCATACAAGGTTTTGAATCCAAAAGCATGATGGACGGTGACGACATTACCATAACCTGTATTGCTAGAATCCACATCAACAATCCCAGCCGCAGTCGATTTAGCCATCATGTCATTGTGCGGAATAAAATCAACGCCTTCATGAAAAGCAAGCCTACCCGTCACCGGATGCACGCGCACACCGAAATTTGATGAAACGCCAGAGTTATTAATAGGTTTAGTATCCGGAATGGCTTTATAGATAGATTTAATCTGCTCGTTCAGCTGAATTTCTTTAATCAATGCATTCTTAGACTTAGCATCTGGAGTGTCAATATCAAGCGAGCGGTCAACACCACCTTGACCACCTAATGATCTTTTAGCCTTCGTCATCAAGGTATCTACATGCCCTTTACTAACGCCCACCGAGTTAAGGGTTTGCGCAAGCACATGATTAGCTTTATTCAATTCTCTTTGCGCAAAATCAACCAACATTAATACATTTTTCTGGTTCTGTTTCTGGCGCTGAGCCTCTGCAAGCAACTGCTCTTGATTTAATGAAGCCACATCAATCGAATCATCATGCATTACATCAGCTAAAGCTTGCATTGCTTTACGATTCATTGCATCAGTTTTAAATTTAGTATGTTCCAATTCACTATAACGGAGCATATGAAGTGCATTCATCGCAATTAAAAAAACTAACATCGTTAAAAGCGACAATACAAGCACAATGCCAACACGCGCAGTTTTCATCTGCACATTGGCGGTGATGTAGTAATAATGCAACTCATCTTCACGCTCAAGAATAATGCGCGAATCTTTAAAGTCGTGATTCCACAACTTCTTAATCGCAGCAATCGGTGAGCGAAAATGCGGCCTTATATGTGTAAAAACACTAATCAAGCTTGTTAGCCTTTGCAGCAGCTGCTAATTCAGCCATCGCCGCCTTAGATGGTTTTTCAGGCGAGATTTTATTTAGCTTGCCTTCAATAACAGCACCTTGTTCAATTTCAATAAATTGATACTGAAGCTCACCTTTAATACGACCAGTAGAACGCACAATCAGCAAATTGCTCGCATGAATTGAATCGGTAACTTCGCCCTTCACCTCAGCAGTTTCAACCCGCACATTGCCTTTGGCTTTACCTTTTTCACCAATCTGAATTTCTTTGGCGGTAATTTCACCCTCAATGGTGCCATGCAAATAAACGGTCTCTGGTAAGTTAATATTACCTACGATCGTCACGCCCTCACCGATATAAAGACAGCCTTCTTTTTCTTCCATTTTAAATTCTCAAATTTAACTAGAACGCGGATTTTAACATCATTTTTTACAAAAAAATCCAGAACTAACAATTATAAGGAATTAAATTGATTAATAATCATTTAGTTAGGCAGTAAGATATGGGTTTTAAGGTGTTTTTTAAAAATTTTTAGATTCTCAATGTTAAAATGCGTACCCTTACTCAGCTTAATAAAGCCAAAGTGCTCTGCATGCAAAAATACTTACACATAATATTAATCATGAGCTCATGCATCATTCTAAATGCTTGCGTTGCTGTTATTGCTGCCGGCGGTGTTGCTGGAAAAGAATTTCTGCCAAACTCAAAATCCCATCAAGAAGTAATACCTATCACTACAATCAAACCTCAGCCTGCAGCAGCCAATAGTGCAACTAAGGTCACGCCCTTAGTTGTTGCAGAAAAACCTCTACAAACAGCACCAGAACAAAAAAAAGAAGTCACGCAGCCAAAACCTGTTGCACAAAAAACGATCTCTTCAACAGAAGCCATCCCAGCAAATCAACTGGAACTACTGAATAAATTCCCATGGACCGTCAAGAGTGCACCATCGATTCCAGATGTCACCAATTTAAAAGATAATGCTTTTATATTTGCGGCCAATGGCATATTTAGTGGTTTTGGTGGGTGCAATTATTTTTCAGGAAAATTCAAGGCGAATAACCAGGGTGATTTTCTAATCACAACACTCAAGAGTTCAAATGAGGCTTGCTCTAAAAATAACGACGATGAAACAAAACTGATTAACGCCCTCATCATGGCAGACCAATTCAAAATTCAAGATAACAGACTAAGCCTGCTTTCAGATGAGCTCACCTTAGTCAGTCTAGATCAATCCAAAGAAATCAATATTGATGAGCTGATTCAAAAATCAAGCAATCCAAAACGCCCAAAACAACATAAAATCAAGAAACTAAAAACATCAAAATCAACAAAAATAAACAAAGCCGAGACCAAGACTAATAAAACAAAACCCGTAAAACAAAAGATAAGAAAAGCTAAAGTCCAAGCCAAGGCAAATAAAACTAAAAAATAAGTGCACTATTCTAGTGCGACATATTGTTCACATTGATCAATATCAAGTAATATTCAAAATTAATAAAACTTTGATGGTCAGATTATGTCAATCAGCGCAAGAATCATTGAAAAACGAAAAGAATTAAACTTTTCGATCGAAGAGTTGGCAAAGCAAACCTGCATGTCAACCAAGCAAATTCATGCCATTGAAAATGATGATTACGCGCCATTCCCTAGTGACTCGCTGAGAAGGCAATGCGTTATAAAGGTTGCGAAACTCCTAAAAATAAACCTCGACGAATTTCCAGAATTAACCAACAATAGCTCGCTGACTACATCTGAGACCCTCGCTTATATTCCAGAAGAAAAACCAAGTCCTTTAGAAGAAATTTCTCATAAGAAAAAATTCAAGTTCACCGCTATAAAGAAACATTTGGCTGTCATTTCACTGATAATATTAAGCGCTGCTGGCGTTCAACATTTTATTCTTAATGAAGACTTCTCTAGCGCTGACCTTTCACTGCCAAAAGATACTGTAGATTCAGCGGCAGAAGTAGCCACTGAAGAAACTAAGATCGCAATAGATGCTACAAACAACACACCAACCGAAGCAGTAACTGCAGAGCCAGCAAACCCAACAAGTAGCTGCCCTAACAGCGCACAAGCAACCCCAATCAGCATTGAAAATCCAATCAAACCGGCTGGTCACATTTACTTTGAAAGCCAGAACGTTCAAACGGTTTGCATTTCAGATGCAGATGGAAAAACCGAAACATTTAAAGTCTTTGCGGGATCCAAATATATCTTTGATGGCAAACAGCCATTTACCATGACCGCGAACGATTTTGGAAAGTTAGCGATTTACTATCAAGGCAGAAAAGTTCCTGAAGTTGCTAATGTCCAGGCCATTAACCTATCAGGAAAGCCTCTCTAAAACTGGAATTCGGATTTATTCTGTACTAGTTGGCGGCACCCAGCCGCCATCGTCCATCTTCAAAGCCTCGCGAGGGGCGATATCAAGCTTACAAGCATATCGCGTCATCAAATCTCGATAGCCATTAGCTTCATACTGCCCAAAATCTTGATTGCCCGTCAAATCAACATATTCGTTAGTTGCTCGAATGACTGCAATCACACTGACATTTTGAATGTAATTAGCGCTGCATTGTGAACGCATCGTACGATAGAGCTTAGACCATAAATGTGATGTATCTGGTACATCAATCCGATAAGTAAAGGTCACAAAATCACCCTCACGAAAGATTGTGTCAGCTTCCAAAAAAATAGTTTCGTTAAAGGCTTTAAATTGAACGTCATAATCCCCAGCAAATGCTGTGCTCAGTTGAAAAGAACCAAATAACAAATACCATTTAAACTTCATATTCATGATTATTGAGTGACGAATTTAGATAGGTTGCATTAAATAAAAAAGGGAGTCAAATGACTCCCTTTTTTATTCTAACATCTCAATTACTTATACTTAATATCAGTGCGACGATTATGACTCCATGCATCTTCATCGTGGCCTTCCATCATCGGTTTTTCTTCACCGTAGCTCGTGGTTTCAATTTGTTTATCCTTAACACCCAACGTTGTTAAGACATTTTTGACAGCCACCGCACGCTTCTGACCCAATGCCAAGTTATATTCACGACTACCACGCTCGTCAGCATTGCCTTCAAGCATGATACTGGTATCAGCATGCTCTGCTAAGTATTTACCATGCGCCTCGACTAAGTCTTTGTATTCAGGTTTAACATCAAATTTATCAAAGTCAAAGAATACATTGCGTTTAGATAAAATATCTTCAGCCGCATCTTTAACTGCTTCTGTTTTTTCCTCTTTGGCTACAGGCAAAGCTTTCTGCTCAACTGCTGCATCTGACGGTGCCTCTACTTTTGGCGCCTTCACTTGAGGAGTAGGAGTGGGTTTAGCTTCAACAACCGATGCCTTTGCTGGCGCCGGTTGTGGCGGCGTTGTTTTCAACATGGAACAGGCTGAAAACAATGATAATCCTAAAATTGCAACTAATTTCTTCATGCTCTTATTACCTTTCTTATGATTACATTTGAAACTTAAATACAGATTCTACGCCTGTTTTTTAAAAAGCTTAAATTTAGCAAGAAATAAAAAAGCCCGCATTAAGCGGGCTTTTTTATTAAAACGCATGAATTACTTGTTCACTGCGTCTTTTAATGCTTTACCAGCTGTGAAGCCAGGTGCTTTACGTGCAGCAATTTTCAATTCTGCGCCAGTACGTGGGTTACGACCAGTACGAGCAGCACGTTTAGTTACTTTAAATGTACCAAAACCGATCAATGTTACTGAGTCACCTTTTTTAAGTGCGCCAGTAATTGCGGCAACTGCTGCATCAACCGCACGGCCTGCAGCTGCTTTAGATAATTCTGATGATTTTGCAACTGCTTCGATTAGTTCTGATTTATTCATGTTATTTTCCCTAATTAATATTTAAATTTAACAACGCGATTGCTAATTTAACACTTAAGAGTTCTCAAGAAATTAACAATTATCGTATTTATATCATATATTATGGACGATACAAGCCATTTTTAATAAAAAAAGCCCTAAACATTTAGGGCTTTTTTAAAATTTCTGGTGCGGCTGGAGAGACTCGAACTCTCACGACTTTCGTCACCACCCCCTCAAGATGGCGTGTCTACCAATTCCACCACAGCCGCGGTGTCTTTAATGTTATTGAGGGACTTTTTTACTTTCTGGTGCGGCTGGCTGGACAGGCGTTGTCTCAGTCGTTTGTGCCTTCACAGCAGCTTTTACGACACTTCCACTATCAGCACGGTGACCTGACATATAAGCAAGCGTTAAACTCGTTGCAAAAAATACAGCTACAAACATCGCTGTTGCGCGACTTAAGAAATTGGCTGAACCACTTGCACCAAATAAGCTACCAGATGTACCACTACCAAAAGCAGCGCCCATATCAGCACCCTTGCCGTGTTGTAATAGCACCAGCCCAATTACCCCTGCAGCTGCACAGATGTGCACGATTAATACTAAAGTTTCCATGATGTTTACTTTTCTATTTCGCCCCGCCCGTTTGTGTCGCAAAGGCAGCAGCTTGACCAATTTTTTCGAAATCGTTCGCATCTAACGAACACCGACCGATGAGACCACCATCGATATCTTGCATAACCAGTAATTGTGCCGCATTTACCGGATTTACGCTACCCCCATATAAGATGCACACGCTTTGCGCGGCCTCTGCATCATAGCCTGCGATACGATTGCGAATGAACTCATGCATAGACTGGGCTTGTTCTGGTGAAGCACTTAAGCCTGTACCAATCGCCCAAATCGGCTCATAAGAAACCACGGCGTTGGCAAACACACCGCCGCCTTTAGTCAGCAACAATTCATCAATTTGCTCGGCAATCACACGCTCCATCACGCCTGACTCGCGCTCTTGTAAGGTTTCGCCCACACATAAGACCGGCGTCAAACCAGCTTCCTTCACCATCATAAATTTAGCGGCAATATTTTCCGCACTCTCGCAATAAGCAGTACTACGCTCAGAGTGACCCAAAATCACGTAGCTTGCCCCAAAATCCTTAAGCATGGTCGCACTCACCTCACCGGTATAAGCACCCACAGGGTAGCGCGCGACGTTTTGCGCGCCCCAGGCAATATTGGTACCAGCCAATAAAGATTGGGCTTGAGCAAGATAAGGATAGGGAACGCACACCGCGAAATCAACATTTTTGATCGGTGCAAGCTTTTGCTTAAAGGCTTCAAATAAAGCTTGATTTGAAGCTAAGGAGCCATGCATCTTCCAATTGGCTACAACTAACTTACGACGCATATAGAGACCTAATAAATTTGCAGTGGATTTTACTCTTGATTAGACAGGCTGCCAATGCTGCACATTCAGCTGGATTTCTTGGCGACCATTAAAGCAATTAGTTTGTAATTGATAGACCGCGCGTATCGTATTCGGCAATAGATCTTGCTGCTGGAAGAAGATAGCGTCCACCAATCGACCCGCTTTTTCCAAGGTCAATTTTAAATGGCGCTCCCCAACAATACGCTGCTGCTTCACCACAAACTCATCCGCAAAGAGTGGTTGCGGAAAACCCTGACCCCACACATGTTGTTCTAAGGTACATGCAAAATCCCAGGCCATATCATGCGCATCGAGGGCGCCGTCAACCTCGATCACGGCTTGCAAGTCAGCAGGACTCAACAAACTCGCCGCCACTTCTTCAAAGGCGCGCTCGAATATCTCAAAGCGATCTGCGTTAATGGTCAGGCCTGCAGCCATAGCATGCCCACCAAACTTCAAAATCAAATCAGGATGCCGCTTAGACACTAAATCCAGTGTATCCCGCAAATGTAAGCCCTGAATAGATCGCCCCGAACCTTTCAGCACGCCATCTCCAGCGTCTGCAAAGGCAATTACAGGACGATAATATTGTTCTTTTAGGCGCGACGCCAAAATGCCAATGACACCTTGATGCCAACTAGGCTCAAACATACTCAAACTAAAGCGATGACTCACATCAACATCTTCAAGAGCAATTGAGGCCGCATCTTTCATATCCGCTTCAATCTCACGTCGCTGCAAATTAAATTCATGTAATCGCTTCGCCATTGCATCAACTTCTACTGGATCATGACTGATCAAGCAGGCAATTCCCAAAGACATATCATCCAAACGGCCTGCAGCGTTTAAGCGTGGTCCGACACTAAAGCCTAAATCCTGGGCAGTCACCCGCGATAAATCTCGCCCAGCTAATTTTAATAACGCGCGAATCGCTAGGCAGCCCTTACCCGCACGAATACGGCGTAAGCCTTGATCAACCAAAATACGATTGTTGTCATCAAGTTTGACCAAATCTGCGACCGTGCCTAAAGCCACGATATCTAACAACTCAGTCAAGTTAGGTTCTATCTGCGACTCAAAAGCACCGCGCTTTCTCAGTTCAGCCCGTAGCGCCAGCATCACATAAAAAATCACCCCAACACCTGCTAAGTGCTTGCTCGGAAAATCACAACCGCGCTGATTAGGATTGACGATACATGCAGCCTGAGGTGTCTCATCAGCAGGTAAATGATGATCCGTCACGAGAACCTGAATGCCTAAAGCGTTCGCTGCTGCAACCCCTTCTACGCTAGCAATCCCGTTATCCACCGTAATAATCACGTCTGGGCCGCGCGTGGCTGCCAACGCAACAATTTCAGGGGTGAGTCCATAGCCATATTCAAAACGATTGGGAACCAAGTAATCCACTTGCGCGCCCATGCTGCGCAATCCCTTAATCGCAACAGCCGTCGCAGTTGCCCCATCACAATCATAATCACCGATCACGAGCAAAGATTTGTTAGCGGCAATAGCATCCGCTAACAAACTTGCCATTTGGGTGTTATGCGTGAGAAGTTCAGGGGGAATTAAATTGGCGAGCGAGGACTCAATCTGCACCGCCTTTGCAATCCCGCGGGAGGCTAAAATTCTTGATAATGCCAAGGGAATGCCACTTGCTGATAATGCGACTGCAACGCTCGCATCAAAAGACCGCTCAACAATCTTGGTCATGATTTTGAAATGGCAGAAAAATAAGTAAGCAATGGTTTTTTAAGGCGCCAAAATTTCCATACATCTAAAGGCGTCAAGGTCACAATATACGTGTAATTCGCCACACCCATCCGCAAGCTTAAGCGTTTGAGCTTACCCACTCTTAATGCTTTTAACATAGGGAGAAACCACTGCGATTCAAGATGCTGAAGCTGATCCAACCAAAGCAAAACATGCTTCTCTTTCGGCAGATCAGAAAACGTTTGCGGAACCTTATGATCATTGGCTTTAGTTAAAACAGCTAAGCCTTTAAGCAAAGGATCTTCTGCATAAAAAGAGAATTTAGACTTCGCCACGATTTCAGGCAAAACGCCGCCGCCAGAAAACCAAATGCTATTCACAGGCAATAACCCTGACGCTTCGCGCTGCTCATTCACCAGATGTTCATGAAGCAGCATTTGCGCTTCATTAATTAGCATTCGCAGCTTAAGCGCGTCGTCACCTTCAGGCATATAAGCGCGCGTATCACGGCCCCATACCTCAGAAATCATGCGAGTATTCACATCCATGGCTTGGCTCATGGGCATCATCCAAACATGTGGATCATCTGTTGCTAGAAATTGATAGCCCGCTTGTGAAAAATGTTGATTAAGCTTTTCACGTAAAGCATTGGAATCTTCCATGCTTAAATCATGAAGTGGATGCAGCTCAAAGAAATCGCGCTGTAATGAGAAATGGACTAAATTGACTTGCAGGTAAGACTCAGCCGTTGGCAACAATCCGTGACCCAACATACTAATACTGGCAACTGGCCAATCCCGTTGCTTGGCAATCCCGAAAGATTTACAAGCAAACGCTTCCAAGGGCAGATCGCGTCGTTCCACCAAACCAGAAGCACACAAGCGCTCTAATGCGGCAGAATTATACTGCGCTAGAAACTGACCAAAATTCGGCAAATATAAAACGACATTCAAAATGATGTACTCAAGTAATTGCGTCTTACCTTCAAAAATAATTCACTTTTAAAAAGTAAATTTTAGCGATACCATTTTCACATACTATTTAATGAAATCAATCCCTCTAATGGAACTTATTTTATGGCGTCATGCAGATGCCGAGGACGGCTTCCCTGATATTGAGCGTGCGCTCACCCCAAAAGGCAAGGAAGATGCAAAGAAAATGGCGGCATGGCTTAAACCACGCTTACCTAAAGACACCCGAATTTTAGTGAGCCCTGCAAGGCGCGCGCAAGAAACTGCCAGCGCTTTAGAACTGCCCTTCACGACGCTAGATCAACTCTACCCTGACGCTTCTCCACAATCATTGCTCCAACTTGCGAATTGGGATACTACAAAAGGCTCAGTTTTAATTGTAGGTCATCAGCCAACATTAGGCATGGCTGCAGCCATTGCCATGACCAGAAAGACGCACTATTGGTCAGTTAAGAAAGGATCGGTCTGGTGGCTTGCAAGTCGCGTTCGCGCGGAAGAAGAACAAGCCGTCATCCGCCTTGTGCTCGCCCCTGAAATGCTTTAAATCGCAAGATAGATGACTAGGCAAGATAATTAGCTATCGGTCATAATAGCGACTCATGGCAAACGAAATCGAACTTAAACTCCGCGTTGCCGAGTCAGACGTTTCAAAACTCAATCTCCATCCCGCGATTACCAACCGTTTGGTCGGCGAGCCTCTGACCCGCAAACTCGTGAGTATTTATTACGATACCCCCAATCTAGACTTATTAGATTCAGGGCTGAATTTGCGCGTCCGCAGCATGTCGGGAGGCTGGTTCCAAGCGGTTAAAAGTTCAGGCCAATCAATTGGCGGCTTACATCAGCGTTTAGAGTGGGAAGATTTGCTGACTAAAAACGAACCCGACTTCAAGAAAATCACCGAACCCCACTTAGCCAATATTTTCGCAGATCAAGTTTTAAGAGAAGCACTTGCGCCAGTGTTTGTAGTTGATGTGATGCGCACAGATTGGCGTCTAAAATACAAAGATGGCAGCGAAATTGAAGCCTCACTCGACATTGGTGACTTAAAAATTTGCACCCCTAACGTTTGGCAGAGCATCGCGCCCATCCATGAATTAGAGATAGAACTTAAAAAGGGTAAAATTTCCCACCTGTTTGATTTGGCTTTGGAATTGCAAAATGACATCGCACTGAGCATTGAAAACGTCAGCAAAGCGCAAATTGGCTATCGCTACCTGCGCCCTCAGCCAACCATCAAAACACATACGCAAGCCATGAATATTAAGCGCTACAGAACGCCGCCGACTACTCAGCAAATCATGGAGGAAGCGCTTAGCAGCATGCAAGACAATCAAGAAATTCTCAAAAAAGTGAATCACACGCCTGCGGTTTATCATATGCGCTTAGCCTGCAATCGCTTGGCGAGTGCCCTTACCTATAGCGGCCACCGTTCTATGGATAGGGATACCCAAAGCATTATTCAAGATTTGGAGTGGTTGTCGCCGTTCTTAACTTCACCTTGTGACACTTATGCTTACGAGGCACTGACCGCCATACTCAGCGGCCAACGCTATCAAAGAATTCTACTGAGCCTGGGTGCCTGGTTACACAAATAAAAAAGCCGCCCACTAAGCGGCTTTTTTATTACCAACCACGTCGATGCGCATCTTCTCGTTCATGACCCCATGGGCGCCCAAAATCACGACGCGGTGATGAATGATATCCACCATAAATCATCACTGATGGAACTGCTTGATAAATCCTCACTGGCTCACGGTAAATCACTTGTGGGCTTGGACTGTAATAAGTTGAAGGTGAAACAACGGTGGTGACTTGGGCTGGCAAGGTGCGATTTGCTTCACTCACCGCAATGCGCACTTTAACCGTCGATCCAGGCTGTGTATTAGCCACTGTAGTGAAATCACGCCCGTTATATCGATAAGTAACCAAATAACCTCGGCTCACATCTTGCCACTGGTCAACAGTCACGCAACGCTGAATTGGACGCTCGGTCACCACTGTGCTTGGCGTGCTACCAACACTATCTCCAACAATCGCGCCAATGCCCGCACCAACTGCTGCTGCGGCAACCCTGCCATTACCTTGACCAATAGTACTACCAAGCAAACCCCCTGCAATACCACCAATGATGCTGCCTGCTGGCGAGCTACTATTCACACTAACACTCTCACGAACCATTTCTGCTCTGCATTCTTGACGCGGTGTATTCACACGTTCGATTTGAGGCGCCGCAGAAATCACGGGCGCATCATCATAAAATGCATCCTCCGCCCATACTGGCGCTGAAGCAGACGCTAGTAACAATGTAATTAACATCTTTTGTGTAAATTGACGCATTTCCACCCTCTCATTTTTAAACACTGCAAGATATGCAGTTAATCCTTCAACGTACTAAAAATAGATTGGATGACAATCCCAATAAAAAACTTCAATCATTCCTTTACAATCTTAATGAGAATTATTATCATTATCGATCATAGCAAACAAATAAAATCGATACATAATGAAATACTCAAAACTAATCAGCATCCTAGCCCTTGTTTCAGCAACATCATACGCATGGGCAGCCGCCGATGAAATTCAGGTTTATACCGATGAGATGAACGAGGTTGGGCAGTATGGCGTTGAACTTCATCTCAATTACGTGCCTAAAGGTGCGACTGAAGTTGAGCGTAACGGTCAAATTCCATCCAACCACCGCTTTCAAGCAACTCCTGAGTTTTCATATGGGATTAGCAAAGAGTTAGAGGCTGGCTTATATGTGCCGACAGCCGTAGCAGAAGATGGCCATGCCTACGCGACAGGCCTACGCCCTCGCTTAAAATATATCCATCAGCAACCTGAAGGCAGTATTTTCTTTTGGGGTTTAAATACAGAATTTGGTTATAGCACTTTGCGTGTCACTGACACGATGTGGGGGATGGAGCTGCGCCCGATTATCGGCATGCGCACTGATAAATGGATGGTTTCTTTCAATCCAATTATCGACATTCCACTTTCAAAAGGCGGCTTGAATCAAGCGGCATTTGAGCCCTCTATTAAAGTCATGCGAAAAATCAACGAGAAGCTAGAACTCGGTATGGAACATTACAGTGGCTTTGGTCCTGTAAATAACTTGCAAGGCTACAAAAACCAAGAACACATGGCATACGCTGTGGCCGACTTTAAAGTCAAAGAAATGGAAGTTAACTTTGGTGTGGGGCGAGGCTATCACAACGGGGAAGATGAATGGGTTGTTAAATCCATTATCGCCTTCCCGTTTAATTAAACTGAACTACATCTTAGTTAAAGTGATTTGATTAAGGTGTAAGTGAGCGCCACACCAAAACCATTCACATCACTCGCTACTGCCCCTAACCCACCTTTGCGGTTGTAAGAAGATAGATCCACATGCACCCAAGGGGTATCGTTTTCAATAAATTTACTCAAGAAACGAGTCGCATGCACATGATCGGCACCACCTTCTAAAGTACATTGTTTAATGTCAGCAATACTGCTTTCTAAGTCTTCATCATAATCATCATCAAATGGGAACGCACAAACCCGCTCACCCACTTTCAAGCCCGCACCAACCGCTTTACACAATAGCTCTGGTTTATTCCCAAGCACACCACTATAACGATCACCCAATGCACTGACCATACTCCCAGTCAGCGTTGCAAAATCAATCATGAACGCAGGCTTTTCACGAGAAGCGAGGGTCAAGGTATCAGCAAGCACCATACGCCCCTCGGCATCGGTATGCACAATCTCAATGGTAGTGCCATTGAGTGCAGTCACCACATCATTTTGCTTATAAGCTAATGGGCCAATATGGTTCTGCGCAATCGCCAACCAACAATCAATTTTGATTGGCAGCTTCGCTTCTGTCACAGCCGTTAAAACACCTAAAGCCACTGCAGAACCATTCATGTCTTCATGCATACCATGCATATATTTGGCAGGTTTTAAATTGTGACCGCCCGTATCAAAACAAATACCTTTACCAACGAGCGCCATCGTTTGAGTCGCTTTTTTAGGCACATAAGTCAAACGGACAATCACGGCATCTTGAGGATCAGAGCCTTGACCCACAGCCACGAAAGCACCTGCACCCATTTTCTTAAGCTTTTTCATATCAAACACTTCGGTTTTCCAACCTTGTGTTTTTGCCATTTTTTTAATCTTACCTAGATATAAGGTCGGCGTTAATTCATTCGGCGGCGTCATAGTTAGCGTGCGAGTTAAGGTATTGCCAGCAACCAAAGCTTGCGCATCTAGATAAGGATCATCCTCGCTCCAGCCAAAAATCTGAATCGTCTTTAATGGCTGGGCTTTTGGCTCATCCTTAGCCGGCTTACCTTTACGTTCAGGCAATTCAGCAGCATTCACAGCCGCCACATAAAATGCATCTTTGGCCGCTTGCTGGCGGACTGCATCAACACCATAAACAGCAATCGTTAATGTGGATGGATGTTCATCCAACAAAGGCTTCACAGCCTTACGCAATGATGTGTGACGCTTAAAAGCACTCAATTCTTTATCCAACACTATCCAGCTTGCTACAGCACCATTTGGCAAATCAGTAATCAAAGCGGTTTTAAGCAAATCACTATATTTTTTATTGGTACGTTTTAGCTTGGCGTCTAAGGCCTCAGAAAAGGGTAAGTTTTTAGGGCGTGTTGCAGGCAAAACAAATAACAAATGCGTGCTACCGACTAATGATTTTTCATCAGCAATGATTAAATTTTGTTTTAGAGAAACAGACATGAAAAACCTCGCTAACTTCTTATAAATGTATTTAAATGCATCTAACTTCTTTTAAAAATGCCATATAGGCATTTGAATCAATTAGCAAAACCCGCCTAATACTTGACCAAATCAGTCAAAAAAGCGAATATATGGGTTGGCTTAATAATCGCTTAACAAATTAAGCAAAGAATATACCGATCTAGAGTGCATAATTTCTAGTTGATTATACCTTTTAGATCACTCTAAAAGTTTCCCGGAGAACCCGAATATGGCATTTACCCCCGATATTGACCCACAAGAAACCCAAGAATGGCTTGAAGCCATTGATGCGGTATTGGCCAACGAGGGAACCGAACGTGCGCATTATCTATTAGAAACGCTAATTGATAAGGCGCGTCGCTCAGGCGCATACCTTCCATACAACGCAACAACTGCGTATGTGAATACCATTCCTACGCATTTACAACAACGTTTGCCAGGCAACCCAGATATGGAACGTCGCATTCGTGCCCTCATCCGCTGGAATGCCATCATGACCGTGCTTCGCGCTAATGAGAAATCACCAGGAGTAGGTGGTCACATTGCCAGCTTCCAATCTGCAGCAACTTTATATGACGTGGGCTTTAACCACTTCTTCCGTGCAGCCAATGATAAATTTGGTGGCGACTTAATATTTTTCCAAGGCCACTCATCACCTGGCGTGTATGCCCGTGCTTTCTTGGAAGGTCGCCTAACAGAAGATCAAATGGATAATTTCCGCCAAGAAACTGGTGGCAACGGTTTATCAAGCTACCCACATCCTTGGTTGATGCCTGATTTCTGGCAATTCCCAACGGTTTCAATGGGTTTAGGTCCATTACAAGGGATTTACCAAGCGCGCTTCTTGAAATACCTACATGACCGCGGCATTGCGGATACATCAGACCGTAAAGTTTGGGTGTTCTGCGGCGACGGTGAAATGGACGAGCCTGAATCATTGGGCGCGATTTCATTGGCTTCACGCGAAAAATTAGACAATCTTATTTTCGTGATTAACTGTAACTTACAGCGTCTTGACGGCCCTGTGCGCGGCAACGGCAAAATCATCCAAGAATTGGAATCTGATTTCCGTGGCTCTGGCTGGAATGTATTGAAAGTCATTTGGGGTTCATATTGGGATCCTCTGCTTGCCATGGACAAAGATGGCTTACTTAAAAAACGCATGGAAGAATGCGTTGATGGTGAATACCAAAACTTTAAAGCCAAGGGTGGCGCATACACTCGTGAACACTTCTTCGGCAAATATCCCGAATTGAAGGAAATGGTTGCAGCGATGTCTGACCAAGACATCTGGCGTCTGAACCGTGGCGGCCATGACCCACATAAAGTATACGCGGCTTATGCAGCAGCAACACAACACAAAGGTCAGCCAACTGTCATCTTAGCGAAAACCGTTAAGGGCTACGGCATGGGCGATGCAGGCGAAGCACAAAACACAACCCATCAACAAAAGAGCATGGATATCGCTTCACTAAAAGCTTTCCGTGATCGTTTTGATTTGCCACTGACAGATGAGCAAGTAGAGAACTTATCTTTCTACAAACCACCTGCAGACTCCCCAGAAATGGTTTACATGGCTGAACGCCGTGCGGCAATGGGCGGTTCTGTACCGTCACGCCGTCGCAAAGGCAACGAATTAACCGTGCCACCACTTTCAGCGTTCGACAATATGTTGGGTGCGACTGGTGACCGTGAGATTTCAACCACCATGGCATTTGTTCGGATTCTTTCAACCTTGGTACGCGACAAGCAAGTAGGCAAATATATTGTGCCTATCGTGCCTGATGAAGCACGTACCTTTGGTATGGAGGGTATGTTCCGTCAACTAGGGATTTACTCATCTGCCGGCCAATTGTATGAGCCACAAGATAATGACCAAGTCATGTTCTACAAAGAATCTAAAGATGGTCAAATCTTAGAAGAAGGTATTAACGAAGCTGGCGCGTTCTCATCATGGATTGCTGCAGCGACGGCATATAGCGTCACTGGCACACAAATGATTCCGTTCTACATCTTCTACTCAATGTTCGGTTTCCAACGTATTGGCGACTTAGCTTGGGCAGCAGGCGATTCACGTGCGCGTGGCTTTGTGCTTGGCGCAACAGCAGGTCGTACCACATTGAACGGTGAAGGCTTGCAACATGAAGATGGCCATAGCCACTTGATGTCAGCAACCATACCAAATTGCGTATCTTACGATCCAACATTTGGCTACGAGCTTGCAGTAATCATTCAAGAAGGTATGCGCCGCATGGTGCAAAACCAAGAGGATGTGTACTACTACATCACCTTAATGAATGAGAACTACAGCCATCCAGAGATGCCAAAAGGCTCTGAAGCCGGCATCTTGAAGGGTATGTACTCATTCAGCAAATCAAAAGCCAAAGGCCCTAAAGTGCAATTAATGGGCAGTGGCGTGATCTTGCGTGAAGTGATTGCAGCAGCTGAATTACTCGAAAAAGACTGGGGTGTATCACCAGACGTTTGGAGCGTAACAAGCTTCACAGAACTGCGTCGTGAAGGCTTAGATGCTGAACGTTGGAATATGCTCAATCCAGAGAAGAAACAAAAACAAAGCTATGTTGCAGAGTGCTTGAGCGGTGCTGAAGGCCCCGTGATTTCATCAACGGATTACATGAAATCATTTGCCGATCAAATTCGTAATTTCATTCCGCAACGCTTCGTTTCGCTCGGTACTGATGGTTATGGCCGTAGTGATAGTCGTGAAGCGCTACGTAGCTTCTTCGAAGTGGATAGATATTATGTGGTGCTTGCCGCGCTTAAAGCATTAGCGGACGATGGCAAATTGCCTGCAAGCAAAGCAGCTGAAGCGATTAAGAAATACAAGATCGACATCAGCCGCCCTAACCCAACAACAGTTTAAGTAGCAATTAAGCTTACACAGAGAAGACTCTCTTAAGGAATAACAGCATGGCAATTAAAGAAGTTCTTGTCCCTGATATTGGTAACTTTGATAGCGTTGACGTCATTGAAGTGCTTGTAAAAGAAGGTGACACTGTTGCAAAAGATGACTCGCTCATCACTTTGGAATCTGACAAAGCGTCGATGGACATTCCTGCGCCATTTGGTGGCGTAGTAAAAAGCATCAGCATGAAGGTGGGCGATAAAGTTGCTCAAGGTGGTTTAATTTTGACACTAGACGCATCTGAAGACGCGCCTGCAGAGAAGCCTGCTGCTCAACTTACTGCCACCCCAGTGGTAGCAACTGTGACTGTGGATGAAAAGCCAGTTGCAATTCCTGAGCCGACACGTCCAGTGCCTGAAGTACCAAAAGTCATTCAGCCACAAGCAAGACCAAATCCAATTGGTGCAAGTGCAGTAGCGGCAGACGGCAAGGTAGCCCACGCAAGTCCATCTGTGCGCAAATTTGCACGTGAACTCGGCGTAAACTTAAGCCTAGTGCGTGGCACAGGTCCAAAAAACCGTATTAGTCAGGAAGATGTGCAAGCCTTTGTCAAAGGCGAGCTTGCTAAACCTCGTTCTGAGAATATGGGTTCAGGCTTAACAACCTTGGCAATGCCTGTGATTGATTTCAGCCAATTTGGCGAGATTGAAAACAAACCACTTTCACGCATCAAAAAACTTTCTGGCGCTAACTTGCATCGCAACTGGGTCACTGCTCCGCATGTGACGCAATTTGACGAAGCTGATATTACCGACTTGGAAGAGTTCCGTAAGTCGATGTTAGCTGACGCTGAAAAACGCGGTGCAAAACTTACCCTACTCGCTTTCTTGATGAAAGCCGTAGTGAATGCATTACGCACTTATCCAAACTTCAATGCATCACTTTCACCAGATGGCGACAGCTTGATCATGAAGAACTACTTCCACGTAGGCTTTGCATGCGATACGCCAGATGGCTTGGTAGTTCCTGTGGTACGTGATGTAGATAAAAAAGATGTGCTCGATATTGCACGTGACTTAGCTGACTTATCTGGCAAGGCACGCGAACGCAAACTCAAAATCGAAGAAATGCAAGGCGGTTGCTTCACCATTTCCAGTTTAGGCGGTATTGGTGGCACGATGTTTACCCCAATTATCAATTGTCCTGAAGTGGCGATTTTGGGTGTATCTCGCTCAACATTCCAACCGGTTTACAACAAAGAAACCAACGGCTTCGAGCCACGTCTCATATTGCCGATGTCCCTTTCATACGACCACCGCGTAATTGACGGTGCAGATGGCGCTCGCTTTACCAGCCACTTGCGCATGATGTTATCCGACGTTCGTCGCTTGTTACTTTAAGGGGTTGGCATGAGCAATTTAGTAGAAGTCATTGTCCCTGATATTGGTAACTTCGATAGTGTTGACGTTATCGAGGTGTTAGTAAAAGTCGGCGACACCGTTGCAAAAGAAGATTCTTTAATCACACTAGAGTCAGACAAAGCATCGATGGATATTCCATCATCAGATGCTGGCGTAGTGAAAGAAATCAGAATCAAAGTAGGTGATAAAGTTGCTAAAGGCACACCAATTTTGGTGCTAGAAGCAGAAGCTGGCGCGAGTGCGGCAACACCTAAAACAGAGGCCCCAAAAGCTGAAGCTACTCCAGTATCAGCCCCAGCAAGTGCACCGCTGAGCGCACCAACAACAGCAGCAGCACCTCAAAGTGACAACGATGTGACTTGTGAAGTAGTCGTGCTAGGCTCTGGCCCTGGCGGCTACACTGCCGCCTTCCGCGCTGCCGACTTAGGTAAAAAGGTTGTTTTAATCGAACGCTATTCAACACTCGGTGGCGTTTGCTTAAACGTAGGCTGTATTCCATCTAAGGCGCTTTTACACACAGCTAAGGTGATCACCGAAGCAGAAGAAACAGCGCATCACGGCGTGTCATTTGGTCAACCAAATGTTGACCTTGAGCAACTCCGCACATGGAAAGCTAACGACGTTGTAGGCAAGCTTACAGGCGGCTTAGCAGCGATGGCTAAGCAGCGCGAAGTGACTGTGGTTCAAGGCCTAGGTAAATTCACTAGTCCAAATCAAATCGCAGTGACCGGCGCTGATGGCAAAATCACTGAAGTAGGCTTTGAAAACGCAATTATTGCAGCGGGTTCGCAAGCGACTAAATTCCCTGGCGCGCCAGACGACGAACGCATTATGGACTCGACTGGGGCACTCGCCTTAGCTGACGTGCCTAAGCGCATGCTCGTGATTGGTGGCGGTATTATCGGCCTTGAAATGGGTACGGTTTATGATGCACTTGGCTCAAAAGTCAGTGTGGTTGAGTTTACTGATGGCCTCATTCAAGGTTGCGATCGTGATTTAGTGCGTCCATTACAAAAACGTATGGAAAAACGCTTTGAAGCAATTATGCTTAATACCAAAGTAGCGAACATTGAAGCTAAGAAAGATGGCATCCATGTGAGCTTTGAGGGCGTCAACGGTAATACTGATGCACCTAAAGGCGTGGAAGTATATGACCGCGTATTAGTTTCAATTGGTCGCCGTCCTAATGGTCTCAACATTGGCGCTGAGAATGCGGGCGTAGCGGTTGATGAACGTGGCTTTATCAATGTCGACAAACAAATGCGCACCAACGTGCCGCATATCTTTGCGATTGGCGATATCGTTGGTCAACCAATGTTGGCACACAAAGCAACGCATGAAGGCAAAGTCGCAGCTGAAGTGATTGCTGGCCATAAGGTTGAATTCCAAGCATTAGTAATACCATCTGTAGCTTACACCGATCCAGAAGTGGCTTGGGCTGGCATGACAGAAACTGAAGCAAAAACCAAAGGCATTGCGATTGAAAAAGCAAGCTTCCCTTGGGCGGCAAGCGGACGTGCATTGTCAGTTGGTCGTACCGAAGGGACGACTAAACTGATTTTTGATAAAGATACGCATCGCGTGATTGGTGCAGGTATCGTTGGCGTGAATGCTGGCGAGCTGCTTGCAGAAGCTGTATTAGCGATCGAAATGGGTGCTGATGCACACGACTTAGGTTTAACCATCCATGCGCATCCAACACTTTCAGAAACCGTATGTTTTGCGGCAGAAATGAAAGAAGGCACGATTACCGATTTGTATATTAAGAAACGGTAATGATCTAGGCATCATTAATAAAAAGCCCACGCTTGTGGGCTTTTTATTTAATTTAAAACAACTATTGATTATATAGATATAAGTATTAATTACTTTTAGAGAACGCTTACCTCTGTTATCTTCTCGCCCGAATATAAAATTTTTAAAGAAATTACTATGAAAAATAAATATCAATTATTGCCATTAGCGGCACTTTTACTGAGCACACAAGCGCTTGCAACTGACGGCTACTTTTCTCACGGCTATGGCGTTAAGTCACAAGGCATGGGCGGCGTAGGCATTGCACTCCCACAAGATGCACTTGCTGCCGCAACCAATCCTGCGGGCATGGGTTTAATCGGCGATAGGATTGATTTTGGCGTGACTTGGTTCCGCCCAATTCGAGAAGCTAAAATTGAAGACAATGGCCTACCTTTCAATGGTGACGGAACCTACAAAGCGAATGAAACCAAAAACTTCTTCATTCCTGAATTTGGCTACAACAAAGTCATTAATGACAAATTATCACTAGGCGTCAGCGTTTATGGCAATGGCGGCATGAATACCGATTACAACCGTGCGATCCCACTTTTTGATATGTCTGGCAGAAATAAAGCAGGCATTGATATGGCACAGTTATTTATCGCACCAACTTTAGCTTGGAAAATCAATGAAAACCATACTGTCGGGGTTTCTGTAAATTTGGCTTACCAACGCTTTGAAGCCAAGGGCCTGCAAAATTTCATGATGTCTTCAAGTTCACCAAGCAATTTAACTAATCGCGGTCATGACAACTCTTATGGCGCAGGTTTACATTTGGGTTGGATAGGCAAGGTCAACGATACAGTATCACTTGGGGCAACCTATCAAACTAAAACTTATATGACCAAGTTTGATAAATATAAAGGCTTGTTTGCAGAGCAAGGTGACTTTGATGTGCCAGAACAATACGGTCTTGGTATTGCGATCAAAACAAGTCCAAAACTCACTATTGCAGCCGATGTTCAACGCATTAACTACGGCGACGTAGATTCTGTAGGCGCATCCGTCACTAACTTGACCGTTAGGGAAATACCATTAGGTGATAACAATGGTGCTGGTTTTGCATGGCGCGATGTCACCGCCTATAAACTAGGTGTAAGCTACGCTTGGGACGAAACATTTACGCTTCGTGCCGGCTACAACCACAGCAGCCAGCCCATCCGTAAAAGTGAAACCCTCTTTAATATCTTAGCGCCAGGCGTGGTGCAAGATCATTTAACCTTAGGTGCAACTTGGGTACTGCCTAACAAATCAGAACTGTCATTTGCCTACATGCACGCTTTTAAGAAGAAAGTACAAGGATCAAATTCAATTCCTACAAACTTTGGCGGCGGTGATGCCAACTTAAAAATGCACGAGGATTCTTTAGGCATTGCTTACGGCTGGAATATTTAAGACTTAAGCTGCAAAAAAGGAGGCTAAGGCCTCTTTTTTATTGCCTACAGTCCCAACTCACTCAAGTCCTCATGGTCATCTGGTCTTCTGCCTTGCTGCCAGTGAAACAAACGGTCTGATTCCTGAATTGCTAAATCATTGATACTGGCATAGCGCTTTTGCATCAGGCCGTTTTCATCAAACTCCCAATTCTCGTTACCGTATGAGCGCCACCATTGACCTGCATCATCATGCCATTCATAGGCAAAACGCACAGCAATTCGATTGCCTTCAAATGCCCACAGCTCTTTAATTAAACGATACTCGTGTTCTTTAGCCCATTTACGCTTTAAGAACTCAACAATATCAGCGCGACCTTTTAGAAACTCATTGCGATTACGCCACTGGCTATCTAAGGTGTACACCATCGCCACTTTCTCTGGATCACGGCCATTCCATCCATCTTCAGCCATACGTACTTTTTGCATAGCAGTTTCGCGAGTAAACGGTGGTAATTGAGGACGAGGTGTATTGAGCATATCCATCAGATTACTGGCCTTCAGCAGCAGGTTGATCTTGATAAACCTCATCAAATACTTGCTGATTCAAAATCTCAATTTTTTCTGGGTGAATTTCAGGAAGCGGATACGCTGCTTGGGTCTGCTGCGATTGGCTCAATTGAATATAAGCATAAAGGCCAAGATTCAATATCAACAAAAATAGGATGATTTTGTTCATAGTGCTTTACTCATTAAAAATAAGCCACGCAAAACCAAATACTCATGATCAATAGCGTTGATTTGAAAGCTTTGTTTAAGGCTTTGTATTAATAACTTTCCATCACCACCCGTCACGATACAAATAGGCGATTGATGCGCAGTTTTTTCTAATTCCGCATACATCGCAGCAACCGCGCCAGCCATTGCTAGCAATGCGCCTGTGTATGCTGCATTTTGCGTATTTTTAGGAAATACCTGATAGCTACCACCAGTGGCATCAACCGCAGCTGTATTCTTAACGAATGCTGAATGCAGCATATGTAAGCCAGGGGCAATGACACCACCAATGAATGTGTTCTGGTCAATAGCATCCACCGTCAAGGCAGTGCCTGCATTCACCACTAAGCAAGGTTCATGTGTTGAGTCATGCGCTGCAATTAAAGCCGCCCATCGATCAACACCTAACTTGACTGGATCATCATACGTATTTTTTAAAGCCCCAAATTGAGTGCTTGATTTCACCCAATGGATTGTTAATGCCAATGGGGCTAAATACGCTTTTAGCTTTTCAGCGGCTTGCTCACCAGCCACATTGGCCACTAGCACTTGAGAACATGTGCGCCAAACTTCAGGTAAGGCCGTTTCTGCCAGTTTTTCATTAAAAGCCACTCCAGAGTCCTGCATCGCCCCATCAACTCCAAAAACAGCCCATTTTGAGCGTGTATTGCCAATATCAATCGCTAGAATCACAACACACCTCGTAAACTAATCTCACCTGCAGAAAAACGCTGTTCGCCTTGGGGCGTATTCACCAATAAAATGCCATCGCTAGCCACACCAGAAACCTCACCTAATACTTCACGCCCATCTGGCATGATTAAGCGAACAGCCTGATGATGATAAGCATGATGCGCAGACCATTCATCCCGCAAAGCTTCAAAGCCACCACGTTCAAATTCACTGAGCACATCGGCCATGTGCTTCAAAATCGTACCAAGCAATACGTTAGGATTGGCTGCCTCAGGCGCAAGCGTGCTGATATCGGTCGCTGGCTGATCGATTTGTCGACGCATTTCTTCAGGTAAATTGAGATTCACACCAACCCCAATTACCGCAGCGCTTGGGCCATCCATATCGCCTTGTAGCTCAATCAAAATCCCAGCCAATTTTTCTGGGCCTCGCCCATTGGCAACTAACACATCATTCGGCCACTTCAAGTTTGCTTGCTTAATACCTAAAGTATGCAAAGCACGAATGAGCGCAACACCAATGGCCAGACTTAACCCAGAAAGCGCTGATGCACCGCTTTGAAAACGCCACAACAAAGAAAAGGTTAAACTCGCACCTAGTCCTGCCTGCCAACTTCGCCCCCTCCGGCCTTTACCCGCAGTTTGCAGCTCTGCGACCACACAAGTTGCATGAGGCGATAAAGCCAAGCCTTGCTGATTGGCCTTCTTCATCAAATAACTATTAGTGGATTCTAGCGAGTCATGCAGCTCTAATTTAAACCAGGCACGTTCAGGACCAATTGCAGTCAAAATCGCTTCGCGATCCAGCATCACAATAGGGTCCGGAAGCTTATAGCCACGGCCTCGCACTGAAAATACAGTAACCCCAAGATTTTGAGCTTCTTGAACCGCTGTCCACACGGTTGTCCGTGTGACATTAAAATGCTTAGCAAGCGCTTCACCAGAGTGAAAACGACCATCAGCCAGTAAGCGCAAAATTGGGAATGTTAGCGTATTGATCATATTGACTGAGAGTTTAGCATAGGCATTTGATGGTTTGCCTTCAACGAAGGTGCCACTTGAACACATGCACAGTGTAAAATAATGATTAATCTATCTATAGTATTGAATATGTCATCTGAAAAAACACCAATTGCGCCTGCGTCTAACTTCATTCGTGGGATTATCGAGCGTGATTTAGCACAGGGAAATTTAAATAAACCTAATGGTGCCGCTCGCCTTTGGGCTGGAACGCCTGGCGATTCTACTCATCATGCTGCGGGTCAACCTGACCCTGCAAAAATTCGCACACGTTTTCCACCAGAACCTAACGGCTATCTTCATATTGGTCATGCAAAAAGTATTTGCCTGAATTTTGGTTTGGCACGCGACTACGAAGGTGTTTGTCATATGCGTTTTGATGACACCAATCCAGAAAAAGAAGAACAAGAATACGTCGACAGCATTACTGAGATGGTCCAATGGCTGGGCTTCGGCTGGGATGCTTTTGGCAAGTCGCATTTGTACTACGCGAGCAATTATTTTGAAATGATGTACCAAGCAGCAGAATCGCTGATCAGCGCTGGCAAAGCTTATGTGGATGAACAGTCTGCTGAAGAGATGCGTACTAACCGAGGTACGTTAACTGAGCCAGGTAAAAACTCACCTTGGCGTGACCGTACTATCGAAGAAAACCTCACCAAATTCCGTGAAATGCGCGATGGCCAACACGCCGATGGTAGTATGGTGTTGCGTGCAAAAATTGACATGGCTTCGCCTAATATCAATTTACGAGATCCAGCGATTTACCGCATTAAACGTGCTCATCATCACAATACCGGTGACCAATGGTGTATTTATCCGATGTACACATTTGCGCATCCGCTAGAGGATGCATTTGAGGGAATTACTCATTCTATTTGTACTTTAGAGTTTGAAGACCAACGTCCTTTCTATGATTGGGTCTTGGAGCGTTTGGCTGAAGCCGGCATGCTCGCACACCCGCTACCAAAACAATATGAATTCGCACGCCTAAATCTGACTTATGTCGTGCTTTCAAAACGAAAACTGATTGAATTAGTTGAAAACAAACACGTGGTAGGTTGGGATGACCCTCGCTTACCAACTTTAGCTGGCGCACGTCGCCGTGGCTACAGCCCAGAAGGCTTCCGTTTATTTGCCGACCGTATTGGCGTCTCAAAGTCTGATTCTTGGATTGAGTACACCATTCTCGAAGACTGCATGCGAGAAACACTCAATCAATCAGCAGAACGTCGTATTGCCGTGTTAGATCCAATTAAATTGGTAATTGATAACTACCCAGACGGTCAATCAGAGGATTGCTTTGCACCCAACCATCCGCTTAAACCTGAATTAGGAAAGCGCATAGTACAACTCACCAAAGAGTTATGGATAGAACGCGAAGACTTTATGGAAGAACCAAGCAAAGGATTCTTCAGACTTTGCCCTGATGGCTTAGTCCGTTTACGTTACGGCTATGTGGTGAAATGTACAGGCTTTGAAAAAGATACAAACGGGAATGTGACATCCGTTCATTGCGAATACCTTCCAGACACAAAATCTGGCACCCCAGGTTCTGATAGCGTAAAAGTGAAAGGCAATATTCATTGGGTCTCAGCTGCACATGCTTATGCAGCGGAAATTCGTATGTATGACCGCTTATTTAAAGAAGCGCATCCAGGAAGTGGTGACAGAGATTATTTAGCAGATATTAATCAAAACTCAGTAACCACGATTACGGCACAATTGGAATTAAGCTTGCAAGATGCATCTCCTGCCGAAAGCTTCCAATTTGAACGTCATGGCTATTTTGTAGCCGACAGAAAAGACAGTGTTGCTGGCAAACCGGTATTTAATAGGACCGTAACTCTTAAAGACACCTGGCAATAAAAAGGGTGCTAAAGATCAAATATCGCTTCCATTTTTTTTCGTTGCTTTTCTTGGACATGCCGCTCTCTAAAGCCTAACAACACAACAACTAAAATAACAAAAAGACCTATAGCTAACCAAATCATAAAACCACTAAAAAAACCGACCTCGAGATCCTTCAAAGGGGTTTTAAAATCAAAATTTTGATCATCCCTAACACCCTCAGATACTGGTGGCTTTATTTGATATTTTGGATTAAGAGGATCATCCTCTGTCATATGTGCAACATCAACAAAAGGCTTTGGCTTAGGCTTTGGCTTAGGTTCAGCTTTTACTGGTGTTTTTGATACACTCACATCCAAGTTAACATCAGATTTAACGCCCAGTTCTTCTGGAGTGGGGACAAGAAGCGTATACCCAACGATCAAATAGTGTTTGTTCTTTCCAACGAAAGCATCTTTGTTAATTTTATAAAACGCGCTCATTACGTTCTTCAAACTAACACCAGGAGGTTGATATTTCTGAGCTACCTTTCCGAACACATCTCCAGCTTTAACCTTATATGTATGGCGGCCGTTGGATTCTTTTAATTTCTTATCAACAGAAGACTTACCGCGCTTTTGATTACCAATGACTTTAGAGTCCGCTGCTTTTCTTTTACTTTTATTATGAATTGATTTCAAAGATGCTCGTTCAGCACCATGCATCTCAGGTGAAGGTCTTTTGGCATTTCCATTCGAATGTTGAATCTTAGATTTATTATATTCAGCTGATAAGCTGATATTCGGAATTAAAAGTACCAAAGGCAATAAAACAAGCAATGCTTTTTGAAAGCAAAAAATATTGATAGATCTCATACAACCCTAAACTAAAAAATTATGACTGGGAATAGCAATATATCGAGCCTACAAAGACTCTATCTCAACAACTGCCGAGATATCTTCGGCGAGCTTTTTAACCAATACGCTATCTTGACCTTCAACCATGACGCGAATCTTAGGCTCAGTACCAGAAGCGCGAAGCAAAACACGGCCTGAAGATCCAAGCATTTTTTCAGCTGTTTTAACCGCTGTCTGAATCGGCGCATTTTCTTTTAAATTAATACGCTCTTTTACCGTCACATTCACTAAAGCTTGTGGATATAGACGGAGTGCCTGATATTGAGCGTTCAAGGTGGTTTTTTGCGCATTTAAAGCACTGATCACCTGCAAGGCAGCAATGATTCCATCACCGCTCGTATGACAATCTAAACTCAAAATATGACCCGAGTTCTCACCACCCAATTGCCATTGATGCTCAACGAGCATTTCATGTACATAGCGGTCACCCACATTCGCTCGTAAGAAAGGGATATTCAATTTAGCTAAATGATGCTCCAAAGCTAAGTTGGTCATTAATGTGCCAACCACACCACCGACTAAAGAACCTTGCTGCTGTTTATGCTGCGCAATGATATAAAGCAATTGATCACCATCAAGCAGATTCCCTAGCGCATCTACCATCATCAGACGATCACCATCACCATCAAAGGCAATGCCCAAGTCAGCCTGATGCTCAAGCACGGCTTTCTGCAAAGCTTGTGGATGCGTACTGCCGCAATCGAGATTAATGTTCAAACCATTCGGTTGATTTCCAATCAATACGAGCTCGGCACCTAACTCATGGAACACAGGTGGCGCAACATGGTAGGTGGCGCCGTTCGCACAATCCAACACGATTTTTAAACCACGCAAGTCTAAGTCGTTTGGGAAGGTACTTTTACAAAACTCAATATAACGACCCGCAGCATCATCAATACGCTTAACTCGACCAAGTTCAGCTGAAGCCATCACCTGCATCGGCTTATCCAATTCAGCTTCAATCGCTAATTCAACTTCATCAGGAAGTTTTGTGCCTAAGCTAGAGAAAAACTTAATGCCATTATCTTCAAAGGGATTATGCGATGCTGAAATCACAATCCCTGCTTGCGCCCGCAATGCGCGAGTCAAATAAGCAATCGCAGGCGTTGGCATCGGGCCTGTTAAACGCACATTGACGCCCGCAGCACATAAACCTGCTTGCAGCGCAGATTCCAACATATAACCAGAGATACGCGTGTCTTTACCAATCAATACGGTTGGATGTGCATCTTTAGCCAGATGATGGTCTGCACTTGCAAGCACACGGCCCGCGGCATAGCCCAAACGCATCACAAATTCCGGCGTAATTGGACCTGTCCCTACACGCCCACGCACACCGTCCGTACCGAAGTATTTTCTGCTCATATTTTCATCTTTTATATTTCTTTTAATGATAGTGGATGCCGCATCACTGCCGAAACTACTTTTAAAGCCTCTACAGTGGCTTTTACATCATGCACACGCACAATATTGGCGCCTTTCATGGCAGAAATCACTGAAGCCGCCAAACTTGCATAAAGTCGTTCATTCACATCAGCACCAGCGACTTGCCCAAGCACTGATTTGCGAGACAAACCAATTAACAATGGCGCATCCAACTTTTGTAAAGTTGATAAGCCTTCTAATAAAGCTAAATTATGCGCCGTCCGCTTACCAAAGCCAAATCCAGGATCTAAAGTGATTCTTGCTTTTGCTATTCCTGCTTGTTCAGCAGCAGCTAGTCGGCCTTTTAAGAAATCATAAACCTCTAGCACCACATCTTGATATTGCGGATCTTCTTGCATATTTTGTGGCCGGCCTTGCATGTGCATCAGACACACCCCGACATCACTTGCCGCGACAATTTCCAAAGCTTGCGTCTCTTGCAGAGCGCACACATCATTGACTATATCGACTCCAGCAAGAATCGCTAAACGCATCACTTCCGGCTTGTAGGTATCGATAGATAAAGGCACGCCAATACCAGCCAAGCCTTCAATCACAGGAATCACACGATTCAACTCTTCATCTAATGAAACAGGCATCGCGCCTGGGCGTGTGGATTCGCCGCCAATATCTAAAATATCAGCACCTTGCGCAACCAAATCGTGGGCATGTGCAATCGCTTTATCAGTGGAGATAAATCGACCGCCATCTGAGAAAGAATCAGGCGTGACATTAACAATGCCCATCACCTTAGGGGCACTTAAATCAAGTTGGAATTTACCGCAGATAAAGTTCATATAAATAAAGAAGCCATATCAAGCGTTGGCAAGATATGGCTTTTCAAAAACGATTCCTAATTAGTTCTCAGCCGCAGGCGCTGGCTTAGATGGTTTGCGCGGCTTAGCTTTTTCATTTGTTCCTGACGAACCAGCATCGCCCGAAGGTGTTGTGTTGACTTTCACCACTGGCTTAGGTGGTCGTGGCGGCAAGCCAGCCATAATGTCGTTAATTTGCTCAGCGTCGATGGTTTCCCATTCAAGCAAAGCAGCAGTCATGGCCTCGACTTTGTCACGATTATCCTCTAGCAACTTACGCGCGATTGCATATTGCTCATCCAAGATACGACGAATTTCAGCATCGACTTTTTGTTGCGTCGCTTCAGAAACTGTTTTGGCTGACATGCTACCGAACATTGACTCTTGATCGCTACCAACATAAACCATGGTGCCCAAAGTATCAGACATGCCATAACGCGTCACCATATCCCGTGCCAACTTAGTTGCACGTTCAAAATCGTTTGAGGCACCTGTCGACATTTGATGCATGAAGATTTCTTCAGCGATACGACCACCAAATAAAATCGAAATTTCTTCTAACATCTTGTCACGATAATTACTGATACGGTCAAACTCTGGTAACTGCCAAGTCAAACCCAATGCCCAACCACGCGGCATAATCGTCACTTTATGAACAGGATCTGCCTTAGGTAACAGCTTAGCAACTACGGCATGACCTGATTCATGATAAGCCGTATTGCGGCGCTCTTCTTCACGCATCACCATTGATTTACGCTCTGGGCCCATGAAGATTTTATCTTTAGCATCTTCGAAGTCAGCCATATCTACTGTCCGCTTATTACGACGGGCCGCAAATAGCGCAGCTTCGTTCACCAAATTAGCTAAATCCGCACCTGAAAATCCTGGTGTACCTCGTGCCAAAATATCCGCTTTAACGTCAGCATCAATCGGCACCTTACGCATATGTACCATTAAGATTTGTTCGCGACCACGGATATCTGGCAATCCAACCATCACTTGCCTATCAAATCGACCTGGACGTAGCAGCGCTTTATCTAAAACGTCAGCACGGTTAGTTGCGGCAATGACGATCACGCCTGAGTTAGGCTCAAAACCATCCATCTCAACTAGCATTTGGTTAAGCGTCTGTTCACGCTCATCGTTGCCGCCGCCAGTGCCTGCACCACGATGACGACCGACAGCATCAATTTCGTCAATAAAGATAATGCAAGGCGCGGCTTTTTTAGCTTGTTCAAACATATCGCGAACACGCGCGGCACCAACACCAACGAACATTTCTACGAAATCAGAACCAGAAATAGTAAAGAACGGTACTTTAGCTTCGCCAGCAATCGCTTTAGCCAATAAAGTCTTACCTGTCCCTGGAGGGCCAACCATCAAGATACCACTTGGGATGCGACCACCTAGTTTTTGGAATTTACTTGGATCTCGCAAAAACTCAACAACTTCAGAAACTTCTTCTTTAGCTTCGTCACAACCTGCCACATCGGCAAATGTCGTTTGATTATTTGCACCATCTAATTGACGCGCTTTGCTTTTACCAAAGGAGAATGCGCCGCCTTTGCCGCCGCCCTGCATTTGACGCATGAAGAAAATCCATACGCCAATTAAAAGAATCATCGGGAACCAGTTAATTAAGATGCTGACTAGCAATGATTGTTCTTGCTCAGGCTTGGCTTCAACTTTAACGTTATGATCAAGCAAGTCGCCAATCATGCCTGGGTCGTAAGGCGCGTAACTGTTGAATTTCTTGCCGTCACTAGTTTCACCATGCAACACACGGCCTTCGATTGTGACTTTCGCAATATGGCCTTGCTTCACTTCATTAATGAATTGTGAATAGACCATTTGAGTATCAGCGCCTGACTTGCCCGCGAACTGATTGAACACAGTCATGAGCACGACGGCAATAATGATCCAAATAGCGATGTTTTTAACGATGTTATTCAAGACGACATCCTTTTATAGATTGTTCTAACGTCATTTATTAAATGACAATTTAATCTTACCACCAATTAAGCACTCAACATTGAGCGCCTTTAATAATTAAACCGTATTATCTTTACGCTTTAATCCTAATAAATAAACTTCAGTACTGCGGTCACGAGAAGCCTTAGGTTTACGCGTGACTACCTTCTCAAAACTTTCACGCATGATTTGCATGATTTCTTCGAAGCCAGTTCCCATGAAAACTTTGACGAGGAAATTACCCTCAGGTTTCAACCATTTCAAACTAAAATCAACAGCCAATTCCGTTAAATAGGCTGCATTTGGTTGGTCAACCGAACTCATTCCACTTATATTGGGGGCCATATCTGAAATTACAAGGTCTACTTTTTGACCGTGCAACATTTTTTCTAGCTCTGCTAAAACTTCATCTTCACGAAAATCGCCTTGAATAAAGTCCGCACCAGGAATCCCCACCATAGGCAGAATATCTAAAGCAACTACACGACCTTGGCCTTTGATACGCTGGACCGCCACTTGCGACCAACTACCTGGCGTCGAGCCTAAATCGACGACGACCATTCCAGGCTTAATTAAGCGATCTTTATCATCAATCTCAATCAGCTTATATGCGGCACGCGCACGATAGCCATCCTTCTGTGCAAGTTTCACATAAGGGTCATTTAGATGCTCTTGCATCCAAGCTTTACTGGTTTTACTTCTTTTCATGGTCTATATTTTTTGAGTCCAACTTCATGTGATAAAATGCCACCCTTTTTGAAACAATCAGATAGAGTCATTTTGAATACTAAACAAATTAGCCATCTACGTGGTTTGGCACACAAGTTAAATCCTGTCGTGATGATTGGCAACAATGGCCTAACAGAAACTGTACTACGTGAAATTGAGAACAGCTTAAATGCGCACGAACTCATCAAAATTAAAGTGTTTGGTGATGACAGAGCTTTACGCGTTAGCATGTTAGAAGATATCTGCAAAAGTACTGGTGCGATTGCGGTTCACCATATTGGTAAACAACTCGTCATTTATCGCACTTCAGAAACGCCGAAAATCGTTATTCCTAAATAAAATCTAACATGAGTTCATCGCGGTTGATTCTCCCAAACTGCGATGACTGCGTTAGCGTGTCGCTTTAAATATCAGCACAAATCCTAACAAGCTTTGAATTAAGTAAGCAATACTTGCTACACCGTGCCAAGTTTCAAAACGATCAGCAAATACACTATTCATCACATCAGATGGCATCGCTTGCGCTTTTAATTGAGCAATCACTGGTGCAATTCCAAAGTGACCAGCCAATGTCAGCAACAACATAAAAAATACGGCCCAAAAGAACCCTTGTTTTAATGCCTTTGTACCAAATTTACTGAGTCTGTGAATTGAAAGATAAAAGCCAGAAATCAAGCCAAGATAAGCGACCAACTTAAACATCTCGCCCGCCAAGCTACCGGCAAGCTGATGATCCTGTAAATGGTAGAACATCGTTGGCGCCGCTAGGTAGCCAATTGCCCATAATGCACCGACCCACAAGGTAATAAAAATAAGTGCTAATTTATCTGAAAATTGGTTCATAACTAGCCTCGCTGATGAGGTGAATGAAATAAATTAAATATATTGTACGTTTAATACTTCGTAAGAGCGAATGCCACTTGGCGCAACAACTTCTGCAACATCACCAGCCACTTTGCCAATCAATGCACGTGCAATTGGTGAGCTAATTGAAATCTTACCGCTTTTAATATCGGCTTCATCATCACCCACGATTTGGTAAGTTGATACGCCACCTTCGTCCAAATCTTCAACTTCAACAGTCGCACCAAACACACAACGGCCTTCGGCGTTCAATGTTCTAGGGTCAATAATCATTGCATTTGAAAGCTTACCTTCGATCTCGGCAATACGACCTTCGATAAAGCTTTGTTTTTCTTTTGCTGACTCGTATTCGGCATTTTCAGACAAATCGCCTTGAGCACGCGCTTCCGCAATCGCCTCAATGACACTTGGACGCTCAACGCTTCTTAAGTGATGCAACTCTGCTTTTAATAACTCTGCACCATTAATTGTTACTGGAATTTGATTCATTTTTTAACCCTACTTTATTAAGACTTCAAACTGCAATGTCTATAAAACAAAAACCACACCTAAAAGTTAGGCGTGGTTTAAATAATTAATTGAATAATATTATTGATTGAGTGATAAGTGCAACTCTTGGATTGATTTCACTTCCAGCTCTTGCATGTGTGCCATACCAATACATGCAGCTTTAGCACCAGCCAAGGTTGTGTAATAAGTCACTTTTTGTTGCAAGGCATTACGACGAATCGCGTAAGAGTCTTGTACTGCACGCTTATCATCAGTCACATTCACAATAAAGCTAATTTCATTGTTTTTGATCATATCTACAATGTGCGGACGACCTTCTGCAACTTTATTCACTGGCGTTACTTCTAAGCCAGCGTCAGCAAGTGCGCCTGCTGTGCCGCGTGTTGCATATAACTGGAAGCCTAAGTTAGCTAAGGCTTGTGCAATTTCAACTACACGTTCACGATCTTCACGACGGACACTAATAAAAGCTTTACCGCCAGAAGGCAATTTATCCCCTGAACCTAGTTGCGCCTTCACAAAAGCCTCGGCAAAAGTGTTACCAATCCCCATCACTTCACCAGTCGACTTCATTTCTGGGCCAAGAATCGTATCAACGCCAGGGAACTTAATGAATGGGAATACAGCTTCTTTCACCGAGTAATATGGAGGAATAATTTCTTTTGTAACGCCTTGATCTTTTAGCTTGCGACCTGCCATACAACGAGCAGCCACTTTTGCTAATTGCAATCCACAAGCCTTAGAAACAAATGGCACAGTACGTGAAGCACGTGGATTTACTTCTAACACGTAAACCGTCTCACCTTGGATTGCGAATTGAACGTTCATCAAGCCAACCACACCTAGCGCTTTTGCCATTTGCACGGTTTGTACACGCAACTCGTCCTGCAACTTGGCAGATAAGCTATATGGTGGCAATGAACATGCTGAGTCACCTGAGTGAACCCCTGCTTGCTCAACGTGCTCCATGATGCCGCCAATAATCACTTCTTCACCATCGCAAAGTGCATCAACGTCGACTTCTAAAGCATCATTCAAGAAACGATCCAGCAATACTGGTGACTCGTTCGAGACCTTCACCGCTTCACGCATATAACGCTCAAGCTGTGCTTGCTCTTGTACGATTTCCATCGCACGGCCACCCAACACATAAGAAGGGCGCACAACTAATGGATAACCAATTTCTTGTGCTAAACGCAAAGCTTCATCAGGTGTTCTAGCTGTACGGTTAGGTGGTTGTTTTAAACCCAAACCTTGCAACATTTGCTGGAAGCGCTCACGGTCTTCTGCACAATCAATCGCATCAGGAGAAGTACCAATGATAGGCACACCCGCTTTTTCTAAATCACGCGCTAGTTTTAATGGAGTTTGACCGCCGTACTGAACAATCACGCCAACTGGCTTTTCAATTGCAACGATTTCTAACACGTCTTCAAGCGTTAGTGGCTCGAAGTACAAACGATCTGAAGTATCAAAGTCTGTAGAAACAGTTTCAGGATTACAATTAACCATAATGGTTTCATAACCATCCTCACGCATTGCGAATGCTGCATGAACACAGCAATAGTCAAACTCAATCCCTTGACCAATACGGTTTGGACCACCGCCTAATACCATGATTTTCTTTTTATCTGTTGGCTTCGCTTCACACTCTTCTTCATAAGTTGAGTACATATAAGCGGTATTCGTTGCGAACTCTGCAGCACAAGTATCCACACGCTTATAAACGGGGCGTACATTCAAGGCTTGTCGATAAGCACGAACTGCGTGCTGATCAGTTCCCAACAACTTAGCTAAACGACGGTCAGAGAAGCCACGACGTTTTAACTGGAATAAAGCATCTTTATCCAAATCTGCTAAATGACGACCTTTAAGCGCCATTTCGCGTTTGATAATGTCTTCGATTTGTACCAAAAACCACGGATCAATTTTTGAGTGATCAAATACTTGATCAACGGTCATGCCGGCACGGAATGCATCGCCAACAAACCAAATACGCTCAGGGCCTGGCTCACCCATCTCTTTTTGAATTTCATCCAAGTCTGTGGATTTTTCATCCAAGCCATCCACGCCCACTTCAAGACCACGTAAGGCTTTTTGGAATGACTCTTGGAAAGTACGGCCCATCGCCATCACTTCACCAACAGATTTCATTTGCGTCGTTAAACGTGAATCCGCTTGTGGGAATTTTTCGAATGCAAAACGAGGAATTTTTGTGACTACATAGTCAATAGAAGGCTCAAATGAAGCTGGCGTAGCACCACCAGTAATCTCATTTTTAAGCTCATCCAAAGTAAACCCAACTGCTAATTTTGCAGCTACTTTAGCAATCGGGAAGCCTGTTGCTTTAGAAGCCAAGGCTGATGAGCGTGAGACACGAGGATTCATCTCAATCACAATCATGCGGCCATCCACTGGATTGATTGCAAACTGTACGTTTGAACCGCCTGTATCAACGCCAATCTCACGCAATACTGCTAAAGAAGCGTCACGTAAAATTTGGTATTCTTTATCTGTAAGTGTTTGTGCTGGCGCAACAGTGATAGAGTCGCCCGTATGTACGCCCATCGGATCCAAGTTCTCAATTGAACAAATAATAATGCAATTGTCTTTGGTGTCGCGCACCACTTCCATCTCGTACTCTTTCCAACCAAGCAATGATTCTTCAATCAATAACTCTTTAGTTGGAGAGGCTTCAAGACCACGCTCACAAATGGTAATAAATTCTTCACGATTGTAAGCAATACCACCACCACTACCACCCATGGTAAATGATGGGCGAATAATCACTGGATAACCAATGCTAGACTGAACTTGTAGCGCCTCTTCTAAGCTATGCGCCATAGAAGAACGTGCTGAACCAAGACCAATCTTAGTCATGGCTTCTTTGAATTTTTGACGGTCTTCAGCCTTATCAATCGCTTCCTTGCTTGCGCCGATTAACTCAACATTGTATTTCTTTAGAACACCATGCTTATCAAGATCCAAAGCACAGTTCAAAGCGGTTTGACCACCCATCGTAGGCAACAAAGCATCTGGACGCTCTTTAGCAATAATTTTCTCAACAACTTGCCAAGTCACAGGCTCGATGTAGGTCGCATCCGCCATCTCAGGGTCAGTCATAATCGTCGCAGGATTAGAGTTCACCAGAATGACACGGTAACCCTCTTCGCGAAGCGCCTTACACGCCTGTGCACCTGAGTAATCGAACTCACAGGCCTGACCAATCACAATTGGACCAGCGCCAATAATCAGAATGCTTTTAATGTCTGTACGTTTTGCCATAATTTTCTTATTGATTGTGCTGTTTCATAGATGCAATGAATCGATCAAACAAATAACTCATCTCTGTAGGACCAGGACTTGCTTCTGGGTGACCCTGGAAACTGAACGCAGGTTTATCAGTGCGCGCAATCCCTTGCAAACTACCATCAAATAAAGAGACATGCGTTGTGCGAACATTAGCCGGCAACGAAGCTACATCTACCGCAAAACCATGGTTTTGGCTGGTAATAAAGACACGCTTGTCATCCACATCTTGCACTGGATGGTTTGCGCCGTGATGCCCAAACTTCATCTTAACGGTTTTAGCACCAGAGGCTAAAGCCAACAATTGATGACCCAAGCAAATACCAAAAGTCGGAATGCCAGTTTCTACAATTTGTTTAATCGCCGAAATTGCGTAATCACACGGTTGAGGATCGCCAGGGCCATTTGATAAAAACACACCGTCTGGCTTTAAAGCCAATGCTTGTTCAGCCGTTGCTTGCGCTGGAAGCACGGTTACTCTACAGCCACGGGCAACCAACATACGTAAAATGTTGCGCTTAACGCCATAATCAAATGCAACTACATGGAATTTTGGATTTTCTGATTCTCCATAACCGCTCGCCAAATCCCATTCACTCTCGGTGAACTCATAAGAATCAGTCACGCTTACAACTTTTGCCAAATCCATTCCTGACAAACCAGGAAACGCTTTCGCCAACTCAAGTGCTTTCGCTTCATCAACTTCACCAGCGATAATACAACCGGCTTGCGCGCCCTTCTCTCTGAGCACACGAGTTAACTTACGGGTATCAATATCAGAAATCGCAACAACGTTATTTGCGACCAGATATTCAGATAAAGATTGTTCACTACGCCAATTACTATGCACCAATGGCAAATCACGAATGATTAAGCCACTTGCATAAACTTTTCCAGATTCAACATCTTCTGAGTTCACGCCAGTGTTGCCAATGTGAGGATAGGTCAGCGTTACGATTTGTTTGGTATACGATGGGTCAGTGAGAATTTCTTGATAACCAGTCATAGAGGTGTTGAAAACAACTTCACCAGCTGTTTGGCTGGGAGCACCAATTGAAATACCACGAAACACTGTTCCATCAGCAAGTACTAACATGGCTGGTGTGTGTTGCGGCACGTATAACCCCTTGTTTTTAAAAAATTGTCGCTTTGACTAAAGCGGATGTGCAAAGCGGGAGGAGTATTTACTCTTCCCGCTCAATTAATGTTCCATATTATAGCTGAAACCACCTCAGCTATCAATCAGCTTTGCGTAAATCACATGCTAATTTTATTAGTTTTTTAAACTTCTACGCCTAACGCAGACCTAGCACGTCTTGCATATCAAATAAGCCTGATTTTTTATCAGCCATAAACTTTGCTGCACGAAGCGCACCCAAAGCAAAAGTCGCCCGACTACTGGCCTTATGCGTCAATTCAACACGCTCGCCAATACCTGCAAACAAGACAGTATGATCACCTACAACGTCACCGCCACGAACTGTTGCAAAGCCAATTGTATTAGCATCACGCTCACCCGTGACACCCTCGCGACCATAAATTGCACAGGTTTCAAGATTGCGACCTAAAGCATCAGCTGCGGCCTCACCCAAACGTAAAGCTGTACCAGAAGGCGCATCGACTTTATGGCGATGATGCGCTTCAATAATCTCAACGTCATAACCTTCATCCAAAACCTTGGCAGCAGCTTGTACTAAACTAATCAATAAAGTAACACCCACGCTCATGTTCGGCGCGAACACTACAGGAATAGTTTTTGATGCTGATTCAATCAGGTTTTTTTCAGCGGCACTAAATCCAGTCGTCCCAATGGCCATGCTTACGCCCACTGCCTGACAAGCAGCCAAATACTGCAAGCTAGGCTCAGGACGCGTAAAATCAACCAAGACATCAGCGCCTTGTAAAGCACTCACAACATCATGACTAATTTTCACGCCAGTAAGTTTACCAAACTGCTCCCCAGCATCACGTCCAATTTGCGGACTATCACCACGATCAAGTGCAGCATGCAAAGTTAACTCTGGATCAGAAAAAACTCCATCCAACAAAGCATGTCCCATGCGACCAGAGCAACCAGCAATCACTACTTTTAGCATTTCAAATTCACTTCTCAATAAAACTTAATAAAATATAAGCACCGCTTAGAAGCCAATTTTCTCAAGCATACGCTCAAAGTAACCAGGCTCATCAGCTGATAAAGGCTTGTCCTTAGCGGACTGCGGTTTAGATACAGACTGCTCAACATCTTTCTTAACAGGGTCTTGCACAGACTCTGGTTGTATTTGGAACTCAGGTGCAATAGTTAGAGGCTTATCAACCGGAGAATCCAAAATTTCCATTTTAGGCTTCTTATGGTATTCGGCTTCCTCATCAGGAGACTTAACGATCTTAGCTGACTCCATGACCACTGGTTTCCCATTCAAACTTATTTTAGAAGTAACTGATTCTTTCACAATCATCCATTTATTTTTGTCACGCTCAAAAACCAAAGTCAACACCTTAACCACTTGATCACTATAGCGCGGAGAACTATAGTGCTGAAAAAACTCAACATTCGCCTTATTACCGTCAACGCTTACTACCACGTTTTCCAGCCCCAACTTAATATCGCCTTGTTTCGCAGATAATCGTTTCTTACGTTGCAACAACCAAGCTTTTTTAGTCAAGCCAATAGGTTTAAATTGATTAGAATAAAAACTCAGGTACACACTAATATTTTTATTACGCCAAGCATCTGCCCAACTAGCAACTCTCTCAAGCACTTGATTCTTATCATCAACGACAGTATCTGTTTGATGGTGGGCGATAGGTTGCTTCAGCTCGGAAGCATCTTTAATAACCTGCAAACTCGATGAATTTTCACTAACCACTTTATCTTCTAAAGATTTTGGTGCTGAAGCTACAATAAGGGGTGGCCCAACCACTCTGGAAGACTGAATGGAATCAGCAATTTTAGATTCCAACTTCTCAACTGGCTTGCCCGCAACCTTAGATGGCACCTTATCAACGAGTTCATCACTTCCCCAAAACTTGAATCGATCAAGCCAGCCCTTTTTAGGATCTTCATTCAATAACGCTTTATTACTCTTGGCAGTTGTCACATCTTCAACTGAAGCCATTGCAACGCCTTCAGCCCCAGGCTGCCCTGAAAGAATTACGTCCCCACGAACAGCTTTCAACCCATTGTCACTAAATTCTAAAATGACGCGACGGCGCTCAATCACTCGGCCATCTTTGTTCATTTGATATAGATAATCCCAACGATCAAGATGGAAACTATCTTGCAGTAATGGCGTACCCATAACATAACGCACCTGAGATTTAGTCATGCCAGGCTTAAGCTGCATCATCATTTTCGATGTCACAACATTACCCTGCTGAACATCAAGCTTGTATGTTTTAAAAGAAGGCAGCGTAGATGTGCAAGAAGCACTTAACAAAGCAAGCAATAAGATTAGATGACGCATTATCATGACTTAAATAAGAATTAACGATAATATAACACGATAGCTAAGGTCTTAAACAGACAACCATGAATGTCGCAAACTATGGACCTACTGATTCATTAAGATTTAAAACAGAGAATATTTATGACGATACGCGACCCTGACGAGTTAAAAAGTGTAGGCCTTAAAGCAACGCTACCTAGATTAAAAGTACTCAGTCTTTTTGAAAACAGTAAAGAACGTCATTTATCAGCCGAAGATGTATATAAGGTATTGCTTAACTCGGGTGATGACGTTGGCCTTGCAACAGTTTACAGAGTACTAACGCAATTTGAACAAGCTGGATTATTGGTTCGCCATCACTTTGAAGGTGGCAAAGCTGTATTTGAGCTCAATCACGGCACGCATCACGATCATATTGTATGTATGCAATGTGGCGTAGTTGAAGAATTCTGTGATGATAAAATTGAAGTGCTACAACACAAAGTAGCGGAGGAACGAGGTTTTAAGATTAAAGAGCATTCTCTTTATATTTATGCAGACTGCAATAAACAATCCTGCAGAAATAAAGCTTAATCAGATAACATTTCTTTTGCATGTTGACGCGTCGTTTCAGTAATCTCGACCCCGCCCAACATTCGCGCAATCTCTTCAATACGCGCATTTGGATCTAAGGCCTCAATAGTACTGAGCGTCATCTGATCTTTTTGAATTTTCTTAACATTTAAATGGTGCTTACCTTGCGAGGCAACTTGCGGCAAATGAGTAATCACTAGAACTTGCCTGTCGCCACTTAACTGTTTCAACAATAAGCCAACGATTTCAGCCACACCACCACCAATACCTACATCCACTTCATCAAAAATCATCGTTGGCACACTACCCTGCTCTGCAGTCACCACACGAATAGCCAGGCTAATTCGAGACAACTCCCCACCTGAAGCCACTTTATTGAGAGGTCTTACTTCAACGCCAATATGTCCAGCAACCAAAAATTCTACCTGCTCCAAACCACTGGCCGTCGGTGCCTGGTCTGTCAGCGCAACTTCAAATCGACCACCAGCTAATGATAAGCGCTGCATTTCAGTAGTAATTTTTTGACTGAGCAGCGGTGCGGACTGCTGACGTCCTACGCTCAAGCGTTTAGCTAAAGTTTGATATTCTTGTTCAACCTCGGCCTCTTGTTTTGCTAGCTCGCCATCAGCGCCAACCGCTTCGAGTTCAGACATACGCTGTTGCCAAGCATGTAACTCATCACTAAGCGCTTCTGGTTTTAAACGATACTTGCGGCTCATGGCATGAATCGCTTGTATTCGTGACTCAACTTCAGCAAGGCGCTCGGGATCTAACTCAGCACGCTGTAAATAACGATTTAAGAAACGATCCGTCTCTTCAAGCTGAATAATTGCGGAATCTAAATTAGTGATTGCCTCATCTAAGGCCGAATCAAAATCACGCAAACCCTGCAATTTGTGTTGCGCGGAAGCTAGATGACGCAAAGCTGAGATTTCACCCTCACTCAATAATTCACGGCATTCTTCACATCCAGCCAACAAGCCAGCGCCATTAGATAAACGACTATGTTCTTGCTGCAAGCTATCCCACTCTTCTTGGCTAAAGCTAAGCTGCTTCAATTCGCGCACTTTATCTCGCAGTTCCGCCAACTCGTCCGCGTACTTGCTTGCGTTCCGCTCCATCTCAACACGGCGCTGATATAGCTGTTGCCAAGCTTTATATTGCATCGCCGTTTGTGAAGCTAAATCCGTCAAACCACAATAAGCATCAAAAATTTCTTTTTGAGTATTTAGCTTTAATAATGAGTGATGTGCATTTTGGCTATAAATGTCCACCAAAAATTCACCAGCCTCTCTCAGCTGCTGAACTGTTGCGGCTTGACCATTAATGAAAGCACGCGACCTTCCATCAGCATAGATAACACGACGACACAACAATTCGTCATCGGCATTAGGAAGCTCATTTTCTTGCAACCACGCCTTTAGCGCAGGCAGTTGAGCAATATAGAAAATAGCACTAATCTCAGCCTTTTCGGCTCCAGTCCTCGTGATGCCGCCTTCACCTCGCACACCAATCGCTAAAGATAATGCATCAATTAGAATTGATTTGCCTGCCCCAGTTTCACCGGTCAGGACAGTAAACCCCTTTGAGAACTCGATGTCGAGCGCATCGACAATGACAAAATCACGAATGGATAGACTCTGCAGCATAATATTGGCTACCTAAGCCTTAGCTCCAGTTAAGCTTATTGCGAAGTCGGTCGAAATAACAATAGTCGCTTGGATGTAAGAGAGAAATAGCATTTTCAGCACGTACAATATTAATTTTATCGCCCACCTGAAGCTCAACCTGAGATTGCCCATCACAACTTAGTTGCGCCTCATCAAATTGCACAAGTACAACTTCAATATGACTAGAACTACTTACCGCAATAGGACGATTACTTAGAGTATGAGGACTAATCGGCACTAAGGAGATCGCTTCCAAATTAGCATGCAGAATAGGGCCGCCCGCAGACAGTGCATAGGCCGTTGTACCAGTAGGCGTGCTCACAATCAAACCATCGCTTCTTTGCTTATATACAAATTTTCCATCGATGTTCACTTCCAGCTCGATCAGCCTCACACCACTTTTAATGACTACATCATTGAGTGCGCAGCTAGAAAACACTACTTTATTTTGACGTGTGACTTCCGCCGACAAAAGCATACGAGACTCTTTAATATAGTCTCCAGCCAGAATACGATCAATTTGCACCAACATATCTTCAGAGCGCACATCTGTTAAGAATCCGAAACGACCTCGATTAATACCAATTAAAGGCACATGAGCTTTAGCTAAGCTTCTAGCAACACTCAACATTGTGCCATCACCACCCATTACAATTGCCAAATCAACAGCATCTCCAATGTCCTCTAATCCAATAACAGGGTACTGGCTCAAGCCAGCATGATGGGCAGTGTTTTTCTCAATTAATACTTGGTAATGCTGATTAGCAAGATGATGAGCTAAATCGAACAAATCTTTTTGCATTAATTGCAAAGCAGACTTGTTCATGTATTTGCCAACGATAACGATTTTTTTAAAGGCTGTATTCACGAGAGAATTAGAACATAGTCGGCGCCTCTTAGCAAAGTGAGAAGCCAACAAAACTGTGGGATTTACGAATTAAACTTAAAATATCTTTCGACTAAAATATACTAATTAAGCTCACGATTAAAAACAAAAAAGATTAAACTACTAGGGTTGATTTTTTAGCATCTGCCCCAATTAATTTAGAAACTCACTTTAATAAAGCGCAAAAATGACTGTAAATTTAGAAAAAAACATCCTCAAAAACTACTTTCTAGCGACTTATTTAGTCATTTTATATTTGGTCTCCGACTCGATACCAATGGCAACCATCTTCCAAGAAGGCCTCTTACCATTAAGCTTTATGGTTGTGGGCTTCCTACTCTACGGTCTTTATTATCTTTTACCTGCACTAGCAATTACGAGTTTAGTTAAGTTTATTAGCAAAAAACTCAGTCCTGCGTCGACAAAAGCGACTTATATTGCAGCAGTTGCTAGCACAGGCCTCACTACATTATTACTATACGCAAATGCCAAGATTTTTGCCTTGTACGGCATGTTTTTTAATGGGTTTATTTTGAATCTGATTATGACCCCTGGTGGCATTGAGTCATTAGGTGGAAGTAGCGCATCCGATATAGGTTTTGCACTGATTGTGATTGGGTTTTTCAGCTTACAAGGTTTAATTTTATGGCTGACGCATCGCTTTTACTCAAACAAAGCTGGCTTCAATCTTTCATTCAAATATTTACCAAGCTTGACTATCGTGTTGACTATTCTTGTACACATGGGATTTGCACTTGATAGTTACACAACCAATCAACTGACTCAAGTCGGCGAATCTATTCCGTTCTACCAAACAGTATCAGCTCGCGGATTTTATGAGTCATTAGGAATTCCTAGAACCCGTGAAACAAAACTCAAAGTAAAAGGTAAGTTAAATTACCCTATCAACCCAATTGCATTTAAACAACCAGCAAAACCCTACAATATTATTTGGTTAACATCAGAGTCTTGGCGCGCAGACACGCTAAATGAAACAGTGATGCCAAATAGTTGGGCATTTGCTAAAAACGCGGCGCGTTACACTCGCAATTACAGCACTGGCAATGGCACGCGGATGGGTGTGTTTGGTATGTTTATGGGCTTGCCTGGCAATTACTGGTTCCCATTCTTCGAATCTCGCCGAGGCGCAGCTATTATCGATGTGCTACAAAAACAGAATTATCAAATGAGTTTCTACACCAGCGCCAAATTCTCGTACCCGGAATTTGAAAAAACGATTTTTGCACAAGTAGCAAGTGACCAGCTTCACGAGATTCACAAAGCCCAAACCGGTTGGGAAAGCGACCGTGACAATGTAACTAATCTATTGTCATTTATCGACAAACGCGACCAGAAAAAACCTTTTTTCACGTTCATGTTTTTTGAGTCACCACATGCGCGTTACTATTTTCCACCAGAAAGTGTGATCGCTAAGCCATACAAAGACGATATTAATTATGCAACCCTCAGCAAGAAAAAATTTAACGAAGATATCGGCCCAATTAAAAATCGCTACATCAACTCTGTACATCACTTAGATATGCAGTACGGCCGAATATTTGAGTACTTAAAAACGCATCAATTATTAGATAACACCATCGTTGTACTGATTGGTGACCATGGTGAAGAGTTTATGGAGCATGGGTTCTGGGGGCATAACTCAACATTTGTAGACCAACAAGTACGAACACCTTTGGTGATTTACAAACCAGGAATGAAGCATCTTGTTAGCGACCAAATGACTAGCCATATGGATATAGTTCCAACCATCATGCCATTGCTTGGTGTGAGCAATCCAAGCAATGACTATGCGATTGGGTACAATTTATTGGCTGGTGAAAAACGTGATCACACCTATATCTCTGATTGGGACAAAGTCACTTACGTAGATGACGAAGTTAAAATCACGCAACCAGTTAACGGCAAAAGCATCAAGGTAAGCAAAATTAATGATGAAGATTTAAGTGCTACCGAACGTAAATCCATACTGGAGAAAAAACAGCCTGCAATGGTTCAGTTAGTTCAGGACCTGGGAAAATTCTTTAAGAAAAAAGACGCCAAAACTCAGCAATAGGCATTGATTGGATAAACGGGCACAAATTTTATTAAAAACACTGGTTGAACATTACATTAGTGATGGGCAGCCGGTGGGCTCGCGTACGCTATCGCAGTGCTCCGGCTTAGATTTAAGTCCAGCGACAATACGGAACATCATGTCGGATTTGGAAGGAATGGGGTTTATTGCCAGCCCCCACACTTCGGCAGGCCGAATCCCAACACAACGCGGATACCGATTCTTTGTTGATACCTTACTAACCGTGCAACCGATGCAAAGACCAGAAATCGAACGCATTAAGCACGAATTTAAATCTCCAGACCCTCAAGAACTCATTTCTTCTGCGGCAGGGATGCTCTCCGAATTAACTCAGTTTGCTGGCTTGGTCATGATTCCAAAACGCAAAAGTATTGCGTTTAAACATTTAGAGTTTTTACCCTTATCGGATAAGCGCATTTTAGTCATCATCGTTACTACAGATGGCAATGTACAAAACAGAATTGTTGTTACTGAAAAGCCTTATTCAGCGGCTGAATTAGTTCAGGCGACCAATTTCTTCAATCAGAACTACGCTGGTTTTACTTTTGAGCAAGCCCAGAAAAAACTGCACGAAGAACTTAAAGAAATGCAATCAGACATGACGCGCTTAATGTCAGCTGCCTTGGATGCCAGTGAAAAAGTATTAGGTGAAGACAAAGATAACGTTGTGATTTCTGGTGAACGTAATTTGCTACAAGTGGACGACTTGTCAACCAACGTAACTTCATTACGTAAATTATTTGAAATATTCGAACGCCGCACATCTCTTATGCAATTGCTAGACAACAGCCAACATGCCGAAGGCATCCAAATATTTATTGGGGGAGAAAGTGGTTATTTGCCACTTGATGAATGTAGTATGGTGACAGCGCCATACGAAGCTAACGGTCAGGTTATTGGCACTTTAGGCGTTATTGGACCAACACGCATGGCTTATGAGCGCGTCATTCCAATTGTAGACATCACTTCAAAATTATTATCAAGCGCCCTTTCTAACAATTAATCTAAAGAAAACACATGGCCTATTATAAAAACGAACCTTCATACACGCATGGAGACCAAGCGAAAGTTGGCATTCTGCTAGCAAATCTCGGAACCCCTGATGCGCCAACAGCTAAGGCGCTAAAAAAATATCTTGCGCAATTCCTTATGGATAGAAGGATTGTAGAAATTCCACGCCTTATCTGGGCATGTATTTTGTACGGGATTATTTTGGTGGTTCGGCCTAAAAAATCTGCAGAAAAATATGCAAGTGTTTGGACCGCTGAAGGCTCGCCTTTGATGGTGAATGCCCAAAAACAAACCAAATTATTACGTACTGTTTTAGAAAGTCGAATTGCATCACCGATTGCTGTTGAGTTGGGCATGAGTTATGGCAATCCAAGCATGGCTTCCGCTATTGAAAAGTTAAAAGCACAACACTGCAATAAGATCTTGGTGTTTCCACTTTACCCACAATACGCTGCGAGTAGCACTGCGGCTTCATTAGATGCTGTTTGGAAAACACTATTAAGAACACGTAATGTGCCTGCAATTCGAACTATCCGCAACTACCATGACCATCCGGCTTACATTCGCGGACTCGCGAATAGCGTACTTGAGCACTGGGCAGTGCATGGCAAGCCCAATAAACTGATTATGAGTTTTCACGGCGTCCCTAAATTCCATCTAATGAAAGGCGACCCTTATCATTGCGAGTGCATGAAAACAGGTCGTTTATTAGGTGAAGCGCTGAATCTGAATAAAGAAGAATATGTCATCGCATTCCAATCAAGGTTTGGCAAACAGGAATGGCTCAAACCTTACCTTGCCAGCACATTAGAAGATTTAGGCAAAGCGAAAACCAAACGTGTTGACGTTATCTGTCCAGGATTCAGTAGCGACTGCCTAGAAACTTTAGAAGAAATTGCAATGGAAGGTCAGCATATCTTCCAAAGTCATGGCGGCGGCGAATACTATTACATTCCTGCTCTAAACGGCCAAGAAGTATGGATCAACGCCATGTCGGAAATTGCACTTGAAAATCTACAAGGCTGGGTTAGTTCTGAATGGGATAAAGCCGAGGCAGAGAAACAAGCTAAATTAACTGCAGAGCGGGCAAAAGCGCTCAGCGAACAAGCTTAAAAACAAGTAAGCGTTTATAATGCTTTGCATGATTAAAATCGTTCATATGTTAGGTGTTTCAAAATGATCGTAATTACTGGCGGCGCAGGAATGATTGGCAGCATGATTGCTTGGCATATCAACCATGCTTCAGGCCGCGAAGATATTGTTATTGTTGATGACATTCAACATGAAGACCAATGGCAAAACTTGGTCAAACGTCGCTATGCAGATTACTTAGACAAAAGCGAACTCAGTTGCTTTTTAGCTGGCAAACCTAAAATTGATGCTGTCATTCATATGGGCGCCATTAGCGCCACTACCGAACGTGATTTCAACAAACTTGTTCAAAACAATATTCGCTATAGTCAGTTCTTGTGGAATTGGTGTGCAGAAAATAAAGTGCCATTCTTGTATGCGAGCTCAGCCGCCACTTATGGCGCAGGCGAGCAAGGTTACGACGATACTTGCGATATCAATACATTGCGCCCACTAAACGGCTACGGTTATTCAAAACAATATTTTGACCAATGGGTGTTACAGCAAGTCGCTCTTAAAAAACAGACTCCACCCCAATGGCAAGGTTTCAAATTTTTTAATGTGTATGGCCCCAATGAGTATCACAAAGAGCGTATGGCAAGCGTCGCTTTTCATAGCTTCAATCAATTTAAAGAACAGGGCACAGTCAAACTATTCAAAAGCCATTTAACTGGTTACGAAGATGGCATGCAATTACGCGATTTTGTCTACGTTAAAGATGCAGCGGCAGTTGTAGTCCATTTCGTTAAAAATTCATGCGATTCTGGCATCTACAACATTGGAACAGGCCAAGCCCGTGCTTTTAAAGATTTAGCTAGTGCTGTCATGACTAGCCTGGGTCAAACCCCCGACATCACTTACATTGACATGCCAGAAGACTTAAAAGGTCGCTACCAATATTTTACTGAAGCCAATATGGCAAAACTGGTAAAAGCTGGCTATACAGCTAAGTTTCATACGCTAGAAGAAGGCGTGCGTGACTACGTGCAAAATTACCTTATGCAATCAGACCCTTATTGCTAACAAAGACCACTATGAACGCGACTGAAAATCTTAATAATGCGATTGCTGAACATCAAGCCATGTTCGCGCAATTAAGCACCTTAATCCCACAGATTAAACAAGTAGCTGAAGAGCTACGAGCCTGTTTACAAAGAGGCGGAAAAATTTTTCTGATGGGCAATGGCGGTAGCGCGGCAGACAGCCAACATATCGCAGCAGAAATTGTCGGTCGTTACAAAAAAGAGCGACGTGGATTAGCAGCAATCGCATTAACGACAGACACTTCAATCATCACATCTGTGGGTAATGATTATGGCTATGACTACATTTTTGCTCGTCAAATAGAAGCCCTATGTCGCCCTGAAGATGTCGTGATTGGCATTACGACTTCAGGCAACAGCAAAAATGTTGTCGCAGCAATTGAGGAAGCCAACAAAATTGGCGCAACCACGATCGGCCTAACTGGTGGTAACGGCGGAAAACTTTCTAGCCTATGCAAAATCAATCTAGTCATGCCTTCAAACGACACCCCTCGTATTCAAGAGGCGCATATTTTTGTAGGTCATAGTTTGTGTGATTTACTTGAGGCTCAATAAAAACAATGAATCAAGATTTAATCAACACTGTTAAATTATTCACTGAGTCAGATAAATGGGTGCTTGTCATCGGTGACTTAATGCTAGATCGCTATTTAATTGGCGATGTCCAGAGAATTTCCCCTGAAGCGCCTGTGCCAGTAGTATTACTTAAAGAGCAAAATGACCGAGCTGGTGGTGCTGCCAATGTTGCGGCAAATTTAGCAAACTTAGGTATCACGACACGTATTGCAGGTTGCGTTGGTGAGGATGCAGAAGCAACTACTTTACTGGCCCTGATCAATCACCTAGGCATTAAATCTGAAGCAGTAATTCAATCCTCAGAGCGTCCAACCATCGCAAAAACACGCGTAATGAGCTCGCATCAGCAAATTGTACGCATCGACCAAGAAAGCCAAACTGCTTTGAGCGATGCTGAGAACAGTGAATTGCATATCTTGATTACACGGGCAATTCACGATCAACCCGCTATTGTCATTCTCTCCGACTACGCTAAAGGTGTACTGAGCGAATCGACATGTAGATTCATTATCGAGACCTGCCATCAAGCTAATATTCCTGTACTTGTTGACCCTAAAGGTCTCGACTACAGCAAGTACAAAGGTGCAACAGCACTTACTCCAAATAAAAAAGAAACCGCAGATGCTTGTGGGGTCAGCATGAATGACAACCAAGCATTGTTAGCTGCTGCCAAACAATTAAACAAATCATTGAGCCTAGATTTCTTAGCCGTTACTCGAGGAGAGGAAGGCATTACCTTGCTCGAGCAAGATGGTAATCATCATATTGCAGCAACAGCAAAACAAGTATTTGATGTTTCAGGTGCTGGTGATACAGTCATTGCGACTTTAGCTGCAGGTCTCATTCACGGCTTATCAGCACAAGAAGCGCTTTCTTTAGCAAACACTGCAGCAGGAATAGTGGTAGGCAAGGTCGGCACGGTTCCAATTCAATTAGATGAATTGCTGCATGAACTTACTTCAAAAAATGCGAGTAACCAAGCAGACAAAATTTGCGATTTAGCGAGCCTAAAAAATAAAGTTAAAACTTGGCGAGCTAACAAGCAGAAGATTGTATTTACAAATGGTTGCTTCGATTTATTACATGCGGGTCACGTCACTTATTTAGAAGCTGCAAAAAAAACAGGCGACAAACTCATCCTTGGCCTCAACACAGATCGCTCAGTCAACGCATTAAAAGGGCCAGCCAGACCAGTAATTCATGAAAATGACAGGGCGCGTGTTTTAGCTGCACTTGAAGCAGTCGATGCGGTCATTTTATTTGATGAAGACACCCCTTTGAATTTAATTGACGCCATCAAACCTGATGTCATTGTAAAAGGCGACGACTATACTGAAGAGCAAGTGGTCGGCGGTAAAGAAGTAAAATCATGGGGGGGTAGCGTTAAACTCATCCCTCTAGTTCAAGGTAGAAGCACCAGCGGCATTTTGGAAAAAATCTCGCGTTAATCTCAACGCTCTTATCATGACTAGCCGTACCAGACATACTATAAATAGCCCAGAAAAAATTTTAGTCCTCGGACCATCTTGGGTCGGCGACATGGTGCTGGCGCAAAGCTTGTTCAAATCACTCAAACAATCAAAACCGAATTGCGAAATTCATGTTGCGGCACCAGCTTGGACGCTACCATTGCTTGAGCGTATGCCAGAAGTTAGCTTGGGAATTGCACTCCCTTTTAAACATGGGCAACTCGCTTTTTGGGAGCGCGTAAAATTTGGTAGAAAATTACGTCAACACGCATACCAACAAGCAATCATTCTAACCAATTCATATAAATCAGCGATTCTTCCATTTTTCGCCAACATTCCCCAACGCACTAGTTTTCTTGGTGAAATGCGTTATGGCTTAATTAATGATATTCGTAAATTGGATAAAAAGACGCTCCCAAGAACAGTTGATAGATTTGTAAGCTTGGGTTTAGACGTCAATTCACCACCTGCCAAAAATATTATTAATCCTAGCCTGACTGTTAATCATGAAAATGCAATCAAGGCACTCCATCAATTAGGATTAAGTCAGCCTAAAAATAAAATCTTAGGCTTATGCCCAGGTGCAGAATACGGTGAAGCAAAACGTTGGCCATCTGAATATTATGCAGAAGCTGCTAATACAGCATTGAATAAAGGCTGGGATGTATGGCTATTTGGCTCAGAAAAAGACATCCCAGTTACCCAAACGATTAATCAAATCACTAACAATAGATGCCTAGATTTAGGCGGAAAAACTAAGCTAGGTGAAGCAATTGATTTAATGTCGCTGTGCAATACAGTGATTAGCAACGACTCTGGTCTCATGCATGTCGCGGCAGCCCTAGGCAAAAAATTAATTGCGATTTATGGCTCTTCAGATCCGCACCATACTCCACCTATGAGTAGCAAAGCATTAGTTGAATATTTAGGCCTTGAATGCAGCCCCTGCTTTGAGAGAACTTGCCCACTGGGACATTTGAATTGCCTAAAAAGCATTCATCCAGAAACCGTGATTGCTGGTATGAACCTCACCAAAGGATAATTTCATGACGGACTCTAAACAAATTTTGGTGACGGGCGGTGCAGGCTACATAGGCTCACACACTTGTGTAGCCTTATTAGAAGTTGGTTACCAGGTAGTGATTTACGACAACCTGAGTAATAGCCATGAAGAAGTAATTCATCGCATCAAAAAAATCACAGGCAAAAACCTTACTTTTGTTAAAGGCGACATCCGTGACAAGGATGCGCTTAAAGAATGCCTGGCCAATTACCCTTGTGATGCAGTCATCCACTTTGCAGGCCTGAAAGCAGTCGGAGAATCTGTTGAACAGCCCCTCAAATATTTTGATAACAACCTTGTGGGCAGCCTAAGGTTATTGGAAGCTATGCAAGAGAGCAATATCAAAACGATTGTATTTAGTTCCTCTGCTACTGTTTACGGCAACCCAGTTTATTTGCCTTTTGATGAAAAACACCCCCTTGCACCAACTAATCCATACGGACAAACAAAACTTTACATTGAAGAAATCTTGAAGGATATTTTTAAGTCAGCATCAGACTGGCAAATTTGTATTCTTCGCTATTTCAACCCGGTCGGAGCACACGAAAGTGGACTCATTGGCGAAGACCCTCAGGGCGTCCCTAATAACCTCATGCCCTTCATTGCGCAAGTCGCTGTTGGTAAAAGAGATACCCTAAATATTTGGGGAAGAGACTATGACACTATCGATGGTACAGGTGTGCGTGACTATATTCATGTAACCGACTTAGCAGAGGGCCATATAAGAGCGCTTGAGTATCTCAAAGACTCAAGCAAGCTTTTAGTAGCGAATCTAGGCACAGGAAAAGGAAGCAGTGTATTACAAGTTTTAAATGCCTTTGAGCAAGCCGTTAAAACAACAATCCCTCATGCTTTTAAAAATAGACGTCCAGGCGATGTAGCTGAAGCTTATGCAAACACATTCATTGCAAATAGTTTGTTAAAATGGAAAGCAAAGAAAGATCTGAATAGTATGTGCCGAGACCACTGGCACTGGCAACAAAAAAACCCTAATGGATACAACCCCAAGTAGATTGAATTAAATAATGCTAAAAATGCCCAGAATACGCCTGTTATTGGAGCGAAACTTTACAACTGAAAAGTTTCTACTAGCCTCCATTCTATCTTTCATACTCAGCTATTACATTGCATGGGGATGGCAAGAACAGTTCATATATGTTCTTTTCCCTATCGCCTTTGCCCTAAACATCAGAAAACAAGAAAGAACTCTTCCTTCGTTCACAGTAAATCTAGTATTAATTGTTTTTCTAACATTGTTAATATCCACCTCCTCTCTCTGGTCGGTCAATTCAGGTAAATATCTTTGGACATCAATTAGATACGGGGCAGCAATACTTTTTAGTCTAATTTGCTTTTACTGGTATTTTGGAAAACTTGATTTCGAAAAGAAGCTTAAAACCCTCCTCATAGCAATCGTTATATCCAGCACGCTAGTGGTCATCTTATCTTTCATTTTCAACCCCTTTGTTCCAGGAGTTGATCGACTAACACATTTTTCTTTTACCGGAATTACAAAAAATCCTAATAACTCAGGACTCTATGTTGGCGTTTCCAGCTTATTTGCAATTTACTTTTTAAGAAAAACCGAAAACCTGAAAATTTTTTCTGCACTATTAGCAATCCTCGCCTTGCATTTTATTTTTCTGATATTGACTAAAAGTAGAGGCGCCATCAGCTTCTTTGTCATTTGCTACGTTGTGCAGCTTGTTTTAACAAGAGCCACTTCAATTAAACGAGAGTTAGTAATCAACGTACCAATCTTAGTCAGCGCAATGATTTTTTATGTTTTATTTAGTTCAGATATCGAGAATAGAATTCACGATCCCTACTACCGCTTAGAACTACTTTCTCATGGCTGGGACATTATTAAAAATAACTTCTGGTTTGGGGACGGGCTCAATTACGACTTTAGACTCCAAGTAACTGATGGCCATATTTTTTCTAAAGTGCACAACTCATTTATTCAAACTTTCCAGAACTCAGGAATCTTTGCATTTTCAATGCTGATTTTACTGACGTCTAGGCTCGTGATTGCTGGACTGAAACATAAAAGTGACTTAACCAAGCTAGTAGCTTTATGGCTAATGTTTGGCGCCATGTATATGGTAGTAGACGGAGGAGTTATAGTCATCCGCCCAAGCAAATTATGGTTCAACTATTGGATTCCAGCTTTTATATTACTATCTATTGAATTTTATGAAAAACCTAAAAAAAAATAGTTGGGAATACATTCTCTATTTTCGCTGGCAGCAGCGAAGAAACTTATTTGATAGCATCATTTTCCTTACCTCACATTTTCTGGCCAGCATCATTGCCGTACTAGCTGTTCGGCTAAGAAAAACAATCCCCCAAACAGAAAAAACTGAAATTCTTTTTCTTTACCGGGAAAAAGACTCTTTTTTAGTTACGGAGCTTCCAAAACTAATGAACCCCTATAAAGTTCAATCAGCGCTACATCCAAATCTCAAAACTATTCTCCGTGAGCGCCTCTTAGCCCCCCCCCAAAAAAAACAATTTTCAATATTCTATATATATGATTGCTATGCGGCTTTCTTAATCAAAATGTACAACCCCAAAGTAATTGTCACCGAACGCAACGGCTCGATTCTCTCACCCTTTCTGAAAAAACAGTGTGCGAAAAATAACATCCCCATCGTTCACTTTGCATTCTCGTTAACAACAGATAACTATCGAAATTACTCGATGATTGATTATGACTATTATTTTCTATACGGAAGAAGCTCTTTTGATAAAATATCAAATAGGGAACACAAGCTAGGAAACTGCCAAGCAATTATCACCGGCTCTTGGCAGATACAAAAAAGAATTCACAGCCACCTAAATTCTGTAGCGCCGGGTGAGATTAATGAAAACTGCCTAATACTGGTAGGCAGTGGTCCAAATTATGAAAAGCTGGAATCAACCAAAAATTTCTATAAATTACTCATTGATTTTACAAATAAAAATGATAGTTATAACCTTATATTTAAGCCGCATCCAAGAAGTGATTTACAACTCTGGGCAAATTTAACGAAGAATCTACCTGAAAACAAATTTTCTATCGCTAACTATCTTAATCTTGATCTTAAAAACGCAAAACTTGGATTTTGTGGTTATACCAATGCAATATTAGATTTAGCAAAAATTGGCATCATCCCAATTTTAATGGCCGACGAAAAAGTTCCTGATTTGTTTGACTATGAGTTATTTTTTGGGAAATTTGCTTCGAATAGCAACGAGCTAGAAGAAAAAATAAACACAACTCTTGACAACTATCGCCTCTATGACGATCAGAGAAGAAAATTTATTGAATACCACTTGTCAAATGTGAACAACTCGGAAAAAGAGATAAAAAACAACTTAACTAAACTTCTAAAGGGAAAGTCGCCGCAAGGTTTGAACTTGAACTAGCTTAGCCTAAATAAAGCCCTTTCGAAGCCAGAAAAATGAGCATGATCCGATGAAAAAACTGCGTTGAGATTAATTATCAAATCACAATTGACGATTGTGTAAACTCTTCTCTTATCATTTTTTATTTATTACTAGCCATCGCTCAGCGAAGGAATAATAGATAGATTTGATGAGTATTTAAAGCTCAATGATCATTCACCAAGACGGAATCAATATCACCTATCTAGGTCATATTGATTTCAATAGACCACCTCTTCATAATTAGCTATCAGACTATCTCTAAAAATATTTGAGGATGAAGAATTCGCTCTAAGAATCGTTCTTTTTATATTTGGGTTTTGCCTGATTTTATCGACAAAGTATTTTTCATATATTTTTTCGATAGAAGACTAGATACAAGTTCCATTTTTCTTGCAATCTCATTTGCACTGCTTTAGCACTCTAGATAAACCAATACTCACTCATATTACCCCGATTTCTATCATTCTAGATAGCATCCAAAAAAACAGCCATTGCCTTTGCGACAGGATGACTGATAGTTCTTTAGCGGCTAAAAAAATCTCTACTTTTATTGCCGATCCCAAAAAACATTATTTAGAACTTTGCCATAAAGAAGAGTTTAAAGACATTTCAATTTTCAATAAAAATGCAATTCCTTTGGGAGTATTTAATGATTATATTATTTGGAAAATAAACTAAAAAGTGTAAGTAATGATAGATGTTATAATCTTCTGAAATTTGAACATTAGCGAAAATATCAATGATTAAAGTACATCTTTTTTGGGCTTATGGTCAATTAAGCAAACTCGAAATACTTTCTCTAAAAAGTTTTGCGAAAAATAACTTCAATGTTCACCTTTGGAGTTATGACAAAATTAAGAATGCACCAACTGACTGCACTTTAAGAGATGCTAGAGAGATATTGCCAGAAAATTATGTATTTATTAATCAAAAAAATCTTATGCAAGTTTCGCCGATTTATTTAGATACGCTCTTCTCAACAAAGAGGGCAGCCTATATTCAGATATAGATGTAATATGCCTAAAATGTGCTAATGATCTTCCATCTAACCAATTCTTAGTTAGCGAGCATGCAGGCACAAAGAAAACTCTAAAAAACTTTTTTATAAATTTATTTAGAATAAAATCAAGAATTAACAACAACGTGATATACAACCCTAGGCCAGAAGCGGGAAATATAATTGACCTCGCATTTAATTACAGCATAAATTTTCCAAAGAAAGAGATTAAATGGTCTGAAATCGGCCCTAAACTTTTGTCTGCAATCGCAGAGATTTACCCAACACACAACTTCGCTATACAACGTCCAGAATTCGCCAATCCTATTAGTCAGCACAGGTGCCCCGAGTTACTGTTAAAGGATACAAAGCTACCGTCATCTACATTTTTTCTTCACTGCTATAACGAGAAATGGCGAAGAGCGAATATTGATAAGAATGCACCTTACCCAAAGGGAAGTTTACTTTACCAGCTTGAAGAAAAATACAAATAAACACAGCCTGAAAAGTGGCGTGGATAGGTTAACTACTGATAAAAACGCTTATACCAATCAGCAAACCGTTCTACGCCCTCTTTTAGAGGAGTCACTGGCTTAAACCCCACCCAAGCCCCTAAAGCGCTTGTGTCGGCATACGTAGCTTTAACATCGCCAGCCTGCATTGGCAAAAACTCTTTCTCGGCGACTTTGCCAAATGCGTTTTCCATGATCCCTATAAAGTCCATCAGTTTTTCTGGCTGACTATTGCCAATATTAAATATGCGATATGGTCCGGTGCCACCTTCTTGCGGAGTAGCAGGTTTATCCAGCACGCGTATCACACCTTCAACAATATCATCAATATAGGTAAAGTCACGCATCATATCACCGTGGTTAAAGACTTTAATTGGCTTGTTATTGACTATTGCATCTGCAAACAAGAACGGCGACATATCTGGGCGGCCCCAAGGGCCATATACCGTAAAGAAGCGCAAGCCGGTTGTCGGCAAACCGTATAAATGGCTGTAAGTGTGCGCCATCAACTCATTTGTCTTTTTAGTAGCAGCGTACAGACTCACTGGTGTATCCACTGTATCTTTTTCACTGAATGGCATTTTGATATTGCCACCATAAACACTAGATGAACTAGCGTAGACCAAATGTTTTACGTGATTGTAGCGACAGCCTTCTAGCACGTTGGTAAAGCCTACCAAATTGCTTTGCACATAAGCGTTAGGATTTTGCAGGGAGTAGCGAACACCAGCTTGTGCTGCGAGGTGAACAACACGATCAAACTGTTGTTTTTTAAAAAGATTGGCAGTTGCTTCAACATCCGCCAAGTCTAATTGAATGAATTTGAAGTGACTTACCTGAGGATGCCTGGATATTTGATCTAAGCGCGCTTGTTTAAGGCTGGGGTCGTAATAATCATTCAAGTTATCAACACCGACTACTTCATAGCCACGCGACAACAATTGAAAAGTTACGTAATAGCCAATAAAACCTGCTGCTCCTGTTACTAATATCTTCATTTCACCTCATCACAAGCATGACTAAAGCCAAACACTGTTAAGGATTTTTTCCTCTTCAGGTATGGTTTGAATTGTTTAATCTGACAATCTGCTACCGATGATACTTTATTTAGCTCTTCAGTCTCAGCCAATAAATAAAAAGAGCTCGCATCCGCTTTCATCGCCACCAGCTGGCTTTCCTTCAAAACCTTGATTGATGATTTTGCATAAAACACTAAACGGCTATCCACATCATTAAATGCGTAAATCGGTAGCCGTGCTGTGCTATCCCATTGTTTAAAATCAGAAAAAACAACAGTTCTATAGGCAAAAGTGCTTGCTTCTTCAAACACATAAAAACCTGCCACCAGCAAAGGCCCAACAACTCCCAAACCCAATATAACACGTCGCCATAACATTGGCGCAGACTGGTAAATTAAGTTCAACTGCAGCCCCAATAATAGGGCAAGCACTGGATAGATAGGTAGCAAATACTTAGCGTGTTTATTGCTAAAGAGTGAGAAGACTATAAATGGCACTAAAACAGAGACTAACAGTGTCTTGCCTTCAGTGCTTTGCATCAAGACGTGTATCCATCTTTTTGGCCGTAGCGCCAGCAGCGCAACCAATAATAAAGAATCAACAGCTATCCATCCAGCATAACTAAGGAGCGGTTTTGTTACTTCCGCCGCTTGCATTTTTTCCCACATATCATGTTGTGCAATCGCAGCCCAAATATGAAAACCAAATTCATAAGAGATGGCTAAGTACCATGAAAGGCTAACCACCAAGAAAACTATCCAAGCGCGCCAATCATTAAGAAAAGACTTAAGACTCCCATCTCTTGACCACAAAAGCACAACAGCGAGTGGCACAGTTACAAAAAGCATCGCCACGGGGCCTTTTGTTAAGACAGCTAAGCCTAGCAACAAAAAACTAAAATAGAGAAAAAGTTTTTTAGCTGGCTGTGCTAAATAATTTAATGCACAGATCAATGAAGAAAAGCACAGTACTGTCAGCAACATCTCAATTTCTGAGCGCCTCGCAAGCATTGCAAAACCTAAGTTCATGAGCAAAATTTGGATTGAAAAAAGCGCAGCAAGATTGCCAAATCTGTTAACAGCATAACGATAGGTAACGCACACAATGATGAAAGCAGAAATGGCTGAGGGTAGTCTCACCGTCCATTCATTAACACTTCCTACGATACTTGAGAAAAACAGAGCAACCCAATAAAACAAAGGGGGTTTGGTGAGGTATAAGTCGCTATTCAACGTAGGAACCAGCCAATTGCTTGCAGAAAACATTTCTCTGATGACGAGGGCTCTGCGGCCTTCATTCAGGGAGAGTAAATTTAAGGTGCCCAGGCCCCAGAAAAAGATAAAAAGCCCAACAACAATAGTTGCAAGCAGTAGCGTCTTATAACTTTTTGACGAAACCATTGGAATATCTATTGAAAGTATGGGCCATTATTAGCGGGTGCCATTGTGAATAAGCATCAAGTTTCTAAGATAAACAATCGTGCCTGGCAACTGTCCGAGAATGATAACAGGGTCAACGCGATGGACACCGTACGCCAGAACAATCAAGCCACCCAGAAGACTTAAATACCAAAAACTCACAGGGATAAGGCTTTTCTGATGACGCTCACTGTGTATCCACTGCACAATAAATCGCATCATAAACAAACACTGTCCTAGCAAGCCAATACAAAGCCAAATCAAATCGCCACTAGAGGTTTTATCCCAGTAGCTTTGAGCAGCATCGACAATATGTACAAAAAAACTAACGATACCTTGTTCCATTACTCTTCCTTAGTATTTTTCTGTGACTATTTTTTGTCGACCACAATAGGTAATTTGGCCCGTCTTTGTAACCAAGCCACACCAAACAAATCAACAATACCCACCATTAATCTGTCCAACGTACCATAATTTGAACGACCAAACTCGCGATTTCGGTGACTTACATGCACTGAGCGAATTTGACCACCACGACGCTTAATCAAGGCTGGCATGAAGCGGTGCATATGGTCAAAATACGGTAAATCTAAATAAGCTTCTTTTGAGAACAATTTCAAACCACAGCCTGTATCTGGCGTATCATCACGTAACATTTTTGAACGTACTGTATTCGCAATCACTGAAGACATCCGCTTTATCCAAGTGTCAAGGCGGCTCTGGCGGCGATTGCCGCCGACCAACTCCACGCCCGCTTCAAGCGCAGCGATTAGTTTCGGGATATCCGCTGGATCATTTTGACCATCGCCATCCAAGGTCGCCACCCAATCATATTTGGCATGTTTCACCCCTGTACGAACAGCCGTGCTCTGACCACAGCTTGCGGCATGACGTACAATTCTCAATTGTGAGTATTCCAGCTGCAAAGACTCCAACTTTTGTTGGGTATGATCTGTGCTGCCATCATTCACATAAATAATTTCATGCGTAAGACTTTTTAGAGCCGTATCTATCTCAGCAATCAGTGGCGCAACATTATCCTGTTCGTTACGAACAGGCACCACAACAGAGAGTTTTTTTGGGGGAGTGAATTTTCTCATTATTAAGTAGCTTTCTAAACTTAAGCTTTCTTTAACTGTTTTTATAAAATTAATCTATCAATAAATTACCAAGGTGATTTAACACTTGAATATTTTGCTCAGCACAGAAGCTTTGCCAATCCTCAACATCCGTCCAATCACTCAAAAACACAAAATCCAGACCAGCTTTTGTTGAAGCCTGATAGTCATAACGACTATCCCCAATAAATAAAGCGGGTTTTACCAGATAATCATGCGCGATCTCACGCGCCAAAATTTGGTCTTTATTATCGGGGCTACCAAAAATACCCGCATCAAATACATGCGTCAATTTGCGCTGCTGAAATATCTCACGCAGCTCAGCTTGGTCGCCCCCTGAAATAACCATCCATTTGGCATCGGGCGTCATCTGACGCAAGGTCATCAAATCTGGCGCAATCTCACAACCCATCAAAAGGAGCTTCACTTCAACTGTAAAAGCCCCAAGCAAACTGTCAATCGCTTCTTTAGTTACTGGTTGCTTCATAATTTCACGCAAAAAAAACTCAAACTTGGGATATCTTGATATCCCACCTAAAGCAACATGATGGTCAACCAAAGCTTTAGCTTGTTGTTGATTAGCACCAAACTTAGTTGCCACATCAAAATACGCTTGGATTTTAAGCTGGTTAGAATTGAGAATCACCCCATCACAATCAAATACTAGCGTTTTATATTCGGTTAAACGTAGCATTATTTATACGACAAACAAGAACTCAAAAATCTATATATATAAGCATGCCCAAATATAGGTTTAATCATACGAATAAAAAATAACAAAAATTAAGCAGCTTTAATTGCACTAGCTTCTTTTGCTAATTTTGTAATATGTGCCCAATCGCCACGCGCAACTGCATCGGCTGGCGTTAACCATGTACCACCGCAAACAACAACGTTAGGTAGCGACAGGAACTGAGGAGCAGACTCAACCGTTACACCACCTGTTGGACAGAATTTCACATCGCCAAATGGACCAGCAAAACCCTTAAGTAAATTAATTCCACCGACAGCAACAGCTGGGAACAACTTCAAGAAATAGTAATTATCAGCATTAGCCATCATAATTTCAGATCCTGTTGAAACGCCAGGTAACAACGGCAAGCCAAGTTGACGGGCGAACTGACCTAATTCACTTGTGTAGCCTGGACTTACTGCGAATTTACATCCAGCATCTTTAGATGCTTGCGCATCTTTATTGTTTCGCACTGTACCTGAACCCAAAACAGCTTCAGGCACCGCTTTAGCAATCGCCTCCATGCCCGCTAACGCACATGAAGTACGCAGTGTGACTTCCAAGACCTTAATACCGCCCGCTAACAATGCTTCTGCCATTGGCACCGCATCTTCAACACGGTTAATAACAATCACTGGAATGACTGGACCTTCTTTTGCTAAATCTAATGTATTCATATTTATCTACTTTTAATTCCAAATTAATAATGTTCTTTAGTTAAGACTAGGTCAATGTATTACACTACAACCAAGTCACAGCGCCTTCTTCAGCAGTCAGTACATTTTTGCGCATCCCACCAAACAACTCACGACCCATACCATGAGCGTTTGCGAAGCGTTTGGCATCACTCAATTCTTCAATTGCACGAGCTCTCCAAACATCTTCATCAACTAAAGCATTCAATGTACCAGCAACCACATTCAAACGAATGACATCGCCTGTACGAATTTTAGCGATGGCGCCGCCAGCAGAAGCTTCTGGTGACAAGTGAATCGCTGCAGGCACTTTACCTGACGCTCCGCTCATACGGCCGTCAGTCACAATTGCAACCTTAAAGCCTTTACCTTGCAACACGGAAAGTGGTGGTGTCAATTTATGTAGCTCTGGCATACCATTGGCTTTAGGTCCTTGATAACGCACAACTGCAACAAAATCACGTTCCAACTCACCACGCTCAAATGCCTCTAGTAACTCTTCTTGGGCATCAAACACAATTGCAGGTGCCTCAATAATGTGTCTATCTTCTGGAACTGCTGAACTTTTAATGACAGAACGTCCAAGGTTGCCTTGCAATAAGAGCAAACCACCTGAAGCACTAAATGGTTTAGATGCATTACGTAAGATAGTTTCATCTGGGCTTTCTGCCGGAAGCTCGACCCAATTCAGGCTCTTACCGTCTGTTGTTGGTTTTTTACAGTAATCACGTAGACCGCCAATCACAACCGATTGAACATCTTCATGCATGTAACCACCTTCAACCAATTCACGAATCACAAATGCTGGACCGCCAGCATCTTGGAATTGGTTAACATCAGCCTTACCGTTTGGATAAACACGCGCCAACAATGGCGTGTTTTTAGAAAGTTTATTAAAGTCTGCCCAATCAATAATAATTCCTGCAGCACGTGCAACGGCGACCCAATGGATACAATGATTTGTACTACCGCCGGTGGCTAGCAATGCAACAATGGCATTCACAATCACACGTTCATCGACCATACGACCAATTGGCATGTAACGGTTATTATGTGTATTTTCCAACACTGCACGCACTGATTCACGAGTGAGGCATGCGCGAAGTGGATCATGTGGATGAACAAACGCTGCACCAGGGATATGCAAGCCCATCGCCTCAAGCAACATTTGATTACTATTTGCAGTGCCATAGAAAGTACATGTACCAGCGCCATGATAGGCGGCTGATTCAGACGCAAGCAATTCCGGACGACCAACTAAACCTTCCGCGAACTTCTCACGTACTTTTGATTTTTCAGTGTTATCTAAACCAGTACTCATTGGCCCCGCTGGAACAAAAATACATGGCAAATGGCCAAACTGTAAGGCGCCAATCAATAAGCCCGGAACAATTTTATCGCAAACACCTAATAACAAAGCTGCATCAAACACGTCATGAGACAAGGCAACTGCCGTGCTCATCGCAATCACATCCCGTGAGAATAAGCTAAGCTCCATGCCTGGTTCACCTTGGGTAATACCATCACACATTGCAGGCACACCACCAGCAACTTGGACGGTTGCACCATATTTATGGGCTTCAGCACGAATCACATCCGGGAAATCCACATAAGGCTGATGTGCTGACAACATTTCATTGTAAGCCGTCACAATTCCAATATTAGGAGCCTTCTCAGCCACCACTTTAAATTTATCGTTTGCTGGCATTGCAGCAAAAGCGTGGGCAACGTTAGCGCAACCCATGCGATCTGCGCCACGTGAACGTGATGCCATTTTGTCGATACGCTGTAAATAAGCTTGGCGTGTTGGCGCACTGCGTTCACGGATACGTTCGGTTACTTCAGTTAAGATTTGTTTCATGATATTTGCGGCCAAATTAATTAATGAACTGACTCAATTATCCTCAATCCAGCAGACGCCGTCAAAAGGACTGAGTCACATTTTATTTTGAATAAAGGTCTAGACTTTAGTGACCAGAATATCTTCCATAATGAGATATTCTAAATCGCAACCAAAGAACATATTAAGCGCATCAGTAGGTGAGCAAATCATAGGCTCTCCGCGACGGTTAAGTGATGTATTAAGTACGACTGGCACACTACGCAATTTCTCTAGATTTTGAATCAAGTCGTAGTAACGTGGATTGGTTGCTTTAGTCACAACTTGCGCACGCGCAGTTCCATCTTCATGCACCACTTCAGGAATACGTGATTTCCAGTGCTCTGCAACGTCAAAAGTAAAGGTCATATAAGGGGCGGGATGGCTAGTCTGCAAAATATCTTCCGCAACTGTGTCCAACATACTTGGACAGAAAGGACGCCAACGCTCTCTATATTTAATTTGTGCATTAATTCGATCTGCAACGCCAGGATGGCTCGGGTCTCCCAAAATACTTCGGCAGCCCAATGATCGAGGGCCAAATTCCATACGTCCTTGAAGCCAAGCTAATGGATTACCTTCCGCAAGCAATTCGGCACCTTTTTTAGCAGCATTCTCAAGGTGGATAAATTTTGGTTTTGAAGGATGCGCTTCACACGCCGCAATGCACTCTTCGGTAGTGTAAGCAGGTCCTAAATACGCATGCTCCATAGCCTGCACTTTTTCTCCAGCCAAATGTGCGGCATAAGAAGCAGCACCCAATGAGGTACCATTGTCGCCAGAAGCCGGCTGCACAAATAACTCTTTCACGTGCGGCATCGCAATGATACGTTGATTTAATTTTACATTTAGCGCAACACCACCAGCCATCGCAATACGGCCAGTTTCCCGAATAATGTCACCCAAATAATAATCAATCATCTTTAAGGCAACATCTTCAAGTAAAGCTTGAACGGAAGCTGCGTAATGAATATATGGGTTATCAATCTCATCGCCATGACGTTTAGGTCCCAGCCACTCAATTAACTCAGGGGTAAAGTAATAACCTTTACCGTTTTCTTTATATCGACGCAAACCAACAACGTTAACTAATTTCGTATCGACGGTCAGCTCGCCATTTTCAAAGGTGACTAATCTGGATAAATCATATTTGCTTGCATCGCCATATGGCGCCATACCCATCACTTTAAACTCACCGTCCAGCATCTCAAAACCAAGATACTCGGTAATCGCGCCGTACATACCGCCTAATGAGTCTGGATCATAAAATTCTTTAATTTTATGAATCTTGCCATTTTCGCCATAGCCAAAAAAGGTGGTCGCGTACTCACCTTTACCATCGATCCCGACTATCGCTGTTTTTTCTTTAAAGCCACTCAAATGATAAGCGCTAGAAGCATGTGCCAAGTGATGTTCGACTGGAACAAACTTAGCGTTCACCAAACCCAAGTCTTTCATAAGTTGTAATGATTTATCTCGATTACGACGGAAACGACGATTGCCGTTGAAAATAGCATCTAAGGCACGATCAGGCGCATACCAATGACGCTTGGCATAATGCCAACGCGCATTCGTACTTAGCGGAATCTCTGCATAAGGGAAAGCAACGATATCGACTTGCTCAGGCTTAACGCCCGCTTGATCCAAGCAAAATTTTGCAGCTTCGTAAGGAAATCGATTTTTAGCATGCTTATCGCGAATAAATCGCTCTTCTTCAGCCGCGGCAATAATCTTGCCATCGACTAATATAGCCGCCGAAGCATCGTGCCCTAAAGCACCTGATAGACCTAAAACAATCATGTAACTATCTCAAAAAAACTAAAATTAATTTATCAAACCAGCCAAGCGTAGCGCTTGATGATCGGCGTAAACAGCTGAAAATTCTTTAATAAACCTATTATACAGGGTGGGCTGGTCTTGCCAATTTTGCATGAAGCGACGCAAGTCTTGAACATGTCCTTTTAAAGCAAAATAAGTCCGCCGATGTTGTCGCAAACCATCCAAATCAATCAAGCATGGATTTCCATCTAACATTTTGATATTGCTATACTTTAAATCACCATGGGAAAGTTTAAGCAAAGATAACCGATAGAATAATTTGGCAATTTCTTTAATTGCGGCCGTCTCTGTATTTTTATTTTTTATTCGCTCAAAAAAAGATTTTACATCTGGGGCGTCAATAAATTCGCTCAAAAAGTAAGCTTTACCACGCAAACCAAAAAAACGCTTCTCAATCAACGCAATCGGCTTCGGCGTCAAAATCCCTAAGGTATTAAGACGATAAGCATTCGCCCAGGAGGCGGCTGCACGCGTTTGACGAAAAGCACGGCCGATGCCATGCCAGAAGCTCTTAATGTTGTAACGCTTAACAACTACTAAAACCCCTTCAACAGTTGCAAGACTAACAGTACATGTATTACCGCTCTTCAAGCGTATTCCTGAATCAATTAATGCATTACAGGCTTCAACACTGATAGGCAACTGCTTTAAATCAAAACGCCTAGCAATCGCCTGAAAATAAAGAGAGCTGTAATACACGGCAATGTCTGTGCACTGCCTAAACACTTTTCTATCTGCGTAGTGACTAGCGAAACGAATGCGTTGTTGGTTAATAATTGCTCTCACATCATTTAAGTCAGGGGTGATTTCCCATCCCCGAGCGTCAGCATAAAGCTTAAGTAACTTGGGCAACCAGGCTTCAATTTCCAACACATCAAACTTGGATAAAATTACTGCCAGATTAGCTAACGCTCTGCTTTTGTTGAGCTTTGGATAATGACGAATCCCATCCCCATCCAAGGTATAAATATCATCGCCATCAATAAGAAAGTTCTTAAGATATAGGTCTGTTTGGATAATTTTATTATTATGGTGCTGAGCCAATGTTCGAATAACGTGTTTCGCCACAAACATGTGACTTGAAGAATTATGCTGGAAATAAAGCTCTGCATTAACGCTTCCCACTATTTCTTCAAAAATCAGAATACCCCCCTCACCCCCAGGTAATTCTTCAACAAATAGTAATGGTGGTGTAAGAATCTTAAATTTTTCTAATAGCAAAACACCCTGCTGATCTCTCCTAGCATATTTAGAAAAGTTTTTACCAAAAAAAATCTTGGCATAAACATGCCGCATATTCCAAACAGCCTTAACAACAAGACGCTTGGCTGGCAAATATCGAACCACCTCCTGAACTTCTAGAACAGAAGCATCTGATAACGACAACTCAAAAGAGTGGTGAGCCGTTTTCACTAAGGCATCAAAATCAATATTCACTTATTTTTTCCAACATGCCATATCGCCCAGTCACCAACTTCTTTTTCAACAATAAAATCAACATTGTTGAATTCAAACTCCGCTTTCTTTTTTGCTACCAAACGAAAATCTTGATCTGAATCAGCCATCATTTGGATTTGCTTATTAGTTAAAGGCTTAACGTCTCTTTCAGAATAGAAAGACACCGCCCCATTACCGGGACTTAATTGATAAACATGATCATCAACCTGAGTCGAAATCATCAACTCTTTTATATCTGATTTCCCAAGATCATTTGTGACATATTGCTCTGAGAACAGATAAATAAAAGTCATCACGACCCCTGCATACAAGACTGGCTGGTTAAAACACTCTTCAATCTTTAATATTTTCATTAAGAAAACAGGCGCTACACACAATAAAATCCAGGTGAGAATATTGGGCAATTCAAATATACGATGAGTTCCATGCCTATAAGCAACAACAGCAATCAAAACAATGCTACTTAAAAATAATGTTAGAAAAAACAGACGATTAATTTTATAAAAAACACCAGTAGCATGTTCTAGGTAATAACTTAAAACAATAACAATAGGTGGCAAGAGCAAAAGTGCATACTGAGTCTGTTTATTAACAGTAAAGGTAAGCAATGTAAAAACAACTACAAGCCAAATTAATGCAAAGGAGATAATTTTAGGAAAACTTTGATTATTTTTATACCAGATAGCAGCCGGCACAGCTAACAAACTCCAAGGAGCAAAAAAATCAACGAAATGAATTAAATACCAATAGATAGGTTGTTTATGGTTACCAGTGACGAACGTTTCATCAACCTGTCTGGAAAAAAAACCTTGCGCAATATCTGGCATATTAATAAATATCCAAACGTACCAAGCAAATGCACTAAAAAGAAAAATAGCAATGCCAATTGGATTCAGCAAAGATTTACAACGGGCAATCTTCTTCATAAGCAATGAATATATAACGATTGTTAATAGTGGGATAGCTATTCCCGCAGGCCCTTTCGTTAAAAATCCCAAGCCAAGCGATAACATAAGAGTCCAAAGATATAGACGCCTAGGAGCCTCAATAAAATAAAAGCCCGAAAAACTAGCCAAACAAATAAAGAAAGCTAGAGTTGTATCAGCCTCAGCACTTCTAAAATAACGCATCCCAATAAAAGTACTCATTAACAGTATCACTGCGTTCACAGCAGCCTTAATATTAACCTCACGCTTTAACCAAATAAATAACAACAAAGCTGTCATCAGAGAAAAGACTAAAGATGGGATGCGAGCCGAAAACTCATTGACGCTAAAAATTTTAAAACTAAGAGAGGTTGTCCAATACGTTAAAGGCGGCTTCTGCAATCTAAGTTCACCATTATAATGAGGAATAATCCACTCCTCATTTACAACCATTTCTCTTGCGGTCTCAGCAATTCTGGCTTCTTGAATTTTATCAATTGCACGCACAGAAGAGCCGAATAGCAAACCGGTCAATATAAAACTTAGCATTACAACCCAAACTTTTATCAAAAAGACCTCTCTTACATTCCAAAAAAATAATAAGACCCATTATATCAGCCCACTTCACAGTCAAGTGATTGATCAAGAGCTATGATATTATCGAGGTTGATGCTTAAATTTTTAATAAAACCTTTATCCTTTCTGCCACTACCTACGATTCATCGCCTAGGAAGCTTGCTTGGTCTATTGATGTATTTTCTAATGCGTAATTCACGCAAAATCATAAAAGAAAATCTCAACCAATCTAACCTAATTAAAAATAATGACGATCTTCAAAAAATTATAAAAAAAAATATGCAGGAGAATGGGAAAGCTATATTAGAAAGTTTAGCTATCTGGCAGAAAGATAATTATGAAATTTTACAATGGATTAAAGTATGCACTAATTGGTCATCAATCGAAAAATCTATAACTCAAAAAAAAGGGATAATTTTCTTAACACCACACATGGGATGTTTTGAGATCACATCTATTTTTTATGGATCTCATTATCCGATCACAGTTCTTTTCCGCCAACCCAAAATTAAATGGCTTAGTTCAATTATTATGAGAGGCAGAACTCACAGCAAAGTAAAACTTGCACCCGCAAATACAGAAGGTGTTAGAAAATTACTTAAAGCCCTAAAGCGTGGTGAAGCAATAGGAGTATTGCCAGACCAAATACCGGGCAAGGGAGAAGGTGAATGGGCGCCATTTTTTGAAAAGCAAGCTTACACTATGACCCTGGTTAGCAAGTTAGCAGAAAAGACAGGAGCTACAGTGATCATGGCTTTTGGCGAGCGTTTACCAAATGGTGAAGGATTCAATATCCACTTAACAGTACTTGCAGATGGGGCTATTGTAACCCCTGCGCTTTTAAATAAAGCCATTGAGACTCAAATTGCTCAGCAACCGACGCAATACTTATGGAGCTACCCTCGCTACAAAGTCAGAGGGCGATTGCTAAAAAAACAATCGCTAAAACACGATTAAGGCTCAAGCGCTGATTTTTCAACTTGCAGTCGTTTTTGAAATTTAGCGCTATTGAATTTCGCATACAGCTTATCCGCTCTCCGCTGAACATCGCTCCAAAACTTAACTGGCAAGTCATGACAATAATTTTTTTTAAACAACTCAATATCTTCAGGGCTCAAAGCAACATCAATCGCTGAAAAATACAAAGCAGCGATATCTTTCATAGTACCTTTTCCACCAACAGATTGATTCATCAGCATGCGATGTAAATCAATCAGATAAAGCTTAATCTCACCTTTTTCCAACAAATCCACATCTAAACACAAATGGCATAGATAAAAGTCCCGATGAATTAAGCCTGCTTGGTGGAGTTTCTTGGCAAGTGTCGCAACAGCAATAACAATCTGCTGCCTCAACTTATTGTTTGGCGGATGCTCTTTCCAATCTCGACGAAAGTCTTCAAGCGAAACAATATTACCTAAATCACGTGTTATTAAAAAAGACTGCTTACTCGCAGGATTAAGGCCATATTCACCAAATGCAACCAGTGGCGTTGTAGCAATACCAATTTGATCTAGCGCCTCTATAGCTTCTTTTTCGGTCTTGGCACTAATGATTGGTTTTCTAAATACGATTAGATTTTTTAAAATCTCTGCCCAGCCAACACCGAAATGTTGTTTAATAAAAAAACTGTCGCTCGCTGTTTTAAATTGAATCGTTTTACGACCTTTGACATTACGAAATGGCTTGCCTTTGATTGACATGAGTTGATCGAAATTGCATTTTGAAAAATACTTCTGGCCAAGCTCGGAAAAATATAAATGTGCTTTAGGCATGATGCGTTTTTTTCTTTTGCGCGAGATCAATCAATACATTAGCCTCAGCGCTGCCATCGTTATCCGACATGATTTTCTGCACATAACGAATTCCGTTTTTAGCAAACTTCTCTAAATCCTCGCTAAGTAACATACACTTTAAAAGCTGATTTAATTTTTCTTGCTGATATGGTGAGGTTACAATTAGTCCAGCATTCGCATCTCTAATGTGATGCGCATATCCGCAAGTTTCCGTTACTAATGCGGGTAAGCCACAAGCCAAAGCCTCTAACAATACCAAGCCAGTGTTTTCTCGATACGCAGGATGAATATATATATCTGCGCCTTGCATCAATTTAGGAATATCTAGTCGCCCTTTTGAAATAATAACATTATCAAGCACGCCAAGTTTTTTGGCGATTTTCAACATGGGCTCTGGTTTATCTTGCCCAACCGCCACTAGCTTTACTCTGGGTTTTTGCGCATCAGGTAATGCTGCAATCGCCCGTATGGCCCGATCTAAGCCTTTCGTAAAGAAACCTGAGCCAACTAACAAAAATACAAAATCATTCTGCTTAAAGCCAAAAGCTTCGCGAAGATAATTCCGCATTTCTGACTTTTCGCCCAATTCAAAACGCTCACGAGATAAAAATGGTGGGATGTAATGAAAACGCTGATCTGGGGTTTGATACCATTTTTGGAAGTCTAATTTCTCTTTTTTAGATAAGAGCAATACATGAGTCCTAGAGTCTTTATGAAAAATAGCTTTTTCACATTGGGCAAACCATCTAAAACGCGATGTTAATCGATATAAAAAGCTTCTCTGAACATGCGCACGTTCAATAAAACAAGGATCAGCACCAAAATAAGCATCTAACCATGTGGCTCGATTAAACCCTAAGATGTAATCAAAAGCTTGATCTGTCACTTTTAGCTTATCTATATAAGCTTTTGTGCTCGCCAAAAAATTCTGATATCGCCTAAAGTTAAACCAACCTAGTGCTGGAAGAATGGTCACCGTTAAGCCTGGTTCATTTTGTTCACCTTGCCAAGAAATCGCAAACACCTCAACACGATGACCTTGTTTAATGAGTTCGCGGGCAATACGCAACATATCTCTTTGCATACCACCATAGGGAAAGTACTTAAAAATAATAAAAGCAAATTTCAAAATAGCATCTTAAACGTGACAAAGCTAAATTGTATGCGAAAATTGCGCCTATGCTGAAATTGCTTATCGTTAAAACTTCTTCACTCGGTGACGTCATTCATAATCTTCCGGTTATTCATGACCTTCGAACCCATTATCCAGATATCAAAATTGATTGGATTGTGGAAGAGAGTTTTGCTGACATCCCCCGATTACATCCGAATGTTAATAAAGTCATCACAGTGGCCGTAAGGCGTTGGCGCAAAAACCTATTAAGTAAAAAAACATGGCAAGAAATTTTTGCCTTCAGACGAAGCATATGCCAAGAACAATATGACCTTGTTTTAGACACGCAAGGCTTACTCAAAAGCGGGCTAATCGCATCAATGAGCCGAGGCGAGAAACATGGCTATGACAAAAACTCGATCCGAGAACCCCTGGCTAGTCTTTTTTATGATTTACGGCACTCGGTTTCGCGCAAGCTACACGCCGTGAGTCGCAATCGTTATTTAGCAGCCGCAAGCCTAGACTATCAATCACCGAGTGATATTCCAGAGTACGGCATTAAAGCCTTAAAAACCCCAGCCATTAAGCTGACCCAAGCTTATGTGATTGGACTCCATGGCACCAGTCGAGACAGTAAACTATGGCCCACCGAACATTGGATTGCCTTAGGACAAGCGCTTGCCAAGCAAAAAATGCATCTGGTTTTACCTTGGGCTAGCGAAGCTGAGTATCAACGAGCCATGACTATCGCCAACACTCTAAACAATGCAACCGTGCTTCCCAAGCTCTCTATTGGTGAATTGGCGGGTGTGATCAGTGATGCAAAATATGCGATTGGCGTAGATACGGGCTTATCTCACCTAGCTGTCGCCTTGGGTGTACCAACCATTGCGATTTACACGGACACTGACCCCGCTCTCACTGGCGTACTCGCAGGAAAAAATGCGCCAGCCATTAATTTAGGCAACAAGAATCAAATCCCTAGTGTTCAAGACGTATTAACAGCACTCCAATCTTTTTTGTAAAAAAAATTCATTTCAGGGCTTGAAATCGCAAAGCCTATCCCCACATTGGTTGCAGTGTGATTAATGAACCGGGGAAATACATGCAAGAAAATCAACAAGATCAACAGCCTGAAGAGATTCAAGCGTCAGAAAATCAACAAGCTGAAGTTGATCAAGCACAAACACCAGAACAACGTATCACAGAGCTAGAAGGGCAGTTAGAAGAACAAAAAGCTGCTGTGCTCTATGTAAAAGCTGAAGGTGAAAATATTCGCCGCCGTACCATCGAAGATATTGATAAAGCACGTAAATTTGCATTGGAAAAATTTTCTGGGGAATTACTCGCAGTCAAAGATAGTTTGGATGCTGCATTAAATGTAGCTAATGCAACAGTTGAAAGCTATAAAGACGGCGTTGAATTGACGGCAAAGCAGTTACTTGGCGTATTTGAAAAATTCAATATCGCTGAAGTTAATCCAGTAGGCGAAAAATTCGACCCTAATAAACATCAAGCCATTAGTGCAATTGAAGCAGAAGGCGAACCAAACATGGTACATAGCGTTTTACAAAAAGGTTACACCCTTAATGAGCGCGTACTACGTCCAGCATTGGTCATGGTCGTTAAAGCAAAAGAATAAATACAGTTGGGGCTTGAACGATTAAAAATCGTCCCCATTAACAAAACATCGGATTTTTGAATTAAACATTAATTTATTAAAGAGGAATATCTCATGGGTAAAATTATCGGTATTGACTTAGGCACCACCAACTCTTGCGTTGCTGTAATGGAAGGCGGCAAACCACGCGTAATTGAAAATGCTGAAGGCGGCCGCACTACACCATCTATCATCGCTTACCAGGATGACGGCGAAATCTTAACTGGCGCGCCAGCTAAGCGCCAAGCTGTTACCAACCCTAAAAACACATTGTTCGCTGTGAAGCGTTTAATCGGTCGTCGTTTTGATGAAAAAGAAGTTCAAAAAGACATCAACCTAATGCCTTACACGATTGCTAAGGCTGACAACGGCGATGCATGGGTAGAAGTGCGTGGCAACAAAATGGCACCACCACAAATCTCTGCGGAAGTTTTGCGCAAGATGAAAAAAACCGCGGAAGATTACCTTGGCGAAGAAGTCACAGAAGCTGTGATTACAGTACCTGCTTACTTCAACGACAGCCAACGTCAAGCAACTAAAGATGCTGGCCGTATCGCTGGTTTGGAAGTGAAACGTATCATCAACGAACCAACTGCAGCGGCATTGGCATTCGGCTTAGATAAACAAGAAGGCGATCGTAAGATTGCAGTTTATGACTTGGGTGGCGGTACATTTGACGTTTCAATTATTGAGATTTCAAGCATTGATGGCGAACATCAATTCGAAGTACTTTCAACCAACGGTGACACTTTCCTTGGCGGTGAAGACTTTGACAATCGCATGATTGATTTCTTGGCTGATGAATTCAAAAAAGAAAATGGCCTTGATTTACGTAACGACTTGCTTGCTAAACAACGCCTAAAAGAAGCGGCTGAAAAAGCGAAGATTGAATTATCTTCAGCGCAACAAACTGAAGTTAACTTGCCTTACATCACTGCAGACGCATCAGGCCCTAAACATTTGGTTGTGAAAATTACACGTACTAAATTTGAATCTTTAGTTGAAGATTTGATTGAACGCACCATTGCACCATGCCGCACAGCATTGAAAGATGCTGGCGTAAGCATCGATGAAATTGGTGATGTAATTTTGGTGGGCGGTCAAAGCCGTATGCCAAAAGTACAAGAAAAAGTAAAAGAGATTTTCGGCAAAGAAGCACGTAAAGACGTAAACCCTGACGAAGCTGTGGCTGTTGGCGCAGCAATTCAAGGCGGCGTGCTACAAGGCGATGTAAAAGACGTGTTGTTGCTAGACGTATCTCCATTGTCACTAGGCATTGAAACAATGGGCGGTGTAATGACCAAGCTCATTAAAAAGAATACAACGATTCCAACCAAGGCATCACAAGTGTTCTCAACGGCTGAAGACAACCAAAATGCTGTCACCATTCAAGTGTTGCAAGGTGAACGCGAAATGGCTGCCGGCAATAAGAGCTTAGGTCAATTCAACTTAAGCGACATTCCTCCAGCGCCACGTGGCATGCCACAAATTGAAGTGACTTTTGATATTGATGCCAACGGTATCTTGCATGTTTCTGCAAAAGATAAAGCAACTGGCAAAGAGAACAAAATCACGATTAAGGCAAACTCAGGCTTGTCTGAAGAAGAAATTAAACGCATGGAAGAAGATGCAGCTGCCCATGCTGACGAAGACAAAGCATTACGCGAACTGGTTGATGCACGTAACGTTGCAGATGGCATGATTCATAGCGTGAAGAAATCACTGACTGAGCATGGCGATAAACTAGAAGCTGATGAAAAAGAGAAAATTGAAGCCGCAATCAAAGACGTTGAAGACGTATTGAAAGAAGGCGACAAAGAAACGATTGAAGCAAAAACCAATGCTTTAATGGAAGCTTCTCAAAAACTAGGCGAAAAAGTTTATGCTGAACAACAAGCAGCACAAGCTACTGGTGAAGCGCAGCCTCAAGGTGAAAAAACTGTAGACGCAGAAGTCGTGGATGCAGAATTTGAAGAAGTAAAATCTGATAAGAAATAATGTTTCTTAATCAGTAAAGAAAAGCACACCTTAGCGAAAATCTAGGTGTGCTTTCTTGCATTTTTAGCTCAAAACATAAAGCGATAATTAAATGGCAAAACGTGATTATTACGAAATCTTAGGCGTCAATCGTGATGCCTCAGAAGAAGAAATTAAGAAATCTTATCGCAAGCTTGCGATGAAGTATCACCCTGACCGCAATCCAGATAATCCAAAGGCAGAGGAAAGCTTTAAAGAAGCAAAAGAAGCTTACGAGATGCTCTCTGACGCACAAAAACGTGCAGCCTATGACCAATACGGCCATGCCGGCGTAGATCCAAGTGCAGGCCCTGGTCCTGGCGGTGCTGGCTTTGGCAACTTCAGTGATGCTTTTGGTGATATTTTTGGTGACATCTTTGGCGGTGGTGGCGGTGGTCGCCGTTCAAATGTTTACCGTGGTGCCGACTTACGCTACAACATGGAAATCTCACTGGAAGAAGCAGCACGTGGCACAGAAACCAAGATTCGCATCCCAGTGATGTCTAGTTGTGAAACCTGCCATGGCTCAGGTGCACGCCCAGGTACATCTCCTGTGACATGTACAACCTGTAATGGGCATGGACAAGTGCGTATGCAACAAGGCTTCTTCTCAGTTCAGCAGACTTGTCCTAAATGTCATGGCGGCGGCCAAATGGTCAAAGACCCTTGCCCAACCTGCCATGGTGATGGCCGTGTAAAACAACATAAAACACTCTCAGTCAAAATTCCAGCCGGTGTGGATGAAGGTGATCGCATTCGTTTATCAGGCGAAGGTGAAGCTGGTGTTAACGGTGGACCAACCGGAGACTTGTACGTAGTTGTTCATTTAAAAGAACATGACATTTTCCAACGTGAAGGCGGTAACTTACATTGTGAAATGCCAATCAGCTTTACTGTTGCAGCACTTGGTGGCGAGATTGAGATCCCAACGCTAGACGGTCATGCCAAGATGAAAATCCCAGCAGAAACGCAAACTGGCGCAACTTTCCGTCTACGCGGCAAAGGGATTAAACCCCTACGCAGCAACGAGCATGGCGATTTAATGTGCCACGTTGTGGTTGAAACACCAGTAAAACTCAATGAAAAGCAACGTGAGTTATTACGTGAACTGGAAGAGATTAATCAAAAGGATTCCGGCAAACATAGTCCACGTGCGAAAGGCTTTTTAGATAAAGTAAAAGACTTTTTCGAGTAATCGTTTTCATTTGAAAATAGTAATAAAAAAGCCCAGAGGTTTTCTGGGCTTTTTTATTCATTGAAGATTAAAGACTTAAAACGTTCCCTTTTGAATAAACTCGACTTTATAGCCATCTGGGTCTTCAACAAAGGCAATCACTGTCGTGCCATGCATCATGGGGCCAGCCTCACGCACAACTTTACCGCCTGCTTTTTTCACTTGCTCGCAAGTTGCATAAGCATCATCCACTTCAATCGCCACATGGCCATAAGCCTTACCCATGTCATAGCTTTCCACGCCATAGTTATAGGTGAGCTCTAAAACCGTATGATCTTTTTCGTCCCCATAGCCCACAAAAGCCAATGTGAATTGGCCATCTGGAAAGTCATGTTGACGCAAGACTTTCATACCTAAAATTTCGGTGTAAAACTTAATCGATTTTTCTAAATTACCTACACGTAACATCGTATGCAGCATACGCATGATGATTCCCTTTCAAAATAAATACTATTTAGCAGCCATCAGGCGCTGATACTTCTCTTGCAACTGTTCTTTGCTCTCAACCATATCAGGATTAAACGGAATGCAATCAATCGGACAGACTTTTTGACACTGCGGCTTATCATAATGGCCAACACATTCCGTACATAAATTGGGATCAATTTCATAAATCGACTCGCCCTGATAAATTGCACCATTCGGACACTCTGGTTCACAGACATCACAATTAATGCATTCATCGGTAATCATTAATGCCATATAAAACCTTTAATACTTTCCACTCAAACTGACTTCTTAATTTTGGCAGTAATTTGTTCTTGAATATAAGGTGAAACGAATTGAGAGACATCGCCACCTAACACAGCCACTTCACGAACCAAGGAAGAGGAAATAAACATGTATTGTTCAGCCGGCGTTAAAAATACAGACTCGACTTGTGGGAATAATTTTCTATTCATGCCTGCCAATTGGAACTCGTATTCGAAATCAGAAGCTGCTCGCAAACCACGGATAACAATCACTGCACCTTGGTCTTGTACAAACTGCATTAATAGCCCAGCAAAACCGATCACCTTAACATTCGGGCAATCTTTCAGGACTCGGCTAGCCATCTCGACGCGCTCATCCAAATCAAAGAATGGTTGTTTGCCTGGATTCTTAGCGACGCCAACGATAACTTCCGAAAATAGACCGGCAGCACGACGAATAATATCTTCATGCCCTTTAGTAATAGGATCGAAAGTGCCTGGATATACCACTTTTAAATTTTTTTGCACGGCGTCACCTCAAATAAACTGAAGCACTTAATTCAATGATTAAGCGATGTCAGCAATTCTAACAGGCGATAGAAGATGGTAAAACACGTTTCCTGCTTTACCTTGCTTTAAAACTTTCCAATCATGCGTATCAACTAAGGCGTATTCTGCCTCAACATAAACCAAACCGTCTTCTGATAAATGCTGATGAAGTACTGGAAGTGCTTTATCCAGCCAGCCTTGTTGATAGGGAGGATCTAGAAATACAACATCAAAAAGTAGAGAATTATTAGCTAAGAACTGCAACGCATCCGCATTTACTATCTGAGCATTTTCAGTCTTCAAAGCTAGCTTGTTATCCGTCAAGGCTTGGTAAGCAGATCTGGATTTCTCAACCATCACGGCTTTTTTGGCACCACGAGATAGCGCCTCAAAACCCATTACCCCAGTACCAGCGAACAAATCCAAACAAACTAAGCCATGCAACTCTTGCCCTAGCCAGTTAAAAACGGTTTGCCTTACACGATCAGGCGTTGGACGCAGCCCATCCACATCGGGAAATTTTAATAAACGACTGCGCCACTCGCCAGCACTAATACGTACCGTATTATTTGCTTTGCCCACAGCCATCTATTGTTTAGCCTCGTCAGCACCCACAATTACAGTCACCATCTTGTCGGTTTTAATACGACGATTAAAGGCATCTTTAATTTGCGCAGTCGTCACCTTGCTCACTTCATCATTAAAAGTATCCAAGTAAGTCAGGGGTAATTTATAAAAGCCAATCATCGCCAAGTAATCCAAGATTTTGGCATTACTATCAATACGCATTGGAAACCCACCTACGATATTTTCCTTAGCCGCTTTTAATTCTGCCTCAGTCACACCACCAGCCACAAACTTATTAAGCGTCTCACGCACTAATTTTAGAGCTTCATCAGCCTGCTCACGCTTAGTTTGGAGGCCTACTTGAAACTGGCCAATTTCAGCTGTCGGCATAAAGTAGCTATATACACTGTAAACCAAGCCACGTTTCTCTCTCACTTCTTCTGTTAATCGAGAAACGAATCCACCGCCACCTAAAATATAGTTACCAACATAAAGCGGGAAGAAATCAACATCACCACGCTTTATTCCAGGATAGCCAAGCAATATGTGCGCTTGCGTAGCCGGATGAGCAATACGTTGCTCACTCGCGCTAGTTGGATAAGTGACAGCAGGTAATGCAGGAGGCGATGCGGTTTTAGGCAATCCCGCGGAGATGCTTTCAGCAATTCGCTCAGCTTCGGCACGACTCATATCACCCATTAAGGCAATAACTGCTCCTTGAGAACCGTAATGCTGCGTGTAAAATTTATGCAAATCGTCACGTCCAATCGCAGTCACCGTATCAATCTCACCATCTTCATCTAAAGCATAAGGATGATTACCAAACAACGCTTTCGAAAAAGCCTTACTTGAAATACTTTCTGGCTGAGTAGCAGACTCTTTTAAACCTGCAATGATGCGTGATTTCTCTCTAGACAAAACGGCATCTGGGAAATCAGGTTTTTGTAAAATCTTAGTATAAATTTCTAAAGCCTTAGTTTGCTCTCGACTGCTACTCAAAGTGCGTAATTTAAAGCTGGCTCGATCAGCATCTAAACTGCCGCCCAAGTTGGCTCCAATATCTGCCATTTGTTTAGAGATGTCTTGATCAGTCAGCCCGCCAGCACCAAGCGTCATCATATAGCGTGTAATGCCAGCCAACCCTGATTTAGCCTTCTCATCACGCGCACTACCCGCATAAAAATTAGTACTGACATCAACAATCGGTAAATCATGGTTCTCAACAAAATAAACTTCAGAGCCATGACTCGTTTTCCATTGCTGAATATTTAAACCAGCTTGCGCTGCAGAGGCGAATGCTAGGGTAAAAATACTTAAACATAAGCCACGAATAAGCGAATTAGTGAACATGTGGCTTTCCTTTCGGTGCTGTATCTGTAATCGGTTGTGGATCAAGTGTTGCAACCGTCATATTGTCTTTTACGAAGTACTTCTTAGCGACTGCTTGAACCTGTTCAGCCGTAACAGCTTGCAACTTAGCAGGGTAACTTTCCAGAACTTTCCAAGAAAATCCTGTTGTTTCTAACTGACCAATTTGCATCGCTTGATAAAACATAGAATCACGTTGATAGACATCCGCTGCAATCACTTGAGCTTTTACTCTCAACAACTCTTCTTCAGTAATACCAGACGTCTTAATTTTTTCGACTTCTTGCAAAATGGCAGCTTCAAGTTCTGCGGCAGTCTTACCTTCTGAAGGCGTGCCATCTAAAACAAAAATAGTTTCTCTACCGCGTTGAATCATGTCATACCCGGCATCAACATCCACAGCGATTTGAGACTGTCTGACTAAGTTTTGATTTAAACGTGCTGAAGCATTTCCATTGAGAACCCCTGCCAAAATCTCAAGTGCATATGGGTCAACATCCTTGTCTGCATCATTAAGTGGCGGCACATGAAAACCCATCAACACGTAAGGCAACTTAGCTTGCGCTTTTACTACAACACGGCGTTCACCAGTTTGTGCGGGCTCAACCTGAGGTTTTCTATCGGGCAAACTACGTGCTTTTAGTGGTCCAAAATATTGCTTAGCTAACTTAAGCACTTCCTCAGCTTTTACATCGCCAACCACCACTAAAGTCGCGTTATTTGGCGCATACCATTTTTTGTACCACTCACGCGCATCTTCAGCTGTCATATTCTCTAAATCATTCATCCAGCCAACGATTGGTCTGCTATATGGATGGACGTGATAGATTGTGGACTTAAACTGCTCATTCACTTTGGATTGCGGTTTATCTTCTGTGCGCCAGCGACGCTCTTCCATCACCACTTTAATTTCTTTAGCAAACTCTTCATCCGTTAGATTTAAGTTCACCATGCGATCCGCTTCTAATTTAATAGATAGCGGTAATTGGGATTTTTCTAACTGTTGGAAATAGGTTGTGTAATCCTGGGAAGTAAAAGCGTTTTCTTTGCCACCTGCAGCAGCCACCAATCGTGAAAATTGACCAGCTTTAATTTCTTTAGTGCCCTTAAACATCATATGTTCAAGTACGTGAGCTACGCCTGTTTTACCATTGACCTCATCTAAACTACCTGCACGGTACCAAACTTGAGACACCACTACAGGAGACCTATGATCCTCTTGTACAACGATTTTAAGACCGTTTTCTAATTTAAATTCTTTGGTTTCTGCACTTGCCAGCATCGGAAAAAATGCAAGAAACGCCCACCATTTAAATGTCTTCAAACTAACTCTCCTAAATTCTAATGATGGCCTAAGCAAACGCTTAAGCAATGACATACAAACCAAACTTACTTTTATCTGACAGAGATATTCTGATTTAAGTTCTAAAAAGAATATGATTGAAGTAAAGCTACGAGATAAATTCTGCACCTTCGTCATGAATCCATGATTTTAATAGTGTGTAAGTAACCGCCAATATTGTTGGCCCAATGAACAATCCAACAATACCAAAACTCAGCATCCCGCCAACAACACCTGCAAATACCAATAACAATGGTAGATGTGCCGCATGTTGAATAAATATTGGTCGAACAACGTTATCAATCGTTCCAACAAAGATTGTCCATGCCACCATAAAAAATCCCCACTCGCTTTGCCCTTGCATAAATAAAATACCAGCAGCAATTGCTATAACGGGCGCAGCACCTATTTGTGCAACACTCAACACAAACATCAGCAACGTACTCAAGCCAACAAAAGAGAGCCCTGCAATGAGTAAGCCAACTCCGCCTAAAACTGCTTGAACCAATGCAGTCACAATGACGCCAAGCGCGACAGCGCGAATTGCTTGCGCAGCTAATAAGACTGCACCCTCACCTCGTTCACCAGCCAGCCTTCCAGCAAAACGTGTGATATTGAAAGCGAATTTTTCGCCTGATAGATATAAAGTCGCAGCAATAAAAATAACTAAAATAAAATTCAGAAATAACAGACTAATATTGCCCAGCTGTTTAAGGAACCAACGAGCCAACTCGCCAGAGTATGGTGCAAGCTGTCCTGACAAGCCCTTCGACGCAAGCAATTGCCACTGCTCTGAAATATGACGTCCTATTAACGGAATAGATTGAACCCAATCAGGCAATGGGTTGAGAGACAGATGCTCAAGCCGACTTGGAAAATCAGCGATTTCATGAATATGCTCAACTAAGACTTCAATTGCCAACATGGAAGGCAAAATAATAATCAGTAGTAAAAAAACTACCATACTGATGGTCGCATAAATTCGATTGTTATTTAGTTTTCGTTCTACACACAACATCATTGGCCATGTTGCTATCACCAACATCGCAGCCCAGACAATTGCCAACAAAAACGGATGCATCACCCACAGACTTAGCGCGCCAAGTAAGGCAACAAAAATCACAACCAACATCGTCCGCGTAATATCTCTAGCATGTTTCTGCATCATTTAATTCCTTACTAAATTAACTTCAAACAAGCATAAATGACAAAATGAAATATTAAAATCTTAGAGAGATTAGTTATTGAAGCAAGAAAGGTTTTCGTACGCTTGATATTGCGTTAGGTAAATTTTTCCATTTAACTCTTCAATAAAGTGACAACGTTTTAACTGATCCATCACTGGACCTTTAACCTCTGACAAGTGTAGCCCAATTCCTGATTCTTTAAGTTGTTGATTGATGACTTCTAAAATTTCAATAGCACTAATATCAATATCATTCACTGCTGAACACATCAGAATTAAATGTTTGATTTGTCTGTGCTCAACCAAAATATCTAATATACGTTTTTCTAAAAACCTTGCATTAGCAAAATATAAACTTTCATCAATTCTTAAAGTAACCACATTCTCGCAAACATTCACCTCATGCCTATCAATGTTTCTGAAATGTTCAGTCCCTGAAATTTGACCAACAATAGCAATGTGGGGACGACTACTTCGATAAAGATGAAGTCCTAATGACAAAATCACGCCTGCTGAAATTCCTGATTCCACGTTAACTAATAAAGTCAAAGCGAATGTAATGACTAAAGCAATAAAATCTCTTTTACTAAACTTCCATGTCTTGATAAACACATCTGCTTCAAAGAGACTTAGCACTGCCACAATAATCGTTGCAGATAAAATAAACTTAGGAAGTGCACTCAGCCAAGTTGCAATAAATAATGTTGAGGCAATAATTCCAATTGCAGTAAACAATCCAGCAGCTGGCGTGACAGCTCCAGCATCTGCATTTACTACTGATCTTGAAACGCCCCCAGTTACTGGCAACCCTGAACTTAATCCAGAAAAGAAATTAGCCGCTCCTAAGGCAATCATTTCTTGATCAGGATCTATGCGCTCACGCCTTTTTATACCTAGGCTCTGAGCAACAGATATCGATTCAACATACCCGATAATTGTAATGAGAAGCGCTGGAAGCCATAACGCTTTCCATAAAGCCAAATCCATATTAGGCAAAGTAATTGAAGGCAACCCAGCTGAGATATCTCCAACAACCTTAACACCATTAAAAACTGGCAATCCCATATGCACACTCAATGTCGCAATAAGAACAATGAGAACAGGCACACATCTAGAAAGTGTTTGTGCCCAAAATTTAGAAAGTCCCAGAATTAACAAAAATTTAGTTAGATATCGACGACTTAGCACTAAGATGAGCAGAGCCAACAAGGAGAGTAAAACAGTTGGTTGATGAATTTGATCTAGTTTTGAAGATATTGACTTCAATATATCGACCAAATTATCACCACTCGCAGAAAAACCTAGTAGCGTTGGAATCTGACTTGCTGCAATCACAACACTAGCAGCAGAAATAAAACCTGCTATGACGGGATGTGATAAAAAGTTTGCTAAAAATCCAAGCTTTAAAATACCTGACAGTAAAAGAATTAAACCTGAAATCGCAGCTAAAATAACCGCTGCTGCAACACCCAAATCAGGGTCTATAGCTGTGAATGGTGCTATGGCAGAAGCAGTCATTAATGCAGCAACTGCAACCGGCCCAACAGCCAGCGCACCACTCGTTCCCAGAAGCCCGTAAGCAATTAAGGGAAGCATGCTGGCATAAAGTCCAATATGAGGCGGAAGACCGGACAACATTGCATAGGCTAGTGCCTGAGGCACTAACATCAAGGTCACAATAATAGCAGCGGTAATGTCAGAGAGCGCTTTAGGCCTATTGTAAGTTGCACTCCATTCAACAATAGGAAAGAAGGAGGCAAGTTTTTTTAAGCTATGTAAAATCATATTTTTAACTTCTATCCGTATTGTCTTTAATTGGTTTAGCTAACCACTCACGCCCCTTAAGCATCGCCCACCAATATATAGGAGGCAAGATTCTCTCTTTCAGAATCCAAGCTAATCTGGAAGGTTTTTGGCCATTAACTAACCATTTAGGGAAGCTCGGCAGTAAGCGACCTCCGAACCCAAATTCAGCCAATACAACCTTACCCCTTTCAACTGTAAGGGGACAAGAACCATAACCATCATATATTCCACGCTGAACTCCCTTTCTTAAATAGAACAGCACATTTGTCGCTACAACTAGCGCTTGTTTTCGAGCAGCGGCGGCGGTTTTAGCGTTTGGAGAATTAGTCACATCACCCAATGAAAATATATTAGTGAAGGATTTATGTTGGAGGGTATCCTGATTTACATCAACCCAGCCATTCTCATCAACAAGCTTACTAGCGCGAATGAAGTCTGGCGATTGCTGAGGAGGAACAACGTGTATCATATCGAACGTCGTTTCCACCGTAGATGTATTTCCGTCTGCATCTGTTGCAACGAACCAAGCTTTTTTGTTTGGACCATCAATTTTTGATAATCGATGATTGAAATGAAGATTAGCGTTATATCGTTTTACGTAAGTCATTAAGGCAGGCACATACTCCTTAACCCCAAACAACACAGCGCCTGTATTATAAAAATCAATCTGAATATCTTTGAGCACGCCTGTTTTGAGCCAATGCGAACCTGATAAATACATTGCTTTTTGTGGAGCGCCAGCACATTTAATTGGCATCGGTGGCTGGGTAAACACAGCATGACCGCCTTTAAGATTTTTCACCAACTCCCATGTATATTGGGCTAAGTCGTAACGATAATTAGATGTAACACCATTTTGTCCTAAAGTCTCAGTTAACCCCTCGATAGCATTCCAATTAAGTTTAACGCCCGGACAAACGATAAGGACATCATAGTGAATAACACGGCAACCCTCTAAAATAATTTGGTTATTTTCAGGATCAAAGCCTGCCACAGCAGCTTTAACCCACTTAGCCTTAGACGGAATGACTGATGCCATTGTTTTCACAGTGGTAGATGGGTTGAATACACCACCGCCCACCATTGTCCAACCGGGTTGATAATAATGTGTATCGGCTGGATCAACGATTACAACATCAAGTGAAGAATTCCTAGATAAAAGACTCGATGCAACAGCCACCCCAGCTGCTCCACCACCAACAATAACAACTTCATGACTGACTTTGGGGCTTGCTTGACTTTTATTTCCAGCCAAACGCATTGTCAAACCAGATAAGTCGTATCCTGCTTTTTTTCCTGCCTCAAGAACTGACGCCAGACCAAGCTTTGATGCCTCAGCTAAGGCCCATAGCGAAGCCGCTCTCATTCCACTTCGACAATATGCAAGAACGGGTTTGGGTGCCTCAGAAAATGCTTTAGTGAATTTATCGACATCTTCATCACTAATTTTTCCTGATACTACTGGCAAATACTGAATCTGTATCTTATGCTTTTTTGCAGCATTCGCGATTTCTTCAAAATTAGGCTGGTCTGACCCTTCCCCATCTGGACGATGACATAAAATAGACTTAAAACCTTGATCAGCTATCGTATTTAAATCATTCACAAATATCTGGTCTGCAACAGATATTTGATCGACTAATTTTGCTAATTTCATGTCATCTCCATTTTTAATATTTTCTGAAGCAATTTATGTTTTATGAGGCCTGCGGAATTTCAACACGACCACAAGCTTGATTCGCTGGAAGTGCGGTATCGATATATTTTGGGTACGCTAACTTCAGCTCACTCATAAGCTTAATAAAGTCTTCTCGACTTCTATTATTTCCCAAACGCTTGTTATTTTTACGCTCTTCACCAACCGTTGAAACTGTATTGCCGTTGTAATCATGACCTGGATAAATAATGACATCATCATCAAGGCTGAAAATTTGTGCATGAATGCTGTCGTAAAGCTGCCCGGAATCTCCACTTTGGAAATCTGTGCGACCACATCCTCCGATAAGAAGTGCATCGCCAGTAAAAATTCTATCCCCAGCAAAGTAACTAACACATCCATTTGTGTGCCCTGGTGTATATCGCACTTCCAAATCGATATTTCCCACAATAATATGAACACCATCCGTCACCAGCAAATCTCCGCACATAGCACCCGCATCTCGATGAACAACGCTTTTACTTCCAAGCTTTTGTCTCAAAGTATCAGCACCTGTAACATGATCTGCATGAACATGAGTTTCAAGGGTGTAAACGAGCTTCAATCCGTGTTCTTCAAGATCTTTTATATAGTGCTGAACTTCAGATTCAACTGTGTCAATTAGTACCGCTTGCTTTGTTCTTTCGCACCCCAATAAGTAAGTAAAGGTACTGGTATCTGGCTCAAAATATTGTTTGAAAATCATTTAATTCTCCTAACTTTAAGTTGCTAAATAAAAGTAAATTTATAATTTGCTACAGTAATGCTCATGAAGAACATCCATAAGGGTTGCAGCAATTTCACTTGCAAGCGAGTAGTAAACTTTTTTTCCATCTTTTCTAGTTGCAACCACTGCTTCATTCCTCAATACAGTGAGCTGCTGAGATAAAGTGGGCTGTTTAATTCCAGTAGCTTCTTCTAGCTCAGAAACACACTTCTCACCAGAACTTATTTGACACAAAAGTATCATTCGATCTTTATTGGCAAGCACTTTCATTAAATTGATAGCCTGATCAGCTGTTTGCTGCAATTTTTCCATTTTAGAAGTCTGATCCATTTAATCTTTCTTTAATAATTTAAGAATAGCTCAATATAATACATAAAAATATATAATATGTAATTCATAAATATTAACCTTTAAAACTCATTAGATTGATATGGATCAAAAAATATTATATTAATTTGTATATTATAAAAAGCATCCCTTCAACTTCAAGGAGCGCAAGATGCTTGATATCTTATTACACACACTGCCTGGTCAATTAACGCTTGTAACACTTGCATTTATGTTTGTTATGATGAGTTTCATGTTTTTTTATGTCATGACAAAAGTTAAAGAATCAATGAAGTAAAAAATTTTATTTAAAGGAAATATCATGAAATGCAACATCGGATGTTTTGAACGTAATTTAAGAATAATTCTAGGGGCAGTTTTGGTGACACTCGCTGCCACAAAGACACTAGATGCTTGGGCTTGGATAGGGCTACTTCCTTTAACCACAGGATTAATTCGCTTCTGCCCTGCCTACACTTTGTTTAATCGTAATGGATGTTGCAAATCCAAGGACGGCAGCTCTGATTGCAAGTAAATTGAGTATAGAAATAGTTTCGCAAGAGCAAATTTGGAGTGAGCGTTATTCATCCATTGGTGATGAATATCTATTTGGCGTCGCTCCTAATCACTATTTAGCCGAACATACACAAAGAATTAAGGATAATGGTCATCGCATACTTTTAGTTGCAGATGGCGAAGGAAGAAACGCTGTTTGGCTTGCGCAAAACGGACTACAAGTCACAGCTTGTGATATTTCACCAGTCGCCATTGCAAAAGCTAAAAAACTAGCAGTAACTCAAAACGTAGAATCCAACTTTATTTGTGCTGACATGTTGTGTGAGAAATTTTCGACCAATATTAAACAAGATCAATTTAATTGGGTTATCGGGGTATTTATTCAATTCACAAATGCTGAAACAAGGTTGAAGCAATTTGAAATCATGAAATCTCTAACTGCCCGTGGCGGAAGAATACTTCTACAAGGCTACACACCAAAACAACTTGAATGTAAAACTGGCGGACCGCCAATGTTAGAGAACTTGTACACAAAAGAAATCTTAAAAAATGCATTTTCTGATTGGGAAATTGAAGAGCTACTTGAATATGAGTTAACGATAAAAGAAGGTAGTGGTCATAACGGGAAGTCCGCCTTAATTGGAATGATTGCAAGAAAAACTTAACCTTTTTGATATAAATCAAGTCCTGCTTCGTAACAAAAAATAAACTAAGAGAGAATTATTTCATTTAGAAAGCGAGGTTTAAAATGAACACGATTAAAGCAAGCGCAATACTTAGTTTCATAGTGCTTTCAAGTCTTATCAGCACTGTTAACGCTGCCCCAGGTAAAGAACCAATCCAGCCTATCGTGCCAGCAAAAGTGAAAGATGCAAATTTAGTCGAATTGGGTAAAAAGCTTTACTTCGATACCCGCCTTTCTAAATCAGGATTCATTTCATGTAACTCATGTCACAACCTTTCAATGGGTGGGACAGATAATTTACGAACTTCAATCGGCCATAATTGGAGTCAGGGTCCAATTAATGCACCAACTGTATTGAATTCAAGCCTAAATCTAGCTCAGTTCTGGGATGGTCGCGCTGAAAATCTAAAAGCACAAGCCGGTGGGCCCATTGCAAATCCTGGAGAGATGGCTTCAACTCATCAATTGGCAGTAGATGTACTTCAGTCCATCCCAGCTTACGTTTCCGAATTCAAGAAAACTTTTGGCAGAGACAAAATCACTATTGAAGAAGTAACCCTTGCGATTGCTGCTTTTGAAGAAACCTTAGTCACCCCAAACTCAAGATTTGACCGATATTTAAAAGGTGATAAAAAGGCCATCAATAAAACCGAGTTGGCCGGCTACAACCTATTCAAAAGTAGCGGATGTATTGCATGCCATAATGGCCAAAACATCGGGGGTAATTCTTACCAAAAAATGGGATTAGTAGAGCCATATAAAGCGAACAGCCCAGCAGAAGGCCGTGTAGCTTTCAGCAAAGATGAAGCTGACCGCTTTAAATTCAAGGTTCCAACCCTACGTAACGTAGAATTAACCTATCCATACTTCCATGATGGCGCTGCAAATACTTTAAAAGAGGCAGTCGATACAATGGGCCGAGTACAGTTAGGTAAAAAGTTTACAGATGAAGAAAATGCGCAGATTGTAGCTTTTTTAAAAACATTAACTGGTGATCAACCATCATTTAAGTTACCTCAATTACCTCCGTCATCTGATGCAACCCCAAGACCTCAACCATTCGCCAAATAATTAGCAACATAACAAAGCCCACAATGAGTGGGCTTTGTTTTATCAAAATCAACAATTAAATAAAAATACAATGAGTTAAATTTTCCTAGTAGTCGTAGATTAGCAATGGGTTTGAGACTAAAATAGCAACAACTCATTTAGTCACAAATCCATGTTCGATTTTTTCAAAAAAGACAAAACACCAAGTGCGGCAGAAGCACCTGAAAAAGTAGCGCCGGCCACTTGGACGGAGCGCTTAAAACAAGGGCTATCTCGCACACGCAGCCAATTAGGCAATCAACTTGCTGGTCTATTTGGTGGCGGCAAGATTGATGATGATGTTTACGAAGAACTTGAAACCATATTGCTCACTTCTGATGTTGGTGTTGCCGCAACCCAGGCATTGCTTGAGGACATTAAAGGGCGCGTACAACGTCAAGCGCTAAGTGATACCAGCCAACTAAAAAGCGCCCTTAAAGATGCGCTTATGTCTTTACTAGCCCCTTTAGAACAGCCCTTACAAACCAATACCAAACAGCCTTACATCATCATGCTTGCTGGGGTAAATGGCGCAGGCAAAACAACAACAATAGGTAAATTAACCCACTTATTCCAATCTGAAGGAAAGTCAGTGCTCATTGCTGCTGGCGATACTTTTAGAGCCGCTGCGCGCGAACAATTGCAAGCTTGGGGCGAGCGAAATAATGTGCATGTTGTCGCTAGCGAAGGTGGAGATCCTGCAGCCGTGATTTTTGATGCAGTAAATTCGGCAAAAGCTAAAGGGATTGATATCGTGCTAGCAGACACAGCTGGCCGCTTACCAACGCAACTTAATTTGATGGAAGAAATTCGCAAAGTACAACGCGTCATTGATAAAGCAATTCCTGGCGCACCACACGAAATTTTATTGGTCCTAGATGCAAACACTGGGCAAAACGCTGTGATGCAAGTCAAAGCTTTTGACGATGCACTAGGTGTGACTGGCCTTGTTTTAAGCAAACTAGACGGCACAGCAAAAGGTGGCGTCATTGCAGCAATTGCTCAAACACGCCCCATCCCTATTAGATTTATCGGTGTGGGCGAATCTATCGATGATTTACGTCCATTTAAAGCAAGCGAGTTTGTAGAGGCATTATTTGAATGATTAAATTCGACCAAGTCAGCAAACGCTATCCTGGCAATTATGAAACCCTCAAGCGCATCAGCTTTGAGATTGAACAAGGTGACTTAGTGTTTGTCACCGGAGCATCAGGCGCGGGCAAAAGTACCTTACTCAAACTGATTGCAGGTCTAGAACGACCAACCTCAGGCACGGTACTGATTAATAATCAAAATGTGAGCCAGCTAAAAGCAGCAGCCATTCCTTATCTGCGTCGCCAATTCGGTTTAATCTTCCAAGACCACAAGCTGCTTTACGATCGCAATTGCTATGAGAACGTTGTACTCCCGCTCAACATCAATGGCATCATTGGTGAAGATGCCGCCAAACGCGTACGCGCAGCATTAGATAAAGTCGGTTTGCTTGATAAAGAAAAGGCCATGCCAATAACTTTATCTGGTGGCGAACAGCAACGCTTAGCGATTGCACGCGCCGTGGTTAGTCGCCCTGCTTTCTTAATCGCAGATGAACCAACAGGCAACTTAGACGAAAATTACGCAGCCGAAATTTTGGAATTCCTCTATGCATTCCAACAAGTCGGGGTGACGGTGATTATTGCTAGCCATGAAGCCCCTAAACATCTGCCGCCTGAAATCGCATCCTCTATTAAAGTCCTGCATTTGCAGCATGGAGAACTCGTATGAGCTTATGGCTTACCCAGCACCAACAGCCTTTGAAATTAGTCATTGGCCGTATGCGAAATAATTTAATGGCCACCTTACTGATGTTTTGTGTGATTGGTGTGACGCTTTGTTTACCAGCAATTCTCTACACTGTGGTCGACAACCTAAGTCGCCTAACAGGTGGCGTTGAAAGCAAACCACAAATTAGCTTATTTCTTAAATTAGACGCGTCTAATAAAACAGAAATTGAAGCGCAATTAAAAAAACACGCTGATATTGCTAGCTTTGAATTTGTAAGCAAAGACGATGCATGGTCAAAAATGCAGCAGGACAAAAATACTGCTGACGCAGCAGCAAGCCTTGAGAAAAATCCATTGCCTGACGCTTTTTATATCACGCCAAAAAAGGTTAGCCCTGACAACATGGCGCGCTTACAAGAGGAAATGCAGAAATGGGACGGCGTAGAGTTGGCACAAGTTGATGCTAACTGGGTAAAACGTTTAGACACGATTTTAAAATTAGGTAAAAAAGCAGTCTTTGTTTTAGTGGTGCTACTGGGCTTTGCTTTAATTACAGTGATTGGCAACACGATACGTTTACAAATAATGACGCAACGCGAAGAGATCGAAGTCAGCAAGCTGATTGGCGCAACCAATCCATTCATTCGTCGACCATTTTTATATGCTGGCGTTTTATATGGATTAGGCGGAGGACTAGCAGCATTACTCATCCTGACTTTAGTGACGCTGCTATTTAATTTCTCCGTCGCCGAAATCGCTGATTTGTATGCAAGCAACTTCAGACTTCACTTACCGAATGGCTCAAGTATTTTAGTGCTACTCGCAAGCGCGACTGGTTTAGGTTGGCTAGGTTCTTACTTTGCGGTAAATCGTACGCTTGCCCAATTTGAAAACCTCTAAGCAATATTAGTAGGAATCACGCTTGAACATTTGGCGGCCATGGAAAAATAAAGCAGAAAAGCTATCTCTCCTACAGGCTTATTCTGCTGACGGCATATTGCAATTGCCACCCAAAGGCGACCGACATTTCAGCATACGCTTAAGTCGAAACGCAACGATTGCAATTGTTGCTTCGATTATTTTTCATGCAATTGTGATTTTTTTTGTATTGCCGCAGCTCATCAAACAGCCGTCATCTGCAATTAAACCCCAAACCATCACAGTTTCTTTAGCCAGACCACAACCCAAAGTAGAGCCAGCTGCTCCGCCACCAGAGCCCCCAGCAAAACCAACCAAGAAACACAAGTCTCAAGTCAAAGCACCTAAAATTATTACGGCGAAAAACAATGAGTCTTCTAGCAGCATACCTTTGCCTACAAAAGCGCCAGAAGCAACAGCAAACCCAAATCAGCCTGTGGATATGATGTCCTTAGTCAATGCAAATAGGCAGCGGCGACAATCAGAAGAAAACTACGCTTCACGAGAAAATGCGGCGGCAATCGCCAGAGAAAGAGGTAATGCTCAAGAAGATGCGCGCGAGGCCGTCATCAAAAGAAACCTGGCGCAAGAAGGAACAAACGGCATCTTTCAGATCAAAGAAATTCAATTGCACTCAGCACAATTCACTTTTAGAGGCTGGAAAAATAATATTAATAACGCGCGCTTAGAACTGATCGATGTTCAAGCGGGGCCAAATGAAAGCATCCAACGCGCAATCGTTAAAAAAATGATTGTGATTATTCGCCGAGAATACAGCGGCGACTTTAATTGGGAATCCCCAATCCTAGGCCGCGTTGTAATACTTTCAGCAAGGATGCAAGACAACGCTGGACTAGAGGACTTTTTAATAAGGGAGTTCTTTGGCCCGGGCTCTAGATATGGTGGGCAATAATTAATCTCGCACTTTTAATAGTGCAATTAAGGTTAATAAGGCAGCGCCTGATAAGTAAAATCCAACATAACTGATTCCATAACGACCAGCCAACCAAGTGGCGATAAACGGTGCGAATGAAGCGCCTAATATCCCAGCTAAATTGAAGGTGAGCGATGCACCGGTGTAACGCACTTCTGTCGGGAAAAGCTCAGATAACATGGTGCCAAGTGGCCCATAAGTCATCCCCATCAAAGCCATTCCCAGTGATAAGAACATGGTCACTTGCAATGCCCCACCCGATCCAAACAATGGCGCCATAAACAAGCCAAAAATAGCAATCGATACACTTGCAACAATCAATGTAATACGGCGACCATATCGATCAGCTAGCCAAGCTGAAGCTGGAATCGCTAAGCCAAAAAACAAGACTGAAATTAACTGCATTAATAAGAAGTCTCGTCTTGCATAGCCCAAAGCCGAGGTTGCCCAGCTCAGCGTAAAGACCGTCATCAAGTAAAACAATACAAAAGTCGCGACCGCAATTAAGGTTCCTAAAACCAGCTTTCTTCCATGCTTTGTAAATACTTCAACAGCAGGGACCTTCACTTGTTTTTTTGATTTTACTGATTCCAAAAATGCAGGGGTTTCTGTGATGTTGAGACGCACATATAAACCGACAAACACCAGCAAAGTACTTGCCAAAAACGGAATGCGCCAACCGAACTCAAAGAATTGTTCGTTGCTAAGATGGTCGCTTAAAAATAGAAATAAACCACCAGACATTAAAAAGCCGATTGGCGCACCAAGTTGTGGAAACATGCCATACCAAGCACGTTTGTTAGGCGGTGCATTTTCAGTGGCAAGCAATACAGCGCCACCCCACTCACCACCCAAACCTAGCCCCTGACCAAAACGACACACGGTAAGCAAGATAGGCGCAAAAATGCCAATGCTGGCGTAAGTCGGTAATAATCCAATCGCGACCGTTGATAAGCCCATGGTCATCAAGGCGGCCACTAAAGTAGCTTTACGCCCAACACGATCACCAAAGTGACCAAATACTGCTGAACCTAAGGGTCGCGCAAAGAAGGCAACTGCGAAGGTCGCTAAGGATTGAAGAATTGCCGTTGTAGGATTTGATGAAGGGAAAAATAAAGCGGGAAAGACTAATACCGCAGCATTCGCGTAGATATAAAAATCAAAGAACTCAATAGTGGTGCCAACTAAGCTCCCCATCAAGATGCGCCATTTACTATTACCACTTTGGGTCGCGTTAACTTCTGCTGCTGTCATTTTATATAGCGCTTTCATTAAAATATTGGCTACATTCTACTCGATAGAATTGCCACACCACATTGTTCAAAAAAAGCTGGAACTTTCACTCACTAGCACTCTCTAAGTTAGAGTGCTAAAATTAACATTATGAGTGAGAAAAATACGATGAATAATGCTTTAGCAATACCATCCTTATCTTCGCTAGATAGCTTAGATCAGTACATGCGTACGATTAAAGCTTTTCCTGTATTAACAGCTGAAGAAGAGCTGGACTACGCTACGCGCCTAAAAAACAATAACGATCTTGAAGCTGCTAAGGCTTTGATTGTTTCACATCTACGCTTAGTTGCAAGTATTGCACGTGGTTACTCTGGCTACGGCTTACCGCAGGCAGACCTTATACAAGAAGGCAATATCGGCTTAATGAAAGCCGTTAAACGTTTTGATCCATCACGTGGCGTGCGCTTGGTTTCATTTGCGATGCATTGGATTAAAGCGGAAATGCATGAATACATTGTTCGCAACTGGCGTTTAGTAAAAATCGCGACGACCAAAGCACAACGTAAACTATTTTTTAATTTACGTAGCATGAAAACTGGCGGGGGTAGCTTACAGCCTGATGAAGTTGCGCATATTGCGCGCGAACTCAAAGTGAAGCCAGAAGAAGTTTTGGAAATGGAATCACGTTTAGGCGGACATGAGATTTCTCTTGAAGGCAATCACGATGATGACGGTGAAGATACCTTCAGTCCGATTGCTTACTTACAAGACCAGCAACCTGAGCCATCTGAAATGCTTTCCGCAATTGAGCAGGAACATTTACAAACAACAGGCTTAGCAAATGCGCTTGCAAGTCTAGATGAACGTAGCCGTCGTATTGTTGAAGCCCGTTGGTTAAGCCAAGGTGACAGCTCGACTTTACATGACTTAGCTGATGAGTTTGGCGTTTCTGCTGAGCGTATCCGTCAGATTGAACAAAAAGCCATGCAAAAAATGAAAGAAGTTTTAGCGGCTTGATTTCAAATTTAGATGATTAATAGAAACAAAAAAGCGGCATAGGCCGCTTTTTTTATGATGCTTTATAACTTCCGACGTATCGACGTATATATCTTAGTGGAAGAAAATAACTGATAAAGCACTGATCCATGACCAAGTGATTAAAGCAACCACCATTGTCATCGGTAAATTTGAGAATGTGAAATGTTCTTTCATATTAAAACCCCCACTTGAATTAAGGTTCTAGTTTAATCGGATTAATGTAAGCCTTCAACAGAGAACCATCAAATTTTAAATTTATTTTTTCGTTTCTTGTTCTGACGCTGGCTTTTTATTTTGATTGAACGGAATCATTGGATCATCGTCGTCCATCAAGATACGTTGCGCAGGGCCGTCCAAATCATCGTATTGGCCGCTTTTAATCGCCCACAATATCCCTGCCGCCGCCAAGGCCACAAAGACAATTGTCAAACCAAGTAAGAAAAATAAAGTGCTAAATCCCACATCAAACTCCTTTAAACATCTAGCTTCATCCTACCATATCTTTACAACACGGCGTCTTGATACTGACACGCCTACGCTGCAGCGCTTTCTGCTATCATTTAACTTTTACAAAAAGCGATGTCCATGAGCGATTTAAGCAACAATTTGCGCCGTCCGATTGATATTAAGTTACATCAAAAATCACGATTACTAGAAATCACTTTTGACGACCATAGTAACTGCATGCTGTCTTGTGAGTTTTTGCGTGTTTACTCACCATCTGCAGAAGTGCGCGGTCATGGCATTGGCCAAGAAGTCTTACAAACCGGTAAAGAGAACGTCAATATTGTTGCCATTGAACCAGTAGGTAACTATGCAGTGAAGTTGATATTCTCAGACGATCACGATACTGGGCTTTACTCTTGGGACTACTTGTATGACCTGGCTAAAAACTACGAAGCAATGTGGTTAGAATATATCGGAAGACTTGATGCCGCAGGTGTTAAGCGCCAACCCATCACAACAGAATAATATTAAAAAATATGAGCAATCAGAATCAAACCCATTTTGGTTTTAAAACCGTAGATGAAAGCGAAAAAGCCAAAAAAGTTGGCGAAGTATTTCATAGCGTTGCACGCAAATACGACCTGATGAACGACGTCATGTCAGCTGGCTTACATCGCACATGGAAACGCTTTGCGGTTGAAGTCAGCGGCGTTAAAGCTGGCGACAAGGTACTAGACGTTGCTGGTGGCAGCGGTGATTTATCTCGTCTATTTAACAAAAAAGTGGGGCCAACAGGCCAAGTCATTCTCACGGACATTAACGCATCCATGCTATCCGTCGGGCGTGATCGCTTGATTGACGATGGCGCCTCAGTGCCAGCATTGCAATGTGATGCCGAGAAATTGCCATTCCCTGACCATTACTTTGACTGTGTAATTGTGGCTTTTGGTTTGCGCAATATGACGCATAAAGACAAAGCCCTGGCAGAAATGCAACGCGTACTTAAAGTCGGCGGTCGTTTATTAGTCTTGGAGTTTTCGCAAGTGTGGAAACCACTCGCGCCGCTTTACGATGCGTACTCATTCAAACTATTACCGTTCATGGGCAAACTATTTGCTAAAGATGCTGACAGCTATCAATACTTAGCCGAATCAATCCGCATGCATCCAGACCAAGAAACATTGCGTCAAATGATGCTAGATGCTGGCTTAGCCAAAGTGGACTACTACAATTTAGCGGCTGGCGTTGTAGCTTTGCATAAAGGCTGGAAAGCTTAAGGCTCACTTAAGAATGTTTAAACCTTTACTCACTCGCATACTCAATCATCTCACCACCCAAAACAGTTGGGCAAGTGTTGAACTTCAGCCATTTAGTGGCCAAACGGTAGCGATTTATTTAGGCCCAGCTAAAGCTAATTTAACCGTATTAGAAAATGGCGGTTTAGCCATGGCGGGTGAATCAGCAATCGATGATGCGAGCATCAGCCTCTCGCCTTCACTTGCACTTCGTATCTTGGCCAAAGATGCAGCGGCAAGTAGTCAGGTGCAAATCACAGGCAACACAGAATTAGCAAAAGCTTTGGCCAAAGTTTTACAAGGGATGCGCTGGGATTACGAAGAAGACTTAAGCAAAATCATAGGCGACATTCCAGCAACCCAAGCTAATGCTTTCGCCAAAAAGACTTATTCAGAAGCCAAATCAAAAGTCATCAATGTGACCGAAATGCTCACTGAATATTGGCAAGAAGAAAATCCTTTAATTGCAAAAAAACGTCACGTTGAAGCTTTTGTAAAAGATGTAGATCAGCTACGCGATGATGTTGAGCGCTTAGAAAAACGTATCGAAAAATTAAAACATGCGCTTATTTAGATTATTAAAAATCATTTATATCACGCTGAAATTTGGCTTGGACGAGTTCATCCTTGCACACAGCAAAGTACGTCCATTACGTCAATTTTTGAATGTTATTTTATTCTTCCGCAGCAAAAAACAAAGCCGTGGTGAACGACTACGTTTAGCTCTTGAAAAGCTGGGTCCAATTTTTGTGAAATTTGGACAAATGCTTTCGACCCGACGTGATCTAATCCCACTCGATATCGCCGACGAACTGGCTAAGCTTCAAGACCAAGTGCCGCCATTTAGTTTTGCCACCGCAAAACAAATTATTGAGACCACTTATGGCGAAAGTATTGACCAAGTCTTTAGTCAATTTGACGAGACACCAATCGCTAGCGCCTCTGTCGCTCAAGTCCACTTTGCACATTTACCAGATGGCCGAGCAGTCGCTGTCAAAATCTTACGTCCTGATATTGCGCATATCATTCGTAAAGACATCAAGCTCCTAGAAAGTGCTGCGTGGTTAATTGAAATGCTACTTTCAGATGGCAAACGATTACGCCCTAGAGAAGTGGTCGAAGACTTTTCTCAACACATTAACAACGAGTTAGATTTATTACTCGAAGCCGCGAGTTGCAGCCAACTAAAACGTAACTTTCCAAACAGCCATTTACTCATCGTGCCTGAAGTTTATTGGGACTGGTGCCATGAACAAGTCATGGTCATGGAGCGCATGAATGGAACGCCTGTCAGCCAAGTTCAACGTTTACGTGAAATGGGGATTGATATTCCAAAACTCGCGCGCGATGGGGTTGAAATCTTTTTCACACAAGTATTCCGTGACGGCTTCTTTCATGCCGACATGCATCCTGGCAATATTCAAGTCGCTAATGACGGTCGCTACATTGCCCTTGATTTCGGCATCATGGGCACACTGACTGAAACAGACAAACAATATTTAGCACGTAACTTTATCGCCTTCTTCCGTAGAGATTATCGTGAAGTGGCACAAGCCCACATAGAATCAGGCTGGGTTCCAAGCGATGTTGATATTGATCAGTTTGAAAATGCGATTCGTGCGGTTTGTGAGCCGATATTTAACAAACCATTAAAAGATATTTCTTTTGCCCGTGTGCTCATTCGCTTATTCCATACTGCTAGAAGGTTTGGTTTAATCATTCAACCACAACTCACCATGTTGCAAAAAACACTGATGAACGTTGAAGGCCTAGGTCGTGACTTAGATCCTAATTTGGATTTATGGCAAACCGCAAAGCCTTATTTAGATCGTTGGATGAGCGAGCAAATCGGCTGGCGTAGCGTAATTAAAAAACTTAAAGCAGAAGTCCCAATGTGGGGTGCAATGCTGCCAACATTGCCACGTAAAATTGATGCCTTCTTAAAACAAGACCAACATCAATTAATCACGATGCAGTTAGAAATTGAACGCTTAAAAATCGCACATTCCAAACAAAAACGTTTGAGTAATACCCTGCTTATTATCGTTACCTCGACTTTAGTGGCGGCAGCATGGCAACTATTACGCTAAATTAAGCAGGCCAAAGTTATTACCTTGGGTTGAGATACTAAAGTTTGGAAATCTATGCCAGCTAAGCTACAATTCACGCTTAGCTTTCTGAGTTTTAAAACTATTTTGCGAAGTTGCTCGTCCAGTTTCACATCTCCTAGCCACACCTCCCACGCGCCAACGCATTTCGTTGCTTGTGCGCAGCAAATCGCAGCATGACCTCTCCTAAAAAAGTTTTCATCAAAACCTTTGGTTGCCAGATGAATGAGTATGACTCGTCGCGCATGGCGGATATGTTGCATGCTGCCGAAGGCTTAGAAACAACTGAGGTGGTTGAAGATGCAGATGTGATATTGCTAAACACCTGCTCAATTCGCGAAAAAGCAGAAGAGAAGGTATTTAGTCATCTTGGGCGCTTTATTCCACTCAAAGAAAAAAATCCCAACCTCATTATTGGCGTGGGTGGCTGTGTAGCTAGCCAAGAAGGTGCAAATATTATTGAACGCGCCCCTTATGTGGACGTCGTGTTTGGCCCACAGACCTTGCATCGTCTACCTGATTTAATTGCTAAACAACGGCATTCAGGTATTTCACAAGTCGATATCTCTTTTCCTGAAATTGAAAAGTTTGATCACTTACCACCGCCACGAGTAGAAGGTGCAGCCGCATTTCTGTCAGTGATGGAAGGTTGCAGCAAATACTGCACATTCTGTGTGGTGCCATTTACCCGTGGTGATGAAGTATCGCGCCCATTTGAAGACATCCTGACAGAGGCAGCACAATTAGCCGAACAAGGCGTTAAAGAAATTACGCTGATTGGTCAAACCGTGAATGCCTATCGTAGCTTCAATAGCTCAGGCGAGCGTGCTGATCTCGCGATGCTGATTGAATATATCGCTGAGATTCCAAATATAGAACGCATACGCTTTACCACATCACATCCGAACGATATGTCGGATGCGCTCATCGATTGCTTTAAACGCATTCCAAAATTAGTTTCACATTTACATTTACCGGTGCAAGCAGGTTCAGACAAAGTGTTAATGGCAATGAAACGCAACCACACCGTGTTGCAATACAAATCGACGATTAAAAAACTGCGTGCCGCACGTCCTGAAATTTGCATTAGCTCAGATTTTATTGTGGGCTTTCCAGGTGAAACGGATGCTGATTTTGAAGGCACCATGAAGCTTCTTGCTGACGTCGGTTATGACTTCTGCTATAGCTTTTTATATAGCCCGCGCCCTGGCACACCAGCTTCATATCTTCAAGACGACACCCCAGTTGAAGTCAAGCAAGCTCGCCTTGCTAAGTTACAAGCATTCAATGAATTACAAGGCAAAGCTGTAAGTGAAGCCATGCTAGGCAGCATTCAGCGCGTATTGGTTGAAGGCACATCAAAGAAAGATGAAAACGAACTTGCAGGTAAAACAGACAATAATCGTACTGTGAATTTTGCTGGCAGCAGTCAACTCATCAATCATTTTGTTAACGTACGCATTACCCAAGCCATGCCGCACACTTTGCGCGGCGAGCTGGTTTAATGATTAAAGGCGATTCATTTGGAAATCACATTACAACCTGAAGACAATCACCGCCTCGCTAATCTATGCGGCGTATTGGATGAAAACCTTAAGCAAATTGAATCTGCATTAGATATCAAGATTGCAAGACGTGGTGCGCATTTTAGGCTAACTGGCGAAAAACAAAATACGCAGCTAGCAGCACAACTACTAGAAAGCTTCTACGCCAGATCAACCAAAACAATTGATTTAGAAGAGATACAACTAGGCTTAGTGGAAGTGAATAAACTGACTCCAGAAGCAGTGACGACAGCAGCAATGCCAACACTCATGACACGTCGTTCTGATTTGCATGGCCGCACACCTCGTCAAGTGAGTTACCTGCAACAAGTGCAAGATTACGACATCACATTCGGTATTGGCCCAGCAGGTACAGGTAAAACTTATTTAGCCGTGGCTTGCGCCGTGGATGCGCTGACACGTGACAAAGTAAAAAGAATTGTATTAGTTCGTCCTGCCGTTGAAGCAGGTGAGCGATTAGGCTTTTTACCTGGCGATTTGTCGCAAAAAGTAGATCCTTATTTACGTCCACTTTACGATGCCCTTTACGACCTAGGTGGCTACGATAGCGTAAATAAAATGTTTGAGCGTGGCGCCATTGAAATTGCCCCTTTAGCCTATATGCGAGGCCGCACACTTAACCAAAGTTTTATCATTTTGGATGAAGCGCAAAACACCACACCAGAACAAATGAAGATGTTCTTAACGCGTATTGGCTTTGGTACAAAAGCAGTCATTACAGGTGACGTCACACAAATTGACTTAGGTCGTGGCCAAAAAAGTGGCTTAGTAGAAGCACAGCAAGTACTTAAAGATATTAAGGGAATCGCCTTCACGCACTTCTTATCAGAAGATGTGGTACGTCATCCTTTAGTACAAAAAATTGTGAATGCCTACGAGAAATATGACAGCACTAAACACGCACAACCGCACGATCCTAAACATCATTCACAAGCATAAAACACAAGAGCAAATCAGATGAGCAAAAACCCTCAACTTTGGATGGACGTACAATTTGCAAGTGAGCTAAAAGGCCTACCTAGTCTTGCTCAATTTAAGCTTTGGGCACGTAAAGCTTTACGCACCGATGCTCAAATTGCATTACGAATTACCGATGAAGACGAAGCACGTGCTTTTAATAGCGAATATCGGGGCAAAGATTACGCAACTAATGTACTCACTTTCCCACTGACAGAAGCACCTTTCATTATTGCCGACATCCTCATTTGCGCCCCAGTGGTTGCAATAGAAGCGGCCGAACAAGGTAAAAGTTTAGAGGCGCATTTTGCGCATTTAACAGTACATGGCGTATTGCATGCTCATGGTTACGACCACGAAAAAGAAGCGCCAGCAGCATTGATGGAAAGTATCGAAAGTCAAATTATGACGAGCCTTGGCTATCCTGACCCTTATGCGGAAATTAACTAAATAATAATGAACAAAATAGAGAGCACATATCATGGCTGAAGCTGAAAAACCAAACTGGTTAGAGCGTTTGAGTCATTTCTTACTACGCGAACCTGAAGACAGAGAACAACTCATCGAGTTATTACACGCCTCTTTTGAGAAGAGTCTTTTAGATGGTGATGCACTCGCCATGATAGAAGGCGTACTTCAGGTTTCAGAAACGCAAGTACGTGATGTGATGATTCCACGCTCACAAATGGATGTAATTGATATCACGCAGAAACCAGAAGAGTTTATTCCGTTTGTGATTGAAACTGCTCACTCGCGCTTTCCCGTAATTGACGATGATAAAAACGACATCATCGGCATTTTATTAGCAAAAGATTTGCTCCGATACTATGCAGGCGAAGATTTTGATGTGCGCGATATGCTGCGCCCTGTAGTGTTTATTCCAGAATCAAAACGTCTAAACGTCTTACTTAAAGAATTTCGTAGCAACCGTAACCACATCGCGATTGTCGTCGATGAATATGGTGGTGTTGCCGGCATGATTACCATTGAAGACGTGCTTGAACAAATCGTTGGTGACATTGAAGATGAATACGATTTTGATGAAACCGAAGACAACATCATTCAAGATGCAAAAGGTCGCTATCGCGTTAAAGCCTTAACTGAAATCGCTGACTTCAATGAAGCGTTCGGCACAGACTTTAGCGATGAAGAGTTCTCAACAATTGGCGGTCTGGTTGTCAGCAAATTTGGGCACTTACCTAAACGCGGTGAAATCATCAACATTAACAATTTACAGTTCACCGCTCTAAGGACCGATAGCCGTAGATTGCACTCTGTCCTTATTCAGGAAATCTCGCTGCCACCTAGCGACATTTAACAAGGAACTTAATTTAATTAACGCTACTCCATGTATGATGAAACATACATTCCATGACATCACTTGGGGCAGCGCATGAAAAAAGTTCTTTTTGTTTTATTACTTACGGCATTTAGTCTAGCGCACGCTGAGAGTCCGCCAAAAGAGATCCCTACAGCAGAAAAAGCCTTTGTTGATAGCATCAATGGATTTGATAAAAAACAAATTCGCGCTCAGTTTGGTGAGCCCGCTAAGATTGAAGACATAAAAAGTCAGTCTGGTGATTTGAACGCATCCATTTGGCAATACCACCATCTCAATACCAACGATAAAGGTGAGTATTACGAAACAACAGAATTAGACTTTGTTGACGACAAAGTGGTTACAGTCGTGTTTATGAACAACGACGGTACTGAAGTGCCAGTGGATGCGAACACAACGACAACACCCAACAACAAAATCTAAAACATCCTTAGCAATATCAATCACATTAAAAAAGGCGATTTAATCGCCTTTTTTAATGTGAGTTTTAATATACTGTCAGTCTTACTTGATTAGTTAACTTGATGCCTGACTTCAACAAACATCCTTACTTAAGTGCCCTGTTATTTGGCGCTGTTTGCGTATTCGGCTTTGCGCCTTTTTACCTATTCCCCATCCCTATTTTTGCCTTAGCTGGTTTATTTTATTTATGGCAAAAAACCAAAGATGCAAAATCAGCGGCTAAGTTAGGTTTTATTTTTGGTCTCGCCTACTTCATTGCTGGTATTTATTGGATATACATTAGCCTGCACGATGTAGGTGGCATGCCTTTCTGGATGGCTGGCTTCGCAACATTCTGCCTTTGTGCATTTCTTGCACTTTTCCCAGCAGCCGTCGGCTACTTAAGCAAACGTAGCCCAAGTGTTTTAATTGCAGCGCCTTTGTTATGGGTAGTTTCAGAATGGGTACGTGATTGGATTTTCACTGGTTTCCCTTGGCTTGCCGTTGGGTATTCACAAGCCCCATTTAGCCCACTTGCGGCCATCGCACCAGTGTTAGGTGTTTTTGGAATCAGCATGGCTGTCACAGCAAGTGCAAGTCTGGTTTTATTTGCATTCAATCAAGCTTATCGCCGACTAGCGTTCATGAGCTTAATCGGACTCTATTTAGTGAGTAGCGCACTCAATCTAGTCAGCTGGGTTGCACCGCAAGGCAAGCCCATCAGCGTCTCGCTTCTGCAAGGAAATATCCCTCAAGATTTAAAATGGACCAGAGAAATCATCGTCCAAACCATTAATCAGTATGCGCAAATGACCGCGCAAACCAAGTCTGATTTAGTTGTTCTTCCGGAAACAGCCCTCCCCGTTGCAATCGATACTCAGCAAACCAATCTCAAACAAGATCAAGTACTCGCGCCTTTCTTTGAGATTGCTGCAATCCACCACCAGAGCATTTTGGTCGGTACCGTTGAGTCTGAACAAGAGAATTATTACAACAGCGTATTAGGTATTAACGAAAACAATATTCAATCATACCGAAAATCGCATTTAGTCCCATTTGGTGAATTTATTCCATTCAAAAATCTGATTGGTTGGATTTACCGGGACTGGCTCAACATGCCGCTCAGCGACTTAAGTCGCGGTAGCAAACTGCAACAACCCATGACTTTAGCGAATCAAAAAATAGCCCTCAATATTTGCTACGAAGACGTGTTTGGCGAAGAAATTATCCGCCAATTACCTGAAGCAACCATGCTAGTAAACGTAAGCAACGACGCTTGGTATGGGCATTCCATCGCAGCCTATCAACATTTACAGTTCTCACAAATGCGTAGCTTAGAAACTGGCCGCATGATGTTACGTGCAACCAACACTGGCGCAACGGCCATCATTG